>CACZZQ010000024.1 GCA_902785695.1 uncultured Prevotellaceae bacterium | reverse complement strand
AATCCTCGACAACCTTATATGGGCTTCCGCGCGGCATTTACATCGTGGATGGCAAGAAAGTAGTAGTACGCTGACCCCTCTCTGTTGAGACAAGGAAGAGAAAGGACAAGTATGTCCGTGAACTTAAATCCATCACAAAGCGTAATAATGGCAAAGGCTTCTTATGGCTGAAGCAACGTTTTACGGATTATGTCCATGGTTGGATAGAATATTACTACATGGAAGATATGAAGTCGTTCCTTCAAGAGACGAAGCAATGGTATCATAGTAGCCTGCGTAGCTATATCTGGAAATTTGGAAACGAGTTCGCACCCGATTCAAGAACCTAATGAGATTGCTTTCTCACAGTTTGAAGGTAAGGTGTTACTGATTGTCAACACAGCCAGTAAGTGCAGTTTTACATCCCTGTTTACAGGATTGAGGAACTGATTCCCAAAGCCTCTAGCGGTCACACTACAACCTTAGCACCATTGGCTTTGCAACCGGCTTCGTACTGAAGATGGTGCTCGATGAAGTGATGGGTTAGATTATTGTAAAATTATGGTAAAAATTGAGTAAAACAATCTTTTTATTATGTAGTCTGTTTTTCATGATACCGATACGTAGTAACGGCATGACAGGCTTTCCTAAAGTTTCAGAAAAAGTCCATACCAATTGGTTCCCGTTGGATAAGGCTACGATTTGCATTGATGCGAGTGATTATAAAGTGGTGAATATTGCCACACAGATGCTGGCAGACGATTTGGAACGAATTATGACAATCCGTCCTGCTATAGCATTGGCAACATCCCTAAAGAAACTCATGGGGCAACCTTTTATATTTACTTTTGCCATGTCATTGATGATTTTTGCTTGTTTTTATTTGCAACACTAAGGTAAGTGAAAAATCTGATATGGTAAAATCCTGAGCAACTTTTTGTTGCTCAGGAACTTATAAAGAAAGTTAAACTAAAGTGCTGCGGAATTTAGGTGGCATACTTATGATTATAAATGGCATACTTACGATTATAAATGGCATACTTATGATCGTAAATGGCTTACTTATGATTATAAATGGCTTACTTATGATTGTAAATGGCTTACTTATGATTATAAATGGCATACTTAGAGGTGCTAAATGGCATAGTTAGGATTGCTTATATAAATCCTGAGAAAACTTAATAAAATGCTCCGCAAATTCGTGGAAATGCCCTGTGGAAGGGCATGGAACTGCGGAGCATTTTCACTACACCTCTTTGTCTTGCTACAAAACGATCCAAATCTGCAATTTCTTGTCGTCTCAAAAATGCTCCGCACTTATCTTGCTGATAGATAGTGACTTACATTATTTTGCGGAGCATTATTCAAAAATATTATGGCACCAGTTGAATAGTGTGATAGAAGGAGCAAGGGGCAAGATGGCTTACCTCGAAGGTACGGTTGCTCGAGAATGCAAAAGAAAAATACTTTTTTCTTTTGCATTCTACTCGCTTATTCGTACCTTTGCAACATGGAACAGAAAAAAGACAGTATTTTGATTCTGAGCGGTGGCATGGATAGCGTGACGCTGCTCTATGACTACCAGGAGCGCATAGCACTGGCTATATCGTTTGACTATGGGGCTAACCATAATGCACGCGAGATCCCGTTTGCCCGTCTGCATTGCGAGCGACTGGGTATTGAACATATCGTGATTCCCCTGCAGTTTATGGGCCAGTATTTCGAGAGCTCGTTGCTGAAAGGCTCTGAGGCAATCCCAGAGGGACATTATGCCGACGAGAATATGAAGTCTACGGTGGTGCCTTTCCGCAACGGTATCATGCTGAGCATTGCAACGGGTATGGCTGAGAGTCGTGAGTTGCAGTATGTGATGATGGCTAATCATGGTGGTGATCATACCATCTATCCTGACTGCCGACCAGAGTTCGTTGAGGCTTTCGATGCTGCGGCTCATGCCGGTACGTATAATGGGGTGCATCTCATCTCGCCCTACACGAACTTGACGAAGGGGCAGATTGCTGCACAGGGCAAGGAATTAGGTATCAACTATGCCGAGACGTGGTCGTGCTATAAAGGCGGCGAGAAGCATTGTGGAAAATGCGGCACCTGCGTAGAACGAAAAGAGGCCTTAGCGGATGCGGGGATTGATGATCCTACAGAATATGAATAAATGGTGGGATTACAAAAGTATGCCATTTACGCATCGTAAATGGCATACTTAGATATATGCTAAGTGGCATAGTGCGCAACTTAGGCGGTTTGCTTATTCAATGACAACGAGCGCATCGTCTTCCATTACGCTCTCGCCAATCTTTACGCAGATAGCAGTCACCTTACCGGCTTTCTCTGCCTGCAGATTGTTGGCCATCTTCATGGCTTCGAGCACGATAACGGTATCGCCAATCTGAACCTCGTCGCCTACAGCGACCTTGATGTCGGTGATAACGCCAGGCAGCGGAGCCTTGATGGCGTTGTTCTTGTTGACGGCAGCCTTGTTGGCAGCGGGTTCGTCGGAAGCGGATTCGGCAGCTGCAGGCTTGCCCAGCACGGGCTTTTTCTTCTCGGGCTCGGCTTCCTTTTCCATCTCCACTTTATACGCTTCACCATTGACGGTAACGGTAACGATATTCTCTTCAATGTCGCCAATGGCAACCTCGTACTTCGTTCCGTTGATAGTATACTTGTATTCTTTCATTTCATTTGTGATTTAAGGGTGTGCTGTCATTGTCTGGGCATAGCCGTTCCACTGGGTGGCATGCTCGGCAATCGTGATGATGCCGGGCTCCACATCGTGGACGTTGTTGCCAAGATGCTCATGAAGAGCCATAGCGATGGCAGCATATACTTCATTCTTGTTCATAATTGTCAATTTTCAATCTTCAATCTTCAATTACATAGGAATATTTCCGTGCTTCTTAGCGGGCAGGGCATCACGCTTGGTAGCGAGCTGAGCCAGTGCACGACATACGCGGAAACGGGTGTTGCGTGGCTCGATGACATCATCGATATAGCCGTACTTGGCAGCCTGATAAGGATTAGCGAAGAGCTCGTTGTACTCATCCTCCTTCTCAGCGATGAATGCCTTCACGTCTTCACCGGCTTCCTTCTTAGCCTTAGCTTCCTTAGCGTAGAGCACAGCAGCGGCACCAGATGCACCCATCACGGCAATCTCGGCTGAAGGCCAAGCGTAGTTCAGGTCGGTATGGAGCTGCTTAGAACCCATCACGATGTGTGAACCACCGTATGACTTACGCAGGGTGACGGTGATCTTGGGTACTGTAGCCTCACCGTAAGCATAGAGCAACTGTGCTCCGTGCAGGATGACGGCATTGTACTCCTGACCGGTACCAGGCAGGAAGCCAGGAACATCGACGAATGAAACGATAGGAATATTGAAGGCATCACAGAAACGTACGAAGCGAGCACCCTTACGTGAGGCGTTCACGTCGAGCACACCAGCGTAGCAAGAGGGCTGATTAGCCACGATACCTACGCTCTGACCATTGAAGCGTGCGAAACCTACGATGATGTTCTTTGCAAACTTTGGCTGTACCTCGAAGAACTCACCTTCGTCAACAACGGCACCGATTACCTTATACATGTCGTATGCCTCGTTGGGGTTCTCTGGGATAATCTCGTTCAGGCTGTCCTCCATACGGTTGATGGGGTCGGTGCACTGCTTGCGAGGAGCCAGCTCCATATTGTTTGAAGGAATATACGAGAGCAGGGTCTTGATCATCTGCAGGCCTTCTTCCTCGGTCTTTGCGGTGAAATGGGTCACACCACTCTTGGTAGCGTGAACGCTGGCACCACCCAGATGCTCCTGGTCGATATCCTCGCCAGTAACGGTCTTCACCACTTTAGGACCAGTAAGGAACATATATGATGTGCCTTCCATCATCAGTGTGAAGTCGGTAAGGGCAGGACTGTAAACGGCACCACCGGCACAGGGACCGAAAATACCGCTAATCTGTGGTATTACACCTGAAGCCAGGATGTTGCGTTCGAAAATCTCTGCGTAACCGGCAAGGGCATTGATACCCTCCTGAATACGTGCACCACCCGAGTCGTTGATGCCGATACAAGGTGCGCCCATCTTCATAGCCATATCCATCACCTTGCAGATCTTCTGGCTCATGGTCTCAGAGAGAGAACCGGCATGGACGGTGAAGTCCTGTGCAAAGATGAAAACCAGACGGCCGTCGATAGTACCGCTACCTGCTACGACACCATCGCCCAGGAACTGCTTCTTCTCCATACCGAAGTTATGGCAACGATGCTCCTTGAACATATCGTACTCCTCGAACGAACCTGGATCGAGAATCATGTCGATACGCTCACGGGCTGTGTACTTTCCACGTTCGTGCTGCTTCTGAATAGCTTTCTCACCACCACCGAGACGAGCCTGTTCGCGCTTCTCGATGAGTTGTTTGATCTTTTCTAATTGCTTACTCATTTTTTGTTGTTACGTTATTACGTTATTTCGTTATTACGTGTTTACTCAGGGTGTTCACACAGTTCCGTCAGTATGCCGCATGTGCTCTTGGGGTGCAGGAATGCAATGTTCAGTCCTTCTGCACCTTTGCGGGGTTTCTCGTCAATCAGGCGTACACCCTTCTCGCTGACCTCAGCCAATGAGTTGGCAACACCGTCTTCGATACAGAATGCTACATGATGAACGCCCTTATTGCCTTTGTCGAGCCATTTCTGAATGGTGCTTTCAGGACTTGTGGGCTCCAGGAGCTCCAGCTTCACCTCGCCGCACTTCAGGAAGGCAGTCTTCACTTTCTGGTCTTCAACAACTTCTGTTGCATAACACTCCAGACCCAGCACGTCGGTAAAGAACGGCAGGCTCTCTTCAATGCTCTGGACGGCAATGCCCAGATGCTCAATGTGTGAAATTTTCATATTGATAAAAGTTTATACTTATATTTGTGGTGCAAAGTTACAAAAGATAAATGATATTGCCTTACCTTTTTGTCTTTTTTAATAAGAAAAAAGAGATTATTGCCTGTAAGTTGGCAATAATCTCTTTGAGATGTGTGTTTTGTATGTGTATTATTCCGCGTCAGCGGGTGCCTCTTTGTAGAGCCAGAACTCCTCACCGTGGAGATACCAGTCGGTAGCTTCGTTGCGGTTTTGTGCCCACTGCTTGAACTTAGGATAAGCAATAGTGATGCAGCACTGCTCCTGAGGATATCTGAAGTTCAGAGGAATGATGATAGCGTAGGGAGCCTCGCCAGCCTTAGGCATACCAATGGTCTTTCCTGTTGTCTGGTTCTTGACAGTGATCTTGCTCATAAAGTCCTCAACGCTGACGGTCTTGTCGATATTGAAGATCTCGTAGTTCTGAGATGTAGGTGTCATATATGGCTCACCCTTCTTGGTGTTGATGAATTTCTCACCAGGAGTAACGCTAAAGAATTTGTGAATTTCTTTGCCGCCAAAAATCTTTGAGTTCAGCAGGTCTTTGATTTCCAGCTTATCGTAGGCACCACATGCAAGCAGGGTAATCTTAATCTGGGTGTCGTTCAGGCGTTCGCCGAGAAGCACAACGTCGTTCATGTCGTAGTCAGCTGTCTCGGGCTCATCCTCGAAGCACATGATGTAAGAAGCAGCAGCAGGCTTAACAGGCTCTTCTTCAATCACTATACCACTGGAAATTTCAATGATCATATCACTGAAGTTACAGTCGGCACCATCCTCGAAACAAAGGTATGCCTTGTTGTTGGCACTAAAGATACCGATACGTGGGCTGTCCCATGTCATGCCGTAAGGGGTGCTTCCGTTTTTCGTTTGGGTCTCTAACTTATTGCCGTTCTCTTTGACAGACTCCATGCTGATGTCGGTGCTCAGGGCCGAGAAATAGTGACCAAAGATATGGTTGTTCTCGATATTCAAAGGACCGTAACCATAGGTACATCCATTCAAACACTCAGTAGTGGATTCTCCTTTTGCTTTCTGATTGAGGAAACCAATGTAATAGCCAGCGGGGATTGAAAGACTCTGGGGTGTTGCACCAGCTGTGATTGCGTTATCACCATAGTAGGGAAGCAGGTACTGGGTGTCTCTGTGGTACTTTCCATCATCGCCCTTGTAACCATGGAGTGCTTTGAACTTTGGCAGACTCTTGATGAACTCAGCCAACTTCTGGTCATCTTTTAGCTTGTCAGCATTCTTGACAGGGTCAAAATAGTAATAGTAGATGGTGTTATAGGCACCTTCAGTGGTATTCATCTGGAGGGGAATAATGGTCAAAGGCTCACCTGAGCTGACAAAATGGTTCTTAAACTCCTTAAAGTAGTTTGTGCCTTCTACTAAACTCTTCCAGTTGTTTGTCTTGTTACCATTGCCAGTTACGATTTCTCCATCTGTCTTGGGGAGGTAGTATTTTACCAACCACTGGATTGTTGTCAAGTCTTCAGAGTCATCGACAGCTTTCTGAATGGCACCATCCTTAATTTGCCAGCCATTGCTTGTGGCATTAACAGGTGACCATAAATAATCGTTCAGCCAAGAGCCGTTGTTCCATTCAGTATGTCTTCTTTTAGATCCTTTGTTTCCAGTCTGGTCGTAGTAAACGGTGTAGCCCAGTTCTTTGGCTTCTTCTGCACGGAGTGCGTTGAAAGATTTTGCGGGATCACCCAGCACTATAGCACTCAGTGAAGGATAGGTGTTTTCATCGCCTCTAGTCATGCGAGAAGCAGCGGCAGACTCAGTGAAGCTGACTTCTTTCTCGCCAGTGCTGAATGCTTTAACAAAGTATTTTCCATTGTTGTCAACACATGCAGCAAACAGTACATCATATACGTTGGGGGCATCGAAAACAAGCGTCACCTTTTCTTCGTTATTCTGAACTGTAGCTTCATTCAAAATAGTAGGATTGGCTTGTCCCACAGGAGGCTCTGTCAGAATCTGTACCTTAGAAACTCCGTTCAAAGGCGTGATGGTAACAGCTCCCTGTTTGATTGAACTCCAATTCTGATTGGTATCAATGTTTCCAAAGACATTCTGTGCATTGGCTTTGATGGCTTCCTTGTCAAGAATAGCATCTTGTGTGCCATCAATAGCATCACTTGTGTGATCAGAACAACTGGCTAAAAATAGGCCAGCAAAAAGAAATAATGCAATTTTTTTCATGATTTGTACCTGGTTTATGTCTATTTTTTGTTTTTGCTTGCAAAGTTAAGACAATTTATCGACAAACGAGGCTAAAAAGATATCGTTTTATGAAAGTTTAACAATTAGAAGTCAATGTTAAATTTTCCGTTGATTTGTCTGCCTGTCAAATAGTTGGGTACCGCCCATTGACGATTGGTCACATCTGTTACCCAATAGTAGCTGTTGACATTGGAAATGCCAAAGAGGTTCAGACAGTCAAGGCCTAACCACACTTTTTTTATGACAGATTGCCTTGAAGCTTTTTCTGAATCGAAAACCAGATAGCTCATTCCGATATCGGCTCGCTTGTATGCTGGTGCACGGAAGTTCTGTCCTTCAAGTCCTCTGTGCGGCGCACCGAAAGGCAGTCCGTCGGCATAGGCCAGACGTAGTGTCATCTTCCATCGCTCTGTACCAGGGAAATAGTCGGTAAAATGCAGGTTTAGCGCATAGCGTTGATCGGTAGGCATGGAAAGCCATTGTCCGTTCATCTTCTGCTGTGTACGCATGATTGAGAACGACAGCCAAGAGTCTGTGCCAGGTACGAATTCACCATAGAGTTTCAGGTCGAGACCTGCAGTATATCCAGAACAAAGGTTTTCTCCGTAATAAGTTATCTTTACGTTCTGAACATTATAGGGAATCAGATTCGAAAGGGCTTTGTAATAGGCTTCTGCGGTAAATTTAAACGGACGTTCTTTCATCTGGAAACGATAGTCCATTGCTGCAATGAACTGTAGCGAACGCTGACTCTTGATGTTTTTATTGAGTGTAACCACTGTAATGCCTGTACTTGCTGAAGTGGTTGTATCGCGTAGTTCCTTATAGAAAGGTGCTTGGTAATAGATGCCTGTTGCAAAGCGATAGGTAAGGTCTTGGTTGAACGCAGGAACTATTGCCAGCGATAAGCGAGGCGAGAGTATGGTTTCCTTGTTAAACGACCAGTGTGCGAATCTCACGCCGTAGTTCAATGTGAAATGCGAGTCGTCGTGGTGCCACCGTACTATGTCCTGAATGTATCCTTCTATGCGAGTGGAGTTGATGTCGTTTCTTGACGAGAGCGTATAGATGAGGTCCAGCCGATTGCCAGTATGTGGTATGGAATAACCGCTGGAGTCGCGCATCTCGTATTCGCGGCTCTGTTCCTTGATATGCTCCCACTTATAGGTTAGGCCAGCTTCAACATCGTGTTGACGGAAACGGCGATTGTATGTCAGTTTCAGGCTTTGTACGTCGGCTGTGAGGTAGTTACGTGCATGTTCGGCATAGGTGCCAACACCCAGATTGTCACTACTCTGTGCTTCATTCAGCCAGTATTGTCCCTGGATGTCATAACATTCCTGCTCCTTGGTGTGGAAGGCCGACCATAGTAGCTTGACGTGTGTGGAATCGCTAAAATGTCGTGTGATGCCTGCTGTGCCGAAGAGCGTACGGAATATATCCTTCTCCTGTCCGTCGAAATAGACTTTGAAGGTCTTGACATCATTCATCGTACCAAATGATGTCTCACGATCAGTAGGGATGAAATTATAGTGGTTCTCTGAGATGTTACCAAGGAAATCTAATGTCCATCGTCTGTTAGGCTCATAAGTGATATAGGTCTGATAATCCAACTGGTTGGGACGGTATTCGCCAGTTGTTTCTAAAGACCCCAGCAGGTAACGGTTGGTCTTATAGCGTAAGCCGTGACTCATCGAGAACTTCTTGTTGCTCATGCCTACATAGGCACTTGCTCCCAAAAGTGATGCCATAGCAGATGCCTCGAAGGATTTCGGACGCTTGTAGGTAATGTCAAGGGCACTCGACATCTTGTCGCCGTATTTGGCAGAGAAGCCACCGCTGGAAAAGCCGATACGCTCCACCATGTCGGGGTTAATAACGGATAGACCTTCCTGTTGTCCGCTACGGATGAGTAGTGGACGGTAGACTTCCACATTATTTATATATACGGAGTTCTCGTCAAAGGAACCTCCTCGGACATTATACTGACTGGACAGCTCATTGTGGGTTGAGACACCGGCCTGTTGCTGAATCAGTTCCTCTACGGCATTGCCGCTTGTAGAGGGTACGGCCTTGATGTCTTTGATGTCCAACTGCTCCATTGCGTCTGTCTGACGGCGTTTTTCTGTGACGACCACTTCATTGAGTTCATCCATTGGAAAGAGTTGTATTTGAAGAGTCTGTGTCGTCTTGGGGTTGCGAAGTACGCGGGTGCGTGATTTATAGCCAATCATCGAGAACTTCACAACGATGGAGTCGGCCGATTGCAGTTTCATTTGAAATTCACCATTCAGGTTTGTCATCGTTACCGTTGCTTGTTCCAAACAAGAAACAGTAGCGAGCTCTAAAGCATTGCCGTCTTCGTCAGTAACCTTACCTTTTAAGGTGAACGATTGAGCCATAGCTATCATGCCTGCCAAGAGCATGGCAGACAGCAATATGTGTCTTTTGGCAAATTGTTTCATCAAAGGTAATAACGCAGGAATCAGGCTTTTATTATCTTAATCCCTATAAAACCATGATAACATATCGTTTATCCATCCGATAGTACAATGGAACCAGCGATAGCTGCTGGTGGGCTTGCCACCAAAACTGAGAATAAAGTCACGGTATGCATTCTTCTTGTATGGAAGACCTACGTCCAGGAAGAAGATGTGCTCATAGCCTTTAGTGTGAGAATCCTTGATAGCGTGCCAGATGGTGAGTTCAGCCGGATGCAGGAATGCGTAGGTCTTACGTCGATAGGCAGCATACCATAGATAGGCCTGGTTTTCACTATATACCAAGGCTGAGCATCCTATGATGCGTCCACGGTAACGCGTCACATAAAGTCGTCCGTTATCACTTTCTTGTAACCCCCTGAAAAACTCATCGGCAGGAATATAGCGTTTGGGCTTGAGCCAGTTGTGGTGACGCAGCAGTTTTATGAAATCCTGGAAGTCAGCTTCCGTCTGTACCTCATCGGTGATGACACCACGTTTGTATGCCATCTCGATACGGTGTTTCATGCGCTCGCTGATGCGTTCTTCTGGTGTATGTGAGTGCAACGAGTTGTGAATGCTGTTCCATCGGACTGGAAAGTAGTGCTGCTCTCGTAACTGCTTGTATGCAAACATCTTATTACTCAGATGGCTCACCTCAATGTATAGCGTCCAACGGCCTATCTTGGCAGTCAGTTGTTCCAACATCATTCCAAACAACGTGGCACGTTGCTCATTGTATTGAGGATGATAGACTCCTTCGCCCAGAATCATACAATGACGATAGAGATAAGGGGGGAAGAGCGAAGAGCGATAACGTACCAGTGCCAGCATCTGGGCGGCTATTGTGCCGTCCTCTGTCTCAACCGTAACCATGTAGGGCTTTAGTCGTGATGTCTTCTTAGCCAATCTGAAATACTGGGTGCTGTGGAAGATATTCTCTTCACGCAGCGACACAGGCAGATGACTCTGTTTGGTGTAGATGTTAATGGTTAGTTCGCTCATCGGCCGCAAAAATACAAAATCTTTCTTAAAAAGAATGTGTTTTTGACAGAAATTGTTACCTTTGCATGAAAATATTAAATCAAAAGCGTAATGACAGACTTTAAGACCTTGGCGCAAATGCGCCGTTCGCATCGTAAGTTTACGGAACAGGAAATTGATGGTGAGGATGTAAAACTGATCCTTCGTGCCGCCCTGATGTCACCTACATCGAAGAGCCAGCGTGCCTGGCAGTTTGTGGTGGTAGATGATAAGATGGACCTTGAGAAATTATCGGATGCCAAAGAGATGGGCGGTCAGTTCCTGAAGGGTGCCCCACTGGCAGTTGTTGTACTGGGTGATCCTGTGCAGAACGACTGCTGGATAGAAGATGGCTCAATAGCTGCAATCTCTATGCAGTATCAGGCAGAGGAATTGGGACTTGGCTCCTGCTGGGTGCAGATGCGTGGTCGTGGGTTAAGTGATGGCACAAGTGCTGATACCGTGATACGTGGTATCTTGGATATTCCTGAGAACTATAGCGTGCTTTGTGTCATTGCCATAGGACATAAGGCAGATGAACGTCAGCCTCAGAATGAAGATAAACTGAAGTGGGAAAACGTACACATAGAGAAGTGGTAAGTGAGAAGTCTTAAGTGGGTATGGATATTGTATTTGTAGGTGCAGGTCGATTGGCTACTCATCTGGCGAGGGCTTTGAAGGATGCCGGTCATCAGATTAAGGCTGTCTATAGCCGTACGATGGAGTCGGCTTCTGCCTTGAGTGCTCTGGTTGGTGGTGTGCCTACGGATAGTATAGAGGCCTTGCCTCTTGATGCCGATGTCTTTATCCTCTCTGTGAAGGACTCTGTGTTGCCCGCTGTTATAGAGCAGTTGCGAGTAGGTAGGGAAGGGCAGGCGTTTCTTCATACCGCTGGATCTATCCCTATGTCGGTCTTTGGTACCCATACACATTGCGGGGTGCTCTATCCTATGCAGACGTTCTCAAAGGAAAAGGCAGTGGAATTCTCGCGTGTACATATATTTATAGAGGGGAATGATGCTTCTACACTCCGTCTGGCTCTGACGTTGGCACAGTCGGTGAGTCCCTATGTGCATGAGTTCTCAAGCGACGAGAGGCGCTATTTGCATCTCTCGGCTGTCTTTGCCTGCAATTTTGCCAATCATTGTTTCACCCTTTCTTCCAAAATTCTGGAGGCGCATGGCTTGTCGTTTGACGTGATGTTGCCGCTAATCAGGGAGACCGCAGAGAAAGTGGAGACAATACATCCTCGTGAAGCACAGACGGGACCTGCCGTGCGAGGTGATGAAAACGTGATGGAGGCACAGAAGGCTCTTCTCTCCAATGAACCTGAGATGCAGCAGATATATGATTTAATGAGTAAAAGCATACAAAATACAGGCAAATGATAAACTACGATTTAAACAAGATACGCGCTATCATTTTCGATATCGATGGTGTACTCTCTGCCGAGACCATTACGCTGGGTGCTGATGGATGGCCTTTGCGTACGGTGAATATCAAGGATGGTTATGCCATTCAATTGGCTGTAAAGATGGGGCTTCATGTCGCTATTATGACAGGTGCAAATGTGGAATCTATCCGAGTGCGCTACGAGGCACTTGGTGTACAGGATATTTACGTGGGGTGCTCGGTGAAGATCAAGACCTATGAGGCTTTTCTTGAGAAATACGGTCTGAGTGAAGGCGAGGTGATGTATATGGGCGACGATATTCCCGACCTTGAGGTGATGCGCAGGGTAGGGTGTCCCGTTTGTCCTAAGGATGCCTGTACGGAAGTTAAGGAAGTGAGCCTGTACGTCAGTCATCGTGACGGTGGCTACGGCTGCGGACGTGATGTCGTAGAACAGGTACTTCGTGCTCAGGGTAAATGGTTGAAGGACGAAAAAGCTTTTGGATGGTGATGCTTGAGAATTTGCAGAAATATCATATCATATTGGCCAGTAACTCGCCGCGTCGACGTGAGTTGTTGGGGGGGCTGGGCATTCCTTTTGAAGTAAAGGTGTTGCCAGATATCGAAGAAAGCTATCCGAAGGACCTGCCCGTAAGTCAGATAGCAGAGTATATTGCCCGTGAAAAGGCGTTGGCTTATCGCAATCTGATGGCTGACAATGACCTGATTATCACGGCAGACACCGTAGTTATTGTGGGTGATGAAGTGATGGGTAAGCCTGTTGATGCCGATGATGCACGCCGTATGCTGCGTAAACTAAGTGGTGTGGCCCATCAGGTTACAACAGGTGTCTGTCTGACTACGAAGCAAGAGCAGCGTCATTTCTCTGTAACAACGGATGTGACGTTTAAGACGCTGTCAGAAGAAGAAATCAATCATTATGTTTCTGTGTATAAGCCATTCGACAAAGCGGGAGCCTATGGTATTCAGGAATGGATTGGCTATATTGGCGTTACACAGTTGAATGGTAGCTATTTCAATGTGATGGGGCTACCGGTTCAACGAATATACACGGAAATCTCAAAGATACTATAAGAAAATTTTAGCGGACAGTAATAATAAGAAAAAATGAAAGGGAACCTCTGTTGGTTCCCTTTTATGGTGCTCTGGATAATTATTCGTCACCGTATTCAGAGAGGTTCTCTGCCTCTTCGTCAGGATCGCCGCTGCCTAAGTCCATCATAGTAGAATAGTTGTCCTCTGTGATATCGTCATCATTAGGATCTTCAATCTCAACATCGTCCTCATCGGGCTTGTTGTAGTTGTCCTCTATTTCTACATCCTCATCGTCATCCTCCTCGTCGTTGTCACTATGCGTGTTAAACTTCATGCGAGGCTTCTCTGCTTCTGGTTTAACCTTAGCAAAGATGGCTTCTACCCATGTGCCTTTTTCCACTTCCAGTACTTCAAAGCCATCTTCTAACTTCTTTTCGTATAGACCTCCTTTTTTGTGCAGACGGTCTTTAGGAAGTGTTGTCGTGGAGATGTCGAAGCCACTCTCAATGATATCCTTGATACTTTGCGACAGGGAATCCCATCCACCACCAAAGTTGCGGTCAAGTACCTCGATGAGTTTAGCTGCCGTAATATGGCGTATGTTCTCGTAGGTCAAATCGGTAACGCGCATGATAGGACGTTTTTTAATAGCCCATGTGATTTTTGAATTGTCATCGAGTTTAACCTGACCAATTTTGTAGCCCTGCTTTTCGTATTTTGTTTTGAATATCTGAGAGTCGTTGGGAACTTCTTCTATCATGAAGGCAGAACGAATGATATCAATACAGCGGCGCATATTTTCCCTCAGCTCAATATCCTTGTCTGCAGCTTCCCACATACGGAAAATGTCGTTTTCCTGGATGTCCCAAACGGTACTTTTCGTCAGCGTTTTCAATGTAAGTGCTTTCTTTTCTTCTTGCTGTTCCATAGTTTATTTTTACTTTACATGTGAATCTGAGCGCAAAGATACAAAAAAAAAACGATTCGCAATGAAAAATATGAAAAATGTTGTTATCTTTGCAAAATGAAAGAGAATATTCTAAATTTGTACTTGGACGAGATAGGACGTGAGCAGTTGCTTTCTCAGGAAGAAGAGTCCTGTTTGTCGGCACGTATTCAGAAAGGCGATAATCGTGCATTGAACCGTCTGATAGAGGTCAACTTACGCTTTGTTGTAGTCATTGCCAGACAGTATCAGGGCCAGGGTCTTGAAATGGAAGATTTGGTAAGCGAAGGTAATATTGGCCTTATGAAGGCAGCCCGTAAGTTTGATGCCAGTTTTGGATTGCGTTTTGTCAACTATGCGGTTACGTTTATCCGTCAACAGATAGAGAAAGCACTGAACAAGGAAAGTGCAGAACAGCGTTTAGAGAGTGATAAAAATGGCCATTCTCGTTCTGTAGATTCTCCATTAGGCTCTAAGGCGAATGTGAGTCTTCTTTCAGTTCTGGCAGATGCTAATTCTCCACTGGCTGATGAGCGTGTTTACAGTTCAAATATAGAATCGGTCGTGGAATTTGCCTTGCAATCATTGTCAGAGCGTGAGCGCAACGTGATCAATGCCTTTTTTGGCATAGGTCAGGAGCGCATGACAATGATGGAAATTGCAGAAGAAATGCAGTTGAAGCGCGAGCGTATTCGTCAGATTCGTAACAAAGCCATTCGTCATTTGAAGAAAGTCTATCGCAAGCGTTTATCAGAATTATAGAAAGTTTCTATCTTGAGATTTGTTTTTTCGATTACTTATTCGTACCTTTGCACCCGCAAACATTTATTCATCAATAAATTAAGTAGAAAAAAAATGAAAGCATTCGTATTCCCTGGCCAGGGAGCACAGTTCGTAGGAATGGGTAAGGACCTCTACGACAACAACGCAACAGCAAAGGAACTTTTTGAGAAAGCAAACGAGATTCTGGGTTACAGAATCACTGATATTATGTTCGCAGGTACTGACGATGATCTGAAGCAGACCAAGGTTACTCAGCCCGCAGTATTCCTTCACTCAGTTATCAGTGCCATCTGCATGGGTGACGCTTTCCAGCCCGCTATGACTGCTGGTCACTCTCTGGGTGAGTTCTCTGCACTCGTTGCTGCCGGTGCTCTCTCTTTCGAGGATGGTTTGAAGCTGGTTTACGCTCGTGCTATGGCTATGCAGAAGGCTTGTGAGGCAGCTCCCTCAACGATGGCAGCTATCATTGGTCTGCCTGATGAGAAGGTCGAGGAGATCTGTGCTGGTATCAATCGCGAGGGCAACGTAGTGGTTTGTGCTAACTACAATAACCCTGGTCAGTTGGTTATCTCTGGTAATGTTGAGGCTATCAACGAGGCCTGTGAGCAGTTGAAGGCTGCTGGTGCTAAGCGTGCTCTGCCTCTGAAGGTGGGTGGCGCTTTCCATAGCCCCCTGATGCAGCCCGCTAAGGATGAGCTTCAGGCAGCTATTGAGAAGACAGAGTTCCAGACTCCTAAGTGTCCTGTTTATCAGAACGTGGATGGAAAACCCCACACAGAGCCTGCTGAGATTAAGCAGAACCTCATTGCTCAGCTTACCTCTTCAGTACGTTGGACACAGTGTGTGCAAAATATGATAGCCGATGGTGCCGACGACTTCACCGAGTGCGGTCCTGGTAAGGCTCTGCAAGGCATGATTGCTAAGATTAATAAGGAAGTAAATGCTCATGGCATCGACTAAGATTATTATCTACCAAATCTTTTCGCGTCTGTATGGCAATCGCTGTCAGGCGCGAAAACCTTTTGGTACTATCGAGGAAAACGGTTGCGGCAAGTTTAATGATTTCACACCGTCTGTCCTCAAGCAGATTCGCGAGATGGGTGTCTCGCATGTATGGTACACTGGTGTGATTCGTCACGCTACGATGACCGACTACTCGCAGTGTGGCATCCCTCGCCAGCATCCTGCGGTGGTGAAGGGTAGGGCCGGATCGCCTTATGCTATCACCGACTACTATGATGTTGACCCAGACTTGGCTGTCGATGTCAACAAACGAATGGAGGAATTTGAAAAACTGGTCAGTCGAACCCATCGTGCTGGCCTGAAGATGATTATCGATTTCGTGCCCAATCATGTGGCTCGTCAGTATAAGAGCATCTGCAAACCTGCTGGCGTTAAGGATTTAGGCGAGGATGATAATCCCAACATCGGCTTTGACCCACAGCATAATAATTTCTATTATTGTCCTGGTCAGCCCTTCACCCCCTATTTCGACCTCTATCATGGTGAGAAGGAACCTTATACGGAGATGCCTGCCAAAGCTACGGGTAACGACTGTTTCCACAATGCTCCTGGCATGAACGACTGGTACGAGACGGTGAAGCTGAACTATGGCGTCGATTATTATGCTGGTGGCATCGGTCACTTTTCTCCCATCCCCGATACCTGGCAGAAAATGCTCGATATCCTGCTCTTCTGGTCAGCAAAAGGTGTTGATGCCTTCCGCTGCGATATGGCAGAAATGGTGCCTGCTGCTTTCTGGACATGGGCTACATCAAAAGTGCGCGAGCAGTATCCTGATATCCGTTTCATTGGCGAGGTGTATAACCCCAATGAGTATCGTCATTACATTGCCTCTGGTTTTGACTACCTGTACGATAAGGTAGGAATGTACGATGCGATGCGCGATGTGATTTGCCATCGTCGCAATACGGATGCTATCACCTGGGCTTGGCAACAAACCGATGATATTCGCGACCATATGCTCTATTTCCTTGAGAATCATGATGAGCAGCGCATTGCCAGTGACTTCTTTGCTGGTTCTGGCGAAAAGGCCGTTCCTGCTTTGGTGGTCAATGCCCTCATGCAGAAGAATCCTTTCATGATTTATGCAGGACAAGAGTGGGGTGAAAGGGGAATGGATTCAGAAGGATTCAGTGGATGCGATGGGCGAACCACTATTTTCGACTACTGGTCGTTTGCATCACATTTCTCGCCTCTTACAAATATATATAATAAGGTGTTAGGAATTGCTCGCACAGAGAAAGCCATATCCGAGGGTCAGATGTTTGATGTGATGTATGCAAATCAGCAATACTATCGTCAGTATGCTTTCCTACGTAAGGCTGGTAATGAAATCCTTCTTGTGGTTGCCAATTTCGATGATGTTCCCTTGACGATGAATCTGACTATTCCTGATCATGCTTTCAATTACTTGGAAATTCAAGAAAGAGCCTATCAGACTGTCGATTTAATCAGTGGACAAAATAAATCTATTGTCCTCATGCGCGACCAACAGATCGCTATCGATTTGCCTGCTCGTGGCGCAGTGGTCTATAAGATGTAGATAAATCCTTGCTAATTCAAAATAAAGAATCCGCTAATTAATTTAGCGGATTCCAACCTTGTGCTTTTAGTTCAAATTCCTGATTGTCGCGTGTGACGAGGATTTTTCCATATTTCTCTTCTGTGATATGGCCTATTAGGCGAATACCTTCTATCTCCTTAACTTTGTCTAAGTCGCCAATAGGGACAGTGAACAAAAGTTCATAGTCTTCACCACCATTGAGGGCACAGGTGGTGACATTCATATTCATCTCCTCGGCCATAACGGCAGTTTGGTAGTCAATAGGAAGTTCCTTTTCATAGATACGGCAACCCACTTGGCTTTGTTTGCAGATGTGCATGAGTTCGCTGGAGAGTCCGTCACTGATGTCCATCATCGCTGTAGGATGAATGTTGGTCTCGCGAAGTTTCAGGATGATATCTCCACGGGCTTCCGTCTGCAACTGGCGTTGTAGCAGATACTCTTTGCCGGCAAAATCTGGGCTGAAGTGAGCCAGTTCCTCAAGTGCTTTCTTGTCGCCTCGCTTCTTGGCATCGTTCACCTGACCATAGTAAACGCTTTTCTCACGCTCCAGAAGTTGTAGACCCATATAGGCAGCACCCAAGTCACCGCTGACGCAAATGAGGTCGGTATTCTTGGCTCCATTACGATATACGACAGATTCTTTCTTTGCCTCGCCGATACAGGTGATGCTAATTGCCAGTCCTGTGTAGCTGCTGGTGGTATCGCCCCCCACTATGTCTACATTCCACTTCTCGCAGGCCATTCTCAAACCTGCATAGAATTCTTCTACGTCTTCTACGGTAAAACGCTTGCTGAGAGCCAGTGAGACTGTAATCTGACGAGGTGTGCCATTCATAGCAAACACATCGCTGATATTCACCATAGCCGACTTATAACCCAGATGCTTCAGATCGATATAGGTGAGGTCGAAATGGACACCCTCCATCAGAAGATCGGTGGTAACGAGCACCTCGCTATCTGGATAGTGAAGTACGGCGCAGTCATCACCCACGCCGTACTTTGTTGATTCGTTTTTGTTCTCAAGATCTTTGGTCAAACGGTCAATCAGACCAAACTCTCCTAATTTTGCTATTTCCATTACTTCTTAAACTGTTCCGTTGGATGGTCGGTATTGAACTGCTCTTCCTTGTTATGTTCCAGTTTCTCAGAGCGCACAATCATCTCGCGCATAATCTCGGTCATGATAGGCTGAGCCTTGTCGGCTGCTTCCTGCACCTCCTCGTGAGATACTTCAACGGGATTGTCAAATCCACCCAGATCGGTGACTACAGAGATTCCGAAGGTGCGGATGCCGCAATGATGGGCCACGATGACCTCAGGAACGGTACTCATGCCAACGGTGTCGCCACCCAGGATGCGGTACATCTTATACTCGGCAGGGGTCTCGAAGGTAGGTCCCTGAACACCCATATAAACACCGTACTGTAAGCGAATCTTCTTCTCACGGGCTATCTGGCTGGCCAGTTTAATGAGTCCAGTGTCATAGGTTTCGTGCATGTCTGGGAATCGGGGACCCGTGGGGAAATTCTTTCCGCGCAGAGGATGCTCGGGGAAGAAGTTGATATGGTCGGTAATTACCATCAGATCGCCAATCTTGAAGCCAGGGTTCATGCCTCCGGCGGCATTAGAGACGAAGAGGGTCTTGATGCCCAGCTCGTACATCACACGTACGGGGAAGGTGACCTCCTTCATCGAATAGCCCTCATAGTAGTGGAAACGGCCTTTCATAGCCATGATGTCTACACCCCCCAACTTACCAAAGATTAGTTTTCCACTGTGACCTTCTACCGTAGAAACAGGGAAATTGGGGATTTCAGAATAGGGTATCTCTAATGCGTCAGTTATTTCTGAAGCTAATTGTCCGAGACCTGTTCCCAGTATAATGGCCGTCTTTGGGCTTGTGGTCATCCTTTCCTTTAGCCAGGATGCTGTTTCTTGAATTTTTGCGTACATAGTCTAAAATGTTTTCGTTAAACTTCTCTTCCTGATCAAGCATGAATTTGATGCAAACAGGAAGAATATAAATGTTTCTCTTTACTTCTTCATTGAGTCCCTTAGTCTCCACGATGCGTGCTGCGTCCTTCTCTGTAGTGATGATGCATTTGGGTGAGGGAAGGGTGTCGAACTCGCTGTTGATTCGTTCTATGTCCTTCGGTTTGAAGTCGTGGTGGTCTGGGAAACTGAGTGATGACAGATGTGCGGCGAATGGTGAAATGTCTTCCTTCATTTGCCTTGGCGATGCGATACCTGTTAGCAAGAGCACATTGTGCTTACTGAGGTCTTCAAGGAAATTAAGTTGCCCCTTGCCTTTGCACATTGGTGTCAGCTTCCCATACTCCAACATAGTGAAATAAATCTGCTGATAGGGATAGAGATCCATTGCCTTCGTAAGCACACGATAATCCATGGGTTTCAAATCTTTAGGACATTTTGTGATAATCACGATGTCGGCTCTGTCTTTCCCTTTCAGTGGTTCACGAAGACGACCGGCAGGCAATAGCTCGTCATAGATAATCAAACGATGATAGTCGACCAATAGGATATTGATGCCAGGCTTGACATATCGGTGTTGGAAAGCATCGTCGAGCAGGATGACATCTAAGTCAGGCAATTGGTGAGTCAACGTCTCGATACCATGAACACGCTTCTTGTCAACGGCCACAACGATATTTGGATACTTCTTTTTTATCTGGAAAGGCTCATCGCCAACAGTACGAGCTGTACAGTTTTTATCGGCAATCTGGAATCCGTGCGACTTTCTTTTATATCCGCGACTCAATACTGCTACCCGCTGTTTTTGTTGTAGCAATCTTATCAGGTATTCCACATGTGGGGTTTTTCCTGTACCTCCAACAGTGATGTTGCCAACTGAGATGACTGGTATGGCGAATGATTTGCTCTTCAGGATACCCGTCTCAAAGAGGGTATTCCTGAAGCGTGATGCCAGTCCATACAGCCAACTGAATGGCAGCAGCCAGCGGTTTATTCTAATGAAATCGCCTTCCAAGTCTCCTGTTGTTATCTAATAGTAGTGGCAAATGGGAATCGTGCCTGCAGGCGATTGCGCTGACGGTCTTTACGCAGTTCGATAAACGGCTCGTAGAGCTCGCCCAGCAATTCTTTCATCTGCTGATCCAAATAGGTGTCCTTCGACTCCTCTGTAGAGGCCAGCAATTGTTCAAACCAACTTGTCTGACCTGGATAGGTAGACGTATAGTATTCTTTGCTTTCAGCCAATTCAGCGGCTTTTTTGACTGCATCATTTAATGAACCGATTTGATCCACCAGCTTGATAGGCAGTGCGTCCGTGGCCACCCACACTCTGCCCTGTGCTATCTCGTGAACCTGTTCCTTTGTCATTCCACGGCCATCAGCTACGATGCTTAGGAAATTGTCGTAACCTCTATCTACATAGGTCTGCATATATTTGATTTCTTTTTCGTTGTCCTTTGCAAAGATGAGGTTTGTCTCGTAGTCGCCGTGCTGATTGGTCTGCACGCCGTCCCATGTGACACCCAACTTGTCTGTAACCAGTTCGCTGGCATTGGGTACAAGTCCAAATATACCGATAGATCCTGTTACTGTTGTAGGCTCAGCTACGATATAGTTGGCTGGTGCACTGATCATATAGCCGCCAGAAGCTGCATATCCACCCATTGATACTACTACGGGTTTTTTCTCCTTCAGTAGTTTGATAGCGTGCCAAATCTGTTCGCTGGCTACAGCACTGCCTCCAGGTGAGTTGACGCGCATCACCACAGCCTTGATGTCTTTGTCGTCAGCCAGTTCCTTCAAGTCCTTAACTGTTTCGCTTCCTACGATGGCATGGTCTGATGAGAATCCGCTAAGGGGCTGATCCACGATCTCACCATACGCATAATAGATGGCTATCTTGTCGCCTTCTTCTTTGTCCTTATCTGGCGTGTTCAGTATGTCCTTTATCGTTACCTGATTGATTTCATCGTCTTCGCCAAGATCCAGTTTGCCTTTGATGACATCTTTGATGGCTTCAGGATACATGATGCCGTCAACGAGTTTGGCAGTTTTGTAGTCATCAACGCTGGCAAAGACCATGATGCTGTCATCTGCCACCTTGTTGAGCTGCTCTGCGGTAACCTTGCGGCTCTGAGCCATCTGCTTCAGCCAGTATTGCCAGATGCCCTGATACATGGCCATACGCTGTTCGCGGTCGTTTTCGCTCATGTCCTTGCGTGTAACGCTTTCCACTGCGCTCTTGTATTTTCCTACACGTGTACATTGGTATTTTACGCCAACCTTTTCGTAGAGTCCAGTGAGGTAGTAACTTTTTCCACCCATACCCTTGAAATCAATCATACCGGTCTTGTTGATGAAGAGACTGTCGGCAACCGATGCCACATAGTAGCTGGCCTGCATATACTGGTCGGCATAGGCAATAATCCACTTGCCGCTCTGCTTGAAGTCCTCCAAGGCGTCGCGAATCTGCTGTGCTGTAGCGGGTGAGTCGAATGTGGTGACACCACCTTCGAGATAGATGCCCTTGACGTCATCGTTGTCCTTGGCCTTCTTAATGGCAGCGAGGATGTCATCCAAACCCATGCTCGACATATCTGCAGCACCAAGCAGTTCGTCAAACGGTGTCCCTTCCTCTGAACGCTCATTGATAGCGGCGTTAAGTTTGAAAACCAACACTGAGTTTTCTTTAACTTCTGTAGTGGCGTTGCTGCTTGCCACCATACCTGCAAACGAAATCATCATGATGATTCCTGCGAAAACACAAAGCGCAATAATTCCACATATCGTGGCCAGTACGTACTTGAAAAACTCCTTCATATTATTTGTTTGATCTTTAGGTTTAAAGCATAATTTCTGCAAAGTTACGATAATTTTTTTTATTCAACAAAAAAAACTTATAAAATATTCGTTCTATTTGGTTATTAAGATTTAAATGGTTAACTTTGCACAAAATATTTGTAGGAAAATGAAAGAACATATAGATATTTTCATGCCTCGTCTTGATGAGAATCAGGCTGAGCGTGTAAAGGAAGACATGCAGCGAAGTACCTTGGTGCATAATGTGTGGTTCGTAGATGGTATGCGTTCCAGCGAGTCTCTGTATGATATCGCTTCCAAGGTTAAATCCCCCTATGTGGCCTTGGTGGTGAAAGATACTTCAATAGAATTGGGTCTGGGTGCATTGGAGCGTATGACGCAGGTAGCCGTCGATAGTGGGGCTATGATGGTTTATGCCGACCACTATGAGAAGCGAGAAGAGGATGGGAAGATGATTACAGAGCGTCATCTTGCTATTGATTACCAACTGGGTTCTGTTCGTGATGACTTTGACTTTGGCTCTCTTTGGTTAGTACGCGGTGATATGTTGCGCCAATGGGCTCATGATGCGTCAGCAAAGTATCAGTATGGTGGCCTCTACGATTTGCGCCTTTATTTGAGCCGACAAGGACAGATCCTGCATCTTAACGAGTTGCTCTATACAGAGGTGGAGCGTGATACACGTGCTTCTGGTGAAAAGCAGTTTGACTATGTAAACCCTGCTAATCGTGAGGTGCAGATAGAGATGGAACAGGTGGCTACCCGTCATTTGGATGCCATCGGCGCTTTGGTGGATACAACCAGTTTGCTGGAGGTGGATTTCGATGAACAGCCTTTTGAACTTGAGGCTTCTGTCATCATACCAGTCTTTAATCGTGCGAAAACCATTGCCGATGCTGTGAAGAGTGCGCTGGCGCAGGAAACGAAGTTCAAATATAACATCATCGTAGTGGATAATCACTCAACGGACGGAACCCCTGAAATCCTTTCTCAGCTCAAAGTTCAAAACACCAACCTTGTTGTTCTAACACCAGAACGATACGATTTGGGCATTGGTGGCTGTTGGAATATGGCTATCAATGATGCACATTGCGGACGCTTCGCTGTACAGTTGGATAGCGATGACCTGTATTCATCGCCTAAGACATTGCAGACCATAGTTGATGCGTTCTATAAGCAGAAGGCTGCTATGATTGTTGGCTCATACAGGATGTGTGATTTCGAACTGAACACTCTGCCGCCAGGACTGATTGCCCATAAGGAATGGACAGAAGAGAATGGACCTAATAACGCGCTGCGTATCAATGGATTGGGTGCTCCGCGTGCTTTCTTTACTCCACTGCTACGTCAGGTGCAGTTGCCTAACACCAGTTATGGTGAGGATTATGCTATGGGACTTTGGTTCTCGCGTAATTATCGTATCGGACGAATCTATGATGAACTCTATCTTTGTCGCCGTTGGGGCGGCAATAGTGATGCGGCCCTCTCTATAGATAAAGTGAATGCCAATAACCTGTATAAGGATCGCTTGCGTACATTGGAAATCAAGGCCCGTCAGGCCAAGAACAGTTCACAGTTAATAGTTCATAGTTCACAGCTGGATCGCTTTTTCGACCGTCAGTTGACGCAGTGGAACGAGACACGTGAGCGTTATCGTGAGTTGAGTCATGTGGAGACACGCGAACTGAATGTGGGGACTTCTACCTTCGAAGTACAGTTTAATCCTGCCCGTATTCGTTCTACTGGTGCTACTATCACGAAGGAGGCTGTCGCTGCACGTCCCTGTTTCCTGTGTAGGAAGAACCGTCCGGAGGAGCAATTGACGAAAATCCAGGATGTCGATTATGAGTTGCTGGTCAACCCGTATCCTATCCTCCCCATGCATTTCACTATTCCTACACGCAGACATCAGCCCCAGCAGATTCGTGGTATGTATGGCGAGATGATCCAGTTGCTGGTTCATTACCCAGAGTTGATGGTATTTTATAATGGTCCTCTTTGTGGTGCTTCGGCTCCCGATCATGCCCATTTGCAGGCAGGTACATCGGGCATCCTTCCGCTTCAGAAGGAGTGGCAGCGCTTGTCGCGAAACCTCACGGAGGTAGCTCGTCGTGGTGATGATGCAACGCTCTGCGTGGTAGAGGATTATCCTTGTCCGGCTTTGGTTATCAGGGCTCGCAACCGTCGTAGCAGTGAACGGATGTTTGCTGCGCTATATCATGCTTTGCCCACGATGGCCAATCAGACGGAACCGATGATGAATATTGTGGCGTGGCGTATGGACGATGAGTTTATATCTGTGGTGTTCCCCAGAAAGAAACATCGCCCCGACTGTTATTTCAAGACAGGCGACAATCAATTGCTGGTAAGTCCAGGCGCGTTGGATATGTCGGGTTATCTGATTACTCCTCGTCGTGAGGATTTTGAACGTATTACGCCTGAAGCTGCAGAGGAAATATTAAAGGAATGTGCACTCTCTGAAGATGAGTTTGAAGAGTTGAAAAAACGTCTGAAGAAAGTCGTTGTCAACGTGCAGCGTCCGTCAAAGATGGGTGAGGAACCTTTGGTTTCTGTGGGTATTGTGAGTGGACAGAAAATAGAGTTCTGCCTCAATGGCAATTATACGGCTAAAGGTGAGACGATTACAGGCCTTCAGACGGTAGAACTGGCTGAGGGTGGATTGCTCTGGTGTGGACAGAACTATCGTGAACTGCGATTCCAACCTCAGGGTGATGATGTGTCGTTCACTTTGAATGATGTTACGATAGGCGTGGGATTCCATTGGGAGCGTCAGGAGAAACAGACGTTCAGAGGTACACTCCGATTGGTGGTTGAGGTTGATAAGGTGCTGGCTATCAATGAACTGCCAGTAGAGCAGTATTTGGAGAGTGTGATATCCAGTGAGATGAGTGCCACCTCGTCGCCAGAGCTGTTGAAGGCACATGCTGTCATCTCCCGTTCATGGTTGCTCTATCAGATGAAGAAGAGAGAGGAAAGTGTAAAGAGTAAAGAAGAGAAGGGCTTCTTCTCGTTTGTGAAGAAAGAAGATGAGTTGCTGCGCTGGTACGATCGTGAGGAGCATACGCTTTTTGATGTCTGTGCCGATGACCATTGTCAGCGCTATCAAGGCATCACCCGTGCTTCTTCACCTGCTGTGGCTGAGGCTATCAAGGCTACGCGTGGCCAGGTCCTTGTGTATGATAATGAACTCTGTGATGCCCGCTTCTCAAAATGTTGTGGTGGACAGACGGAGGAGTTCCAGTATTGCTGGGAGAATATCAAGAAACCTTATCTGGTATCGGTCAGCGACCCGTTCTGTCATACGAGCGATAAACGTATCCTCTCGCAGGTTCTCAACGACTATGACCAGGAGACGCCCGACTTCTACGAATGGCAGGTGGAATACAGTCAGGAAGAGCTCACGGAACTGGTGAACTGCAAGACGAAGCTCGACTTGGGTGATATCATCGACCTCATACCATTGGATCGCGGAAAGAGCGGTCGCATCTGGCGATTGCAGATTGTAGGCACCAAGCGTTCGTTTATCATTGGTAAGGAACTTGAAATTCGTCGTGCGCTCAGTGAGACCCACCTGTTGAGCAGCGCCTTTGAAGTGGAGAAGGTGAAGCCCATACTCAACATCCTCCGTCCGTCAGTGAAGTTCGTGCTCCACGGTCACGGCTGGGGTCATGGTGTGGGCCTCTGTCAGATAGGTGCTGCCGTCATGGGAGAGAAAGGCTACAACTACGACGATATCCTCCTATATTATTATAGAGGTGCGGAAATTAAACAGGAGTACTAAATGGAAAAGAAAAGAAATCCCTGGGCGTGGATACCAACGCTCTATATGGCCGAGGCACTGCCATACGTGGCAGTAATGACTATTTCGACAATCATGTATAAACGATTAGGTATCTCAAATACCGATATTGCGCTCTATACAGGTTGGCTTTATCTGCCTTGGGTTATCAAACCCTTCTGGAGTCCGTTTGTGGATCTGATGAAGACCAAGCGATGGTGGACGGTAACCATGCAGTTTGTTATTGCCGTTGGCTTTGCCTGTATTGCATTCTCGCTTCCCACGTCGTTTTTCTTTCAAATGTCGTTGGCTGCTTTCTGGCTCGTAGCCTTTACCTCTGCCACACACGATATTGCTGCCGACGGCTATTATATGCACGCCCTTGATGACCATGAACAGTCGCTCTATGTTGGTATTCGCAGTACCTTCTACCGTATAGCCACTGTAGCTGGTCAGGGATTGTTGGTTATTCTGGCTGGATTCTTGGAAGATTCTACAGGTGATATACCACTGGCATGGGCCGTCACCTTCGGTATTATGTCTGCAATGTTTGTACTGTTGTCGCTTTATCATGGCTTTGTTCTCTCCAAGCCATTATCGGATAAGCCTGTCCAAGGGGTAACGGTACGAACGATAGCACGTGAGTTCTTTGAAACCTTCCGCACTTTTTTCACCAAGAAGAACGCGCTGATAGCTATCCTCTTCATGCTGCTTTATCGCTTGCCCGAGGCTCAGTTGGTGAAGCTCATCAATCCCTTTATGCTTGATCCCATTGACAAGGGTGGATTGGGATTGACTACAGGTGAAGTTGGTTTTGTATATGGCACAGTGGGAATCGTGGGCTTGACCATTGGTGGTATTCTTGGCGGTATTGCTGCATCACAGGGTGGATTGAAACGCTGGCTGTGGCCTATGGTTTGTGCTATCACGTTGCCCGACCTGGTGTATGTCTATTTAAGCTATGCTCAACCGGAAAGCCTGAGTATCGTCAATGTATGTATCTTCATCGAGCAGTTTGGCTATGGCTTCGGCTTCACGGCCTATATGCTCTATCTGATATATTTCTCTGAGGGCGAGCATAAAACGGCTCATTATGCTATGTGTACTGGATTTATGGCACTGGGTATGATGCTGCCAGGTATGATGGCAGGTTGGTTGCAAGAGTCGATTGGCTATCGTCATTTCTTTGTATGGACTATCGTATGCTGTGTGGCCACTTTTGCCGTTTGTGCTTTCTTGAAGATTGACCCAGAGTTTGGTAAGAAAAAGTAACTCATGATGAACGGACCAGACAGAACGACTCCTTGGCTCTCCTCTTTGTATTTCGCAAAGGGTATGCCTCGTGTGGTCATCTTTGTCATAGCCTTGTTGCTGTTCCGTCAGATGGGATTCCATGCGACGGAGAACTTGTGCTTGGTCTCGTTGTTCTATCTCCCCTGGGTGCTGAAGGTATGGTGGAAACCATTGGTAGATCATTCTCATCATTTCCGTCTTTGGATTCTCACCATGCAGTTCTTGCTGGCTCTGTCCTTTGCCCTGTTGGCTTTCTCTTTGTCGGAAGCGTGGCAGGTGATAGGTCTGCTGATAGCTGTCTCGTGGCTCACGGCAATACATAATGTAGCTGCTGATGGCTTTGCCCGCTTGCGTCCGCTGACCTATCGCCATTCCGTTGTTCAGGAACTGTTTCGAAAGTTTGCGCTGATAGTAGGTCAGGGCTTCCTTCTCGTTTTAGCCGGCAATCTGCAGGTGTTCTATCGGCATGATATGCTTTATGCCTGGCGGGTGCTGTTCTATTTCCTTTCAGGCATCTTCATGCTCCTGTTCTTCTGGCATGTGTGGACGTTGCCTCGCTCACGTCGTGAGGCTTTCGATACTTCTGTAGTGCAGCAAATGTCAGGTGAAGGATGGAGTAGGGGTGTTCTGTTTCTATTGTTCTATGCCTTTGCTCAGGCGATGGTAGGCAAGGTGAGCATCCTCTTTCTGATTGATACTTTCCGTAATGGCGGTGTAGGACTCTCGCCTCAGGAGTTTGGCTTCGTGATGGGTATCGTAGGTATTGTGGCACTTACCGTTGGCGGTCTATTAGGAACGAGGGCTATTGGGCGTTTTGGACTTAGGAAATGTCTTTGGCCTATGGCTCTGAGTATGCTGGTACCCTGTGTGGTTTATGTGGCCCTCAGCTATTTGCAGCCACGTTCCTTGATGATGGTAGGCTTATGCGTATTAGCAGAACAAATGGCCTATGGTTTTGGCTTTGCAGCTTATCTGTCGTATCTGAAACAGATTGAGAATCGCGAACAAGGGAAGTCGTTGATGGCGCTATCGCTACTCATGGGATGTCTTGTCTCAGGTCCCTTGCTCCAGCTCTTTGGGTATAACGCCTTCTTCGTATTAGCTCAGGGCTTGTCTGTGCTTACCCTCCTTTCTGCTTTTTCTGTGTATCGCTGAAAAATGATGAAAAAAAACCGACATCCACACACAGACATCGGTCTTTTTTTCAATTCTCAATTTTCAATTCTCAATTCTCAATTCTCAATTCTCAATTCTCAATCTTCATGCTATGCACGAGGTCACTCCCAGTGCCGTAGCGATAGCCGACAGAATCGAGATCGCCGTCTGAATCACGAATTTCCAGATTTCTTTCTTGTCTTTCATGTTTTTGGTAGTTTAGTAGATTAGTAGATAAGTTTTAGGAGTGCAGGAGTGGCTGGATAAGTTTTAGGAGTGCAGGAGTGGCAGGAGTGGCTGGAGTGCAGACGATAGATTGTGTGGCTCCATTTCTTTTCCTGTCACCCCTTAGAAAGCCCCTCCCTTGGGGAGGGGTTGGGGTGGGCTTCTTCTTAAGC
>CACZZQ010000023.1 GCA_902785695.1 uncultured Prevotellaceae bacterium | reverse complement strand
GGCTTACTTTTACATCAAAAGTGGCTTACTTTTTATCGTAAATGGCATAGTTATGAATGTCAAGTGACGCGGAGATAGCTTATGGCAGAGTATGAAGGCTTTATGAAGGCAGCATGAAGGCTCAAAAGGCCAGCCTTCATGTAATAACAGGCTGATAATTAATAAGATAACCTTTAGTATGAAGGCTTGACCTATGTTTTGAGATTTTTTTTCGGTTGAGGCATAAAATCCCATCCCTTTATTCTTATATGTATGGATATAATGAAAAAGTAACACCTTCAGTGCAACTTTTTTTCACTTTTTCCCAACAAGCTGAAACTATAGGCTCAAAACGAAATAATTTCTGAATTGCTTGGCGGTTCGAAGATTTTATTTTATCTTTGCACATAAGTATCTTGTAAAAACATTCAAGGTAGGGTGAGCAGTCACCTCGCCTTTTTATGTGACAGGCATGGGCCTTTACGTTATTTTGTACGTTTTATTCGTTTATTCAAAAATAAATCGTACCTTTGCAAGCGTGAAAAGGATTGTTCAAGTAAATTTGTCCGTTTACAACTATGAAACTCCTTGCAGCTAGAACAAAACTATTATTTACTAAAACTATATGAAGTACAAAAAAAATATTTTGAGAGCATTGATGCCCATGTGTATGATGATGTTTGGCACGTATGCTGTGGCAAACGATATCCACGTGGCAACAATGGGTAACGATGCGAATGCAGGTACGGAGGAGGCTCCGCTGCTGACTATCCATAAGGCGGTGGAACTGGTACAGCCAGGTGATCGTATATTGATTCATGCGGGTACGTATGTGATTAGCGAGCGTATCAAGATTCCTGCTTTGAACACGACGGCAGACCTGCGCTGCGAGATGCGTGCATGGCCTGATGAAGCTGCAGGCAAGGTGATTATCGATGGTTCGGGAATGAATCACAAGACGGAGGCGGAATTCAAGATGGGACGCTGTATCTACGTGAACCACGAGGCTAACTACTGGACGTTCTACGGACTGGTGCTGCAGAATGCCGAGGATAACGGCATGAAGATGGAAGGCTCGTATAATATCGTAGAGCGTTGCGTGTTTCGATGGAATAACGATACGGGCCTGCAGATAGGTATGTTTAAGGACTTCAAGATAGAAGAGACGAAGTCGTTTCCTATCAGTGGACAGCCGGAGTTCAATCCTGGCTATAGCTATTGCAGATATAATAAGGTGATTAACTGTGACTCATACGAGAACAGCGACTTGCGTACCTATAACGGTAACGACGATGGTGGCGATGCCGATGGCTTTGCCTGTAAGCTGTTCCCAGGACCAGGAACGGAGTTCCACGGTTGTCGTGCATGGACGAATAGTGATGACAACTGGGATCTCTACATGGTCTATCATCCCGTGGTGATTGATCATTGCTGGGCTTGGCATGCCGGTTATCTGAAGGACGGCACAGAGGGAAAGAACGGCAATGGCTTCAAACTGGGTGGTGGTGGCAGTGCCGGTGGTGCTGCCTTCGACCAGTCGACAGGTGCTCATGTGGTGACCAACTGTGTGGCATTCGAGAACTTACATAAGGGATTCGACCAGAATAATGCCTATGAGGGTATGTACGTCATCAACTGTACTGCCTGGGGAAATGAATACAACTACCGCTTCCCCACTATCTTCAAGTATGGTGGCATGACTATCCGCAACTGCGTGGGGTGGGGTGCTACGGCACAGAAAAGCGGCGTGAACGTGGGTAACCACGAGTTCCTGTCGCCCGACAAAGAAGGCTATCAGGACCCTGACACAGAATACAACTCATGGACTACCATTGATGGATGCAGTCCTATCAAGGAGGGCTACAAGGAAGGAAAGACTCAAATAGTGACCAAGGACCACTCTGGTGAGTTCCTCTCGCTGAGTGTTGCCGACTTCAAGGCAGATCGTGAGGATGACGGCTCTCTGCCTGATAATAACTTCGCACGACTGAAACCAGGCAGCATCTTCAAGGACATGGGTACGCCAATCATCGGCTTTACGCCAACCCGCAAGATGACTGAGGCAGAATGTGCTGCCGCAGGTCTGGAGTATATCACCGCTGATGATGTCTATATTCTTTATAACGATGAAGCCCCAGACTTTGGAGCCTATGAGTTGGATGGCTTGCCAGTAGAATATGTCGTTCCAGAGAAGATAACGCTGACCTGCAATACAGCCAATGCCATGCAGGAGATTGTAGCGGGTGGGGCTATTGCTGACATTGTGTATGCGTGGAACGAGGTGGGAACGGATGTCGTGGTAGAAGGTCTTGCCGAGGGCTTGAGCTACAGCGTTATAGGCAACACGCTCACTATCAGTGGTACGCCGCAGGCTGCCTGTACTTTCACGGTGACGGTGTCAGGTGATGTCGAAGCAGGTGTGAAGCCCGTCACTTCGACAGGTATCATCACTTTGGTTAAGCCCTTCCACGTACTTACTGGCGACTGGTATCACTTCCAGGATGCCATCGATGTATTGCCTGTCGATCTGCAAGGTGTGCTTACCTTGATTCAAGGCGATAAGACGGCAACGACCATAGATCCTGAGAAAGAGGAGACGGCATCGGGCTTTGACAAGGGTGCTCTGTGTATGGGTGAGAGTAATGGCGGTATGGCTTTGGCTCTTGCCGGAGGCCTTCTGGAACTGAAACTGAACCTTTACACCACTGGCGGCCGACAGTTTAAGATTTCCTATACACAGGCCGACGGTACTACGAAGAGTGTGACAACGCAGAAATATACGAAAGGCGCCTATGCTAACTATGATGTGCTGGCCGCAGCAGGACTGACGGATGAGAACGTGCTGACGCAAGTGAGAACAATCAGTTTCCAGCAAGAAGGTGCTAATGGCGGCGCCCGTGTCTACGATATGTACGTGAAGGTGCCAGAGATAGATTTGACGGGTATCAGTACGCTGACAAATGTCAAGAGAAACGCTGTCGTGACGAAGGTGATAGAGAACGGTCGTCTGATGATTCGGAAGAATGGTGTAAACTATAATGTACAGGGTCAAATCATCAAATAAGCTCGAACTATGAAAAAGATATTATCAAGTATAGCTCTGCTGCTCTGTGCCTTCGTGGCACAGGCAGACGACCTTTCAGAGAATTTCTCCTCACTGGCCAAAGGAAAATACGGCGCTAACGGTGCTGCAACATTGTCGCTGCCTTCTGGCGACTGGGAGACGTTGAAGATGGAATTGAAGGAGAACAATGGAACCAAACAGTTCACGTTCACCAACGGTACGTCCTCCTATCTGATTACTCCGGCTCTTGACGATCCTGGTAAGATTTTCGTTGACTGGGGCTCAGGAGGCAGCAATAAGCTGATTATCAGTTATTCTGTGAATGATGGTGCCTGGCAGCAGCTTGCTGAGATTTCCTCCGGTGGCTCTGGTGCTAGGTCATACAGTGCCAAGACCGCCCTTGACGGACAAACCAACGTGCGCTTCCGCTTTGTTGGCAGTTCCAGCAATACCTATGTGTCGAAGGTGATTATCAAGTCGGCAAATGTCGTTCCTGTTGACCCTGATGATCCTACGTATATCACCGAGGGTACATGGGTTCCCACCAAAGCATTCCCCACGGCACAGAAGACTATTTATATTGCTCCCGATGGTAATGATCAGACAGGCGATGGTACGATAGAAAAACCTTGGTTCAATCTGCAGAAAGCCATTAATAACGCGCAGCCAGGCACCCACATCATCTGTCGTGGTGGAACGTATAAACAGTCTGTGCAGAGCGATGGCAAGTTCACTGTTCGTATAAAGAGCAGTGGTACAGCAGAGAACCCTATCTTGATTCGTTGCTATGACGGTGAAAAGCCTGTTTTCGACTTCGTGAACGGACTGACTAACGAACGGGTGGGGGAACGTGGCATCACCATTACGGGGAACTACTGGTGGCTGTTTGGCTTGCATATTACCCATGCGGCCGACAATGGCATCAAACTGGAAGGGTCGCATAACCGCATAGAACGCTGTGAGTTTTCGTATAACCTGGATACGGGCCTGCAACTGGGCTTCGGACATAAGTTCAGTGATACGTTCCCCGGTGTTTCGGAGAACGATGGAACCTATTGCGCCTATAATGATATCATTGATTGCGACTCGCACCATAACTGCGACTATGATGCTAACTACGGCTCCGATGCTGACGGCTTTGCATGCAAGATGCATAATGGTAAGGGCAACCGCTTCATCCGTTGTCGTGCATGGCATAACAGCGACGATTCGTGGGATCTCTTCGAAACCGACTACGATGTCATCATCGCCGAATGTTGGGCCTGGAAGGCCGGTGTCGCCTCTGATCATCTTTGGGTGAAAGACTATATTCAGAAGAGTAGTTCTGCATCGTTCTCGGGTAACGGCAATGGTATCAAGCTCGGCGGTAATGGTACTGGTGGCAGCTCGAAAGGCATTCACTATGTGTTTAACACCATTTCATTCGGACATAATCAGGGCAGTTCTGTCAAGGGCTTCGACTGCAACAACCATAAAGACGGTCATGTATTGGTTGGCTGTCTGGCCTTCGACAACAGTTACGACTACATGTTTGAGAGTGGTGGCTCTGATGCCAACACCAAGTATTATAATAATGTGTGTCTGGGTAAGCAGGAAATCTGTGTTGGCTATGATGATTATAATGGAATGACTTCAAAGATGTCGAAGAATGGCTGGACTAATCATCTTGTAACCGCTATCAGTGCCGATGACTATATTACGCTTGATGAGGACGATGCTCTGTTGCCGCGTGACATCTACGGCGGCCTGCCGCGTCGTTTCGGCCGTCTGACGGCTGACCCTGAGAATCGGCTGGTGGATGCTGGCAATGCAGACCTAGACAATGTGAATGGCGTATGGCAGCAACTCGTAGAGGATTTCCCCTTCCTGGCACGTACGGTGACCGGCACGGCGCGTGACCTTGGACCATACGAACGGCCAGGTAATCCGGCAACAGGTGTATCACCGACGACAGAGATGAAAATGCCTGCTGTAAGGAAATATGTCAAGGACCGCCGCCTTGTTATAGAGAAGGACGGACTTCGATATAATGCATTAGGGCAGAAACAATGAAAAAATAGAGCAAAAGAAAAATGTGAATTTCTTTTGCTCTTTGCTTACTTATTCGTACCTTTGATCTCATCGAAGGTAGGCTGCATCTCGGAAATAAAAATAAATGGTGATTTATTTTGTATTTCGCTCGATTTGCACTACCTTTGCATCCGCTTAAACTTAAACATATATTGTAGATATGATCAATGTTACTTTTCCGGACGGATCTGTTCGCTCGTATGAGCAGGGCGTAACCGGACTTCAGATTGCCGAGAGCATTTCGCCTGCTCTGGCACGCAGCGTAGTGGCTTGCGGTGTGAATGGCGAAACGGTGGAGTTGAACCGTCCTATCAACGAGGACGCAAAGATCGAACTCTATAAGTTCGAGGACGAGCAGGGTAAGCACACATTCTGGCACACCTCTGCCCACCTGCTGGCTGAAGCACTCCAGGAATTGTATCCTGGCATTCAGTTCGGCTTCGGTCCTGCTGTAGAGAGCGGCTTCTTCTATGATGTGCTGCTGCCTAATGGCGAGAGCATCAAGGAGAGCGATTTCCCCACCATTGAGAACAAGATGCGTGAACTGGCCTCTAAGAAAGAGCCTGTGGTTCGCAAGGAAGTGGCTAAGGCCGATGCTCTGAAGGAGTTTGCAGCCGACGGTCAGACTTATAAGTGCGAGCACATTGAGCAGGATCTTGAAGATGGCACTATCACCACCTATACTCAGGGTAACTTCACAGACCTCTGCCGCGGTCCGCACCTCGTGGATACTGGCGAGATCAAGGCCATTAAGTTGACTTCAGTCGCAGGTGCTTTCTGGCGTGGCGATGCTACCCGTGAGCAAATGCAGCGTCTGTATGGTATCTCATTCCCCAAGAAGAAGATGCTTGACGAGTATCTGATGATGCTGGAGGAAGCCAAGAAGCGCGATCACCGCAAGATTGGCAAGGAGATGGAGCTGTTTATGTTCTCTGACAAAGTAGGTAAGGGCCTGCCTATCTGGTTGCCGAAGGGTACCGATATGCGTCTGCGTTTGCAGGACCACTTGCGCAAGGTTCAGAAGCGTTACGGCTATCAGGAGGTTATCACTCCGCATATCGGTTCAAAGAATCTCTATGTCACCTCTGGCCACTGGGATCACTATGGTAAGGATTCATTCCAGCCCATCAACACTCCTGAGGAGGGCGAAGAGTATCTGTTGAAGCCCATGAACTGTCCTCACCACTGCGAGATCTTCGCTTGGAAGCCCCGTTCATATAAGGATCTGCCCCTGCGTATTGCAGAGTTCGGCACCGTTTACCGTTATGAGCAGAGCGGTGAGCTGCACGGATTGACCCGTGTACGTTCGTTCACTCAGGACGATGCCCACCTCTTCTGTCGTCCCGACCAGGTGAAGCAGGAGTTCCTCAACGTGATGGACATCATCAACGTAGTGCTCTCTGCTTTCGGATTCAACTTCGAGGCACAGATCTCTCTGCGTGATCCTAACAACCACGAGAAGTACGTTGGTAGCGATGAAGACTGGGCACTGGCCGAGAAAGCCATCCAGGAGGCCTGCGAAGAGAAGGGTCTGCCCGCAAAAGTAGAATATGGCGAGGCTGCTTTCTATGGTCCTAAGCTTGACTTCATGATTAAGGATGCTATCGGTCGTCGTTGGCAGCTGGGTACTATCCAGGTGGACTACAACCTGCCTAAGCGTTTCCAGTTGGAGTATACTGACGAAGATAACCAGAAGAAGACACCTGTGATGATTCACCGTGCTCCCTTCGGAAGTATGGAGCGTTTCACCGCCGTGCTTATCGAGCACACCAGCGGTCACTTCCCCTTGTGGCTGACTCCTGATCAGGTTGTTGTTCTGCCTCTGTCTGAGAAATACAACGACTACGCAAAGCAGGTACTCGACCAGTTCAACCAGCAGGGCGTTCGCGGTTCTATCGACCTGCGTAACGAGAAGCTGGGTCGTAAGATTCGCGATAACGAGCTGAAGCGTATCCCCTACATGGTGATTGTTGGTGAGAAGGAAGCTGCCGAGGGACTTGTCTCTATGCGTCAGCAGGGTGGTGGCGAACAGGCTACCATGACTATCCAGCAGTTCATCGACAAGATTAACGCTGAGGTGGCTGAGCAGACCAAGAACTTTTAATAGTTTAAAGTAAAATAGTAATCGGACAGAAATTGCTAATCCATTGGTGATTTCTGTCCATATTTCATTAAAAAGAAAAAGTCTATGAAATTAACTGGAAGAAGAGAAAGTTCCAATGTGGAAGACCGCAGAGGAATGAGTACGGCTGCCAAGGCAGGAATCGGTGGTATTGGTGGTATCATTATTATTGCGCTGATGACCTTCCTTTCAGGTGGTGACCTCGGCGATGTTGTGGGCAATGTGATGCAAAGCGGTGCATTGAACCAGCAGACGGAGCAGACCCAACAGCGTGAGTTCACTGCCGAGGAACAGCAACTGGCCAGCGACTGCAAGAAGATTCTTGCCTCGACCGAGGATGTCTGGACGGAAGTCTTTGAACAGAATGGGTTAGGGAAGTACGAGCCGCCCACGCTGGTGCTCTTCACTGATGCCGTCAACTCTGCCTGTGGTTCTGCTACGGCACAGGTTGGTCCTTTCTATTGCTCTGGTGACCAAAAGCTCTATATCGACCTGTCGTTCTTTACGGAGATGAAGAAGCAGCTGGGTGTACAGGGAAACACCTTCGCATACGCCTATGTCATAGCTCACGAGATAGGCCATCATGTTGAAAATCAACTGGGCATTCTTAGTCAGGCTCATCAGCAGATGGCACGTCTGGATAAGAAGCAGGCTAATCAGGTGAGTGTACGTCTGGAATTGCTGGCCGACTACTATGCTGGCGTGTGGGCTCATTATGAGGATCTGAAGAACCACTCATTGGAGTATGGTGATATGGAGAAGGGTCTGGAGTTGGCGAAGGCTATCGGTGATGACTGGTTGCAGAAGAAGGCGCAGGGCTACGATAATCCAGAGTCGTTTACTCACGGTACCAGTGCTCAGCGCAAGCGTTGGCTGAAACAGGGCTTTGAAACGGGTGATATGAGCACCTCAACCTTTAATATCCGCGACTACAGCGATTTGTAAACTCTTTAACATAAAAAGAAGAGGTCGTTTCATACAGGAAGCGACCTCTTCTTCATTATATACCTTATATATTATACGGGTATTTTATCAATACGCTTCTGGTGGCGTCCACCTTCGAACTCGGTAGTAAAGTACTCGTCCATAATCTTGCGAGCCATCTCCTCGTCGATGAAGCGACCAGGCATCACCAGCACGTTGGCATTGTTGTGCTGACGAATCAGATGGGCAATCTCAGGAATCCAGCACAGTCCAGCACGGATGCTCTGGTGCTTGTTGAGCGTCATGTTGATACCCTCACCAGAACCACAGATTGCGATACCAGGGAATACCTCGCCTGCCTCAATACCCTTGGCCAGTGCGTGACCAAAGTCGGAATAGTCGCAAGAGTCCTCGGTGTATGTGCCGTAGTCCTTGTACTCGTATCCCTTCTCCTTGAGATACTTCTTGACGAACTGCTTAAGAGCATAGCCAGCGTGGTCGCTGGCTATGCCAATGGGCCTACCCCCAACCCCTCCCCAAGGGCGGGGAGCTTGGTTAGACTTGTTATCTGTATTATTCATTTCCTATTATTTTTGAAATATGTTCTATAACAGAATCTATATTACACAACACTTCTGTTATACCAAATTAAAGGTGTTTACTAATAAAACACCCCCTCCCTTGGGGAGGGGGCTTGGGGGGTGGGCTTTATGCCAACAGTTTCTTTACCTGCTCGTAGACATTCTCGCCAGTGAAGCCGAGTTTCTCGTCGAGCACCTTGTAAGGAGCGGAGAAACCGAAGCTCTCCAGACCCCATACGGTACCGTCGGCACCTACCAGTCCTTCAAGGTTGACGGGCAGACCTGCTGTCAGACCGAACTTCTTCACGCCTGCAGGCAGGATGCTCTGCTGATACTCCTTAGACTGGCTGCGGAACAGACCCTCAGAAGGAACGCTGACGATGCGAACCTTCACACCATCCTCGCGGAGCAGTTTTGCACCTGCTTCCAGTGTGCTAACCTCAGAACCTGAAGCCAGAAGGATGACATCATAGTCCTCGTCTGATCCGGCAACCACGTAAGCACCCTTGGTAGCCTGGTTGTAGTCGTTGCCCTCGGGCAGCATCTCGATGTTCTGACGAGAGAAGATAAGTGCGGTAGGCGTATCGATATTCTCCATAGCCATGCGCCAGCAAACGGTGGTCTCCTCAGCATCGGCAGGACGAACTACCAATACAGAGTTCTTACCGTGGTGGTTCTTCAACTTCTCCATCAGACGGATCTGTGCCTCCTGCTCAACAGGCTCGTGGGTAGGTCCATCCTCACCAACGCGGAATGCATCGTGGGTCCAGATGAACTTCACTGGCAGCTCCATCAGAGCAGCCATACGTACGGCAGGTTTCATGTAGTCAGAGAATACGAAGAAGGTACCGCAAGCAGGGATGACACCACCATGCAGAGCCATACCGATACAGCAGCAAGCCATGGTGAGCTCGGCTACACCAGCCTCGAAGAAAGCACCAGAGAAGTCACCACGAACGATGTCGTGAGTCTTCTTCAGGAAGCCGTTGGTATTGTCAGAGTTAGAGAGGTCGGCTGATGCACAAATCATGTTGGGCACCTGCTCAGCGAGCTGACCGAGAACGGTAGCCGATGCGTTACGTGTAGCGCAACCGGGCTTCTGCTCTACCTTGCTCCAGTCAATCTTTGGAGCCTTGCCGCTGAACCACTCCTCGAGCTGCTTAGCCTGCTCGGGATGACCCTTGGCCCACTCAGCCTTCTCTGCATAGCGCTCAGCCACAATCTTCTTCAGTTCCTCAGCACGTTTAGCGTACATCTCCTTCACCTCGGGGAAGATCTGGAATGGATTCTCAGGATCAGCACCCAGGTTCTTCATGGTGTTGATGTAAGCATCGCCACCGAGAGGAGCACCGTGAGTAGCGCAGTTGCTCTCATAAGAGCTGTTGTCTGCCTTACGTGCACCCTTACCCATGACGCAATGACCGATGATGAGTGAAGGACGGGCAGTCTCTGCCTGAGCATTTTTAATTGCCTTGCGGATTTCGTCGACATTGTTTCCGTCAATCTTCTGTACGTACCAGCCCCAAGCCTCGTACTTCTTAGCTGTATCCTCGCAGGTCACAACCTCAGTCTTGGTAGAGAGCTGGATGTCGTTAGCGTCGTAGAACATAATCAGGTTGTCGAGACCAAGGTTACCGGCGATACGGCCTGCACCCTGTGAAATCTCTTCCTGCACACCACCATCAGAGATGTATGCGTAGATAGTCTGGTTCATCACGTTGCCCAGACGAGCCTTTAGGAACTTGGCGGCGATAGCAGCACCTACAGCGAAACAGTGACCCTGACCAAGAGGACCGGATGTGTTCTCAATGCCGCGCTCAATCTCGCGCTCGGGGTGACCAGGAGTTACTGAACCCCACTGACGCAGGTTCTTCAGATCCTCAAGAGTGTACTTGCCGATAAGAGCCAGCTGGCTATAGAGCATTGGGGCCATGTGACCAGGATCCAGGAAGAAACGGTCGCGACCTTCCCATGCGGGATTCTCACCGCCGGGGTGACCCGACTTTGCCTTTTCAACCATCGAAGCAGCAAGGATACGGATATTATCCGCTGCCATGTTCATAACTTTGTTGTCGTTCATAATTTTAACTACTAACTATATATTTGTTTCTTTATTTCTTTGCGTCTACGGCAGCCTGTTCAATAGGCAGACACTTCTTGTAGTTCTCAATGTACTTCTCGAAACCAGCCACATCCTCGGCTGTAGGAGCGATGCTAACACCAGTGTTGCCAGCGAAGACGACATCTTCCAAGTAGTCAGCCAGATTCTTACCATTCTTATTGATTAGGTAGCCAGCCAACAGGGCGATACCCCAAGCACCGCCTTCACCTGCAGTTTCCATCACAGAGATAGGAGAGTTCAGAGCAGCTGCCAACATACGCTGACCAACGCCAGCAGTCTTGAAGTACCCACCGTGACCTGTAATACGGTCTACGCGAATCTTCTCGTCCTTGAACAGGATGTCGTTACCAATCTTCAGCACACCGATGGCACCATAGAGGTTGGCACGCATGAAGTTGGCAAGGTTGAACTTATCGTTGGCAGAACGAACGAAGAGGGGACGACCATCAGCCAGACCCGTCACAGGCTCACCAGACACATAGTTGTAAGCCATCAGGCCACCGCAGTCAGCTTCACCCTCAAGGGCTTTGTTAAACAGTTTGCCGTAGAGCTCGTTCATATCCACGGGAACACCCAGCAACTGCTGATATTCCTTGAACAGACCTACCCAAGCGTTGATATCTGATGTACAGTTGTTACAGTGTACCATAGCAACCAGAGAACCATCAGGTGTGGTCACCATGTCAATCATCTCGTAAGGCTTTGAAAGGGGCTTCTCAAGTACAATCATTGAGAATGAAGAAGTACCGGCAGAGACGTTACCAGTGCGCTGCTTTACAGCATTGGTTGCCACCATGCCTGTGCCTGCGTCGCCCTCTGGAGGACAAACGGGGATGCCAGCCTTCAGGTGACCGCTGACATCGAGTTTCTTTGCACCCTCTGGAGTCAGGAAACCAGCCTGCTCACCAGCATTCAGACTCTTTGGCAGGATGTCGAGTAACTTCCAAGAATAGCCCTTCGGAGCTACCAGCTCGTCGAACTTCTTCACCATCTCAGCATCATAGGTCTTTGTGGCGGGGTCAACGGGAATCATACCAGACGCATCACCTACACCCAAAACGAACTGACCCGTTACCTGCCAGTGTACATAACCAGCCAGCGTGGTCAGATATTTGATGTCGCTGACGTGCTCGTTGTTATCGATGATGCACTGATACAGGTGGCTGATGCTCCAGCGCAGGGGAATGTTATAGTTGAACAGTTCGCTCAGTTTGGCAGCGGCCTCGCCAGTATTGGTATTACGCCATGTGCGGAAAGGCACCAGAATCTCCTGCTTCTCGTTGAAAGCCATGTAGCCGTGCATCATGGCAGAGAAACCAATAGCAGCCAGACTCTCAATCTCGCAGTCGTACTGCTTCATCACGTCCTTGCGCAATTCAGCGTAGCAGTCCTGCAGACCATACCAAATGGCTTCTATTGAATATGTCCACAATCCGTCAACGAGCTGGTTCTCCCACTCGTGTGAGCCTTGTGCGATGGGTTTGTTCTCCTGGTCGATAAGTACGGCCTTAATACGTGTGGAACCGAATTCGATTCCCAGAATGGCTTTACCAGCCTCGATTGTTTGTTTTGCGGTCATTGTTGTTCTTGTTTAGGGTTCTGACTGCAAAGTTAATTTTTTTTCCTCAAATGGCCAAACTTTTCCTGAGATATTCGCCTAAATAAAAAGAATTTCAATAAAATGGGTGTGTCTGTTGTCTGAACTCCTTGAACATTAGTACTTATAGAAACTCCATATACGCCCATCTTTACTGAGTACCAGGTCATCAGAGTCAAGTCGTTCAATCTTCATGCGTATGTTGGTGAAGGGCTTAAAACCGAAGCTTTCTTCTATGAAAGTTGTGTCGGATGGCATACCTTCGATGGAAACACATTCAATAAACAGACTGTCGCCGTTATGATTGAATTTCCCGAATACCTGACTTCCATCTGCATCGCGGAACAGTGTTACTGAGCCAGAGAAACTCACGCTTTTTGAATCAGAGCCTTCCAAGCGCCACATGCCAAACAGGTCACCAGCCTCGCCTCCCTCCTGGCAGGAAGATAGAAGGAAGATGTAAGATGTAAGGATGATGTATTTACAGAATCTTGCCATGATATCCTATTTTGATGTCGAATGTAGAGTTGTCACCGTAGATGTTCCCCTTGTCGAAAGCATAGGAAGCACTGAATTTCCATGGACCGATACCATAAGAACTTTGTACCATCGCATCAAATGAGTGATGCTTGTTAGGTAAAAATATATCATAAGTACCCCATCCCTCACGATAGGAACCTTTGACAAGGTAGCTAAGATGCTCATTCAGTTCTCCATTAAATCCCAGATGCCATGCCTTGATGCGGTTGTCACGATAGGCCGTGAAGCCATCCTTATTATATATTGGTGATGCGATTAATGGATTGCCAGGTGTCATACCGAAGTGGGTATAACTATCATAACATGAATGATTGTAGTATTCATCTTTGCCAGTCACATAGTCTGTAATTTGGCTACTTACGGGTTCGGGATAATCTCTACGATCCCAGTGAAGAGGGCCCGATTGGTTGGTCGTTTGGAAGTATTCTATCACTGCTCCTCTTACATATTGTATGCCTGGCGTTTTGTTTGTAAATTCGATACCCCAGAGTCCGTCCCAACCATTTCCTTTGCGTATACCTGAGCCGTCTTCAAAGGGATTGTCAAGGTACGCCTGTAGTAGATGGTCCTTATTAATGTTCCATCCGAATTGTATGGTCATCATACCCACGTGGTTGCCGAATATCCAGTCCTCCATAGCATCGTGCTCTGCATAGTTGCTATCCCCAAACGGTAGAAAGACATCGAAGCAAGCCTTCAGGTCAGTAGGCTTCTTCTTGTTTACCAGTACGCCTTCTTTGTTGTATTTGTAAGCAGATCCTCCAAATTGTACCATGTGTTCCATACCAGCCATTGCAAAGAACCGCTTTGTAGGATTTGTACGGATATACAGGTGCTTTTGGTGCATCAAGATGCCTGTGGCATATCTGCCATTCACATTCTTTCCGTTGGGCGAGGCACCCTGATAAAAAGCATCTTCTCGATAGTTGCCGTCGAGGAACCGACCGTAGCCGCCATCGAAGTGTATCTGAATCCAACCTTGTGTATAGGGAACGTCCCAGAAATCTTTGGTGCCTATACGAAGTTGGGCAAACGGTTTCGCATTTGTGCCTTTTACAAACGAGCCACAGGATAGTAGGTTATTACGAATCACCTGTTTATCCTCACGTGTGCCTGCTTCAATATAGAAATTTTGATATGACAGGTTAGCAAAGCACTGCTGTAGGTATGCCCTATGGTCGGCATGTACTGATGCAATGGCATCAACGGTACCCGATAAGGTCCACTTTTTTCCTAATGAATGCTCTACGTTGACAGCCCCACGCATATAGGCTGTGTTAGAATGTGTGCCAAGCACATGGTGACGGTTGGAGACTAATTGATAGGCCGTATAGTCGCCAGTGCCGACTGCCGTTTCTGCCGTGAGGTCGTAAGAAATTTGCGTGGTTGGAGGCTTTAGTGCCTTTGATATGTAAGAATAGCAGAGACACAAGCCAACTATGAGGACGTGCCTGTATGACATATTGATAAGGTATTAGAATTTCTTGCCAAACACGATATTGATGAAAGTCTTAAGAAGGATCTTAAAATCAAACCACCATGAGCGGTGCTCCAAGTAGTATAGGTCCAGTTCTAAGCGGCGCAACATTTTTTCCAGGGTGTCTGTATATCCGTTGTAGAGTGTGGCATAAGAAGTGACGCCTGGCCGTATCTGATAGAGGTAAACATAGCGTGGGTCGCGCTCCATAATCTGTTTAATGTAAAACTCTCGCTCCGGACGGGGGCCAATAAAAGCCATGTCGCCTTTCACCACATTCCATAATTGTGGCAATTCGTCCAAATGATGGTCACGCAGAAATTTACCGATCTTTGTCAATCGCGTCTCTTTTCCATGCTGGAAGAGTGCCGGTCCGTTCTTTTCTGCATCTACACGCATACTGCGAAACTTATAGATGTTGAACGGACGACCGAAACGGCCTATACGCTCCTGACGGAAAATGGCAGGCCCGCCGTCCTCACGCTTTACCAGAATGTAGCAGATGAGAAATAATGGGGAAAAGACGATGATACAAATCATTGCAACAAATAAGTCGAGCAATCGCTTAGTGTTGCGTTCAAACTCGTTCATGCCGTCAAGTACATAGCCGTTTTCCAGTACAGTCATATCTATAGGGTATATTCTGCGTTTTCTATACCATAATAACGTGAATAAACACCTAATATTATATAAGAGAAAGAATTATTTCCTTTTTTTATAGAAAAAGCTGTCTATGCGTCTTTTCAATAGTTTCTTAAAATGGGTAGGGATGAAAAGACAAAAGAAATAAAGGTTCGATTTTAGTCTTGAGAAACCAAGTACTTTCTGGTAAATCAGGATGTTGTACTTGATGAGTCCAAGTTTGTTGCTGGATACAGAGTTCTGCCTGTTTCTGTAGAAAGCTAAAGGCTCCTGAATGGCGTATGCTTTTTTGCAGTCGCGTAGGATGGAGAGAAACAGCCCCCAGTCTTGACGCTTGCGGATAGCAGGCATATAGTATTTCTTGCCCAGCATTTGCGTGTCATAGACAGCAGTAAGGCATCCTATTTTGTTGTCTCGCTTCAATTGTCCGAAAGTGATACTTGATGGTGCGATGCCTATTCCTTGCTCTGTATTCATGTCATCGCAAATAATGTAGGATGCATAGCAGAGTGCACATTTCTTCTGCTCCATAAATGCAATCTGTCGTTCCAACTTTTCGGGGAACCATCTGTCATCGCTGTCGCAGAAGGCGATGTATCGGCCTTTGGCACGCTCTATGGATTTGTTGCGAGCGTAGCCTGGTCCATGGTTGCTGTCCAAATACAGCACATTGACCCTTTCATCCTTCTCGCTGTACGAGCGAAGGATGTCAAGAGTAGCCGTGTCATCTGAATGGTCATCAGTGATGAGCAGTTCCAGATGTCTATATGTTTGACTCAATATGCTATCTATACTTTCTGCAATATGCTTTGCCGAGTTATAAGATGGCATAATGACTGATACGAGATCGCTAGTCATTCCTTTTTTCGCAATTTGGCTGCAAAGGTACAAAAAATATTCTAAAGACCACTTTATTTCTTTAAAAAAAATGGGCAGAGTCAACCAACAAGTGCTAAAAAAAATATTGTATTATAAATCTGCTGTGGTCAAAGAATGCAAATAGTATGAAGAACACTATAGGTGTTTTTCCATTCATAATATTCTACATACCTATCGAAAAGCTATTTAATGTGAGTTCGACGAATTCAGAAAAAGGCGAAGAATAAGGCCGATTGTGACATGGATTGTTCTGCCATCTACGATACATCAAATCAAAAAATGGCCATTTTTTTAAAAGAAATAGCCATTTTTAATCAAATAATGGCCATTTTTTATTTTCAAAGACCATAAAACGGATACCAAGCCTGTGATAACGTGCATTGTATGATGGTTCCTATGTAGTATTAGTGATATTAGCAGTAAAGAATTTTGACCATACAGGTTGATAGAATGTGCAAAGTATATGGCAACGTGCTTGAAATATTTTGTTGCTAATGCGAAGGCAGGAAGTATAAACTCTGTTCTTTTGATTATTGTAAATAATTAACAGTTTGAAGTCTTCTATATGAAGAAGAATTTGTACTTTTGCATTGCAAAATGCCAAGGTTCGGAATGACAGTTATTATTATATTGAATTGGAATGGAGCAGGTGACACTATAGATTGCTTGCGGTCTTTGTTCAAGGCTGAGGGCGATTTTTTTGTAGTTATTGCTGATAATGGTTCTTCAGATTATTCAATAGAAGAGATAGTTGATTACCTACATCATAATGGTGTGCACTATTCTGTATTGCAGTATGGTGAGAAATTGGCCACGAAACCTCAACGAGGTGATGTTATCCTATATTCGTTGAATGAGAACTTAGGATTTGCACGGGGCAATAATGAAGTTCTTAGGTTGCTGTTTCATATTGGAACTTTTGATTATTATTTGTTGTTAAATAACGATACGGTTGTAGATGCAACGTTCCTTTCTCGGTTGAGTGATTTCGCAAGAATTCATCCAGAGGCAGATGCGATGACTCCTTTGATTTGTTATTATTCTGACCCACAAAAGATATGGAATGCAGGAGGCCGGCAGTTTTGGGGATTCCGTAAATATTTCTTTGCCAAAAGAGATAAAAGCCAATTACAATTGTCAGGGTATAAGAAAGTGACCTTTCTCACAGGATGTGCATTGTTCTTTACTCCATCAATTCTTATGCCAGATGGGAGTTTGTTGACAGAACGCTTCTTTTTTGGAGAAGAAGATTTTGAATTATGTCTTCGTATGAATGCTGCAAAAAAAAATATGGCGTGTGTATTTGATTCTGTGATATATCATAAGGTGAGTATGTCAGTGACCAAAATGCCATCTATAGGTCGAATATATATATACTATTTGAATCGCTTTATTGATATGCGTCTCCACATTTCAAAAGTGAAGTATGCCTGTTGGTCACGATTGTATTCTGTCTATGTAATAGTGTTGTTGAGGAAGAAAGGAATCACATCATGGAGAGAGTCAGAACATTTTGTGAAATTGATTCTAAGACAAAGTGTATTGAAAGACAGTGTCACTGCAACCGATTTCCTTAAAGCTCAGCAGTGTTCTTCGGTTGCAGAATTAAAGAAGATGCAGTTCTTATGATTTCTATGGCATTTTCATGACGCATAGAGAACGCTTTCCTGTAAAGGCAGTGTCAAAACAGATATACTTTCCTGATGGTGAGATGCGAGGATGCAAATCACAGGCAATATGCTGATGAAAGTCTTTTGTTTGAAAGGCTTTTGGTGAATAAACATAGACAATGCGTTTTCGTTCTTGCTTCTTTTTATCCACAAGGAATAATGATGCCATTCTTCTTCTGTCCGGATAGGTGTCGGTAGCGAATACTTCATTAGTTAGCATGGTCTGGTGACCATCATCGTTCATGATTCCAGGAAGAATACGCACGTAATTGTTATCTGGAATCTGAAAGCATACATGACCATTACCTTCTTCCACTGTGCAATAAGCGATGATTTGATTCTTGCTGTTCCAGATATAATGTGATACCATATCGTTTGTTGGTAATGCTGTCCATTGCCCTGTTGTACGGTCGTAAACAATCAGCCTTGAATGGCGTTTGCGATAGTCGTCACCAATCCATCTGTGAAGAAAAGATATGTAGCGACCATCGAGTGAGAACTCGCTGTGTGTAACGTAGTGCTTATACTGATTAGTATTTTGTTCCTTTGGTAGTGAGTTGGCAAGTTCTTTCAGTGATAACAGCAGCTGACATTCTTGTGTTTGAAGATTAACAAGGAATAGTCCTGTCTCCTCAGGACTGTTCTCATTGATATAACTGTTACCCGTGCAATGCTCGTAGCCATAGCCGGGCATCAAAATGTTCAGCCTTTCATAATTAAAAGATGTTGCAAAGGTACCATCAGAAGATACCGTATCAATGGGAAATGGAATAGTACATTCTTCTTTTCCGTCAAGGTTGACTATTTTTGACACGGCTATGCCATCGATAGCAGTGTTGAATATAATACGGTTATTGTTACCACACCATTGCAGGCGGCATCCTTTGTGGTAGTTCCATGCAGAAGATTGGCCTAAGGGATGGAAATTTGTCATCAGCCCATTCCCATCTAAGTCAAAATATCCCACTTCCAGTGTTTCCCCATTGTATGGCATTCTAATAGGAATGGTAGTGTGATTAGCAAGAATCTTTGTATCGTCATTAGAGAATGGGGAACAATCATGAAAGCCAAAGAAGAATCCTTCTTTGTAGCAATAGTTTTGTGAGAACTGGTTCTGAGGGTGGGGCAGAAGGTCAAAGGCCGTCTGATAGACATTCCTAATGAAAAACTTCAGAGCAGGGCTTGATTTGACGCAATCGTAGACTAACCTTTCTATTTTGTTCATGATCTTTGAATTCTTAGATTGTAATGGTTCAACAGATTATCCAACTGAACATTATTCTGTCCCTCACCGAAGTTCGTGTCGTGCAAGCGGTCTTTGCTGATAACTTGCCGGATAAGGTCTGTTTGTATATACCGCACATCGGAATTGGTAACCATCGTTTTCTTTAATCCTAAGCGTAAGCTGTGGACATAGAACCATAAATCGTCTGCTTGCGGACACAACTGTAGGAACACAGACTCGTTTTCTACTTCCTTGTCGAATGCATCTTTTGGATAGAAAATACCACCATAGCCGATAGGGAGAACTGTGTGGGGATTATACTGGAAATTGTTTTGTATGTTGTTGTATTGAGGCCATTGCTTGTAGGGCAATAGAGTGTCTCCGTTGCCTGTAAACTGTGGAATGGCAATGGCATGGGCAATGATGTCCTTTGGATGCGAAAGATGATGTTCGTACAATTCCTTGATAAGTGTTGAGGTATAGTAAATGTCATCATCTACAATGATATGATGATAATCAGGGAAGACTTCAAGTGTGGGAATCAGTTTCTTGTATGAACGGATATCCTTTGGATATTTGTGAAACTCAACGCCGTATTTTTCCAGTAACTTCCTGCTTTTGGGTAGTAGGTTGTCGGCATATTCGCCTTCATACACCCAGACAATGATTCGCTCGGGTCTAAGACTCTGTTTAAGTATGGAGTAAAGCGTGTATTCTACGCTATGGCGCAGACGGTGTCCATAGCTGGTGAGTGTCACCATGACAGAAGGCTCCACTTCGCCTGATATGTCGATGGAATGGCGTACGTAGAGATCGTACTTCACTTGTATCTTGACTAGGTTGCCTAGAATGGCATCGCCTAACAGTTGTATTTTCTTTTTTAGATTGGCCATAATCCATTTGTTTTTAATATCTACCCGATTTTATTCGTTGTTGATATTTTATTTTATACAATATATATTTAAAAACGGAGCCATACCCTAATAGATTAAGCATAGATAGCTGTGCTTTGTTACGAATATACCGCGATCGTATGTGAGTGATTCTATAGTAAAGCCCCATTTTAGATGTGTTCTCGCCAGCCCCCATACAGTTGCCACCATGTTGTCGATAATAATTGAGTGGCTTTTCAATATAATGCAAAATGCCATTCTTTTTTAATGTACAAATACAAACCCAACAGTCGTGCATAAAGACTTTTGGCCCTGCTGGTGCGCAACATTCTTTTGCTTGATGGTTAAAAAGCATTGTACAGCCTGAGACGGCAGCAGTTGCGGCACAATCATTAAAACTTCTAATATACTGTGGGTATATTTTTGAGTATTTCCAGTACGAGTTGTGTATTATTGAAAGATTTTCGTCAACCACAAACATATCAGTGAATATGATAATAGGGCATTGGATATGTCGTTGGCGAAATGTTTCCATTGCTTGCATCGATAACTCAATCTTATCTGGTAACCAAACATCGTCTTGATCGCAGAACATATAGTAAGGGGCTTCGACCCTTTCTAACAGGCTAAGAAAGTTCATGCAAGCTCCTCCTTGCGTCTCATATTCTAACAGAGTAATCTTATCTGGATACGAGGTTATATAATCTTTGATAATACTTACTGTATTGTCTTTTGACCCATCGTCATGTATATAAAGATGCCATACCTGGTAGGTTTGCTGTAGTAGGGAATCGATTTGCTCTGCAAGAAACTTCTCTCCATTATAGGTTGCCATCAGAATGGCTATTTCTTTATCTTTATCGTTCATACTTTTACTTTGCTTTGTTTATCACAGAATGATATTTCCAATAATTGGCAATGAGTCCAGGTGTGTTGACTATGCACATGACCCAGACTAAACCAGTCACAGATTCATATGTTTTGCATACATACCATGCAAGTGGAAGGAAAGATGCTGTGGCTATTGTTGTAAAGATGAGCTGAATTCTTAAAACGCCAAGACCATTCAAAATATATGAGTAGCGTTGGCTTAGAATAAGAATAAGCATATATACAGCAACGCAAACTGACAAATCTTTTGAAATTATGATATCCGTTCCGACCCATATCCGATACACAAAATCGGAAAGAAAAACCATTACGACCAATGCTATGATAGCACCAACCATCAAGAGATTCAGTTTTCTGTCAGATTTACGCAGCCAATCAATGTCGTTGCGGGCAAAAGCATCTGTTGTGGCATTCCAGAAAGGCATGCAAATAGTGCTAAACACAACAAATGTAAGGTGGAAATAACGATATGCAACTTGATATGGCGTTACTTCTGCAGGAGAAAACAATTTGCTTATAATTATATTAGTCGTCATAAACAGAATGACTCCGCATATTTGAAGAACAAAGAATTGCATACCTGTAGAGCAGAGACTATAGGCCATTCTCGTATTGATATATTTGATGCCAGGGCAGTATTGGGGATACCTCTTTTTATATGTATAGGGTATGCAAGCAGCCCATATGAGAAGTGGGGCCATTGTGTTGATTGTCACTACGCAAAGAAGGGAACGAATACCAATGATATAGGCCGCAAAAGTGAGTATCAGTGCCAATGTCTGTCCTAGGCATACAATCAGATTGTTAACTGCAGGAAGTTGCAAGCCCATATAGAAATTGCCCACCGATTTCAATATAAAAGTAGCAGATGCGAAAGAAACAGCAACAGCCAGAATCGTATTTAGGTTTGGCACCATATCTTTGTTGACACCAATGGCTGCATACATGTCGAATCCCCAGATGATGCCATAGAGTATCAGTACGATAGGTATCACGATAATCAGAAGCATGAAATAGGTGGACGAAACGGCCTGTCTGACTTTCTCATGCTCTCCTTTGGCAATGTAGTTGGCAACAGCATTTCGAAGACCGTTTCCAAGTCCAATATCCATTAGATCGAGCCATATCAACACGCTACTGATGGTGAGCCAGACACCATTACAGTATACCCCAAGCATTTTCAGAGTCAAAGGAACCATTAAAAGTACAATGACAGCCGACCATCCTTTAATGATAAAGGATGCGATCACATTCTTGATCAGAAGAGCCGACCTTTTATTGGTTGTGTTGTTTAATGCTTGAAAATCCATATTCATTTCATATGGTTAGTATACCAGCCTAGAGTATAGATAAAGATATTGGCCATACATTGTATGAAAATGACGACACTGATGAGAATTTTTCCGTAGTTCAATGGTCGGAAAATATAGATAGTTGCAGTCCATAGGAAAATGGACACAATGGCAAAGTACTCGTACAGTCGGCTAGCCAGCACACCGCTAAGTGTATTCAAGGTAAGCATACAGAAGAACGCAAAAGCCAAAGTCTTGAGCATAATGGGCATATACTTATAGTTTCTCGCTAGCGTATTGTAGTATATCAGACAGCCGTAATAGAGTACTACGTTGAGCAGGAAAACGGGATGTTTGTAAAATACAAATGTCATGTCATCTTCTTTACCCTTGTCTTTCATTTCTCTGTATGCAGCGAGACGGTCTCCGCCCAATTCATCGGGAATGAAGTAAGAGTAGTCGAAACCGAAGAAGTAGAACATCAGGCAGAGTGGGACCAAAGAGGCTAAGACAATGCGTTGCCATGCATTTAATTCCTTGTTGCTGAAAAAAAGAATGACGATTCCTGCAAAAGCGGAGTAGTGAAATAGCATTCCAATGAGTATGAAGAATAACGCTTTCCACCATTTCTTCTGTGCCCGGAAGTACAGGGCAAACAGAAAAAGAGCTGATGCCACGGCACATCTTATTTGCATCAGGTCGTGCAGTTGATAGAAATATGAAATGTAGATGGCCAGTGTAAGAATGGGCAGTGGTGAGAGCTTGAGAATAGCAGTCAGTCTGAGAGGAATCGACATTGCTGCGTAGGCGAAAAAGAAGGCATTAATCCCAAATCCGAGTGAATTTAAGTAGTACGAAAGGTAAACCATTGAAGGCTCACGAATGTCATCGTCTAATGAATTAACGCTATAATATAAGATTTCGTAGTTGTCAGAATCTGGGGTGTCATAAACGCCCCTCGAACCGGCTACGATAATCATTACCATGCCAATCAGACTTACAACTATAAATACATCACTCCTTCTGATGTCTTCTTCTATAAGAGAAAAAGCCATACAGATGAGAAGAATTGATAATATAGCAATGACCATTAGATTGTGTCAGTCAATATCCCCTCTGGTTCTTATTTTTTGATAGTCACGTAGAGCGAAGTCAGGATAGTGGCAAAAACAAGCATTCCCACCACGAAAAGCATACGTTTCGGGCCTGTCGGCTTGATAGGCACTGTTGCGCCTTTTATCATGGTAAAAGCGGGCGTGCGTTCTTGTACTTTTGCCTGAGCGGCTAGATATTGGGCCGTCATGGTTGTATAGCTGTTGTACCTTAACTGCATCTCGTTCTCTAAGTCATTCTGCTTCGTACGATAGCTTTCCAGAATGAGACCGTTGTTAGTGTCTGAATAGTTGGCATAAGCACGGCGAGCTTCCTCATATCTCGACTTTGCCTCTTCCACGAGGTGTTGGTAGTGCTCCTGGTCAATGCAAGCTTTTTTGGTACGATAGTCAGTGATAAAAGCCTGTAGGTGGGTACGAACACTGTCTGCTAGAGTCTTACATATCAGTGCGTCCTGTGCTTTAGTACTTATAGTGATGATGCCGGTCTTCTTGTCAACTCTTAATGATATATTATTCCTGACGGCTTCAAGTATTTTGTTTTCTTTCTTAGTGAGAAGGTAAGGACTATTCTCGAATCCTTTTACTTGTCTTACTTCATCTTCTTCCTCGCCCTGTGGCAAAAATCCTTTGATCCAATCCATGACATCGCCCCACCAAGGTTTCTTTTGAAGTTCTTTCAGGTAGTATTTGTAGTTACACTTGATCTCTCCATCTAAACTTTCCACCTGAATCTCTAACATATCTGCTACGAATTTATTGTCGTCCATCAGGTCAGGGTAAAGCAGTGGGGTGATGGCATCGCTGGTTGACATATCGTTCAAGTTGAATCCTAATGATGATGCAATATCGCCCAATGTTCCACCAGACATGGGATTGTCTATTTCCGGTGCCAGTTTTATGTCTGTGCTAAAGGTACGTGGTATACATATTATATATAGGCTCGACACAATGAAAACCACTGGTAGTACTTTGGCAAACAGTTTCTTCTGTTTCCATAGCATTTGCAGTATTTGTTTTAGGTCTATACTTCCTGTGTTTTTAATATCTTTATTCTCTTCCATAATTCAAAAAGCATCACTTACTCAATATGTTTGCAAGGGTAGCCACCATAGTAGCTATAGAGGCGACACCCGTTCCCAATGTTACGGTCTCGGCAGTCGTCATGCGGCTGATGGATTTCTGGGGTACCACAATCTCACAGCCTGGACGTACCTTTGTGCTACCTTTTATCTTGGCCACGTCACCATTCATGTAAATGATGTATGTCTTCTTCTTCTTGGCGTTGTTGCCGTAGCCACCGGCTTGGTTGATATAGTATTTTGCCTTCTTTCCAGCAACATAACCTACTGTGTTGGGGTACATCACCTCACCGCTGATCTTCACGGTACTGGTCAGTCCGGGTACTACCAGGCGGTCGCCTTCACGCAATACGATATCAGCATCGCAACCAGGATTCTGGAGCGCTTTGTCTAATTCGATACCTACATAATAGGTCTCGGGAATACGTAATTTTTCCTGTGCTGAAGAGGTGGCTGCCTTGATTTCGCTTACAGAGCGTCCGCTCTTCAGTGCCTGTTCCATCAGAGTGGCTTCCTGTTGCTGCTTCTGCATCTTCACGGATTCCTCGTAGCGTATGCGCTCGGCTTCGTTCATCTTGCGTTCCAAACGGGCACCAGCCACATAGGCAATACTGGTGACGCCTCCGGCTTTCTTGATGAGGTCGCTTAGACGTTCGTTCTGCTTGGTCAGCGTATAGTCGCCCGTAAACTGCACTTCGCCTTCTACCGTTACGTTCTGCTGCTCCTTATAGCCAGGGCTTTTACGTACGAACACCTCGTCGAAGGGCTGTAGGTGGAAACCCGGTTCTCCGTCAATCACAAAACCATCCTTCAGGGAAAAGCTGAACGAATGACCCAGGATAGAGTCAGCCTCGGTGGCCTTCGGGTTGATGATACGACGCGACACGAAGACGTTGACCATAGCGGCCGTCTCTTTCAAACCGCCAGCCTGGAGTACGAAGTCCTCAAGTGTTTCGTTGTCGGCATAGCGGTAAACACCTGGATACTGTACCTCACCGTGAATAGTGATGGTGCGGTCTTCCTGTACATCCTGTCGCGTGGGAATAAACAGTACGTCTTCGTTCTGTAGCGTGATGTCGGCCGCAGTACCCTCCATGATGCCAGCCAGGTCTACTGGGATTACTTCCAGTGTGCGGTCTTTCTTCATACGGTGCATCACAGCGTGTGCAGTAAATGCTTCTTCTGTCACACCTTCGCAATACTCCATTAGCGTCTTCACACTGCTCACCTGTTCGCCCAGCTGGTACATACCGGGACGGAACACGGCTCCTTTTACCTCTACCATGTTCTGGTAGCGGTTCAGTACAGAATCTACCAATACGGAGTCGCCGTCAGCCATGCGGAACGATCCCATGTCGAATTCGTTGACGTTGAAGACTGACATCTGTGTACCCTGTTTGCGAATCACACGCAGTGATTTCCGGTAAGCATTGCTGGCGAAATCACCGGAATAGGCAATGAGTGACTTCATGCTCTCGTCGCGCTTCATCTCGTAGTACATGGGGCGCTTCACCTTACCAGAAATGTTCACCATACAGTCGTAAGTACCCACTGTGATGACATCGTTGTCGGCCAGGCGTACGTTGCCTTTCAGATTGCCGTTCAGGATATAGTCGTAGACATCGACGGTGGTCACCAATCGGTTGTTGCGATACACCTTAATATTACGTAGGGTACCGATTTCGTTGGGACCGCCTGCCATATAGAGCGCATGAAACACGGTGGCGAAGGCCGAGAGCGTAAACGATCCAGGAGTTCTTACCTCACCCATCACATTGACCGTAATGGTGCGCGTCTGACCGACGGTAAGCATAATCTGCGAACTGCTGTAGCGGCTGCCCATCTGCTGGCGTACCTTTTGCTGGGCCTGATCTGCAGTCAGTCCGGCAATATGGATAGGGCCGAAATCCTCTATAACCAAATACCCGTCGGGAGTAACAGTAGTGTTGATGCTTTTTTGCGAGGCACCATAGATGTCAATGTTTATGGCATCACCAGGACCGAGCACGTAGTTCTGCGGTGTGGCAATGTTCATGGCTGGCTCAAAGGTCAGCTCTTCGTTCTGGAACAGGTCGTGTCCGAAGATTTTCTTTCTGGATTTCTTCTCGTACTCGTCTTTTGCTTTCAGATAGTCTCTGATGACTTGCTGGTCATACAGGTCGAAAGTGTCGGGCATAAAGATGTCCAATTCGTTTTTCAGTACAGTAGCCTTTTCGTCGTTAGTCTGTGCTTCTTCCTCTTCCAGTGCTATGCGGCGCGGATTCCTGTCCTTCAGCTTTTGGCTCGATGCGTTGTCATTTTTCTTGGCGTTGCCGTTGTTTCTGCGCATTCGCCCGTCGTTCTCTTCAAACTCTTTGCCGGTAGCCCCTAAACCCTGATTCTTCTTCAGTCGCTCAACCTTCTGCTGCACGCGTCTGATCTGCTCAGTAGTGACACCTTTCTGAACCAGTTTTACAGCGATCTCTTGTTGCGTAGAACCGGCTTTTTGCTCTTTCATCACAAACTTGATAACTTGCTCGTCGGTCATTGACGACTGGGCCGACAAATTTGCACAAGTCAGTAGCAGTATTCCCAATAGGAATATGTATTTTTTCATGCGTTTTATAATATTTTTAGCGTATTAATACAATATTTTAAACTGCCTAACGGCAAAATTATTGCAAAGGTATGAAAAAAATATTGTTTTCCGTTGTTAATTTGCTTTTTTTTTTATACCTTTGCATCGCAGTACCACTTTTCTGTATGTTTAAAAGACGGTTGCTACTTATGGGGTTGACTGGATTTGACGGCAAGCCGAGATGGTACGTAAGCACGCGGAGCTGGGCTATGGGAGGCTCCTAAATCTCTTCTGTAGGAAAATTAATTGGCAACAACGAGTATGCTCTCGCTGCCTAATCGAAGTATAGTAGATTACTGGCTTAATTCCCTTACAAGGTGAGGGAACGGGACGTCGCTCCAAGGATGTGGTTCCGAATCCGAAGATCAAGCGGCGCAGGTTAAATCGGAAATAGTCTCAGCAGGCCCCGATGCTGTGATGAAATTCAGGGGATAAGGTTGTGATTGGTGGCTTGGGTCTTGTCGCAGCACGAAAATGAAGTCCAAGATAAGCGTGTAGAAAGCGTATGGTTTCCTTGTGCGGACGAGGGTTCGACTCCCTCCAGCTCCACGATGTTACGCAGAGGGGTCTCACCCTCGTGAGGGTTCTTTGCAAGCAAAGCGTCCCTTCGGGCCGAGCGCGACTCCCTCCAGCTCCACAAACGTAATGATTATGAAGGCGATTAGGTTTACGTTATTTGCTATAGCGATGTCGGCTCTCTCTGGGCTGACATCTTGTGAAAAGGCTGTCTTTGATGAGGACGGTTCCAAGACAACGGAGGAATCCCAACAGGAAACCAATCAGGGAGACAGTACGGTATCGAAGGTTACTCTTGTCTTAAGAGTTGATGTGACAAGGGCTGCAGAGAACTCGCTGCCCTGGAAAACATTACAGTTTGAAATATTTGATAGTTCGTATAAGAGCGTAAAAAAGATTAAGCAGAATGTGGACGATAAGAGTTGCGGTACTGCCAGTGTGGAGTTGGCTGCCGGGACCTATCAAGTTGTCGTCCTGGCCCATAGTTTGAATAAAGAGCCAGAGTTTCATACTAATCCAATAAGGTACGAAATGTTTACCAATGATGACTGCTCTGATGTTTTCTATGCTTATAAGAATATAGTGGTTGGGGATAAAGGGCAGGAAGTAGAGCTGATGCTGAATAGGGCTACTTCGTTGATTCGTTTTTGTACCGAAGACGTGGTACCTCAGGAAGTGAAGAGAATGACTTTCCAATGTAAAGGTGGAAGCCAAACGCTGAACTTGCTTGATGGCTTCGGTTTTCCCGGTGGTACCTTGACAATGTCAATTAATGTTGTTGATTCAATGGTGGGGCAGCCTTTGTCTGTAGAGTTGTATACCTTTAAACGCTCAAATAGTACAAATGAAATAGAGCTAGCTGTTACTGCATATAACAATAATGGTAAAGTTTTGAAAACGAAGACTTATCCGATTCCTATTGTCCATGCTGAGATTTCCGATTGTTCTGCTTACTTTTTTACCGACGGTAGTGACGATCCAGAGATTCATACAGGAGGAGATGATGGCGAGAACGGTAACGAGAATGAGACCAAAGATGGCACTACATCGTTTGTTGTGAAGGTTGATACAACATGGGCTGGCATCAACCATTATGAATTATAGCTATAATTTGCAAAAAATAGCTGTAATTTTATAATTATAGCTATAATTTAATTTGAAATAAAGAAACTCAGAAATCGATTTTTGTAATAAGAACGGATGAAAAGATGTATAGTTGCCCTGCTTCTTACTGTTTTTACGCTGGCAGGGCATTCAGTCAATGCGCAGGACTCTCTGAATGTCAACGATACAGAGGTAATAGACAGTAGTGCTGCTGAAGTCTCTGTTGAAGAGATGATTGGCGACGAGGATATGGCGGAACTGGCCGAGATGGCTGCCACGGAAATAGGGATGCACCAACAGTTGAAGAACAAATTCATTGAGGGTAATCCGCGCTTTATGTCGCTTGTTGCCTTTGCCTTGATACTTGGTTTGGCATTGTGTATCGAACGAATCATCTATCTGACACGTTCTGAAATCAACACCAAGAAATTGCTCTCTGATATCGAGAAGAAGGTGGAGATGGGCGATATCGAGGGGGCCAAGACTATCTGCCGCAATACGCGAGGTCCTGTGGCCAGTGTGTGCTATCAGGGCCTGATGCATATCAACGAGCCTGCCGAAGACATAGAGCGCAGCATCGTCAGCTACGGCACCGTGCTAACTTCACGTTTGGAGCGAGGCTGTACCTGGATAAAGCTTTGTATTGCCATTGCTCCCTCATTGGGCTTTTTGGGTACTGTCATCGGTATGGTGATGGCTTTCGACCATATTCAGACCGAGGGCGACATCAGTCCTACTATCGTAGCTGAGGGTATGAAGGTGGCCCTGATAACTACTATCTTTGGTATCATCGTGGCACTTATCCTGCAGGTGTTTTACAATTTCGTGAACTCTCGCATCGACCGTCTGACTATTCAGATGGAAGAGGGTGCTATCAACCTGATGGACATCTTTTCTAAAGTAAAAGTGAAGAGTGAAAAGTGAATAATTTGCTACCGCATTAAGAGTATATCATTGATTATGGTTGACGTTCTGCTCTATATTATTTATTTGATGCTGGGTCTCATAGTAGGCTTGGTTATTTGGTCGTTTGTTCATCAATTTACCACCCATAACGATTAGCCTGGATTCCTGATGTTTGCGAGGAGAGAAAGAAAGATGCCAGGTTTGGACACTACATCGACAGCCGATATATCGTTTATGCTGTTGATATTCTTCCTCGTGACCTCTTCTATGGATACTGACTGGGGCTTGCCGAGACAGTTACCCCCTCCAGAGAATCAGACGCAGCAAGAAGAGGAACTCATCGTCAAGCAGCGCAATGCCCTTTGCCTAAAACTCAGTGCCGACAACGTGCTCACCTGTAATGATGAACCGCTCAAGGTTGAAGAACTTTCAAAACGCGTGGAGGAGTTTGTGGCCAACAGTACTGACGACCCCACATTGCCTGAGATGAGCGAGCGCGAGGTGCATCTCTTGGGACGCTGCAAGGTGAGCGACCGTCATGTCATCATCGTAGAAGTTAGTCCTATGGCTACCTACGATGCCTATTTCCAGATGCAGAATGCTGTTGTGGCAGGCTATAATCGTTTACGCAATGGATTGGCCCAAAGCCAGTTCCATCGTACTTATACTCAGTGTAATGCTGAGCAGCGCGATGCTATCGCAATGGTCTATCCGCAGCGTATCAGCGAGAGAAGTGATGAGTGAGAAGTGAGTGATGAAGAAGGGTGTATTTCGCAGAAAGCGTAAGCGTGAGATGCCAGGGTTGAATACAGCGGCCTTGCCCGACTTGATATTCACCGTACTGTTCTTCTTCATGATCGTCACCCATATGAGGGATGTTGACCTGCAGGTGCGCTATGATGTGCCTCAGGGTACTGAGGTGCAGAAGCTGACTCACAAATCCTCTGTTAGTTATATCTACGTAGGTCGTGTGCCAGGCCAGCCTGCTGACAGCTTTTATGTTCAGCTCAACAACCGTCTGGCTACTATGGCCGACATTAAGGCTTTTGTAGAGGCCGAGCGGGCAAGAATGAATGATGATGACAAACCTCGCATGACCGTTTCCATCAAGGCCGACCGAGATGTCCCCTTCGGTATGATTGCCGAGATCAAACAGATGTTGCAGCAGTCGTTTGCATTGAAGGTCAACTATTCGGCAACGGAAAAAGTAAAAAGGTAAAAAAGTAAACAAATAAATAAAAACAAAAATATGGCAAAAGAAAGACTTGACAGACTTGATAAGCAGATACTGAAACTTGTCTCTGCTGATGCACGAATCCCTTTCTTGGAAGTGGCTCGTGCTTGTGACGTGAGTGGTGCAGCCATTCATCAGCGTATTCAGAAACTGACCAACATGGGTATTCTGAAGGGTTCTCAGTTCCTGATTGATCCGGAGAAAGTGGGTTATGAAACCTGTGCTTTCATAGGACTGAATCTGAAGAATCCTGAGAGTTTTGACCGTGTGGTAGAGGAATTGGAGAAGATTCCCGAGGTGACCGAGTGCCATTATACCACGGGCAATTTCGATATGTTCATCAAGATATACGCACAGAATAATCATCATCTGCTCACCATTATCCACGACAAGTTGCAGCCTCTGGGACTCAGCAGTTCGCAGACGTTGATTTCGTTCCACTCTGCCTTTGAGCGTCAGTTGCCTGTGATGGATATGGTAGATATAGACGATTGATTTCCCATCACACCGCTTTATTTCAGATAGTCAGTCTTGTCGGAACCTATGTAGTAGCCGGATTCCGAAGGCTGATTGTAGCCTACGTTCTGGGTGGCTACTGAAAGTCGGTAGGGTATGTCCTGCATCAGGCAGTTGATGCGGTAGGGTGTGGGGATGGTGGATACGTAGATGCGCAGCTCCGTTGACTCCCGGTTGCGGATGAGCACCTCTTCACGCCAGTCGCCCAGAATATCAGCAGCAAGACATGGATTCGACTTCGTGCCGTTGTTGAATTGTCCGTCGAAGCGTTCGATATTGACTATCTGATGATTTTCCCAGTCGTATTTCGTCACCGTCTCGCGATCCAGCAGCTCGCGTAACAGGTCGCCGTCCCACCAGATGCCGAAGTTCATTGAGAGCCACCGCCCGTTCATCATCAAGTAATTGTTGTGCTGTGGGTCATCGGAATCCTTGGCTTTACTGATGACCACCTCACCTTTCATGTTGCGGATGCCGTGACTGTCGGCACTCCACATCTCGCAGCCAGGATTCGTGGGGTCTATGTCGGCAGCCATGCAACGGCCTACGTCGCTGGGGCTTTTGATTTGGAAGATGACCTCTCCGGTACTGGCATCGCGCAGCTCGGAGCCGTCGCGTTTGTTTTCATGACAATCCCAGATGTACAGTTTGTTGTCCTTGGGTTCGGCAACGAGATGGATGGCATCACCATGTCCCATTCCTGTGTTGTAAAGACCAGTGCCATCGTGGTCTACTGCCATTGAACCATAGGTAATCTCGTCGTAGCCGTCGCCGTCAACATCGGCCACGCGCAGGTTATGATTGCCCTGTCCGGCATAGTCACGCCATTGGGGATTGTTTGTGTCGAACACCCAGCGCTGTTTCAGTTCCTTGCCGTCCCAATCCCATGCTGCCAATACGCTACGGGTGTAGTAGCCGCGGCAGAAAATTGCGCTTGGGCGTTTTCCTCCCAAGTACCCAACCGCAGCGAGGTATCGCTCCGATCGATTGCCGCGTTCGTCGCCCCAGGCTCTCAGTTCGCCTCGTTCAGGGATATAGGGCTTGGTGTCGAGCATACGACCTGTGAGTCCTTCGAAGATGCTGATGTATTCTGGGCCTGAGAGAATGCGGCCAACGGGATTGCGATAGTCAGCAACGGAGTCACCAATCACAGTACCTTGACCATCGCGGGTGCCGTCGGCGGTCTTTACCATTAGTTCTGCCCGTCCGTCGCCATCGAGGTCATAAACGATGAACGGCACATAGTGGGCACCACTGCGGATATTCCGTCCCATATTGATGCGCCAGAGGAGCTCACCGCTGAGTCGGTAGCAGTCGAAGAGGGTTGGGTCGGTCATGCCGTCGTGAGCATTGTCGTGGGCGTTCCAAGGCTCCCATTTCAGGATAATCTCGTACTGCCCGTCACCATCTATATCACCCACTGAGGCATCATTTGCAGAATAGCGACCTTCAGGTTTCTGAAGTGGTATCGTCAGATAACCGATGTTTTCAGCCATCTTACATCTTCCTTCATCCTTCTTACATCTCACTTCGTAGATGGCATCACCCTCAATAGGGTGCTCGTCGATAAACCACGAACCGCCTTCGGTAAGTGAAGTGGAGTTCAGTTTCTCGCCGTTACGATAAATGTCGAATGCCTCGCCTTTCTTGTCATCTCGCAGGATACGCCAAGAAATGAAGACCTTGCCATCTGGCCGACGTACAGCTATGACACCTCGGTCGAGCTTCTCCATGCTGAGGTGGGAATAATCATAATTGGTTTGTGCCGTTATGCCGAGACATAACAAAGGAAATGCGATAGATAGTAGAGTTCGTTTCATGTTGTAGTCGTTTGTTTTTGTGGGGCAAAAGTACTAATTTTTTTTGAATTGTTTGCATAATTCGTATAGAATTATTACTTTTGTACCCAATTATCGATAATAGAATTACTGAATGAAAGAATTCGTCATCTCCGAAGCAAAGGCCGAGACGGCCGTGTTAGTAGGACTGATTACAGGACAACAAGACGAAGCAAAGACCAAGGAATACCTCGATGAACTGGAATTCCTGGCAACGACTGCAGGTGCACGCACCGTGAAGCGTTTTACGCAGAAGGTGAACGGCCCCAGCAGCGTGACCTATGTGGGAACAGGTAAGTTGGAAGAGATACGCCATTATATCAAGATGTGTGAGGATGCCTACGAGGAGGCGATGGAACATCGTGAGGACTATGAGAGCGATGCCGATATGCCACAGCCTGTAGGAATGGTGATCTTTGACGATGAACTGACTGCTAAGCAGATACGTAATATAGAGAAAGAACTGCAGGTGAAGATACTCGACCGCACCTCGCTCATTCTTGACATCTTCGCCATGCGTGCGCAGACAGCTGAGGCGAAAGCGCAGGTGGAACTGGCACAGCATCGCTATATGCTGCCCCGACTGCAGCGATTGTGGACTCACTTGGAACGTCAGGGTGGTGGCTCTGGCGGCGGTGGCGGTAAGGGTACCGTGGGACTTCGTGGCCCTGGTGAGACGCAGTTGGAGATGGACCGCCGTATCATCCTGCATCGTATCACCCTGCTGAAACAGCGTCTGGAGGAGATCGACAAGCAGAAGACAACCCAAAGGAAGAATCGAGGCCGTCTGATTCGTGTGGCTCTCGTGGGCTATACCAACGTGGGTAAATCAACGCTGATGAACCTGCTTTCGAAGAGCGATGTCTTTGCAGAGAATAAACTCTTCGCTACCCTTGATACAACGGTAAGAAAGGTGACAATAGAGAATCTGCCTTTTCTCTTGGCTGATACCGTGGGGTTTATCCGTAAGCTACCCTCTGACCTTGTGGAGAGTTTCAAGAGCACGCTCGATGAGGTGCGCGAGGCTGACCTGCTGGTGCATGTTGTGGACATCTCGCATCCCGATTTTGAAGAGCAGATTCGCGTGGTGGAACAGACTCTTGGGGAACTGGGATGCTCTGAGACACCCTCGATGGTGGTATTCAATAAGATTGATGCCTATCAATGGACACCGCAGGAGGAAGATGACCTGACGGAACCCACGAAAGAAAACATCTCGTTGGAGGACTTGAAGAAGACATGGATGGGTAAGATGCACGGCGACTGTCTCTTTATTTCTGCTAAGCAGAAGGAGAATATCGATGAGTTGCGCTCTATATTATATAATAAGGTGCGTGAACTCCATGTACAGAAGTATCCCTATAACGATTTTTTGTATAATATTGAAGAAATAGAACCTAACACATAGTAATTATGAGAGAATACAGACAACTGACGCAAGAAGAGATCCAGGTACTTGAGAACAATGTATGCTGGGCCGAGGATTGGACTAAGGTAATGGTTGATGAGGATTTCCGTCCCTATAACTTCCATCGTGTGATGTTCTATGGTGACATCCGCTTGGGTAAGTTCGAGAAAAAGATTGAGGTGGCGCAAGGCTTCTTCAAACACTCTGGTATCAACGATGCCACGTTGAGAAATGTATCGGTGGGTAATGACTGCCTGATTGAGAAAGTGGGCAACTTCATCAACAACTATACCATTGGCGATGACTGCTATATCTCGAATATCTCGACGTTGGAGACTATTGAGGGTGCCAGCTATGGTGCCGGTTCCACCATCTCTGTGCTCAACGAGATGGGCGACGGCAATGTGACGCTGTTCCGTGAACTGAACTCACAGCTGGCCGCCTTTATGGTGAAATATAATCGTGATAAGGCTCTTGTGAACCGACTGAAGCAATTGATTGACGACGAGGTGCGTGTTTCGACTCCTGAGCGTGGCATCATCGGCAACAGCGTGAAGATTATCAATACGAAGGACATTACGAACACCGTCATCAAGGGCGACTGTGAAATCAGCGGTTGTGCACGTCTGAACGAGTGTACCATCCTGAGTAACGAGGATGCACCAGTGTTTATAGGTACAGGTGTTATCTGCGAGAATTCGATTATCTGCGACGGTTGCTCAATCAACAACTCTGTGAAGATGCAGGACTGCTTCGTGGGCGAGGCCTGTCAGATTACCAACGGCTTCACTGCTGAGGCCAGCCTCTTCTTTGCCAACTCCTATATGGCCAATGGTGAGGCCTGTGCTGCTTTCTGCGGCCCATTCTCGGCTTCGCACCATAAGTCAAGCCTGCTGATTGGTGGCCAGTACTCATTCTATAATGCTGGCTCGAACACCAACTTCTCGAACCACGCTTATAAGATGGGACCTTTGCACTATGGCACTCTGGAGCGCGGCACGAAGACAGCTTCTGGTGCTTATGTGCTGATGCCTGCTACTATCGGCGCGTTCAGCGTTTGCTTTGGAAAGCTGATGCACCATCCCGATACGCGCAACCTGCCTTTCTCGTACCTGATAGCATACGGCGAGACAATGTATCTGGTGCCAGGTCGTAACATCACCACTGTGGGCTTGTATCGTGACATCAAGAAATGGCCAAAGCGTGACAAACGCTCGAAGCAGTCGAAAAAGAGTATCATCAACTTCGACTGGCTCAGTCCCTTTACCGTGGGCGAGATTATTCAGGGTATAGAGATACTGAAAGCCCTCCGATGTGCATCTGGCGACAATGTGACGGCCTACAACTTCCATGAGTACGTCATCAACGCTTCGTCGTTACAGAAAGGCTTGAAGTACTACGACATCGCCCTGCGTATCTATATGGGTGCTGTGCTGAAGCGTGCTCAGAAGGAGGGCTTCTTCGGCTATCCGAAGTCGGAAGTGGGAAAGGGTGCATGGTCAGACTTGAGCGGTCTGCTGCTGCCTGAGAGCGAGGAGCTACGACTGATTGATGACATCAAGGACGGCAGTATCGACAGTATCCAACAGGTGCTCGCACGCTTCGAGGAGATCAACAATAAGTACAGCGACTATCGTTGGGCTTGGAGTTATCGGCTGATACTCGATTACTATCATCTGACCGAGATTGACGAGGCTGCCTGCGAGCGTATCCGTCAGGATTACGTGAAAGCCCGTAGAGCCTGGATTGCCGAAATCCGTAAGGATGCCGAGAAGGAGTTCCAGATGGGTGATGTCGAACAGGAGGTGCTCGATGACTTCCTCTCGAAACTTGACCACGAGATTGATTATGAAAACTGAACTTTTGTAACCACGAATTGAACGAATTATACGAATTAAGTAAATGAAAAGAATCCTTTTGTGTTTCCTCGCATCTCTGCTTTTGGCCTCCTGTGGGAGCAAATATGAGTATGAAGAGGTGAAGGGCGATATGATGCAGACACGCATCTATACGCTGAAGAACGGTCTGAAGGTCTATCTGAGTGTGAACAAGGAAGAGCCACGTATACAGACGTATATCGCTGTGCGCACCGGTTCGAAGAATGACCCTGCAGAGACCACTGGCTTGGCTCACTATCTGGAGCACCTGATGTTCAAAGGTACCAAGCAGTTCGGTGTCAGTGATACTGCTGCTGAGGCACCGTTGCTGGCAGAGATAGAGCAACGCTACGAGGCCTATCGTCAGATGACAGATCCAGCCGAGCGTCGTCAGGCTTACCACGAGATTGACTCTGTGAGCCAGTTGGCAGCCCAGTACAACATCCCCAACGAGTACGATAAGCTGATGGCTACCATCGGTGCCGAGGGTACCAATGCCTTCACTTCTAACGATGTGACCTGCTATGTGGAGGATATCCCGTCAAACGAAGTGGAGAACTGGGCGAAGATTCAGGCCGACCGTTTCCAGAATATGGTGATTCGCGGCTTCCACACTGAACTGGAGTCCGTCTATGAGGAGTACAACCTCTATCTGACTGATGACCAAGACAAGATGATTGTTGCTTTGGGTAAGAAATTGTTCCCGACCCATCCCTACGGCACACAGACCACCATTGGTACGCAGGAGCATCTGAAGAACCCCTCGATTACCAATATCAAGAACTACTTCAAGAAATGGTATGTCCCCAACAACGTAGCCATCTGTATGGCTGGCGACTTTGACCCCGATGAGGTCATAGCCACCATCGATAAGTACTTCGGCAGTTGGCAGCCAGGCGAGGATGTCAGTCAGCCGGTTTTCCCTGAACAGCCCGAGCTCACTGCTCCTGTTGACACCACGGTGTTTGGTCTGGAGGCCGAGAACCTGTGGTTAGGATGGCGTTTCGACAAGGCCTGTTCGCTGCAGATGGATACGCTCGCTGTGGTTCAGAGTATGCTGAGCAACGGTACGGCAGGTCTGCTTGACCTCGATATCAACCAGCAGATGAAGATGCTGGGCGCATGGGGCGCTATGGAGCCGATGCTTGATCATACCTTCTTTATTCTTGGTGGCACACCGAAAGAGGGACAGACTCTTGATGAGGTGCGTGCCTTACTGTTAGATGAGATTGCTAAACTGAAGGCAGGACAATTCTCAGATGACTTGCTGCCATCGGTTATCAATAACCTGAAGTTGCAGTACTACAACTCGATGGAAAGCAATCGGGCTCGCGTCAGGATGTTCATGTCATCGTTTATCAACGGTACATCATGGGAACAGGAGGTGCAGTCGCTCGACCGTATCTCTGAAATGACGAAAGAGCAGGTTGTGGCTTTTGCCAACAAGCACTTTGCTGACAACTACGTGGCAGTGTATAAGCGTCAGGGTGTTGACCCCACCATCAAGGAGATAGATAAGCCCGCCATCACGCCTATACCCACCAATCGCGACATGGTGAGCCAGTTTGTAAAGGATATCCAGAACACCGAAGTGAAGCCCATTGAGCCGCGTTTCGTTGACTTCCATAAGGACTTGACCTTCGGACAAGTGAGCGACAACCTGCCACTTGTCTATGTGCAGAACAAGGAGAATGGTCGTTTCCAACTCTCGTTCCGCTATCTGTTTGGCGATGAGGCCGACCTGCGCTATTCTTGTGCCGCTGAGTATCTGGATTACCTCGGCACCGATTCCCTGTCGGCTGAACAGGTGAAGCAGCAGTTCTATAAGCTGGCTTGCAATTTCAATATCAATGTGGGCGACCGTACGCTTACCGTTACGCTGAACGGTCTGAGTGAGAATATGTCGCAGGCCGTAGCATTGCTTGAGCATCTGCTGCAGCACGCCGTCGTTGACAACGATGCATACGCCATGTATGTCTCTTTAGTGGCAAAGGCACGCATGGATGCCAAACTTGACCAGCGCACCAACTTCAACAACCTTGTTGACTATGGTATCTATGGACCTTACAATTCTTCCCGCAACGTGATACCTATGGAGACACTGGCCAACACCAATCCTCAAGAGCTCCTTGATTTGCTCAAGACGCTCACGCAGTATCAGCACACCGTGCTCTACTACGGTCCGATGAGTGTCGATGAACTGTCACAGGCTCTCTCTTCTTATGCGGCTATGCCAGAGGTGTCTACAAAGGCAGTACCTGAGAACAAACACTATGTAGCACAGCCTTCCGAGGCGAGCGAAGTGCTGTTGGCACCATACGACGCACAGAACATCTATATGCGTATGTGCTTCAACGAAGGCATGGTCAGCAACACCGAGGAAATGGCTCTACAGGCACTCTTCAACGAGTACTTTGGCGGCGGCATGAACAGCGTGGTGTTCCAGGAACTGCGTGAGGCACGCGGCTTGGCATATAGTGCCGGTGCATACTACCGCCGTGCTTATTATCCTGATGAGAAAGACATCTTCTACACTCAGATCATTACGCAGAACGACAAGATGATCGACTGTGTGCGCGAGTTCCATCATATCCTTGACACCATTCCTCAGAGCGAAGGCGCATTCGCTATTGCCAAGGAGTCCATTGTCAAGCGTCTGGCCAGTATGCGCACTACGAAGTTTGGGCTTGTCAATGCCTGGCTGAGAGCCCAAGAGCAGGGCATCGACTATGATGTCAACCAGCGCATCTACGAGGCACTTCCCAACATCACCATTGCCGATTTGATGAAGTTTGCCGACGAGCGTATAGCACATAAGGCATATCGCTATATCATTCTTGGCAATGAGAAAGCACTCGATATGGATGCCATTCAGCAGTACGGTCCTGTGAAGCGGTTGACTACCGATGAAATCTTTGGCTATTGATTATTTTTGAACACGATAGTAAAAAAACGGGAATCATGCTTGTGATTCTCGTTTTTTTGTTGTACTTTTGCGCCCAATAAGACTAAAAAATACACGACTATGGCAACACCAGTAGAATTCAAGTATGCCCCCATGTTTCAGTTGGGCGAGGACAAAACCGAGTATAGACTGCTCTCAAAGGAGGGTGTCAGCACCGCTACTTTCGAGGGAAAGGAGATTGTGAAGGTGTCGAAAGAGGCTTTGACGCTGTTGGCTCAGCAGGCATTCCACGATGTGGAGTTCACCCTGCGTCGCGAGCACAACGAGCAGGTGGCTAAGATACTTACCGACCCCGAGGCCTCCGAGAATGACAAGTACGTAGCCCTACAGTTCCTGCGCAATGCCGAGGTGGCTTGCAAGGGTATCCTGCCTTTCTGTCAGGACACGGGTACTGCTATCATTCACGGTGAGAAAGGCCAGCAGGTATGGACAGGTTTTGAGGATGAAGAGGCGTTGAGCCTTGGCGTTTATAACACCTTCACTCAGGATAACCTGCGCTATTCTCAGAACGCTCCGCTGAATATGTACGACGAGGTGAACACGAAGTGCAACCTGCCTGCACAGATCGACATTGAAGCCTGCGAGGGTGCAGAATATCGTTTCGTGATGGTTGCCAAGGGTGGTGGTTCTGCTAACAAGACCTACTTCTACCCGATGACGAAGGCTACCATCCAGAACGAGGGCACGCTGATTCCTTTCCTTGTTGAGAAGATGAAGTCGCTGGGTACCGCAGCATGTCCTCCTTACCATATCGCCTTCGTGATAGGAGGTACCTCAGCAGAGAAGAACCTGCTCACAGTGAAGCTCGCTTCTATTAAATACTACGACTCACTGCCTACAACTGGCGACGAGACTGGACGCGCTTTCCGCGATATCGACCTCGAAGAGAAGTTGTTGAAGGAGGCTCATAAGATTGGACTTGGTGCTCAGTTCGGTGGCAAGTATCTGGCTCACGACATCCGTGTGGTTCGTCTGCCTCGTCATGGCGCCAGCTGTCCTATCGGTATGGGTGTGAGCTGTTCAGCTGACAGAAATATCAAAGCAAAGATCAATCGTGACGGTATCTGGCTGGAGAAGATGGATACGAACCCCACAGAGCTGATTCCAGAAGAGCTGCGTCGTCCCGGTGAGGGTGGCAAGGGTATAGAAATCGACTTGAACGAGGGCATTGATGCTGTTCGTAAGGAGTTGTCTAAGTATCCTGTGTCCACGAGGGTAAACCTCCGTGGTACGATTATCGTGGCTCGTGATATTGCTCACGCCAAGCTGAAGGCACGCTTGGATGCAGGTGAGGGTATGCCTGAGTACTTCAAGAAATATCCTGTGCTCTATGCCGGACCTGCTAAGACACCAGAGGGATATCCCTGTGGCTCTATGGGTCCCACCACCGCAAACCGTATGGATCCCTACGTAGATGAGTTCCAGGCTAACGGCGCATCGCTGGTAATGATTGCCAAGGGCAACCGTTCTGATGTGGTGACCGAAGCTTGTAAGAAGCACGGCGGCTTCTATCTGGGAACCATCGGCGGTGTGGCTGCTGTTCTCTCAAAGAGTTCAATCAAGAGCATCGAGTGCGTAGAATACCCAGAACTTGGTATGGAAGCTGTGTGGAAGATTGACGTGGAGGACTTCCCCGCATTTATTCTCGTGGACGATAAGGGCAATGATTTCTTTAAGACGCTGAAGCCTTGGACACCATGCGCAAAGTAAAAAGTGTTCTTCTTGGGCTTTTTACCATTTTGTCTTTAAACGCCTTTTCACAGCGTGAGTTCACACCAGTGCATGGTGGCTGTCTGCCCGAGGTTACTGATGTGTCTGACGAGGTGACTGCAGACCACAGGTCAGGACGTTTGATGCTTCCTACCATCAAGACCGACTGGAATCCTAATCAGGTGTACAGGCAGATGGTGGTTCTTATCGAGTTTGCTGATACTACGTTTACTTATTCCAAGGATCCTAAGGCCTTCTACGATAAGTTGTTCAACGAATCAGGCTTCAACGACGGAAATGGCCCCGGTTGTGTGGCCGACTATTACCGCGACCAGTCAGAGGGGATGTTGAATCTGAAGTTCGATATCTACGGCCCAGTGAAAGTCAGTACGAAGGCGCAGCCGTATGATAAACCTACAGAAAACACCAAAAATTATGGCAGGGAAAGTTATACTGAGGCTTTGCAGAAATTGATAACAGCGTATCCTGATATTGATTACTCTGTTTACGACTGGAATGGCGACAAGAAGATTGAGCAGGTTATCATCATCTATGCATATACGCCCGGCAATTCGGGCGCGTCGACTTATGGCTATATCTGGCCAAACACCAGTTCGATAAGTACTATTACGACCCCAGACGGCTACAAAATCTCTAATTATACATCAAGTGGTGAGTTGTGGCCTACAAAGAGCCTTATTTCATGTGGCCTCGGTACTATCTGCCATGAGTTTAGCCATAGCTTGGGATTGCCCGACATCTACCCCACGGCTGGCAATGCCGGCTATTCCGTTTGCGATGAGTGGGATTTGATGGACGGTGGCAATTTCACCAACTACGGCTGGTGTCCACCAAACTTCACGCCTGTAGAGAAATGGATTATGGGATGGCTTTCCTTTACTGACTTAGATGAACCTACCTCCATCACCGACCTGAAACCTGTGGCAGAGGGTGGTGAGGCCTATCGCATCAAACATTCTGAGAATGAATGGCTGATACTGGAAAACCGACAGCAACGAGGCTGGGACGTTGGAGCTCCTGGAAAGGGCTTGGTTATTTATCATGTCTGTTACGATAAATCTGTATGGAATAGCAACACCGTGAACAACAATGCCAGCATGCGTCGCTTTGAGTTGATTCATGCTGATAATATGGACTACGATGCATGGCGTGCTTATCTTGATGCCAACGAAGTTGGCACCTATGTCAACAAGAAATACATGAACAGCCGTCTGCTCAGCACTTCGCCATACCCTTGGACGGTAGACTCTATCGGCTTTATCAATGACTCGCTCACCGATAACTCTGTGCCTGCTCCTAAGATGAACTATGTCAACGAGCAGGGCGAAAGATTGCTCCGAAAGGCAATCACCAATATCAGCATGAGTGAGGACGGGCTTATCTCCTTTGATTTCATGGGAGGTAATCAGACGGGAATAGCAAATCATAATTGTCAAAACGTAAATCTTGAACCCCAGCTCTACGACCTTTCCGGACGAAAGGTTAGCCATAGCGGACACCGTGGCCTCTATCTGCGCAGGGACAAGAACGGCGTAGTCAGGAAAATGCTTTAATAAACTTTATATTTATTAACTTTAACAACAAAAATTTATGAGATTAATTATTGAACCGAACTACGATTTGATGTCACAGTGGGCAGCCAATTACGTAGTGGAGAAAATCAACGCTGCAAAGCCAACAGCCGAAAAGCCTTTCGTACTGGGACTTCCTACGGGTTCTTCACCCATCGGTATGTATCGTGGCTTGGTAAAAGCTTATCAAGAGGGTAGGGTGTCGTTCAAGAACGTCGTTACCTTCAACATGGACGAGTATGTAGGCCTGCCTGTGGAGCATCCCGAGAGCTACCACTCTTTCATGTTCACCAACCTGTTCAATCACATTGACTGTCCAAAAGAAAATATCCATATCCTCAACGGTAATGCACCCGACCTCGCTGCCGAGTGTGCTAACTACGAGAAGGAAATCGAGAAGTTTGGTGGCATTGACCTCTTCCTCGGTGGTATCGGCCCCGATGGTCATATCGCTTTCAACGAGCCAGGCTCAAGCCTTACAAGCCGCACCCGTCAGAAGACCCTGACAACAGATACGATTATTGCTAACTGCCGTTTCTTCGACAACGACGTTAATCAGGTGCCTAAGACTGCTCTGACCGTTGGCGTAGGCACTGTGATGGCTGCCAAGGAGGTAATGATTCTGGTCAATGGTCACGCTAAGTGTCGCGCTCTGCAGGCTGCTGTAGAGGGTTCTGTGAACCATATGTGGACTATCTCTGCTCTGCAGATGCACCAGCATGGTATCATTGTGGCCGACGAAGCTGCCTGCGATGAGCTGAAGGTTGCTACCTTCCGTTATTTCAAGGATATCGAGAAGAATAACCTGCTGTAATTAAGCATTAAGAATTAAGCATTGAAAAGTTGAGACTATATCCGTTTCTTTTCCAGCCAAACCTCCATGAAGTAGTGTGGGGCGGCAATCGGCTTTGTCCTTATAAGGGGCTTCCCGCTTCTTCAGAGCCTATCGGCGAGAGTTGGGAGGTCAGTGCCGTGCCGTCGAGTCCCAGCATCATTGCTAATGGTGCATATATGGGGCGTGATCTGATTTCCGTTATCAATGAAGCCCCTGAGGATATCCTCGGACAGGCTGTCAACGAGCGGTATCACGGTCAACTGCCGCTGCTGGTGAAGTTCATCGATGCCCATCGCGATCTGAGTATTCAGGTGCATCCCAATGATGAGATGGCTCAGCGCGAGCATGGGAAGATGGGGAAGAGCGAGATGTGGTATATCATCGATGCCCAGCCCGGAAGTTATCTCTATGCCGGATTCAAGCAGGAGATAACTCCCGAGGCTTACAAACGTCACGTTGCCGACGGTACTATCACTGAGGTGCTGGCTCGCCATGAGGTGAAGACTGGCGACGTATTTTATCTGCCTGCGGGGCGTGTGCACGCTATCGGTGCAGGCATCCTGTTGGCTGAGGTACAGCAGTCATCGGATGTCACCTATCGCATTTTTGATTATAACCGCCCAGGAATGGATGGTAAACCGCGTGAGCTGCATACCGAACTGGCCTCTCAGGCACTCGACTATCATGTGGAGAGTGAATATCGTACCATCTATGATGGAAATATCAACCGTGCCAACCTGATTGTCGATTCACCTTATTTCAGCGTGCGCGTCACAGAGACTGCCGACCTCTTCCATCGTAACCTGTTGAAATACGACAGCTTCGTGATAACGATGTGTATAGAGGGCGATTGCCGCATCCGTTTGCGTGCTACGGGTGAGATGACGCTTCTTCGAGAGGGTTGCAGTGTGCTCATCCCTGCCGTCTTAGCCGATTATGATGTCATTCCTTTGAAGCAACGTACCCGTTTCCTTGATGCCTTTATCGATAACATGGATAAAAGCCTCGTAGGAAAGGTTACCCGTTTTCTGCACTTCTAAAGTAGTACTGTCCACGTTTGCGCGTGATGCTACCATAGTTGATGGCGTGCTTCGGACAGTGGTGATAGCAAGCTAAGCAATTGGTGCATGAACCGTCGTGCTGCCACGTTGGCGTACCGTCTTTCAATATTAAATCACCCGTAGGACAGGCCTGTTCGCATTTCCCGCAGTGAATACACAGATCGGCATCCACCGTGAATTTCTTGTCGGTTATCATATAGGCGTTGAAGTAAGCACCTATCACGTGACTGAACGTCCAGGGTGTCAATCCGCGCTGGGTGTGTACCTCACCCGTTTTCCGTTCTTTGATGATTTCTATATAGCGACCCAAATCCTCGCTCGCCTGACTGGTCTTTTCTTTTTCGCGCTGAGGGGTGTCTGTGTACATAAATGGCAGACAGACGTACGACTCGGGCATAATCAATGAGAAGACACTGTCCAGATGCAATCCCTTCGCTTTCAAGTCCTTATCGAACATCTCCATTGTCCGTCCGATGCTGTCGCCGCAAGTCACGAGAGCATAAACGAAGGTAGATGGCTGAAGTGTGATGTCTGAGTGTTTGATGAACTCCCTGACGATATGGGGCGGTTGCCAACCGTGAACGGGAAAGCAGAAACCCAGTCGCTCGCCTTCCTGCAACTCATACCTGCACTTGCCCTTCTTCATCTCCTCGGGGATGAAGAGCAGTCGTTCCCCCGTTTCCTGCGCCAGTCGTTCTGCCGCCCATCGTGTATTGCCTGTACCAGAGAAATAGAAAATCATGGAGGCAAAGGTACGAATAAACGAGCAGAATGCAAAGGGAAAATTAATTTTTCTTTTGCTTTTTCGAAAGTAGCATCTTAAGACTCTAACTGGTGCCTATATTTTTATTTAAAAATTCTCCGCAAAATAAGGTAAAATGCTGTCTGTCTGATAGATAAGTGCGGAGCATTTTAGCACGATAAATGGCTCACCGGATTTGTGATTTTCGAGAAGAGTTGTTTAAGGCATTGTATATGAAGTTGAAAATGCTCCGCAGCTCTTAGCCCTTCTACAGGGCATTTCCCAGAATTTGCGGAGCATTTTATTAAGTGTTCTCAGTATATATATAAGCAATCCTAACTATGCTATTTAGCACCTCTAAGTTATTATCATAAGTAAGCCACTTATTATCATAAGTAAGCCACTTATTATCATAAGTAAGCCACTTATTATCATAAGTAAGCCACTTATTATCATAAGTATGCCACTTATTATTATATTTGATGATATAATAAAAAGGATGTATAGAGCGTTTATCACATAGTATGAACATCACTCCGATAGCATATTTTCATTCTCCGCTGACATCAAAGTTTGGCATTCCGCGACAGAGCGGAGTGGCGGATGAGCTGGTGGGAACTATAGTCCTTGAACCTGAGTACAGACGCGATGAGGCTGTAAGAGGTCTGGAAGCGTTTGATTATCTGTGGCTTATATGGGAGTTCTCGGCTAATCCGCACGAGCAGCAGGGACTGACGGTAAGGCCTCCGCGACTGGGTGGCAACGAGCGAATAGGGGTGTTTGCTTCGCGCTCGCCGTTCCGACCAAACCGCTTGGGACTCTCGTGCGTACGTATGGAGAAGGTGGAGATAGGAGAGAATGGCCCCGTGATTCATGTGAAGGGGGCAGACCTGATGGATGGTACGCCTATCTATGACATCAAGCCTTACGTGACATACGCCGATAGTCATCCCGAGGCACGCAGCGGATTCGTGGATCAGAAGGAGTGGAGACCCTTGCGGGTGGAGATGCCTGAAGCGATTGGCAAGCTTTTTTCAGAAGAGAAACTGAAGGGCTTGCAGCAGGTGCTGAGTCAAGATCCGCGTCCGCGCTATCACGATGATGATGAGCGCGTGTATGGGATGCCCTTTGCCGGATGGGATGTGCGCTTCCGTGTCACCGACGGTGTGGTTGTGGTGGTGGAAGCTAATCGAATCTGACACTGACTTTCTCAAAGCCCATAGCCATCAGAAGCCTGCGTATATGGGCTTCGGCAAGCTTTTGTGTGGCTTCAAGGGTCTCAGGAGTAACGCAGCGCGAAATCATCTTTTGCTGCGCTCGCTCGTAGAGTGCCTGGCGGTCTTTGTTCGACCATGAGCCCGACTCGTGGAACGAATGTGTGCGGGCTTCGTCAATGAAATGAGGGTCAAGCAGGGTGACGGCAGGCAGTTGGATAACGAGTGAGTCATCGTAGGCTGACAGACGTTGCGCGTTAAACTGACTGAGGTCGACACCCAAGCGCAGGGTGCCGTAGTAGATGCGCACCAGATGGTCATCAGAGAAAAAGCCTTTGCGGATAGTGTCCACCAACTCTTCGTCGTTGAGAGCCATAAACTCCCACTGCCCAATGCGTCGGATTTCATCTATCTGCGAGGGCGTCATTAGGATTTCTGATGTGTCACCAGACCTCATGCCAGGAATGCGGTCGGCCACTTTGTCGATGAAAAAGAGTCCGATGAGGCCAAAAACGACGATGAACACGAGCACGATGGCTGCTATGCCACTGCAGGTGAAAAGTACTTTCTTGTTCTGCTTGTCCATAGGCTATTCCAATCTGCGTATAAGGTCGTGAGGGTTATAGTCGCGACGGAAGTTGATAATGATGTTTTGTTCACGGAACCCCATCTGGGCTATCATGGGTACTAATATGCGGACGGCATTCTCGCGTGCGGTGCGTTCGATACCCAGGTCGGGAATCTCGGCAATGATGGCCTTGCGACCTTGCTTTTCGAAAGATGACATCTCTTTGTCGCTGAAGTCATCACGGAAGCCAGTCACAAACTCCTTGATATTTTCGTGGTCTATACGAGTGCTGGTCAGCATCACCTCGGGGTCGGGTAGGGTGATGCTGATGCGGTCGCCCTGACGGTCAATGTTCTGGGTGCTAACCTGACTCATGTCGATATAGCCCTTCAAAGTTGCATCGATGGGAATGATGATTTTTCGGTCGCCAAAGACATCGAGACTGAATGAGAGACCTAAACCGCTTAATTGGCGGTTGGACTCGCAACTTACTAACTTATGGATGCGATACTCCGTGGTGTAGAGGCGCGAGCATCGCTGAATCTGCGTGACCAACAGGGGAATGCTGTCCACGCTTCTTGCTTCTGCCGTACTCTCCTTCTCGCTATTGTTACAGCTGGCAGCGAGGAGTGTCAGCAGACAAATCATCATAAAGCCAATCTGTCTCTTCATACCCAAAATGCTTTTCTCAGTTGCAAAAATACAAAAAAAATGAGAATGTTAATATGAAAATGATGTTTTTTTTCGATTTCTTTTAAACTTTTATCAGCGGAGAGCGTCATAAAAACAGTTGCAACTCAAAACTAAAAGAACTAGAAATATTAATTTAAAAATTGAAGATCAAATGAAAAAGATTGTACTGACAATGATTGCAGCCGTAGCCATGAGTTTCAACGCAATGGCACAGGAACAGGCACAGAACGAACAGCGTCGCGAGTTTAACCCCGAGGAGATGGCAAAGAACCGTACCGAGGAGGCTGTGAAGAAATATGGGCTTAATGAGGAGCAGGCAGTCAAGCTGCTGGATTTGAACAAACGCTTCTCGGACAAGATGCGCCCCATGCGCAATATGCGTCAGGGACGTCCTAATGGCGGTAACCGTGAACGCAGGATGCAGATGCCCGACAGCCTGAAGCGCGAGCAAGGACAGCGTCCGGATATGAGAGGCCGCATGGAGGAGATGCGCAAGGTGCAGGAAGAATATAACAAGGAACTGAAGACCATCCTGACCGAGGAGCAGTATCAGGCCTACGAGAAAGACGAGCAGGCACGCCGTCAGCGTTTCGGTGGGCAGCGTGGACAAAGACCGCCAATGCAAAGACAATAATTGATAAATGATTTTTTCATAGTGATTAGGTAAACTTGTTTTTCAGAGATGACAACACGCCCGCTAAATAAAATAGTGGGCGTTTTTTTGTGCCATCTCAAAAAAAAATCGTAATTTTGCCGAAAATTTTATAGAAATGAAGCGTATTTTACCTCTGGTATTGGTGGCAGCACTGGTGGTGCTGGGTGCCTGTAAGGAAAAGAAACCATCTACGGACATTATCACAACGAAGTATATTCCCAAGAAGATACAGGATCCCATAGCGATGCCTGCTGAGAAGGACACCAAGAATATAGAATGGCAGGGAAAGCCTTATACCATTATTGTTGACCGGGTGCCTGTTGACAGTTTGCCGCAGGTGAAAGACGAGAACGGTCAGCCCTATATCGACAACCTTGTGAAGATGACTATCGTGCGTTCCGACGGAAGTGTGTTCTTCGAGCGTTTGTTTTCCAAGGCTGCGTTCAGCTCTTATGTTGATGAGTCTTTCCGAAAGAATGGCATCCTTGCGGGCTTCCGTTATGATGAAGTGGAAAACTCGGGTGTCAAGTTCTCCGTGGTTATCGCGCTACCGGATGCCATCGACGATGTTTTTGTACCGCTTGAACTGGTCGTCAATCATCAGGGCGGCATCAGCATCACCCGTGATGACGATATGGATATGCTCGACTATGATGATCGCGACGAGTTCGAAGAAGAGGGCGTTTAAATAATGCTATGCCAAGCCCCTGCAAGGTCTGGCATTTTTTCGAAGATCAGGTCTGCACCACAATCCATCAGTACTTTGTTGGGAAGCGGACCGGTATTGACTGCAATCGTAAATATCTGGGCAGCTACGCCAGCCTTGACTCCTAATGGTGCGTTCTCTACGACGAAAGCCTCGTATGGCTTTAAGTTGCCGCACTTTTGAAGGCCCATCAGATAAGGATCGGGATTGGGCTTGCCGTGCTTCACGTCGTAGGCGGTGACAATATGGTCTTCTGTCAGATACTCTCCAAAATCTTTCATCAGCCTATTGATAAGCGGGCGTTGTCCGCTACCTGTTACTACGCCGATTGTCAGCCCGTCGTTATGAATCTTTTCCATCAGTTCAGGGATGCCTGGCATGATGCGTGTCTCGGGGAGTGCATGGAACTGGCGTGTCTTCTCGTCGTACATCCGCTGTGCCTCGGCCTCGTCAATATCGCGCCCCTGTTGGCGTTTCACCATCATGCGGATCGTGTCAACGCCGCGTGCTCCCTCTGTGGCGTATGCATCATCGATAGTCATCTTGATGCCAAATACCTCCATCGCCCGCTGCCAGGCAATAGCATGATGGGGCATCGAGTCATAGAGTACGCCGTCCATATCGAAAAGCACGGCCTTGGGGCAGAGTGCCTCAAAGCCGTGTTTTTCTAAGTATAGGTCTATATTATTTTTATAGGTCATATAGATCTTATAAGACTTATAGGACTACTTCTCCTTTGCCAGACGCTCCTTGATAGCCTTACTGTCTGCCTCGTATCCAGGCTTGTCGAGCAGGGCAAACATATTCTTTTTGTAGGCTTCTACACCAGGCTGGTTGAAGGGATTCACACCAAGCACGTTGCCACTGATACCGCAACCAATCTCGAAGAAGTAAATCAGCTGACCGATGTAGTATTCATTGAGCTTTGGCACGCTGATGCGGATATTGGGCACACCACCATCTACGTGAGCCAAACGAGTTCCCAGCTCTGCCATCTTGTTCACCTCGTCCACGCGCTTGCCAGCGAGGAAGTTCAGACCGTCCAAATTCTCCTCATCGCTGGGGAAGAGCAGCTTCTTCTCGGGCTCCTCAATAGAGATAACCGTCTCGAAGATGGTGCGCTCGCCGTCCTGAATCCACTGACCCATAGAGTGCAGGTCGGTGGTGAAGTCAACAGATGCGGGGAAGATACCCTTCTTGTCCTTACCCTCAGACTCTCCGTAGAGCTGCTTCCACCACTCTGATACGAAGTGGAGCTTGGGCTGATAGTTCACCATGATCTCAATCTTCTTACCGCTCTGATACAGACCGTTGCGTACGGCAGCATACTGAGCTGCGAGGTTTTCTGCGAAAGGCACATCCTTACCACATGCTTTCTCCATATCCTGGGCACCAGCTACCAACTGTTTGATGTCGAAACCTGCGCAGGCGATAGGTAGCAGACCTACTGGGGTGAGCACAGAGAAACGACCACCTACGTTATCGGGGATGATGAAACTCTTGTAACCCTCCTTGTCGGCACAGGTACGTGCGGCACCGCGCTTAGCATCGGTCACAGCCACAATCACCTTCTTTGCCTCCTCCTTGCCACGCTGAGCCTCGCACTGCTTCTTCAGCAGACGGAAGGTCAGAGCCGTCTCGGTGGTGGTACCACTCTTGGAAATATTGATAACACCGAACTTCTTGTCCTTGAGGTATTCGGTCATCTCAAACAGATAATCCTCGCCGATGTTGTTACCAGCAAAGAGAATCGTAGGATTCTTTCCGTCCTGAATCAGCCAGCCAAACGAGTTGCTTAGGGCTTCAATCACGGCACGGGCTCCCAGATACGAGCCACCGATACCAGCTACCACTACTACCTCGCAGTTTTGGCGCAGCACGTCAGCGCAAGCCTGAATCTCTGCCAGGAAAGCAGGAGTGATAGAGGAGGGCAGGTGCAGCCATCCAAGGAAATCGTTACCAGGGCAAGTGCCGTTCTCAAGTGCTTCCTGTGCTGCCTTCACCTGAGGCTCAAAAGCAGCTACAGCACCTTCTGCCAAGAAGCAGGAGGCCTTCGTAATGTCAAGTGTGATATTCTTCATATATTTATATAGTTAGATATTTGCGAAAAAACTTGTGCAAAGGTACGAATAAGTGAGCAAAACACCAAATATATTTGAGTGTTTTCGAGCGTGAGTACCTTCGAGTGAAGCTCAGAGGTACAAAAAGTCTGGCGAACCACAAAAGGAAAACAGATATATTTTTATCCCAGGATATAGTACACATCAAGATAGAATGATGAAAAAAGGTACTTGAAGAATATAACGTGTGATTTGTGGAGTATGGCTGTTGCTAAATCTCCATCACAAAACGGGCACCATTTGTGTAACTGGTGTCAAGATGAATGTCCCCCCCAAGGCGGCGTGCCAGTGAGCGTGCTATCGTGAGCCCTATGCCTGTTCCGTCATAGTATTCATCGAGTTGTATGAATTCTTCGAAAATTCGCTCTGCGGCTTCTGGCGGCACCCCTATACCTGTGTCTTCAATGGTAAACACCGTTTTGTCGTGATCAGACGTAACCTTCATGACCACTTTTTTCTTCTCCCCTAAGTTCCCATTTGTATTATGCTGGAGTCGTGCTTCGGCATCGTGAGTAAACTTCTTCGCGTTGTCGAGCAGCAGTGTCAGCGCGCGGGTGGCAGCTCGCAGGTTTGTCTGCAGATACATATTCTCGGTTTCAGGTGACAGTTGAAGGTCGAATGTCAGATGCTCTGCGTTGCAGATGCCCGACTCGTCGATGGCTTGGGTGGCAATTTGAACGATGGGTACGTTGTCTGTGCGATCAATGATGCTTTTACTGCTTACCTCAGACAGTTCAAGCATCTTGTTGACCAACGAGGTGATACGATCGGTGTTTTCGGTTATCTTGCTGTTGATATCCAGTCGAGTGGCATCATCCAATTCCATGCCGGGGGTGGTGATTACCTGCGTAAAGCCCGATAGAATATTAAGTGGCGTGCGTATCTCGTGCGACATCTGTTGTATGAAACAGGTCTTCATCCTGGCTGATTCCTCAGCATGTGCATTGGCAATGGCCAGTTGCTCGTTCTTCTGTTCCAACTGGGCATTGGCGGCTGCCAGACGGCGTTCGGCTCTGTGACGGAAGTAAATATAGACAGAGAAGAAAACGGTGATGACGATAATCGCAGCTATGAGCGACATAATACGTGCCTTTGACAAATGTTCCTGTTGTTGCAGTATCTGTTCCTCTTTCTGTCGTATTGTCTCCTGCTCGTCAGAGTCAATCCATTGCGACTTGATGATAGCGGAGTCCAGTCGCTGACAAATCTGATTGGCTACAACACTGGCAGAATCGAGCTGTCCAGTCATCAGGTTAACGCGATACTTCTTCAGCAAATATTTCTGGATGTCATCCAGTGAGTAACCCGATTGGGCATGAATAAAGATGTTGTCGAGATTGCGCAGTATTCTGGCAGCAGCATGCCATTTGCCCGACATCGCCAAATAGTCGCTGGCATCCAGCTGGCCTTCGTCGGTGTTTGCAAAGTTAGATCGCTGAAAAGCCGAAAAGGCATTTTCTGCTTCGTGAATTTTACCGATGCCTTCAAGTCCGATGGCCTCAAAGATATAGCAGCGGGCTTGCTGCTTATCGATATATGTCGAATCGTCCGGAAATAACTGTTTGTACTCACTAATCAGTTTACTAAAGCGTTGGTTCCAGAATAGCCCTTTTTCGTATTTCTTCTCGCTGAGCCAACCATAGGTAATATTGATAACTCCCACTACTGCATCGTGATACGTTTCGCGGTTCTGTTCTTTGGCAATGTGTTCCAGATGTCGCTGGAATGCTTGTTCGAAAAGTTGGGGCACCTCCTCGTCCTCTATGTTGAAATGTCCCCTGCAGCATCCTGCAAAGACAAGCAGATTGGTATAGTCGCTCGTCGCAGTGTAATGGTGGTAGTTCAAATGCTCCAGAGCATTTCTCACCACCTGACTGGCACTTTGGAAGTTGTAATAGCGAATATGTAGTCCAGCAAGGTAACTGGCCGAACGGGCATAAGTATCCAGATCTGCATCATCAGAGCTTTCAATAGCTGCCATAGCTTCTTTCCAGTAAAATTCGGCAGTATGTACCTGCGCCATACGATAGTAGGCAAAGCCCTGCCAGAAAAAACTTTCAGCCTCACTCAGCATATTTTCCTTTCCCAGACTGTCGGCTAATACCTGCATACGACTGAAGTCTTTCTGCTGGGAAGCATCTGTTATCATCTTGATGGCGTCGTTAAACGCTGTCTGTTTGTCGCTATTTTCACAGCTGATGAGTGGCATTGTAATGGCGACAACAGTAATCCATATAAGTATAGGTATTAATCGTGGTCTTAGCATTTTATTGTTTAAAGTAAAATCCGTGTTTATTTATATTTGCGGCAAAGATACGAAATATTACCGAATGCAAAGGTACAAAAAGTCGGGCGAACCACAAAAGGAAAACAAATTTATTTTTATCCCTGCATACAGCCAAGGTTTATAACGACAGATTTTGATTATTTAGTAATAATGGTTGAAGTTGCTTAGTACCATCCATTCTGATTATGGGCCTGTCATGTGAAAATGATTTCGATAGTTATGCAATTTTGTGAATAGTTTCCTTCATGATGGGGGAAAATAGGTGTAGAGATTGCAGGAAAATGAAATTATTTCTGTACCTTTGCACTTAAATTTTGAGAAGAGCATAAAAATGAAGAAAGTCAACATAGCCATTTTCGTGTCTGGAGGTGGTACGAATTGTGAGAATATCATCCGATATTTTAAAGATTCTGCTGAGGTTTACACAGCCTTGGTAGTTTGCAACAAGCCGAATGCGCCTGCACTGGGAAAAGCATTGCGATTAGGTGTACCTACACAGGTGGTAACGAAAGATGAACTGAATGATGAGTCGGTGATGATGCCTTTGTTGCAACAGTATGACATAGATTTTATTGTGCTGGCGGGGTTCTTGCCATTGGTGCCCGATTTCTTGGTAGAGGCGTATGCACGTCGTATCATCAATATACACCCCTCGCTGCTGCCGAAATACGGTGGTAAAGGTATGTGGGGACACCATGTACACGAGGCGGTGAAGGCAGCAGGTGAAACGGAGACGGGCATGACCGTCCATTGGGTCACGCCCGTCTGCGATGGGGGAGATATTATTGCCCAGTATAAGGTGGCTTTGTCTCCCATAGATACACCTGATGACATTGCTGCCAAGGAGCATGTGCTGGAGATGAAGTATTTCCCGCTGGTAATAGAAAAGGTGCTGCATGAAGTGTTTGCTTGACTTCTTGCAGCACCTTTTGCTTTCCTTTGTCTCCTAATATATTACGGAGAATGATTTTGTATCCATCAGGTGGCGGTCTGTCATCTTGATGTCTGGTATGACTGGCAGACACATGAATGCCATCGTGATAAAGGGCGACTTCATCTGACAGCCAATCTCTTTCACCCTTTCTTGGATGCACAGCGTACGGAAGGCTATTTCGTGGCCTCCCATGGGAGCCATCAGACCTGCTATGGGCAGGGGGATGTCCAGCATCTCGTCGGGACTGACGACTACCTGTCCGCCTTGCATTTCTACGATACGGTTGATGGCTTTGACCAGATACTCGTCGTCAGAGCCTATTGCTACGATATTATGGCAGTCGTGAGCTACCGATCCTGCTATGGCTCCATTGCTGAGGCCGAAGCCGCGCACCAGTCCAACCACGGGTTTGGCACCTGGAATATATCTGTTATAGACTACAATCTTCTGTACCTCCGTCCAGGGGTAGTGAGAATCGAACAGGGGATTGCCCGTCAGCTTTATCTCATCATGGTCTGTTTGCAGACTGCCGTCGTAGGCATGAATCACGTGTATCGTATCGCCTGGCTTCAGGTCGATGTTGATATCGGCAGTGGTGATGGGCGTAGCCACGAAACGGTTGGGGAACTCCAAATCCAATAATCTTTCGGGCGTATCAGAATGGTCGGAGGGCAAGCTGGCATTATAATTGAATACCTCCTTGCCCCGTATCACGGTGCTCTCCACACGGAAGTGGGGCGTGATGCAATCTACGGTGATGAAGGTGGCGGGATCGCCTGCCTGTAGCAATCCCCAGTTCTGCTTGTAGTGTTTCTGAGCGTTGACGCAGGCAGCCTGTAGCACATCCCATAGGTTATAGCCATCGGCCAAGGCGCGCTTTACGATGAGGTTGATATGTCCGCGTACGAAGTCATCAGGGTGACAGTCGTCCGTACAGAGCATCACCATGTTGGGACTCTCGGCAATGAGCGGGCTGAGCAGTGCGTAGTCCTTGGCGGCACTGCCTTCGCGAATGATGACCTTCATGCCTGCATTGATACACGAGCGTCCTTCTTCCAGCGTAGAGCATTCATGATCGGTGGTGATGCCTGCACCTGCATACTGGTCGCGTTGGCGTCCCGTGAGTCCTGGTGCGTGACCGTCAACGGGCTTTCCGTTACGCTGCGCAGCCTTGATCTTCTTCATCACTTCCTTGTCGCCAGCCAGCACACCAGGGTAGTTCATCATCTCTGCGAGGAAACCAATATCCTCGCGAGCCATGAGCTCTGCCGTATCCTCGGCATTGATCACGGCACCGCTGGTTTCAATATCACCGCCTACGGCAGGTACACAGCTGGGGGCACCGAAGCAGAAGTTGAAGCTAACCTCATGTCCGGAACGAATCATATAGTCGATGCCCTCAATGCCCAGCACGTTGCCAATTTCGTGTGGGTCGGCAATGACACCTATCGTGCCGTGACTGACGGCAATATGTGCAAACTTATGGGGCACCATCATACTGCTCTCAATATGTACGTGACTATCAATGAAGCCCGGCATTACGTATGGCCAAGGTGTTTCCTGTTCGGGCAGCGTGCACCGCTTCACCTCAGTGATCGTCTCGCCCTGAATAATGATTTCACCGTCGAATATCTCCCGACGAACCACGTCAACGATATGTCCCTTGATGCTGTTCATAGTTTACTTCTTTTTGAAATAGTCGTTGTATATCTTGATGCTGAACACGATGGCACTGCATGTAGCCGTCACCAGATTGGTGAGGAACAGCGACCAGATAATTTCAGGCTTATGAAGCAGTCCTTGCAGCATAAAGGCGAGGCTACCGATACCCATCATCAGGAAGGTGGGTAGGGCGATGCCGTCGGTATTGCGTGTGCGGATGGTGGCGATAGCTTGGGGCAGATAACCCAGTATCATGCCGATGGTGGCTACGTAGCCACAGATTTCAAAAACGATTCCTTGTTCCATAGTAGTATATTTATGTTATGTATATGTCGTTACAGAGTAACTCTCGCCAACTATTTGGCAAAGTTACGAAATAATTATGAAATAAAAATGTTTGGAAGATAAAAACTTGAAGATAAATATAAAAAATCTGAGAGTTTTTTCGTACCTTTGCCGCGAAACACAAAAACGGCTTCAGAATGAGGACAATAAGGGGTACTAAGATTGTGGTCTTGATGCTGTGTGGCGTGCTGACCTTTTGGGGTTGCATGGGGCATGGCAATAGTGCTGGTGGCGGTGATGAAAAAGCACTTGCTACGGCGAAGGCTGAGTATCTTAAAGGTCGCGACTATGACAAAAACTGGCAGATGCGAATAGCCGAACACTGCTACAGGAAAGCATACGAAGGCTTTGGCGCAGCATCTGCACAGGATCAGTTTGAATATGCTGATGCCGGATACCGCTGGGCCTATCTGCGTTATGCACGTGGTGACACTGAGGGTGCACTGAGCGTTGTTTCTGACTTGCTGGCTCAGACCAAGGAGAATGAGGCCTTTCCAAAGAAAGTAGAGGTGGCCCTGTTGATGCTGATGGCTGACTGTCAATTGAATCTGCATCAGGTCAATGATGCGCAACACAATTGGCAGAAGGCTTACGAGGTGCAACAGGAGCTGCTCAAAAAGGGGAAAAAACAAAAAGTTGGACTTCCCTTTGTTCCTATGAGCATATCTATCAACCTCTATTCCATCGGCGATATCCAAGGTGCTCAGAAGTGGATGGAATGCTGTTCGCGGGAGTTTGAACAGTATGAAAAGCAGGGCGATTCTCTGCTGATAGAGGAATGGAAAGGTCATATAGCTTTGAAACAGGCCTTGTATTTGCAGGCATCAGGCCATGCTTCCGAGGCCGCCGCTGTCTTTGCTGCCGTTCCCAAAAGCCGTATCTTCGAACCGAGGGCCTATACGGAAGCCGCCGAATATCTGATGGCAGCAGGACGTTACGACGAGGCGGCATATTGGTATGAGCAGCTGGACAGTACCTATATGGCTACCGATGGTGCACAGATGACTTTCGACAATATCGCAGAACGTCTCTCTCCCCGCTACTTGGCTTATCGTAAGGCTGGGCGTAACGCCGATGCACTTGCCATTGCCGACAGTATCAGTGCAGCTGTCGATTCGGCTCTTGTTTGGCAGAAGAAGAACGATGCTGCTGAACTGGCCGTTATCTATCAGACACACGAGCGCGATTTGCAACTGAAGGATCTGCGCTTCACTGTCTCCTTGCATCGCATAATTGTCATTGCAGCCGTTTTGATTATCCTACTGATTGGCTATCTGCTTTGGCGCTCCTATAGATACAATAAGATTCTGACATCTAAGAACCGCCGGTTGTTGGCAGACATCGAACTGCGTGAGCGCGAAGAAAAACAGGCCGTTGAACAACTGAAGGCAGAACCGGAAGAGACCTTAACAGGAGAACAGCAGCTACTCAGGCGTATCTGTGACCTCATGGACGGTCCTGACCATATCTATACCGATGCCGCGCTAAGTCGTACACAACTGTCTCAGATGCTTGGTACCAACGAACACTATATTACGGATGCCATCAGTACCTGTTGTAATGGTAAGACTTTGAATGCCTTCCTTAACGAGTACCGCTTGCGCTATGCAGCCCATCTTTTGTCCACTACCGACGAGTCTGTGTCTGTCATTGCAGAACTCTCGGGTTTTGCACGCAGTTCTTTCTTCCGTACTTTTGTTGATTCCTATGGTATGTCGCCTGCAGAATACCGTAGAGCTACAAAATGAGACAAATAGAAAACAACTTTCTTGTTTTGAGACTTTTTTTTCCTACAGTGAGACTATTGCTTCCCTGATTTGTCGTAACTTTGCAACCGATAAAATTAACTATTTATTAATTCATAAACAACAATGAAAACAAAGAAAATCTTATTGGCAGCACTGGCTGTGATGTGCGCCATGACAGCAACATCAGTGTTTACCGCTTGCGGCGATGACGAGGTAACAGTCTCTTCCGGCTATTCGTATTATGTCAAATACTATAGTGGAATTAGTACAGACCTTTCTGAGGAAAACTCTTTGGCAGCACAATTTAAGTCGGCTATGGGCTTTGCCAACGGTATGTATCCGGTCTATTCAGACAAGCAGGATGAGTTGATGATGAATAAATGTAAAGCAATACAGGATGAATTCAACAATCGTCAGGATATCCGGAGCCTCTATATGATGTACACGCTTTTTCGCATAAACACCGTTCAAGGTGGTGATGAGGAGCTTGGAACATTTGTGCTTGGTAAGTGCGTAAAGACTCCTTATGCTAAATTTACAATGGATTTCAAATACGATAAAGAGGCATTAAAGGCTATTGGCGATTCTCTCCTTGCTTTGAAAACTCCTGAAGACAGCCTTAAATGGGATACTTATTTGGATGCTTCAAACAATTCGATGTGGAATATGCAAGTGGCATTCAGTAATGATCCTCAGCTCAAGGAAATAATGAATAAATATATGAAAGCAAGTGAACTGGATGGTTATAAGGACTTGTTGGATTCCATCGCTTCTGCTCATAACAACGATTCTCTTCTTGTAGATTGTTATTTCAATGCAACCAAAACTACGATTCCTGAAGGGAAGAAAGAGATATTCTGGCAGAAGACTTTCAAGGCCAACCTTAAATAGGATTCATTAAAGACAAAGAAAAGCCCGCTCAACATTGAACGGGCTTTTCTTTGTCTTTCAGATAATTAGCGAAGATGCGGGCGGCACTTTCTACCTTGGCTACGCAGGGGCGCGACTTGTAGTATTCCGCGGTACGGGCAGAAGCGACGTAGCTGTTCTGCGCTTTCTCGTAGCCTTTGATACCAAGTATCTCTGCACAAATCAAACTGCCATTCTCATCCTTGGATTTAGTCAGCAAATCCTGTACAACTTTATAACAGGCCGATTTGCCTTCACGATCGGAACCTTCGGTTTGACCACAGTCCAAACCAACAAGCATCACTATGCCTGATACGGCTCCGCACATCATACGAAGTCTGCCAACACCACCGCCAAAACCAGCGGCAATCTTCTTGGCAAGGGTATCGTCTAAACCATAAAGGTCGGAAAAGGCTGCCACCACACTTTGGCAGCAGCCATATCCGGCCATGAAATTATCTACTGCGCGATTAACACGCTCGTCAATCTCAAGTTCAGTCATTTTTATGCTTCCTCTGTCTGAGTAGCCTTGAAACTCTCAAGATCCTCTACCTGGAATGCCTTGATGTAAGCAGACTTACCATAGACATTCTCCTCGGCCATGCGAACATATACCTGAGCGCTCTTAGCGAACAGCTCGGGAGCCTTGGCAGCATCGCGGATGATGAGCAGAGACATCACGATCTCAGCAGTCATGTCGTACAGACGACGAGCCAGGAAGTCCTGTGCATCCTGATTCTCCAAAGCCTTAACAGCTGCGAGAGCCTCCTCGTAAACGGGGATGAGCTTTTCTACGCGTGCTTTCAGAGCTACATCTGCATTCTCAGGAAGTGCAGCGAACATATCCTTGATGTTCTGGAGCATAGTGCCGTTGGTGATGTAGCGGATAGCTGCAACAACCTGCAGCTGAGTAGTACCCTCGTAGATAGAGAAGATACGAGCATCGCGGAACAAACGCTGGCTCTTGTACTCCATGATGAAACCTGAACCACCGTGGATACTGATAGCATCGTAAGCGTTCTGGTTGGCGTACTCAGAGTTCATACCCTTGGCCAGCGGGGTGAAGGCATCAGCCAAGCGCTGGTACTTCTTCAGTTCCTGCTTCTCCTCTGGTGTGAGTTTGCGGTAGCGCTCGATATCCTCCAAACATTTATAAATGTCTACATAACATGCAGTTTCATAAAGGAGTGAACGACCTGCATCGAGCTTAGCCTTCATGCGAGACAGCATGTCATAGACTGCGGGGAAGTTGATGATCTTATCACCGAACTGCTGACGCTCCTTGGCGTAAGCCAGACCCTCGTTGTAAGCCTCCTGCTCAACACCTACCGACTGTGCAGCGATACCCAGACGGGCACCATTCATCAGAGCCATCACGTACTTGATCAGACCCAGACGTGTGCTTCCGCAGAGCTCTGCCTTAGCGTTCTTATAGGTGAGCTCACAGGTAGGTGAGCCGTGGATACCCAGCTTGTGCTCGATGTGACGAACATCAACACCGCCCTGGCGCTTGTCG
>CACZZQ010000022.1 GCA_902785695.1 uncultured Prevotellaceae bacterium | reverse complement strand
AAAGATAACCAAAAGGGCTGAATCTCATGCGAGACTCAGCCCAAATTTTCTTTATGCGCGCACGTGCGAGAGGGATCAAAGTTTAGCGGACAACAATAAAAAAAAGACTCGCTACTATTTTGTAGCGAGTCTTTCAGTTATAAAACTATTTGTGTTGGCAATAGACTTATACGATGCTGTGAAACATCATCGTGTATAACCTTGACTTCGTCGAGCTTATACGATGCTGTGAAACATCATCGTGTATAACCTTGACTTCGTCGAGCTTATACGATGCCCTGAGCCATCATGGCCTTGGCAACCTTCATGAAGCCTGCTACGTTGGCACCCTTCACGTAGTTGATGTAGCCGTCTTTCTCTGTACCGTACTTCACGCAGTTCTCGTGAATGTCGTTCATGATGCGCTTCAGATAGTCGTCAACCTCCTTGGCAGTCCAGCTCAGACGCTCAGAGTTCTGTGACATCTCAAGACCAGATACTGACACACCACCGGCGTTAGAAGCCTTACCAGGAGAGTAGAGCAGCTTGGCGTTCTGGAAAATCTTGATAGCCTCGGGGAGGGTAGGCATATTTGCACCCTCGGCAACTGCTATGATACCGTTGTCCACCAGAGCCTGAGCCTCGTCTGCGTTGATCTCGTTCTGAGTTGCGCAAGGCAGAGCGATGTCGGCCTTCTCGTACCAAGGACGCTTGCCCTCGTAGTACTTAGCTGTAGGATACTCCTGTACATATTCCTTAATACGTCCGCGCTCTACGTTCTTCAGCTCCATGATGTAGTCGAGCTTCTCACGTGTGATACCGTCCGGATCGTAGATGTAACCGTCAGAGTCTGACATAGTCATGGGGATAGCACCCAACTGCAGACACTTCTCAGCAGCATACTGAGCCACGTTACCTGCACCAGAAATCAGAACCTTCTTGCCTGCAAGCTCGATGCCGCGAGTAGCCAGCATAGAAACGAGGAAGTAAACGGTACCGTAACCAGTAGCCTCAGGACGAATCAGAGAACCGCCGAACTGGATGCCCTTACCGGTGAGCACACCCTGGAACTGATGGGTCAGTTTCTTGTATTGACCAAACAGATAGCCAACCTCACGGCCACCTACGCCGATGTCACCGGCGGGAACGTCTTCATCGGGTCCAATGTGACGATAAAGCTCGTTCATGAAAGCCTGGCAGAAACGCATCACCTCAGCGTCGCTCTTGCCACGGGGTGAGAAGTCTGAACCACCCTTTGCACCACCCATAGGCAGAGTTGTCAGAGAGTTCTTGAAGGTCTGCTCGAAAGCCAGGAACTTCAGGATACCCAGGTTTACTGACTTGTGATAACGGATACCGCCTTTATACGGGCCAATAGCGTTATTGTGCTGAATGCGATAACCCATGTTTGTCTGAACATTACCCTTGTCGTCTGTCCAAGTAACGCGGAACTCAATCACGCGATCGGGGATGCAAAGACGCTCGATCAGGTTGCTCTTTTCAAACTCGGGGTGCTTGTTGTACTCTTCCTCAATGGTGGGAAGTACCTGACTTACGGCCTGAATGTACTCGGGCTCGTTAGGGAAGCGCTGTTTCAGCTGCTCTACAACTTGTGCTGCATTCATAATCTTTTACCTTTTAATTTTAATGTTGAACTAATAGTGATTTTTAAATTTCGGTTGCAAAGGTAAAGCAAAAAATCGAATTACCAAACATTTTATCGTTTTTTTTATCAAAAAACTATCTTTTTGACAGTTTGCTGTGCAAATAATTGACTTATGTCAAGAGATTGTACTTCTTACAGCCATTTGTCGTGCTGTTCTTTTTCAGCATATCATATACCATGTTCACATCATTCTTATAGATTTTGTTGGCATTTAGTTAATTTCATTGAAAACCGATAGTACATTGACCAGTTTTTGTACCAAAATCTGGTCATTTAATGACCAGGCATTGGTCATCGCATGACCAGGCATTGGTTATCGCATGACCAGGCATTGGTCATCGGATGACCGCGCCTTGGTCTCCACATGACCGCGCCTTGGTCTCCGCATGACCGCGCCTTGGTCTCCGCATGACCGCGCCTTGGCTTTTCTGTGACCATGCTATGGGTACTATCAGTTTTCCATGAATGATATATGGAGAAATAAAAACGGCTCTTCGTCATTTTGGTTGAAAAGTTTGACGAAGAGCCTTTTACGGTGACTTGCACCTGATTTAGTCGATGATTCTCACGCCACCCTTATCGGCAGAAGCGACGCTTTGGGCGTATGCACGCAGTGCCTTGCTGACCACTCGGTTGCGCTTCAGGGGCTGCTGCGGACGGGCAGCGAGCTCCTCGTCTGAGAGGCGTACGTTGATAGAACGGTTGGGGATATCGATTTCGATGATGTCGCCATCCTTGATCTTTCCAATGTTGCCGCCTGAAGCTGCCTCGGGCGAGATGTGTCCGATAGAGAGTCCGCTGGTACCGCCAGAGAAGCGTCCGTCGGTAATGAGGGCGCACTCCTTACCCATGTGCATAGACTTGATGTATGAGGTGGGGTAGAGCATCTCCTGCATACCAGGACCGCCCTTTGGACCTTCGTGGGTGATGACCACGCAGTCGCCTTTCTTCACCTTACCACCAAGGATACCCTCGCAGGCGTCTTCCTGAGAGTCGAATACCACTGCGGGGCCTTCGAAATGCCACAACTCTGGAGCCACACCGGCAGTCTTCACCACGCAACCGTCCTGTGCAATATTTCCAAAGAGGACAGCCATACCGCCATCCTTGGTGTAGGAATGTTCGATATCACGGATACATCCGTTTGCACGGTCGGTATCCAGACTCTCCCAACGTGTATCCTGTGAGCCCATCTTGGTAGAGAACTTGCCGGCAGGAGCACTGTGATAGATACGGTCGGCCTCTGGGTCAAGACATTTACTGTTTGACGATTTACTATTTACGATTTTTCCGTCCTCAAACTCCAAGCCAACAATGCTATACTTTACAATATCCTCGCCCAAAGTGGCACCGTTCACACGCTTGCAGCTGAGGTCAAGCAGGTTGCCCTTTGCCAACTCGCCCAGGATACCCAGGATACCGCCTGCACGGTTCTCTTCCTGGATAGAATACTTCTGCCAGTTGGGAGCCAGTTTGCAGAGGAAAGGCACTTTTCGCGAAAGGGCATCAATATCGCTCATCTTGAAGTCCACGCCACCTTCCTGAGCCACAGCCAAGAGGTGAAGTACGGTATTGGTAGAGGCACCCATGGCAATATCCAGCGTCATAGCGTTGAGGAAAGCCTGACGGGTAGCGATACTGCGAGGCAGAACGGAGTCGTCGCCGTCCTCGTAATAGGCGAAGGCATTCTTCACAATCAGTTTGGCGGCATCACGGAAGAGTTGCACACGGTTTACGTGCGTAGCCAGGATACTACCGTTGCCAGGCAGCGAGAAGCCCAAAGCCTCTGTCAGCGAGTTCATGGAGTTGGCGGTGAACATACCAGAGCAAGCACCACAACCGGGACAGGCACTGTGTTCAATCACTTCCAGTTCCTCGTCGCTGACGGTAGGGTCGCCCCCCTTAATCATAGCCGTAATCAGGTCGGCATTCTCACCGTTCACCTTACCGGCCTCCATAGGTCCGCCACTGACGAAGACGGCAGGGATATTCAGTCGCATGGCAGCCATCAGCATACCAGGCGTAACCTTGTCGCAGTTGCTGATGCACACCATAGCATCTGCCTTGTGTGCATTCACCATATACTCTACAGAGTCGGCAATGATGTCGCGTGAGGGCAACGAGTAGAGCATACCGTCGTGACCCATAGCAATACCGTCATCAACGGCAATGGTGTTGAACTCTGCTGCATAGCATCCCAGTTTCTCAATCTCTGCCTTCACAATCTGACCAATCTCGTGCAGATGGGTATGACCGGGCACGAACTGTGTAAATGAGTTCACTATGGCTATGATAGGTTTGCCAAACTGTTCGCGTTTCATGCCGTTCGCTACCCAGAGGGCGCGAGCGCCAGCCATTCGTCTGCCTTCAGTGCAGACGCTGCTTCTCAGTTGATGTTTCATTTCTTCTATATCTTTTGTGTTAGTTGAAAATCTGTTGCATAACTGCCTCTTCACTGTCTTCCGGTCCGTCGACAATTTGCATATCATCCTCGCTATGGCAGGGGTCGAAGTCGGAAGGAATATCGAATTGGTCTTCCTGTGAATAGGGGAGTGTGGGGTCTGCGTAGACACTCTTCATATAAAGAGCGAATATAGGCAGTGCCATAGAGGCTCCCTGACCATAGGCCATAGAGTCAAAGTGGATGTCGCGATCGTCGCCTCCTACCCAGCAGGCAGACACCAGCTTAGGGGTTACTCCCATAAACCAGCCGTCGCTGTTGGAATTGGTGGTACCTGTCTTGCCGCCAAGCGGTGCCGTCAGTTTATAACGGAAGCGCAAACGACCAGCAGTACCTCCGTCGACAACGGCACGGAGCATATAGAGCATCTTATCGGCTGCCAAGCCGCTAATCACTTCGTTCAAACGCGGCTTGAACTCTGCCAGCACGTTGCCCTCGTTGTCAACAATCTTGGTGACATACATGGGAGCTGAGCGGATGCCGTGGTTGACGAATGCCGTATAGGCACTGGCCATCTCGGCAACGGTGATTTCGCAAGGACCCAGACAAAGGGCTGGCGAGGGTACGATCTCCGGATTTCGGATGCCGTAGTTGTTGAGCAGGGTCACGAAACCTGAGGGTGTCAGACGGTGCATCATAAGGTAAGCAGATATCCAGTTGTTTGACTGCTGAAGCCCCCATTTCAAGGTGACCATCTCACCATAGCGAGCCCGACTGCCATTGCGTGGGGTCCAAGGCTGCCCGTTGACCATGTAGGTCTCCTGAATGTTTGGCACTTCGTCGCAAGGTGTCATGCCATTCTCCATAGCCAGGGAATAGAGGAAGGGCTTGATAGTAGAACCTACCTGACGGCGGCCTTCTGTAGCCATGTCATAGGCGAAATACTGGAAGTTGAGACCTCCGACATAGGCCTTTACGGCACCTGTGCGGGGCTCCATGCTGTAGAAGCCTGTGCGCAGAAACGACTTGTAGTAGCGGATGGAGTCCATGGGGGTCATCGTAGTGTCCTTCTCGCCATGATAGGTGAATACTGTCATGGGTACAGGCGTGGCAAATGCACGGTTGATTTCTTCATCGGTACAGCCATTGTTCTTCATCACTCTGTAGCGCTCTGACTGTCGCACGTTCCTTTGCAGGATCTTTTGAATATCAGCCTGTGAGAGATTTCGGGAATAGGGCGCATTGGGCTTTGAACGGTTGCTCTTGTTGAACTCAGGCTGCAGATAGTTCACAATATGCTCGTGGCAAGCTTGCTCTGCATAGTGCTGAAGACGAGAGTCAATGGTAGTGTAGACCTTCAGACCGTCGGTATAGATGTTGTATTTCTCGCCGTTACGCTTCACGTTCTTATTGCACCAGCCATACAGAGGATCGCTTTCCCAATACAGTGAATCCATGTGGAATTTCACGTGGTTCCATTCAGGATAGTCGCTCCTGACGGGTTTTTTGGCCGTCATATAACGGCGCAGAAAATCGCGGAAATAGGTGGCCTCGCCATCGTTGTGGTCAGCAACATGGAACCGCAGGTTCAAAGGCACCTGACGGCAGCTGTCGAACTCTTCCCGTGTGAGATAGCCGGCTTTCAACATCTGACCTAATACGACATTTCGTCGTTCCAGCGAACGCTCGGGATATCTTACAGGGTTAAAATACGACGGGTTCTTGCAGAGGCCAACAAGTGTTGCACTTTCTGTGGCCGTCAGTTCCGAAGGCTCTTTGGAAAAATAGGTGTTGGCAGCTGTCTTGATGCCTACGGCATTGTGGAGGAAATCGAAGTAATTGAGATACATAGCGATGATCTCGTCCTTCGTATAGTTACGCTCCAGCTTCACGGCAATGACCCATTCGATGGGCTTTTGCAGGGCTCGCTCCATCGTGGAATGAGCAGTCTCGGAGAAGAGTTGCTTTGCCAACTGCTGGGTGATGGTAGAACCACCACCGGCATTCTTCTGTCTTAACAATCCGCGCTTGATGACGGCTCGCCCTAAGGCGTAGAAGTCTATGCCGGAATGTTCGTAGAAGCGTTCGTCCTCTGTGGCAACAAGTGCCTGGATAAGTGAGGGAGATATTTCTGAATAATCCACCATCACTCGGTTTTCGCGGCTCATGCTCCATGTACCCATCAGCTGCCCATCAGCCGAATACACCTGAGTGGCATAACGGTTGATGGGGTTCTGTAGGTCTTCAATAGGAGGCATATAGCCGATTTTACCTTCTGATATGGCCCAAAAGCACACCCCCGCGCCAATAACTAACACGAGGAGTGCTGTCCATATCAGAGCTAAGATCCATTTTCTCATGGGCTGTTAATCCTCTTCTGGCGTAATGAGTTTGTAGCCCTTTCCGTGAATGTTGATAATCTCAATCTGGGGATCGTCCTTCAGATGCTTGCGCAGTTTGGTGATATACACATCCATAGAGCGTGCATTGAAGTAGTTGTCGTCAATCCAGATGGTCTTCAGGGCGAAATCGCGCTGAAGAATCTCGTTAGCATGAGAACAGAGCAGAGCCAGCAGTTCGTTCTCCTTGGTGGTCAGCTTGGTCTGGCGATCACCCAGAGTAAGCAATTGCTTTTGTGTGTCGAATACGAACTGGCCGATGTGATAGAGCGTTGACTCCTTGTTCTTCTTTCCACGAACTCGGCGTAGAATGGCCTCAATACGGAATACGAGCTCCTCCATAGAGAAGGGCTTGGTGATATAGTCGTCGGCACCAATCTTGAAACCTTCGAGGATGTCTTCCTTCAGTGTCTTGGCTGTCAGGAAGATAATAGGTATCTCTGCATTGGCACTGCGGATCTCCTGAGCCAGCGTAAAGCCGTCTTTCTTAGGCATCATCACATCGAGTACGCAGATATCGAACTTGGTCTTCATAAAAGCCTTGAAACCAGCTTCACCATCGGGGCAGAGCTCTGCCTCATAGCCTTTGGCTGCCAAATACTCACGCAACAGCATTCCGAGGTTCTCATCGTCCTCGCAAAGCAAGATTTTCAGTTTGTCTTCCATAATCGTAATGTTTTAGAAATGTATGTTATAAATAGGTTTATTCCTCTTTCAATATAGGGAGCGTCACAGTGAACTTGGTGCCTTTGCCCAGTTCGCTCTCGCACTTTATCTCGCCATCATGCAGGTTGATAATCTCCTTGACATAGGCAAGACCGAGTCCGAAGCCTTTCACATCGTGCACGTTTCCGGTGTGTACGCGATAGAATTTGTCGAAGACTTTCTTGACGTTCTCTTTTTTGATACCTTGTCCGTCATCCCTTATTGAGAAGTACAGATGATCGCCCTCGTTCCAAGTCCGGATATGGATATTCACGGGCTGGTCTGTCTTGCGGTATTTTACGGCATTGTCCAACAGATTAGTGATGGCGTTCTGGAAATGTACCTCGTCAACGAAGATGGCTGAGTCGACGGCCTCAATTTCGGTGTAAATCTTACCGCCTGTATGCTCAACACGCAGATTGAACGTGGCTGCTGTCTGTTCAAGCAGTTCATTCAAATCCAATTCCTTTTTCTTGAATGAAGTGGATTTACGGTCGAACATGGACATCTGCAACACTTTTTCAACAAGGAAACGCAGGCGTCTTGACTCGTCGCCAATCACGGTGCTCAGGTGTTTCATCATAGAGGGACTCTTGGCTACAGACTCGTCGCCTAACATCTGGGCTGCCAGCGAGATACTGCTGATAGGAGTCTTCAGCTCATGGGTCATGTTGTTGATAAAGTCGTTCTTAATCTCTGTATAGCGCTTCTGTCGGAAGATGATGACAATCGTGAAAACGAAAGTTATCAGCAGTACGATGGTGAATATGACTGCGGGAATCATAAAACGTACGCTGGAATAGATGTACGAATCCATGTTGGGGAAATGAATCTTTACAATGCCCATCTTGGGAGTGGGGTCGTTGCGGAATAGGGTTTGCGAGTAGCTCCACTGAAGTCCGTCTTCTGTGTAATCCGGACAACGATACACCTCACGTCCATCGGTCGTTGATACAGTGAAATGGTAGGAGATGTCTATACCGTTGTTCAACAGCTCAGCACGGATGTCTTGGTCTAAAAGTTTGAAATTGACCCGTTCCTTCAATGGCTTTTCACTTGCTGTATAAAGGATGTTGTAAACGACCTCGTCAAGCAGGGCTTTCTGATAGACATAGCGATTACGGATAATCTCCTGAAGGGATTTCGTGGCTTCGGAAAGCTGATCTTTGTCGGTATGCATCATCATCGCTTTGGGTACATTGGCTGGTTTTGTCGTAAAAGTCTTGAGCTCAAACTCAGAGTAGAATGTACCGTCATCAGAAGATACGGAGAACTGGTGGGCATGTTGTATGCTGCCGTCTAATCCGTTGACAATGATTGAGTCTTGTTTAAATGCATTCCGTTCTACCTCGTTGACGTCTTTCTCAAGATAACGCAGAGTCTCGTTCATCTCCAGATTGCGTGATGCTTGATAAAGGCTGCGATTCACACTCTCGTCGAATTGCTCTTTTTTCATCTTCGCAATCTCTTCGATATACGAGATTTGTATGTATAGCAAACCAAGGAACGAAAGTCCCATGATAATTGCTATTGTCCATATTGTAGATTTCTTCATCGTTGCTTATCGTTAGAATGATGTTGCAAAGATAAAAAGAAAAAACGTACAACAAGTATTTAAGTTAATTGTTTTTGTTAAATTTTAGGGTATTTGATAAAAATACAGCATAATAGTTGCTTATTTTTAATTATACATGAGAATACTCAATCCGTACCTAACGAATGCATTGTTCTTGTAGGAATTCGTCCCATTGCCCTTGATAGCCATTAAATACATTCAGGTCGACTTCAGATTGTATACCCTTTACGTTGCCATCGCCGCTAAGTTGCCATATAGAAAGATGTATGTCAGGTTTGTACTCACCGTATCTGGCTATCCAGAAGTGGTAGTTGTCCTTTAAATCGGGAGCGTTGTCTAACCAGGTGTTGGCAAATCTTTGGTTGATATAGAGAAGGGGACGAACGCCAATGCGCTTTTCTATGATGTTGAGCCAAATCCGGATGTTTTTGAATAGGGCATTAGCACCACCCATCTTTTTGATTTGATAATCACTGGGTTCTATGTCAAGCATAGGAGGCAAATCACCACGGTTGAATTTTGAGTTTTTAATGAAATGTGATGCTTGTAAGGCGGGATCTTGTTTCGTGGAGAAGAAATGGTAGACACCTACAGGAATGTTGTTTTGTCGGCAATTCCTGTAATCGTCGGCATAATACCGATTTCTTATCGATACACCTTCCGTTGATTTTATATATACAAAAGATACGGGATAGTCAACGTCTCCTATGACTTGTTGCTCGCTAATGCGGCAACCAAGTCCGCAAATGCGAAGCTGTTTCCAGTTGATGCCGAAACGTCTGCGGCCCTTCTCATGCTGGTAGCGCGAAATGTCGATACCGTATATCCTTTCTGTCGTATGCACCATGTGTTCCCCCTTAAAGCGGTTCATGTGCCATATTCCTGCTTTCATATTCAAAGGGGATACGCAGAAACCGAATCCGTGACGGCTGTCTCTTTCCCAATGGCCTTCATAGTATGTGCCATCGGCTGCCTGGTATGCCCCATGCCCGCTTGCCATCATATACCTGTTGAACTGACCGGCATAGGTTCCCAGTGAGTCAATGCGGATGCCATAGACAAGGGTGTCGGCATGAAAATGACCTATAATGATGCGTCCGTAGAGGTCTTTGACTATGCATTTACCTTCACGTGTGTAGTCATTCCTCCTGAAAATATTGGTCATCAGTAGTTTCCCCTTAGGCATATAGGTGGCTAAGGTGGAGTCGCCCTCGTTTGCATAGCGTGCTACCATGTCAAAACCTTCGTCTTGTACAGAATGGCGTTGCAGGTAATAATTCAGTTCTTTTTGAATCATTGGGTTTCGTTGACTAAACGAACTGACTGCGAGAATGATGGCTAATAAGTATTGCATGACAGAAGCGAAAGATGTAGAATGCTGTTAAAACTTCACGATTGCTGGTTCTCCTCCCATGAGAGTAAGGCCTTGATAAATGTTTCGTAGGGGTTGTTTCGAAACTTTTTTGCTTTTGTGCCTTCTATTATAATATAAATAAGGTAGATGACGGTGCAAAGGAGAAATCCAGAAGCATATGCATACATCGCCATGTTCTTGTCTTTTACCAAGAGGCTGAACAACGCTACAGGAACGGCAAAAGCTAAACAAAGAATGAGGAAGCGGTATTTCTGCCATGATTCCTTGAAGTCCTCGAACTTCTGCTTCTTTTCCAGATAGGCCTCAAAGGCTTCTTCTGTGATGTTGTAATTCTGGATTTTGGGAAGGGTAGGGTCATTCTTGTAATCTGTACGAATGTCCCAGATGTGTCCTTGGATGGATTCCAAGGAGATATGGTCGATATATGAGCGGTCTATTTGAAACATATTATTGCCCCTAAGTTAGGGGTTGGGGTCTGGACAAGCGAAAAATTGGACCCAATATAGGTTATTCTAAAATGATAGGGGGTTGGGAATCTGCGCTTGTTCAGACCCCCAACCCCCTAACTTAGGGGGTATATTTAACAAAGTCTGCGTGAACCGTCTCCGATAACAACATCAATGACTTCGGGCTCATGGCCATATTTTGCAGCGAACTTTGCCTTTGCGTCAGCAATGAACTTGTTGTACAGGTCGGCACGTACGAGGTTGATGGTGCAACCACCAAAGCCGCCACCCATGATACGAGAACCAGTAACGCCATTCTCCTTGGCGATGTCGTTCAGGTAGTCGAGCTCTTCGCAGCTTACCTCATATTCCTTTGACAGACCGTAGTGAGTCTCGTACATCTTCTGGCCAACGGTCTCGTAGTCGCCTTCCAGTAGAGCATCGCAAACAGCCAATACGCGGTCTTTCTCGCCCAGTACGAAGTGAGCGCGGCTGTAGTCCTCTTCGCCTACCTCTGCGCGAACTTCCTCCAACTGCTCCCATGTGCAGTCGCGCAGTGTCTCGAACTTGCCCTCTGGATGCTTGGCCTGAATGTGCTTCACTACGTTCTCGCAAGAGTTACGACGGTCGTTGTAGGGAGAGCCTGCCAACTCGTGCTTCACCTTACTGTTGAGCAGTACCAGACGGTAGCCGTCGGGCTTGAAGGGGAAATACTCGAACTCGCGGCTACGGCAGTCGAGACGCATCAGGCAACCGGCCTTGCCGAATACAGAGGCAAACTGGTCCATGATACCGCAGTTCACACCGCAGTAGTTGTGTTCAGTAGCCTGTCCGGCGAGAACCATATCCCACTGAGAAACCTTGTTTTCGCCGAAGAGGTCGTTCAGACCGCAAGCGAAGCAGCTCTCCATAGCGGCACTTGAAGACATACCTGCACCGAGGGGAACATCACCTGCGAAGGCAATGTTGAAACCCTTCACGGGAACGCCCAACTTCTTCATCTCCAGAGAAATACCGTAGATGTAACGAGCCCATGAGGCCTTAGGACCTGCGGGGTCGTTCAGCTTGAAGTCCACGCGATCCTTCAGGTCGATAGCGTATGCCATCACTGTGTCTTCTGTTCCGTTGGGACGCATCTCTGCAATAATACCCTTATCTACTGCTCCTGGAAATACGAAACCTCCATTATAATCGGTGTGCTCACCAATCAGGTTAATACGACCAGGAGAAGCATATACATTTCCTGTCTTTCCGTCGAAATGCTTGATGAAGCGACTTCTTACAAATTCAATGTCCATCATAATTCAAAAGTGTTTGTTAGTTATTATATTAGTAATAGGTAATATGTCTTACTTTACGTTAATGCCAATCTTGCTGCCCCAGTTGCAGAACCACAGTACGTAAGCATAGTAAACGAACATGAGCATGATGGCAACACCAACGCCGAGAGCGGGATTGTCAACGATGGCACCCATGACGAGAGGCAGAGTGGCACCACCAAGTACACCCATGTTGATGAGGCCTGAGGCATTCTTCGTATGAGGACCAAGCTCTTGCAGACCAAGGTTGAAAATCAGAGGCCACATTACTGAGTGGAACAAACCGGCAGCCAGCATTGCATAAACGGCAGCCATACCGGGCAGGAAGAACGAAATGCCTACGCAGCAAGCACCGAGAATCAGACAAGCTGTGAGCAACTTGCGAGCTTCGAACTTTGCCAGAATGGCAGAACCAACGAAACGGCCTACCATCATGCCGCCCCAGTACAACGGCAGATAGTCAGTTGCAGAACCAGGCAGGGTGGGGTCGGCTTTCCAATATGCAGGGAGCATAGAGGGAATACCAATCTCAAGTCCCATGTACATGGCGATTGCCAAAGCACCAAACCATACGTGAGGATACTTGAATACGCTTGACTTGTACTTGTTGGCATCGGCAACTGCCTCTTCTGCGTCATCCTTCTTGTCCATATCAGGATCGGGCAACTTGATGAAGAACAGGATAGCTGCGATAACCAAGGCGAAAATACCCAGAATCAAGAACGGTCCAGGCACATTCTCTGGCAATTTGGGCTTGCCGGCAATAATAACATAGGTAATGAAGATTGGAGCTACGGTAGTAGCCACTGAGTTCAGGGCCTGAGACAAGGTCATACGGAATGCGCCGCTTTCTTTCTTACCCAGCACCATCACGTAAGGATTGGCAACCAGCTGCAGCATCACCACGCCTAAAGCTACAATACTCATGCAGCAGAGGAATACGGTGTAGACGTTGGCTGTGCCAAGAGCGGCTGTAACGCCGAGGTTGTTGGCAATGAAGCCGAGACCTACGACACCCAAACCGAGAACGAGCGTTGCCTTGTAGCCAATCTTGTTCATCATCATGGCAAACGGAATGGAGAAGAAGTAGGCACCATAGAAGAAGGTGTTTACCAACTGGCCTTGTGTATCAGACAGCTTGAATGCCTCCTTACAGAATTCTATCATAGAGTTGTTCATCGTCGTAATGAATCCAATCAGGAAGCACACGATAAACACAATAATCAACGGGAACAAATAGTTCGGAGATTGTTTTTGTGACATGTTTTGTTTAGTTTTATTAGTATACTGGTTTAAGATATATAAGTAAGCTGTTTAGCCATCATAAATAGGCTACTTACGAGTGCTAAGTATGCTATTTACGATGGCTAAGTGTGCTATTTGTTATTCAGCGATGCCGAACTTGTAGATTGTCTTCTGCTTGTAGCGCTCACCAGGATTCAGTACCACGCTGGGGAAGTAGGGACGATTGGGAGAATCGGGGAAGTGCTGCGTCTCCAGACATACGGCTGAACGACGTGGGAATGTAGCACCCTGAGCACCCTTGTAGCCCTCCAGATAGTTACCTGTATAAAGCTGCATGCCAGGCTCTGTAGTGTAGCACTCCAATGTGCGTCCACTCTTAGGTTCTGTCAGTCTTGCTGCGAAGCTCAACTCACCCTCTTCCTGCTTGTTCAATACGTAGTTGTGGTCGTAGCCGTTGCCGAACTTAATCTGCTCATTATCAGCATCAATCTCCTTGCCGATAGCCTTTGGCTGACGGAAGTCGAACGGCGTGCCTTCTACCTTCAGGATCTCGCCTGTAGGAATAGCTGTGGCATCAGTAGGCAAATAGAAATCTGCATTGATTTCGCAAATCAGATCGTCAATCGTTGGAGTGGGATCTGCTGTGCCAGCCAATGAGAAGAAAGCGTGGTGTGTCAGGTTCACGATGGTCTTCTTGTTGGTGGTTGCCAGATATTCCAGTACCAGCTCGTTGGCATCGGTAAAGGTGAATTCTACGGTCACATCGAGTTCGCCTGTATAACCTTCCTCACCATAAGAAGAAATGCGGTGTAGAGCCAGAGAACGGGGACCCATCTGACGGGCATCCCAAACCTTTGCATTGAATCCCTTCAGACCGCCGTGCAGGTGGTTAGGGCCGTTGTTGATGGCAACTTGGTACTCCTTGCCGTTCAAGGTGAACATACCCTTGCAGATACGGTTGCCCCAACGACCAATTAATGTTGACAGGTAAGGCTCGTTGCCGCTCATCAGCTGCTGGATATTGGCATGTCCCTGAATGACGTTGCCCACATTGCCGTTCTTGTCTGGAACCATGATGGCACAGATAGCACCGCCATAGTTTGAGATTGCTACTTCGTAACCTTTGCGGTTGCGCAAAATGTAAAGGTCGGTTTTCTTACCATTGATAGTGGTCTGGAAGTCTTCGCGCTTCAGACCACAGAGATTCGCATTTTCAGTTGTGTTCGCCATAATGTTTGTTTTTAGTTACGAATTAATTATTCTTTCTGCAAAGTAACGAAAAAATACCGACTTGTGCAAACAAATCGGTAAAAAAATGGTGTTAAAAACAGCTAAATGCGTGATTTCATAAAATCGGCAACGACATAAGTGCTTCCGCCGATGAATATAAAGTCCTCACTGGTAGCACCTTGCAGTGCAGCCTGATAGGCTTCTTCTACAGTGGGGTAGCAATCGCCTTTAAGACCGAATTGCTCTCCGAAGATTTTCAGTGAAGTCTCTGGAAAGGCTCTTTTCGTGCTTCCTTTTGTATAGAAATAGGTGGCATTCTTGGGTAAGAGCGACATGATGGTGTAAATGTCTTTGTCCTCAACAAGTCCGAAAACGATGCGCATTTCACGGCATTTGACGTTGTTGAGCTGTTTGCCCAGATACTCCCATGCACCTGGGTTGTGACCAGTGTCGCAAACCACAGTCGGATTTTTCCTAATTGTTTGCCAACGAGCCATCAGGCCTGTGATTTTTGTGACGTTCTTGAATGCGTTGTCTATTTCGGAGGTGACATTGACAGAGTGGCTTTCGCCTTGTGGCTCTGTCATATATCCCATTTTCTCTAACTGACTGACTGCGGCAAGTACAGTGGCCATATTCTTGGATTGGAACGAACCGCTCAGTTCGCAATGAAGTTCACCGTAGTGCTTGGTTACGTAGCTGATACCTCCTTCTGGCATACATTCCCATGAAATGATTTCCTTCTGGTCTTCAGCATAAATAATAGGTGCATGTACTTCTGTTGCTAATGCCTCAAATACCGATTTGGTCTCTGGGGTGGTCTCTCCGATAACCACAGGTATGCCTCTCTTGATAATGCCCCCTTTTTCTACGGCTATCTGTTCCACACTGTTGCCAAGAAGCTGTGTGTGATCTAAAGAGATGTTGGTGATAATGGAGAGTATGGGAGTGATGATGTTTGTGCAATCCAGACGTCCTCCAAGTCCAACTTCTATGACAGCAATATCAACATCCTTGTCGCTGAAGTATTTGAATGCCATAGCCGTTGTTAGCTCGAAGAATGTTGGATGAAGAGGTTCGAAGAAATCTTTCTCGTCTTCTACAAACTTGGTGACATATTCTTCGCTGATAGGAGTCCCGTTAATGCGGATGCGCTCTTTGAAGTCTACAATATGCGGAGAGGTGTATAAGCCTACGCGATAGCCGCAGGTTTGCAGAAGAGCTGCTATCATGTTGGATACAGATCCCTTGCCGTTTGTACCAGCTACGTGGATGCAACGGAAGTGCTCATGTGGATGTCCGAAGTGCTCGTCAAACTTCAGACTGTTGTCTAACCCTTCTTTGTAGCCACCAACACCTTGTTGTTCGAAACTGGGAGTCTGATGGAATAGGTACTCTGTGGTTTCCTGATAGGTCATACTTGAGATAGAATACTGGTTTCTTAGCTGAAATAATTCTTGAAGCGTTGGAAGATACTCTTCTTTGTCTGACTGTCACCTTTGAAATTGTCGCTGTCTTTAAACTTCTCAATAGCCACCTTCTCTTCGTGTGAGAGCGTTTTGGGAACATACACGCTAATATTGACAACTAAATCGCCGCGACCGTTACCATATCCCTGTACGGCTGGCAGTCCTTTGCCGCGCAAGCGCATGGTCTTACCTGGTTGCGTTCCATTGTCAATCTTTATTTTTAGCGTGCTGCCTTCAATTGTAGGAATGTCAACCTCACCACCAAGCGACGCTGTAGGGAAATCGAGCAAAAGGTTGTATATCAAATCGTTACCATCTCTTACGAATGTCTCGTGCTCTTCTTCTTCGATAAAGACTTGGATATCTCCAGGAATGCCGCCATGATGCCCTGCATTGCCTTTTCCAGGTACATTGACCACCATTCCTTCTGCTACACCAGCAGGTATTCTTATCTCAACAACCTCTTCGCCTTTTGTTACACCAGACCCACCACATTGCGTGCATTTCTTCTTGATAATCTGACCTTCACCGTGACAGGTAGGACAAACACCTTGCGTCTGCATCATTCCGAAGATGCTCTGTGTGGTATGGGTAATGACACCAGATCCGTGACAGGTAGGACAAGTCTCGCGTCCGCTACCGTCTTCAGCACCTGTTCCGTGACAGTGTGAACATGTAATATCCTTGCGAACCTTGAACTTCTTGGTAACGCCCTGATTGATTTCCTCCAGCGTTAGGCGTACTTTCAGCCTTAGGTCACTGCCTCTATGCTGCTGTGGACGGCCTGCATGCCCTCCTCCAAAGCCTCCAAATCCGTGACCGCCGAAGATGTCACCAAACATAGAGAATATGTCATCCATATTCATCGAGGCTCCTCCGAATCCGTCGAAGCCTCCCCCTCCACTCATGGGACCTGCAAATCCGAACTGATCGTATTGCTGACGCTTCTGAGGATCGTGAAGAATGTTGTAGGCTTCAGCTGCCTCCTTGAATTTCTCTTCTGCCTGTTTGTCACCAGGATTGCGGTCAGGGTGATACTTGATGGCTATTTTACGGTATGCCTTCTTAATCTCATCTTCCGAGGCCGTCTTCTCAACACCAAGTACCTCGTAGTAGTCTCTTTTTTGTGCCATTCCTTATTATTGTCCTACGGCTACCTTTGCGTAGCGGATTACTTTGTCGTTCAGTTTATAGCCGGTAGCCATACAGTCGATGACTTTTCCTTTCTTGTCATCACCCATACCAGGCACCAAGGCTATAGCCTCATGCAGGTTTGTGTCGAAGTCGGCATCTTCAGTCTCTATCTTGCTTACGCCCTGTGCTTCAAGTGCTTTCATCAGTTTCTGATAAATCAATTGCATTCCCTCACGTAATACTTGTGGGTCATCGGTGTTCTCACCATTGGCTATTGCTCGTTCCATATCGTCGAGTATAGGGAGTAGGGCAGTTATGGTCTTCTCACCACCGTTCAAGATGAGTTCAGCACGCTCTTTCAATGTGCGCTTACGGTAATTGTCAAACTCAGCCACCTGTCTTAGGTATTTGTCCTTCAGGTCTGCAATCTGTGCCTCTGCTGCTTTCAGAGGGTCAACAGACTCATCTTGCTCTTCTTTGTTGTCAGACTTCTCTTCTGCCACTTCGTCAGTGGGGTTTCCTTCTGCCATATCGTCAGTAGTCAACTCTTGTTCTTCCAAATTTATGTCTTTCTCTTCCATAATTCTATGTTTTTTCTGTTAGTTTGCAAAAAGTATGCCAACGTGGTTTTGTCGTGCAGTTCCGAATAATGCGTGCAAAGTTACAAAATAAGCGAGAGAAATAGAAAGAAAAGCAATTATTTCTATCTATTTCTTTTCATTTTGCTTTGTTAGGTCACTGCTTTTTTGTACCTTTGCATCGTCAATTAACTAATAGGTGTAAAATGATTACTTTTGCATTGAGCCTCTTGGCTCTTATTGCTGGCTATTTTATTTATGGCCGTTTCGTGGAAAAAGTTTTTGGACCTGACGATAGACCGACTCCGGCCGTTGCCAAGGCCGATGGTGTTGACTTCATGGTGCTTCCTTCATGGAAGATTTTCATGATTCAGTTCTTGAACATAGCAGGTACAGGCCCAATTTTTGGTGCCATCATGGGTGCGAAATTCGGACCTGCAGCCTATTTCTGGATTGTCTTCGGATGTATCTTTGCCGGTGCCACTCATGATTACCTGAGCGGTATGCTCTCCATCCGTAACGGTGGTGCCAATCTGCCTGAGATTGTCGGTAAGTATTTGGGCAATGTGCCTAAGCAGGTGATGCTCATCTTCTCTGTATTCCTATTAATGATGGTGGCTGCAGTATTCGTGTATAGTCCTGCGTCGCTGCTTCAGAAATTGTGTATGGATAATGCTCCAGCAGTAGAATTGTTGAGTAGCAGTACGTTCTGGATTATCGTGATATTCGTTTATTATATCATAGCCACGATGATGCCTATCGACAAGATTATCGGTAAGATTTATCCACTTTTTGCCTTCTCGTTACTATTTATGGCAGTAGCCTTGATGGGGATGCTGTTTGTCAAGCAACCTGATATACCAGAGGTATGGGAGGGCGTTGGTGAGGCTTCGCTTACGGCAAAGAATATCTTTCCTTGTCTGTTTATTACGATTGCCTGTGGTGCCATTAGTGGCTTCCACGCTACCCAGAGTCCGTTGATGGCTCGTTGTGTGAAGAGTGAGAGGATGGGGCGTCCCATTTTCTATGGAGCCATGATTACTGAGGGCTTGGTGGCGTTGATATGGGCTACGGTAGCCATGTATTTCTTCTATAACGACCCAACGCCTGGTTATCAAGAGATGGCTGGTGGACAGGATGTTATCAGTAAGGCTCCTGGCATTGTGAATCTAATTTGCGAGAACTGGCTTGGCGTATTTGGCAGTATCCTGGCTATTCTTGGTGTGGTGGCAGCACCAATCACCAGTGGTGATACGGCTTTGCGCTCTGCCCGTCTGATTATTGCCGACTTCATCTATTTGGAGCAGAAGAGTATTCGTAAACGTCTATATGTTTGTATCCCCTTGTTCTCAGCTGTCATCGCCTTGCTTATTTGGCAGATGGCTAATCCTGAGGGCTTCGATGTTATCTGGAGCTGGTTTGGCTGGAGTAATCAGACACTGTCAGTCTTTACCCTTTGGGCGATTACCGTCTATCTGGCTCGTGCTCATAAGAATTATCTGATTACGCTGATACCTGCTCTGTTTATGACGGTAGTCTGCGTGACCTATCTTTTCGCTGAGCAGATATTCAGTTTAGATATGATATATGCATCAGTTATCGCTTGCGTTACTGGTGTGCTGGCATTTGGCTGGTTCCTCATTTGGTATTCAAAATTCAATAAATCTCAAAAATAATACAATTATGAAAAAGATTCTATTTTCAATGTTTTGCGGGCTTGTGTTCTCGCTAACTTCTCAAGCTCAGACAACAGATCGACTCCCTTTCGCTAAGGATAAGTTCTACACATCGGCTAGTCTTTCAAATTTTGACATTAATTGGAACAAGAGCCAGAGTTGGCACATGGATTTTGATGCAAAGGGTGGCTATTTGTTTGAGGATGATTGGATGATAACTGCTAATTTGGGCTATGACTGGTATAAAGAAGGCAACAACACTTTCAAGGCAGGTGCAGGCTTGCGCTATTATATAGAGCAGAATGGATTGTATCTGGGGGCTGGTGCCAATTATTTGCACACCAACGCATACGATGATTTTCTGCCTACTTGTCAGATTGGGTATGCCTACTTCCTGAACCGTACGGTAACTATAGAACCAGAACTCTATTATAATTTGAGTTTCAAGGACCACACTAACTATAGTGGCTTTGGATTTCGTATCGGCATTGGTATATACTTTGAGTAATTTAGAATAGAGAATTATGCTGAGTGTAGAAGAATTGAATGATAAGTTGATAGACCTCGCTTTTGCTGAGGATATCGGCGATGGTGATCACACCACGTTGTGTTGTATTCCTGCGGATGCTGTAGGCGAATCGAAGTTGCTGATCAAGGAAGAGGGTATCTTCGCAGGCGTTGAGATTGCCAAGGAAGTGTTCCATCGCTTCGATCCAGAACTGCAAGTCGAGGTCTATGTAGAGGATGGTGCCCATGTGATGCCTGGCGACATCGTGATGAGTGTGAAGGGCAAGGAGCAGAGTCTGTTGCAGACTGAACGCCTGATGCTCAATATCCTGCAACGTATGTCTGGTATTGCTACGATGACCCATAAATATCAGCAGGCTCTGATAGATGCTGGCACCAAGACACGTGTGCTTGATACCCGTAAGACCACCCCTGGTATGCGTATGCTGGAGAAGGAGGCCGTGAAGATTGGTGGTGGCATGAACCATCGCATTGGACTCTTCGATATGATTCTCCTCAAAGATAATCACATTGACTTCTGTGGAAGTGTTCACAACGCCATCTCGCGTGCCAAGGCCTATTGTAAGGAGAAAGGTAAGGACTTGAAGATTGAGTGCGAGGTGCGTGACTTTAAGGAGCTGGACGAAGCACTTGCCGAGGGTTGCGACCGCATCATGTTCGATAACTTCACACCTGAGGAAACGGAGCGTGCTGTGAAGATCGTTGCAGGTCGTGCTGAGACAGAGTCAAGCGGTGGCATCACCTTCGACACCATGATTCCCTATGCTAAGGCAGGTGTTGACTTCATCTCGTTTGGCGCGCTGACCCATTCTGTGAAGGGACTCGACATGAGTTTCAAGGCCGCAGGAAGTGATAAACTGAAAATGAAATAATATAATGAAAAAGACTCTTATAATCGCATTGGTGACAATTTTCTCACCTCTCACCTTTTACCTCTCATCCCTTTATGCCTGCACTAACTTTATCGTAGGCAAGAAAGCCTCGGCCGACGGTTCTGTTATCTGTTCGTATAGTGCCGACAGCTATGGTATGTTCCAGGGACTGAAACACCAGCCTGCAGCAAAACACCCCAAGGGCACCATGCGCCAGGTCTACGACTGGGATACAAATAAATATGGTGGTGAGATTCCTGAGGCTGAAGAGACCTATAATGTCATCGGCAATATCAACGAGTGGCAGGTCACCATCGGTGAGACGACCTTTGGAGGACGCGAAGAGATGGTAGATACCACTGGTATCATCGACTACGGTTCACTCATTTATATTACCCTTCAACGTGCCAAGACCGCTCGTCAGGCTATCGATATCATGACCTCGCTGGTAGAGCAGTATGGCTATTGCTCCGAGGGCGAGACCTTTACGATTTGCGACCCCAACGAGGCTTGGATCATGGAGATGATGGGCGCTTGGGTGCCTGATTCTATCAAGAAGGGACTGAAGTCTTCTGTCAAGAAACAGTTGGGTCGTACCGTTTGGGTGGCTCTGCGTATTCCTGATGATATGATTTGCGGACATGCTAACCAGAGCCGCATCACCAAGTTCAATATGAAGGATAAGTCGGGCGATGTGCGCTTCTCAAAGAACGTGGTGTCTTATGCCCGTCTTATGGGCTGGTTCAGCGGTAAGGACGAGGACTTCTCGTATAATGCTGCCTATGCCGCTCCAGACTTCTCAGGGCGTCGTATCTGCGATGCCCGTGTGTGGAGCTTCTTCAATCGCTTTGCCGATGGTATGGACCGTTATATCCCATGGGCTGAGGGTCGTGATGCTAACGCAGAGGTGCTGCCTCTGTGGGTGAAGCCCAATAAGAAACTCACCGTTCAGGATGTGGAGACCGCTATGCGCGATCACTTTGAGAATACCCCCTTCTCACTCGATAAGGATATGGGCGGCGGTATTTGGGAGATGCCTTATCGTCCCACACCTCTTTATTTTAAGGTCGATGGAAAGGACTACTTCAACGAGCGTCCCGTTTCTACCCAGCAGGCAGGCTTCGTCTATGTCTCTCAGATGCGCTCTTGGTTGCCCCGTCAGGTGGGTGGCTGCTTCTGGTTCGCCAACGACGACGGTAACATGGCACCTTTCACCCCTGTTTATTGCTGTGCTACAGAGGCTCCACGTCCCTACAATACCCCTGGTGCCGATGAGTTGAACTTCTCGATGGATAATGCCTACTGGGTACAAAACTGGGTCAGCAATATGGTCTATCCCCGTTACTCGATGCTCTTCCCCAGCTTGAAAGAAGTGCGCGACTCCCTCGATAATTCATACTTCCGTGCTCAGAAAGAGGTAGAGGATAAGGCACTCACCCTTGATGAGGCTGCCCGTACGAAATACCTTACCGCCTATACCGCTGAGAAGGCCAACCAGATGCTGGCTCGCTGGCGCCAGTTGGCCACATATCTTATCGTGAAGTACAACGATATGACGGTGAAGCCTGAGGAGAACGGACAGTTCACTCGTACGAAGTACGGTCTTGGAGCTACGGTGAAGCGTCCCGGCTATTCTGAGAAATATGCCCATGACCTCATCAAGCAGACCGGTAAAAAGTTTGAAAAGTAATTCTCAAATCTCAAATCTCAAGAAAATACATGGCTACAGTTGACGACAAGAAAGTGATTTTCTCAATGGTTGGCGTAAGCAAGACCATTCAGCAGAATCAGAAACAAGTACTCAAGAATATCTACCTCAGTTTCTTCTATGGTGCCAAGATTGGTATCATTGGTCTGAACGGAGCAGGTAAGTCCACATTGATGAAAATCATTGCCGGACTGGACCAACAATATCAGGGAAATGTAGTGTGGAGCCCAGGCTATAGCGTGGGTTACCTGCCTCAGGAACCACCTCTCAATGAAGAGAAGACCGTCAAGGAGAACGTGATGGAGGGCGTACAGCATGTTTATGATGCATTGGCTGAATACGATGAGATCAATGTGAAATTCGGTTTACCTGAATATTACGAAGACCCCGACAAGATGGACAAGCTGATGCAGCGCCAGGCTGAATTGCAGGACGTTATCGATGCTACTGATGCGTGGAATATGGATTCGAAACTCGACCGTGCGATGGCTGCCCTTAACTGTCCTCCTGGTGACTGGAGTGTGAAGAACCTCTCTGGTGGTGAGCGTCGTCGTGTGGCTTTGTGCCGTCTGCTGCTTCAGAAACCCGATGTGCTGTTGCTTGATGAGCCTACCAACCATCTGGATGCAGAGTCTATTGATTGGTTGGAGCAGCACTTGCAGCAATATGAGGGAACGGTCATTGCCGTCACCCACGACCGTTATTTCCTTGATGATGTGGCAGAGTGGATTCTCGAGCTCGATCGTGGTGAGGGTATCCCCTGGAAGGGCAACTACTCTTCATGGCTGGAGCAGAAGAGTCAGCGACTGGCTCTCGAAGAAAAGGCTGCCTCTAAGCGTCGCAAGACGTTGGAGCGCGAGCTGGAGTGGGTGCGTATGGCACCGAAGGCTCGTCAGGCAAAGGGTAAAGCCCGTCTGAACTCTTACGACAAGATGCTGAACGAAGAGCAGAAGCAGAAGGAAGAAAAGCTCGAGATCTATATCCCCAACGGTCCCCGTCTGGGCAATAAGGTCATCGAGGCCTCGCATGTAGCTAAGGCTTATGGCGACAAAGTGCTCTTCTCCGACCTCAACTTCAATCTGCCTCCTAACGGTATCGTGGGAGTTATCGGTCCTAATGGTGCCGGTAAGACTACGCTTTTCCGCCTCATCATGGGATTGGAACAGGCTGATGCAGGTTCCTTCGAGGTAGGTGAGACCGTCAAGCTCTCCTATGTGGATCAGCAGCATAAGGATATCGACCCCGACAAGAGCGTCTATCAGGTAGTAAGTCAGGGCAACGAGACCATCCGCATGGGTGGACGCGATGTCAATGTGCGTGCCTATCTGAGTCGCTTCAACTTCAGCGGCGCCGATCAAGAGAAGAAATGTGGCGTGCTTTCCGGTGGTGAGCGCAACCGCCTCCATCTGGCTATTGCCTTGAAACAGGAAGGTAATGTGCTGCTGCTCGACGAGCCTACCAATGATATTGACGTGAACACCCTGCGAGCCCTTGAGGAAGGTCTTGAGGCCTTTGCAGGATGCGCTGTTATTATCAGTCACGATCGCTGGTTCCTCGACCGTATCTGCACCCATATCCTTGCCTACGAAGGCGATGGTAACGTCTTCTATTTCGAGGGCAACTATAGTGAATATGAGAGCAACAAGGCACAGCGACTGGGACTTGAGGAGCCCAAGCGTGCCCGCTATCGCAAACTCATGGACGAATAACCGAGGCGAATGCGCTATTTCATCACTTTAAGTTACGACGGCACCCGTTTCCACGGATGGCAGGTACAGCCTAATGGCATCTCCGTGCAGGGCGAGTTGCAGCGGGGACTTTCTCTGTTGCTGCGCGAGGATGTACAGGTGACGGGAGCCGGTCGTACAGATGCAGGTGTTCACGCCAAGATGATGGTGGCTCATTTCGATAGTGCAAAAGATATCGACACCACACAGCTCACCTATAAGCTCAACAAACTCCTGCCTCAGGATATTGCGATACAGAAGACGGAGCACGTTGATGATGATATGCACGCCCGCTTCTCGGCAACCTCACGTACCTATTATTATTATGTACATACGGAAAAGTCGCCATTCGACCGTCATTACTCTTGCGAACTCCATTATCCCCTCGACTTTGAGGCGATGAACCGTGCGGCCAGTCTGCTGCTTGACTACGAGGACTTTGGTGCTTTCTGTAAAAGTCATACCGACGTGAAGACCACCCTTTGTCACGTTACCTGTGCCCAGTGGCATCAGACCTCGCCCACCACTTGGTATTTTGAAATTTCAGCCAACCGTTTTTTGCGAAACATGGTACGTGCTGTTGTGGGCACGCTGATTGAGGTGGGGCGCGGTCGTATGACGATTGACGATTTCCGACGTGTCATCGAGGGCAAACGTCGTACCGAAGCAGGCGAATCAATGCCTGGAAACGCCCTTTTCTTGGTCGATATAAAATATTGATATGTGGTTAATCCTTGCGTTTCTCTCAGCTGCTTTTCTGGGCATCTATGATTCTTTGAAGAAGAAGGCATTACGTGATAATGCCGTCATCCCCATATTGTTTCTCAACACCCTCTTCTCGTCGCTCATCTTCCTGCCGTTCATCATTCTGAGCGGCGCAACCAATGTGCTCGACGATAGTATCTTCCATGTGGGCAGTGGTGGATGGGAAGTCCATAAGTACATCGTGTTGAAAGCCCTCATCGTGCTCTCGTCGTGGGTGCTGGGCTATTTTGGCATGAAGCATCTCCCGCTCACCATCGTAGGCCCCATCAATGCCACCCGTCCTGTGATGGTGCTCGTAGGTGCCTTGCTCTTCTTTGGTGAGCGACTGAACGTGTGGCAGTGGGTAGGTGTGTCGCTGGCTGTCATCTCCTTCCTGTTGCTCAGTCGTAGCGGCAAGAAGGAAGGCATTGACTTCAAGCACGATCATTGGATCTATATGATTGTTGGCGCTGCTGTGCTGGGAGCTGTCAGCGGACTCTACGACAAATACCTCATGGCACCAGAGAGTGAGGGCGGGGTAGGGCTCGACCGCATGATGGTGCAGTCGTGGTACAACATCTACCAGTGCTTCATGATGCTGGCCATGCTGATGCTGCTGTGGTGGCCTAAACATAAGCAGACCACGCCATTCCATTGGGACTGGGCTATCATTGGTGTCAGCGTGTTTCTCTCTACCGCCGACTTCATGTACTTCTATTCCCTGTCCCTGCCTGCAGCAATGATCAGCATCGTGTCTATGGTGCGTCGCGGCTCCGTCATCGTATCCTTTATGTGTGGCGCTATGTTCTTCCGTGAGAAGAACCTGAAGGCAAAGGCTGTTGACCTGGCCCTCGTCCTCCTGGGTATGATCTTCCTGTATATTGGCAGTAAGTAAGACCTGTTTTGCAATTGTTTTGCAAAAAAGTAACAAATTATTTGCGGGAATGAATAGAAAGATGTAAATTTGCAGCCGAAAAGAAGAAAAAAGTAAGAAAATGTTATATCAGAGCCTAATAAACGCCATTATTATTATTCGACTGCAAATGTGCGGGCGGAAGTGATGAGGCGTACACATCAGGTAGGTAGATGCAAACATACATTTGAACCAAACAAGAGCCTTTCTCACTTCCGAGTGTGAAAGGCTTTTTCTTTGAATATATGTCAAATAATAAATATAAAGTGATTAGAAGACGATGAGCGACAGATTGTTTATTTTCGACACAACGCTGCGAGACGGCGAACAGGTGCCAGGATGTCAGTTGAATACAGTTGAAAAAATTCAGGTGGCAAAGGCACTGGAGCAGTTGGGCGTTGATGTGATCGAGGCAGGATTCCCAATCTCCAGTCCTGGTGACTATCATTCGGTAATTGAGATTTCAAAGGCTGTGACTTGGCCTACGATATGTGCGCTGACGCGTGCTGTGCCACGTGATATCGATGTGGCTGCAGAGGCTCTGCAGTATGCCAAGCACAAGCGCATCCATACGGGTATTGGTACCAGCGACGAGCATATCAAGTACAAGTTCAACAGTACGCGAGAGGAGATTCTTGAACGTGCTGTAGCTGCTGTGAAATATGCAAAGAGGTACGTCGATGACGTGGAGTTCTATGCTGAGGATGCCGGTCGTACAGATAATGAATATCTGGCGCGTGTCGTGGAAGCTGTGATTAAGGCTGGCGCAACAGTTGTAAACATCCCTGATACCACAGGCTACTGTCTGCCTGATGAGTTTGGCAGCAAGATCCGTTATTTGATGGAACATGTGGACGATATCGACAGAGCCATCATCTCTACCCATTGTCACAACGACTTGGGTATGGCTACAGCAAACACGCTTGAGGGTGTCTTGAACGGTGCCCGTCAGGTAGAGGTGACTATCAACGGTATTGGTGAGCGTGCTGGTAACACGAGTCTGGAGGAGATAGCAATGATACTGAAATGCCACAAGTCATTGGATATCGAGACACAGATCAACACGCAGCGCATCTATCCTACAAGCCGCATGGTGTCGAGCCTGATGAATATGCCTATCCAGCCAAACAAGGCTGTCGTAGGTCGTAATGCCTTTGCTCACAGTAGCGGCATCCATCAGGATGGTGTGCTTAAGAATGTGCAGACATACGAGATTATGGACCCAAAGGATGTGGGTATCGATGACAACTCTATCGTATTGACGGCACGTAGCGGACGTGCCGCCCTGAAACATCGTCTGCATATCAATGGCATCGACGTGAGCGACGAGGCGAAGGTGGACAAGATTTACCAGAAGTTCCTGGAACTGGCCGATTTGAAGAAAGAGGTAAGCGATGCCGATATTATGATGCTGGCAGGTGCCGATACTGCCGACCAGCACGCCGTGAAGCTCGACTTCCTACAGGTTACTACGGGTAAGGGCGTGAAGAGCGTTGCCTCTATAGGCTTGGATATCAGCGGACAGAAGTTCGAGGCAGCCTCTTCCGGCAACGGTCCTGTAGATGCGGCTATCAAGGCACTGAAGAAGATTATCCTGAAGCAGATGACGCTGAAGGAGTTTACCATTCAGGCTATCTCGAAGGGCTCTGACGATGTGGGTAAGGTACATATGCAGGTGGAATATCAGGGTTCGATGTACTACGGCTTTGGTGCCAATACCGATATTGTGACGGCTTCTGTAGAAGCTTATATTGATTGTATCAACAAATTCAAGAGAGCAGAATGAATACACTCTTTGACAAGATATGGGACCAGCATATAGTACAGGTCGTGGAGGATGGTCCCACGCAACTTTATATCGATCGCCTCTACTGTCATGAGGTGACATCGCCCCAGGCTTTCGACGGAATGCGCCAGCGAGGATTGAAGTGCTTCCGTCCTGAGCAGATTGTCTGTATGCCCGATCATAACACGCCGACGCACAATCAGGACAAACCCATCAGCGACCCTGTCTCGAAGAAACAGGTGGATACGCTGGAACGAAATGCCCATGAGTTTGGGTTGAAACATTTTGGTATGATGTCGCCTGACAATGGAATTATCCATGTAGTAGGGCCTGAGAAGGGACTTTCGCTGCCTGGAATGACGATTGTTTGTGGCGATTCACATACATCGACTCACGGTGCTATGGGAGCTGTGGCCTTTGGTATCGGCACCAGCGAGGTGGAGATGGTGATGGCTTCGCAATGTATTCTACAGCAGAAGCCGAATTCGATGCGCATCACCATCAACGGCGAGTTGGGTAGGGGAGTCACGGCAAAGGATGTAGCACTCTATCTGATGGCTCAACTCTCTACTTCTGGTGCTACGGGCTACTTCGTGGAGTATGCTGGTGATGTAGTAAGAAACCTTTCGATGGAGGGGCGCTTGACGCTCTGCAACTTGTCGATAGAGATGGGTGCAAGGGGTGGTTTTGTAGCCCCCGATGAGGTGACTTTTGAATATATAAAAGGTCGAGAATATGCACCTAAAGGTGAGGCTTGGAATAAGGCCTTAGCATACTGGAAGACCCTCAAGAGTAGCGACGATGCAGTGTTCGATAAAGAGCTGACATTCAATGCGAAAGATATCGAGCCTCGTATCACTTATGGAACTAATCCGGGGATGGGAATTGGTATCACGGAAAGCATTCCGACTGAGGGTGGAGTAGGCTTTGAGAAATCTCTGAGCTATATGCAGTTTAAACCTGGACAGCAACTGCTGGACACAAAGGTAGATTATGTATTTCTTGGTGCTTGTACCAATGGTCGTATAGAGGACTTCCGTGCTTTCGCATCACTTGTAAAAGGGCGTCGTAAGGCCGATGATGTGGTGGCTTGGTTGGTGCCTGGCTCATGGGCTGTGGATAAGCAGATTCGTGAGGAAGGTCTCGATAAGTTGCTTGCTGAGGCAGGTTTTGAGATTCGTCAGCCAGGATGCTCGGCCTGCTTGGCTATGAACGATGATAAAATTCCTGCGGGTAAACTGAGCGTAAGTACCTCAAATCGTAACTTTGAAGGTCGTCAGGGACCTGGGGCGCGTACTATTCTGGCATCACCACTAACTGCAGCTGCCGCTGCAATCACAGGTGTAATAACTGATCCAAGAGAATTATTATGAAACAGAAATTCGATATTATCACATCAACCTGCGTCCCTCTGCCTTTGGAGAACGTAGATACCGACCAGATTATCCCTGCCCGTTTCCTCAAAGCTACCGATAAAGAGGGTTTTGGCGACAATCTGTTCCGTGACTGGCGATATCGTGCCGACGGTACTCTGGTTGAGGATTTCGTCCTCAACAACCCTAAATACAAAGGCTGCATCCTCGTAGCAGGGAAAAACTTCGGTTCGGGCAGCAGTCGTGAGCATGCTGCATGGGCTATCGCTGGCTATGGATTCCGTGTGGTCATCAGTTCGTTCTTTGCGGATATCCACAAGAATAATGAGCTCAATAACTTCGTTCTTCCCGTCCAGGTGAGCGATAGCTTCCTCGCAGAACTCTTCCAGAGCATTCAGGATAATCCGGAGACTCAGGTGGAAGTCAATCTGCCTAATCAGACGGTAACAAATAAGGCAACGGGCCGAAGCGAGCACTTCGATATCAACGGCTATAAGAAGCATTGCCTGATGAACGGGCTTGATGATATTGACTTCCTGGTAGCCAATAAAGACAAGATAGAATCATGGGAACAGCAGAGAGTTTAAATAGCTATCATCGCACATTGCCCTTCGTAGAGATTATGGACTCTACGTTGCGCGATGGTGAGCAGACCAACGGTGTGTCGTTCCTGCCTCACGAAAAGCTGGTGATGGCGCGTAAGTTGCTATCCGATGTCAACGTGGATCGTATCGAGGTGGCATCGGCACGTGTCTCTGAAGGCGAGCGCGAGGCGGTGACAAAGATATGTGCCTATGCACGGAAACAAGGCCTTCTGGAACGTGTCGAGGTGCTGGGCTTCGTTGACGGAGGCAAGAGCATCGAATGGATTGCCTCGTGTGGCGGACAGGTGGTAAACTTACTGGCAAAGGGGTCGCTGAAACATTGTACGCAGCAGCTTCAGAAGATGCCCGAGGAACATATCAGCGATATCCAAAAAGAGCTGGAATATGCTGCCAGCAAAGGCATCAGCGTCAATCTTTACTTGGAGGACTGGTCAAACGGTATGAAGGATTCACCAGAGTATGTCTATCAGCTGATGGATGCTCTCACCTCTCACCTCTCACCTCTCACCTCTGTGAAGCGTTTCATGCTACCCGACACTCTTGGCGTGATGAATCCCTTGCAGGTAATTGAGTATTTCCGCAAGATGATCAAACGCTATCCGACTGTTCATTTTGACTTCCATGCCCACAACGACTACGACCTGGCGGTAAGTAATTCGTTGGCTGCCGTATTGAGTGGAGCAAAGGGATTGCACGTCACCGTGAATGGGCTGGGAGAGCGATGCGGTAATGCACCGATGGCTTCTGTGCAGGCTATCCTTAAGGATCAGTTCCATGCGAAGACAAATCTGGTGGAGAGTCAGCTCAACGACCTTTCGAGGATGGTGGAGAGTTTCAGCGGTATCACCGTAGCCCCCAATCAGCCTATCGTAGGTGAGAATGTGTTTACGCAGGTGGCTGGTGTTCATGCCGATGGTGACACAAAGGATCAGCTCTACTATAACGAGTTGATGCCGGAGCGCTTCGGTCGCAAGCGTGAGTATGCATTGGGTAAGAACAGCGGTAAGGCGAATATTGCCAAGAACCTGGAGGAACTGGGACTGGAACTGACACCAGAACAGACGCGAAGGGTGACTCAACGTATCACGGAATTGGGCGATAAGAAGGAAATCGTGACGCAAGAGGATCTGCCCTATATCGTCAGTGATGTATTGAAACACGACGGATCGGAAGATAAGGTGAAACTGATCAGCTATATGGTGTCAACGGCATACGGATTGAAGCCTGGTGCCAATGTGCGTGTGGAGATTAACGGACAACAGTATGAGGCTGGCGCTACGGGCGATGGTCAGTATGATGCCTTCGTCAAGGCCTTGCGCTATATCTATAAGAAGTACCTGAACCGCACGTTCCCCGTCCTGGCTAACTATCAGGTTTCCATTCCACCTGGAGGCCGTACCGATGCCTTGGTGCAGACGGTCATCTCATGGCATCATAAAGACGGGTTGTTGCGGACGCGAGGCCTCGATGCCGACCAGACGGAAGCTGCCATCAAGGCAACCTTTAAAATGCTGAACATCATTGAAAATGAAAATAATTTGGCGTAATATCGAAATAACGTTATAACGTCATAACGAACAATTATATGAAACTGAAAATCGCAATACTTTCGGGTGACGGTATCGGCCCGGAGATTATGAAACAAGGTGTGGCCGTGCTTGATGCTGTGGCAGAGAAATGCGGACATGAGTTTACGTACGAAGAGGCTCTCGTGGGGGCATGTGCCATAGAGGCTTGCGGTGACCCTTATCCCGACAGCACCCACGAGGTATGTATGAATGCCGATGCTGTGCTCTTTGCTGCTGTGGGCGACCTAAAGTACGATAACAATCCCACGTTGAAGGTGCGTCCGGAGACGGGCCTGCTGGCGATGCGCAAGAAGTTGGGACTCTTTGCCAATGTACGTCCTGTGGCTACGTTCGATTGTCTGTTGCACAAGTCACCGCTGAAAGAGGAATTACTTCGTGGTGCCGACTTCGTAGTGCTACGTGAACTGACGGGCGGTATGTATTTCGGAGAGAAATATCAGGACAACGACAAGGCGTATGATACCGATATCTATACCCGTCCGGAGATTGAGCGCATCCTAAAACTGGCGTTTGAAATGGCGATGAAGCGCCGTAAGCACTTGACGGTAGTGGATAAGGCCAACGTCTTGGCATCTAGTCGTCTGTGGCGACAGATTGCTCAGGAGATGGAAACGCAGTATCCTGAGGTACGAACGGACTATATGTTTATTGATAATGCCTCGATGCGTGTACTCACAGAGCCTCGTTTCTTTGATGTCATCGTTACAGAAAACACCTTTGGCGATATCCTCACTGACGAGACATCGTGCATCACGGGGTCTATGGGCCTTCAGCCGTCTTCATCCCTTGGAGAGCATACGCCACTCTTCGAACCTGTTCATGGCTCATGGCCTCAGGCTGCAGGTCAGAACTTGGCTAACCCATTGGCGCAGATCCTCTCTGTGGCTATGCTGCTTGAGCATTTCGGACTCAACAAAGAGGGTGCTTTGATTCGTGAGGCTGTCAACGCATCACTGGACGCCAATGTGCGTACGCCGGAGATTCAAGTGGAGGGTGGACAAAAATATGGCACCAAGGAAGTTGGTGCCTGGATTGTGGATTACATCAAAAAGTCGTAAGCGCTCTTATTGCGCTTACGCTTTGATCTCCGAAATATTCTTGATAGTGATATCGCGCTGTGGGAATGGTATCTCGATGCCATTCTCATTCAGCGTATTATAGACGCACTTCAAAACATCGCTGATGACGTACGACTTCTTGACGGCATCAGCCCAAACGAAGAGTTTGAAGTCAACGCTGGAGTCGTTCATGCCGCTCATCACCGCCTTCACCTTCTTCTCAGGATCCATCCATTCGTGGTGCAATGAGTTGACGGCATTCTCCACGAGTTCAGTCACTTGTTTCAGGTTCGAGCCATAAGCCACGCCAAATGGTACTACGGCAAGGATATAGCCGCTGTTCTTGGTCAAGTTCTTGTAATTCTTGGCAAACAACTGACTGTTCTGGAACGTGATGATCTCTCCGTATAGTGATTCTACAACCGTTGACGTATAGCTGATAGAGGTCACCTTTCCCATCGTACCGTCAACCTCAATCCAGTCGCCTACCTTGATACGGCCAGCCATCAGCGTAGCACCATAATAGATATTCTCGATTATGTCCTTCGATGCGAAACCGATACCGGTGGACAGTCCGCCAGAGATAGCCAGTAGCCATGCTATGCTGATGTTCAGTATCGATAGCGACATGAGTAGCCAGATCCCCCATACCAGCACTTGAATCACATTGCGTCCCATCACTTCGCGGCTTGCGGCAGTCGATGGGTCCTGTGTCTTGTAGTGGTGCTTCAGCAAGGATAGTACCGTGCTTGCAACATAGGAGAATATAAAGAAGAGGTTGACTACCATGCAGAGCTTGATGATACTAATCTGAAGGTTCTTGAGGTCAATGAAGTTCTTCTTGAAAATCTGCCAGCACAGGTCGCTGAGGTTAAACACGTCGGCAGCCCAATAGATAGAGAGCATCACGGAAAGAACACCCATCACGGGGAGAACCACCTTGTAGACTAACATATAACCCCACGTCTGTGTAATAGGCTTATCGTTCAGGTGGTGTCGGATACCATATAGTTTGAGATATTGGCTCACACAGGTAATGGTCAGGATGCAGGTTAGCTGCATCGTCCACCAGATTAATATCTGCACTGCCATCAACGTGTAACCCATCCATGAGCAAATCAGTGACAGAATGAATATGGCCTGAAGGATATAGGTGTAGAACATATCCGACTGTGGGATGTTCTGATGGTGTTTTTTCATCATGCGCCATTGCCAAAGCGTACAGAGCAGGAGCAGTGGTGGGAATATCAGGTTCACCAACTCTCTGGGAATCAGTATGATGCGGAACACAATAACAATGAATCCCACGAAAAGGAGTGGGGCATAGATGCGGAGAGCACTGTGTATCTGGCGGCCATCGACTCTGAGGAGTAAAGAGATCAGGATGACACCAAGTAGCCAGGCAAAACTGATCAGCAGATTGCTGGCCATGAGGATGAAGTTCTGTTGCAGTGTGGCCTGCAGGATTCCCATGATGGCAGCAAATGTCACCGTGGTGGTCGCCATAATCACGCTGGACCGTTTCTTCAGGTACTCTTTGGTGCGGAATCGCTTAGGAAGCAGCCTGAATACCAGCTGATTGAGTATGATGGCAATCAATATGTAGAAGCCTATGATGACAAACAACTGGATAATGACCGAACTGTCCCAGTCGGAGTCTTCACGATGAGGTGTATATTTGTCTATAACGACCGACTTTGCCTCGTTCAGTTTCGTCTGAAAGTTTTTGAGTACGGAAAAGTAGTTCTCACCGCCATTCTTGAAGATACTGGTCTGGATATCGTTATACCGCTTGTCTGCATAGTCGTTCAGGTTTTTCAGACGATTTTCTGCCATTTCGTAGAAAGAAATGTAGTCGGCCACTTGTATCCTGTTTTCTGTCAGCGTGTTCTGAATGTTGATAGCCAATGTCAGACAGACGCTACGGTCGGTCTTAGACCGCTCATCCAGCATCTCTGGTCTCATGGATTTCAGACTGTTGATCAGACTGTCATATTTGGCAATCTCTATGTCACTCTCCTCAAGATAGGCCTTGAAGGGCAGCTGTTGCTCCTGGAAAGTCTGGTATTGCTCTGTCGCTTCATGACAGGCGTATGTCATGTCGAACACATAGTTGGAATTCTGAGAGTACAGCATCAGGGCGTTTTGGTTGCTTCGGTTGATGGTCTCCTTCAGTTGATCGACAATCTTCCTGGCTTCCTCTTTTCGCTCGTCAGCCTGTAAGGTCAGCTCAGTATGCTTCTGCGTCAGTTCAGTACGCAATACGTTAAGCGTTTTTGCCAGTCCTTGTTCCTTCAATACTGCTGATGCATCCGTAACGATGACAAGCAGAAAGAGTAGGGATATTATTATCTTCTTCATGTACCTTGTTTGTATTTTGGCTGCAAAATTACGAAAAGTAGAGTGTAGAACAAAATAAATTCGTCTATTTTTATGCCGAGATACCTTAATTTCACCATCTTTTTTCCTGTTCTCTCTCATAGCGATAATGCTAAAAAAGTCCAATCCTTATATTAATATAATAAGGTGAATAATTATATGTTTGTCAAGAATATGGAAAACCTACAATTTTTTTATGAAAAAAAGTGCGGAAATGTTTGGTGGTTCGGGAAAAAGTCGTACCTTTGCATCCGCTTTCGCTCAAAAACGAGTGAAGCACTAAAGAAGAGTTCTTTGAAAGATTTACATAGACAGAAGTAGTACAAGAAGCGAGTATTTAATGTTTAATATTTAATGTTTAATGTTAGGTACTTGGGTAGAAGA
>CACZZQ010000021.1 GCA_902785695.1 uncultured Prevotellaceae bacterium | reverse complement strand
GCGTCACCCTTCGGGATGCCGAGCGGTCGAAGACCCACGAGTGCTCGCAGTAAATCTGTTAAATCTGTGGTAGGAAAAGAAGGGTGGGAAACTTGAATACCATTATCCCTTTCAGCGACTCTTTCTCACCAAGGAAAAACAAAAAAAACAAGGCTGCACACGTAGTTGAACCTGCGATGCACTGAGATAATGGTTTTCTCTGTTTTTCATGAATGAACTTCAGAAAGTTGAGTTATGGAAGAAAAGAAATGGATTAAGACGGAGCTCGAAACTGGCAAAGAAATTTGGTTATTTGCGCGTTTCATTGTAACTTTGTGCCTTCATAATAAGAAAACTGGAACATGAACAGCGTGAAAAGGATATTGTTTGTCTGTCACGGAAACATCTGCCGCAGCCCGATGGCAGAGTTTGTGATGAAGGACCTTGTGGCCAAGGCTGGTCGCGAGGCGGAGTTCTGTATTGAGTCGGCTGCCACTTCCACAGAGGAGATAGGCAACCCCGTGTATCCACCTGCCCGAAGGAAACTGGCTGAGCACGGCATAGGCTGTGCCGGCAAGACGGCACGGCAGATGACACGTGCCGACTACGACCGCTTTGATATGATTATCGGTATGGATTCCTGGAACCTGCGCAATATGCGGCGTATCTGTGGCGATGACCCAGAGGGGAAAATCTGTCTGCTGATGGACTTTACTCATCGTCCTGGCGATGTGGCAGACCCTTGGTATACGGGCGACTTTGAAGCTACTTGGCGAGATGTGCTGGAGGGATGTAAGGCCATTCTCAACGATTAATCATTATCAGATGACGGCAAGAGAAATCTTTGAACTGCGCCAGCAGGGACAAAGGGAAGAAGCCTACGAGGCTGCCCGTAGCCTCTATGCGATGGACAAGAGTCCGTATGTGTCGTTAGCTATGTTCTGGACTGCTGTAGATATGCTGAGGTTGCAGGTGGACAAGGGGCATCTTGGCGAGGCCAGGAAGATTTCCCTTGCTCTTGAACGCCTGTTGCCAGTCGTTCCAGACGAAGATGGCAGGGTGGGTGATGCATTCGTAAAATGCCGTGACCTGTTGGAGAAGGAGTATGCCTCCCAATGTGTTCAGAAAAAGTCTTCATCGCATTTGCAGATGGGAGTCTGGGGTGAGGATCTGGCGGTTGGCTATTTGCGTGAGAAAGGTTATGTCATTCTGGAGCGTAACTGGCATTCCGGACATCGTGATATTGATATTATCGTACAGAAAGATTCTTGTATTGTCTTTGTTGAAGTGAAGACACGACGTAACACGGATTACGGTAGTCCTGAACTGGCCGTCAACTACGCCAAGCAACGAAATCTGCTGCGAGCCATCAACCACTACATTAGCTATCGTCATTTGGATATGCCCTGGCGTTTTGATGTGATAAGCATCGTGGGTACACCAGGACAACAGCCCGATATAGAACATATTGAGGATTTCCAAATTGTCCGCAGATAATTCGCTAAATTGAAAAATTTGTTATGCCTTTGGCTTGTAATTGTCAAAAATGTATTATCTTTGCAGCCAATATGGAATATCAGTATCATATATTTAGTCCGTACAGGGTGTGTCCGCTGGGCGCACATGTGGATCACCAGCATGGACTGGTGACGGGCTTTGCGATAGACAAAGGTGTGAACCTCTGGTTCAATGTTCGTAACGATGGTCATGTGCACTTGGAGTCGAAGACTTTTGAAGGTATTGTCGACTTTGGTATTGATGCACCTTCTCAGGTGAAGGAAGGACACTGGGGCGACTATGCCCGTGGTGCCAAGTATGCACTGAGAAAGCGCTTTGAGTTGAAGCGGGGTATCGATGGCGTGATTCAGGGCAGTCTGCCTGTGGGAGGCCTCTCGTCGAGTGCTGCCGTGCTCATTGCATACGTGATGGCTTTTGCTAAGGCAAACGATATCACGTTGCAACCGTTCGAGGTGGTGAAGATTGCTTCGGAGGCCGAGCGCGAATATATAGGACTGAATAACGGATTGCTTGATCAGGCCTGTATCGCACTGGGTAAGAAGAACGGCCTGCTCTTCCTTGATTGCGATTCTAACGAATGGCGCATCATCAAACGCAATCCTGAAATGCCTGAGTTTGAAATCGGCATCTTCTTCTCAGGACTGACACGTTCATTGGTGAACTCAGATTATAACTTGCGAGTCTTTGAGTGTAAGACAGCAGCGTGGAATATGTTGGCATATACGGAGCAGCCGTTGAAGACATTCGACAAGACCTTCCTGCGTGATATTCCTAAGGCAACTTTTGATAAGACGCGTATAGCAATGCCAGCTCGTTTTGCTCGCAGGGCAGAGCACTTCTATAGTGAATATCGCAGGGTTCGTCAGGGGGTTACGGCCTGGGAGACGGGCAACCTGAAGCTCTTTGGCAAACTGTCGTTTGATTCCTGTGAGAGTTCTATCCATAATTACGAGTGCGGCTCTCCAGAGCTCATAGCCATTTACGAGATTATGCGTTCACTCCCTGGAGTGTATGGTGGACGTTTCTCCGGTGCGGGGTTCAAGGGGGCATGCATCGCCTTGGTAGATCCTGCCTATAAAGAGGAAATAGAGAAAATGCTCACGGAACGCTACCTGGAGCAGTTCCCGGAATACGAAAAGACATTCCAGGTGTTCTGGGTTCGTCCAGACGATGGCGCAAGGTTTGTATAAGGTATAAAGGTTAAAAAGTAAAAAAGTAAAACGTGAAGAATATTGTTGTTGCGGCGGGATATGCCACAAGGTTGGGGGAGTTGACCAAGAACTTTCCCAAGCCATTGTTGAAGATTGGAGAGAATACCATTTTGGGAAGGATGCTTGATGATATAGACCGCATCCCTGAGATTGATGAGCATATCATTATCACAAACCACAAGTTCGCCCCGATATTTGAAGAGTGGAAGGCTGGGCTGGATTACCAAAAACCCATTACCATTATGGATGATGGTACCAGTACCAACGAGACCCGTCTGGGAGCTGTCTGCGATTTGTTGTTTACGATGGAGAGACTGAACCTCGACGATGATATGCTGGTGGTGGCAGCCGACAACCTGCTGTTTTTTTCGTTCCAGGAGTTTGTGGACTTCGCTAAGGAGAAACAAACCAGTTGCATCATGTGTCACGAGCAACCGAGTATAGAAAAACTACAGCGTACGGGTGTGGTGGAACTTGACGAGGATATGAAAGTCCTTGGCATGGAGGAGAAACCCGAGATGCCGAAGAGCCATTGGGCCGTGCCGCCGTTCTATATCTATCTGAAGAAAGATCTTGACCTCGTGCGACACTCGGTAGAGAATGGCTGTGGGAAGGATGCCCCGGGCAATCTGGCTCATTATATGGTAGAGCATACCACGATGCATGCCTGGCCCATGAGTGCAGGAAGATTTGACATAGGAAGTTTGGATACGTATTATGAGGCAATAGAAAAATATGGAAAGAATTGATTTGAACAAAAAGACCATTTTGGTGACGGGTGGTGCCGGATTCATTGGCTCGAACCTTATCAAGAGACTGTTTAGCGATATAAAAGGCTCTACGATTATCAATATCGACAATGAGAATGACTATTATGATGTCAGACTGAAAGAATACCGCAAGGAGGAACTGGAACAGCTGAAACCTGAGGGTACGTCCTATCATTATGTAAAAGGCGATATAGCCGATAAGACCACTATAGATGGTATCTTCGAGACGTATAAGCCGCAGATAGTGGTGAACCTGGCTGCCCAGGCCGGTGTGCGCTATTCAATCACTAATCCTGATGCGTATATTATGAGCAACATGATGGGATTCTACAATATTCTTGAGGCTTGCCGTCACAACCCTGTGGAGCATCTGGTATATGCTTCGTCGTCAAGTGTCTATGGAGGTAACAAGAAGGTTCCCTTCTCTACTGACGACCGTGTAGATAATCCCGTTTCGCTCTATGCTGCAACAAAAAAATCTAACGAGCTGTTTGCACATTGCTATTCAAAGTTGTATAACATTCCTACTACAGGCCTTCGGTTCTTTACGGTCTATGGTCCTGCCGGTCGTCCGGATATGGCTTACTTCGGGTTCACCAATAAGCTGCTGAAAGGGGAGACTATTCAGATCTTCAACTATGGTAACTGTCGCCGTGACTTTACATACGTGGATGACATCGTTGAGGGAATAGTGCGCGTGATGCAGGGTGCACCAGAGCGCAAGAACGGTGAGGACGGACTGCCAGTGCCTCCATACGCAGTATATAATATCGGTGGTGGACAGCCTGAGAACCTGCTCGACTTTGTGCAGATTCTGCAGGAAGAACTGGTGCGTGCTGGCGTACTGCCTAAGGATTTCGATTTCGAGTCGCACAAGAAGCTGGTGCCTATGCAACCCGGCGATGTACCGACGACGTTTGCCGATGCCGCAGCTTTGGAGCGTGATTTCGGGTTTACACCAAAGATTACACTGAGGGAAGGATTACGCAAATTTGCAGAGTGGTATGCTCAATACTATCAATAATTCTGTAAACAGTCTTGCAAATCATCCATAGAAATACGGTGGCTTTTCGAGCATTCATGATTTGTTGCCTGCTGTTTCCTGTTAATACAGCAATGCTGGCTCAGTCTTCCATAGGCAGTCTTATGGACTCTTTGGGTAGTGTGCATACATGGAAGGAACGACTTGTCGTGTTCCAGCATTATCTGGATGAGAGTGCAAAGGCAAAGGTAGACCAGCGATACATAGAGGTACCAGATAAGCCTTGGAGAGTTATACTGCGTCAGAAAGCAAACGCCGTTGACGTAAAATATAACAACACCTTGGAAGCGCTGGATCCGTCGGTAGATGCACATGTTGACTGGGAAATGCGTTTCATCCCCCCTGTGGCAACTTCCGTTGGCTTCTGGGTGGGCTATCGTGGTGCTTCTGTTTCCTACTCCCATTCGCTTGTAAAGAATGCCGGACGCTATTTCACCTTCAGTAGCACAGGTGCTCAATATGGATTTAATTTCCGGTACAGACGATTCAATACGAGTGCAGTAAACTTTCGTATGACAACCTATGATATTGACGGGAGTATTTCTGATTACGAAAAAGATGACGACACGCCTTCACCAGTATGGATACGTTCCACCTATGTCAACGGCTATTATGTGTTCAACGGTCGCCGCTATTCGCAGGATGCCGCCTACAACCAGTCCGTCGTCCAGCGTCATTCGGCAGGATCATTCCTTGCCGGGGCTACGTGGTATCAGTCTTCGTTCGACTATTCGGATGTCGCGAACAATATTTTCATGATTATTGCCCGAGGTTTGGGGCGTATCAAAGTGCATCAGGCAAATCTTGGACTTGGATATGGCTATAACTGGGTGCCGTTCCGTGGGTTCATTTTCAATGCTATGGTCATGCCGAACATCAGCTTCTACAACCGCGTAAAAGTTTACAAATATGATTCCAACTATGACTTGTCTGATGATGATGCCCCGGATGACTTTGGGGAATGGAATCCTGAGACGCGGAAGTGGGCTAACGGCGAGACTCATAGGTCCTTGCTTTATGAGGAAAAGGATAATCCTGCTGATGCGGAAGTTTGGGAAACAGGTACGGATACTGAGTATAGTTGGGGCAAGGTTAACCTTGATTTTCGGCTGGGTATAGCCTATAATTGGAAAAATTACTTCATGGGTTTTCAGGCTCAATTCAGCGATTTCCACTATGATAAGGGCAAATGCGGGGTCGGTATGGTTGATGGCTTCGCCCAGCTTGCGCTTGGAGTCAGACTGTAGAAAGACTGGCTAATGAGACCACAAGGGAAGTCAGTCCCATGACAATAATCAAAAGTTGTCTTTTCATAATCTAAAAGTTATTGTTTGTAAAAAAATCTGTAATTTGGCCGCAAAAGTATAAAAAAAATCGTACGCCAACTCAATTGTTAACAATAATTAAGAATAAGCAAAAAATATGCATTCCTTGTCGTTTTTTTGATTATTCCATATTTTATTTGTACCTTTGCACCCGCTAATAATAAGAAAGGATAATTATGAAAAACGAATGGAGAGGCTTTAAGGGCGTGAAATGGCTCGAGGAAGTCAATGTGAGAGACTTTATTCAGAACAATTACACCCCTTATGATGGAGACGAGAGTTTCTTGGTTGGGCCTACTGAGGCTACTAACATTCTTTGGGGCAAGTTGCAGCAACTACAGAAGGCCGAGCGTGAAAAGGGCGGCGTTCTGGATATGGAGACAGAGATTGTGAGTTCAATGACTGCCTATGGCCCTGGATATATCGATCCTGAGACGAAAGATTTGGAAAAGGTTGTTGGTCTGCAGACGGACAAACCGTTGAAGCGTGCTTTCATGCCTTATGGTGGCATCAAGATGGCTGAACAGGCTTGCACAACCTATGGCTATCAGCCCTCTGAGAAATTACATGAGATTTTTACGAAGTATTGCAAGACCCACAACGAGGGTGTGTTTGACGCTTATACCGATGAGATGAAGCGCGTGCGTCACAACCACATCCTGACAGGTCTGCCCGATACCTACGGTCGTGGACGTATCGTGGGTGACTATCGTCGTGTGGCCCTCTATGGTATCGACTTCCTGATTGAGCAGAAGGAGATTGATAAGTACAACTGCGGTAAGCGCCAGATGAGCGAGGATATCATTCGTCTGCGTGAGGAAATCTCAATGCAGATCAAGGCCCTGAAGGAAATGAAGGCTATGGCTCAGATTTACGGCTACGATATCTCTCAGCCCGCTAAGAATGCTCGCGAGGCTGTGCAGTGGCTCTACTTCGGTTATCTGGCTGCCATCAAGACGCAGAACGGTGCTGCTATGTCAGTAGGTCGCGTTTCTACATTCCTTGATATTTATATTACGCGTGATATGCAGGAGGGTACCCTCACTGAGGCCGAGGCTCAGGAACTGATCGACCACATGGTGATGAAGTTCCGCATGGTGAAGTTCGCACGTATTCCTTCTTACAATGAAATCTTCAGCGGTGACCCTGTATGGGCAACACTTGAGGTAGCTGGTCTGGGGCAGGACGGTCGTCACATGGTGACCAAGAACTGTTTCCGTTTCCTCCACACCTTGGAGAACATGGGTCCTTCACCCGAACCAAACCTCACCGTGCTCTACTCACCCCGTCTGCCTGAGAACTTCAAGCACTACGCTTCGATGATCTCTGTGAAGACCAGTTCTATCCAGTACGAGAACGACGACGTGATGCGTCCTATCTGGGGCGATGACTACAGCATCTGCTGCTGCGTGAGCGCTACCCAGACCGGTAAGGAGATGCAGCTCTTCGGCGCTCGTGCCAATATGGCAAAGACCCTGCTCTATGCTATCAACGGTGGTGTGGATGCTAAGACCCGCGAGCAGTGCGGACCTAAGTTCCGTCCTATCACCAGCGAGTACCTCACATGGGAAGAGCTGGAGCCCCGTTTCCGCGATATGCTGGAGTGGTTGGCTGATATCTACGTGAACACGCTGAACCTGATTCACTATATGCACGATAAGTACTTCTATGAGGCAGCTGAGATGGCTCTCATCGATACCGACGTGCGCCGTACCTTTGCTACAGGTATCGCAGGCTTCAGCCACGTGGTTGACTCTATCTGCGCTGTGAAGTACGCTAAGGTAAAGATTATCCGCGATGAGACCGGCTTCAACGTAGATTATAAGGTAGAGGGCGACTTCCCACGCTATGGTAACGATGACGATCGTGCCGACGAGGTAGCAGTATGGGTACTGAAAACCTTCCTGGCTAAGATCAAGCGTCATCACACCTATCGTGACTCAGAGCCTACGACCTCTATCCTCACCATTACCTCTAACGTGGTTTATGGTAAGTATACAGGTAACTTGCCTGACGGTCGTCGTGCCGGTACACCTCTGTCACCTGGTGCTAACCCCAGCTACGGTGCAGAGAAGAACGGTCTGCTGGCTTCGCTGAACTCTGTAGCCAAGATTCCTTACGAGTATGCCCTCGATGGTATCTCAAACACGCAGACTATCGCACCTTCTGCACTCGGTCACGATGACGAGGAGCGTGCAAACACCTTGGTTCGCGTGATGGACGGTTACTTCACTAAGGGTGCTCACCACCTGAACGTGAACGTGTTTGGTGTCGACAAGCTGCTCGATGCTATGGAGCATCCTGAGAAGCCTGAATACGCTAACTTCACCATCCGTGTATCTGGTTACGCCGTGAAGTTCATCGACCTGACTCGTGAGCAGCAGGAAGACGTAATCGCACGTCAGGCTCATGAGCGTCTGTAAAATGACCACAGCAGAACTAGAAATACTAGTATGACTAGCAAAGCTTATATCCATTCTACCGAATCCTTTGGCTCCGTTGACGGGCCGGGGATTCGGTTTTTGATTTTCCTGCAGGGATGCAAGATGCGCTGCAGGTATTGCCATAATCCAGACACATGGAAAACGGATAGTGTGGGATGTGGTTCCCCCGCATCGGTCGCCGAACTGCTTGATAAGGCGGAGCGCTATCGCGACTATTGGGGCAACGAAGGGGGCATCACCGTATCAGGTGGTGAGGCGTTACTACAGATAGATTTCCTTATAGAACTCTTTGAGGAAGCCCATCGACGCAATATAAATACCTGTTTGGATACAGCAGCTCAGCCCTTTACACGCGAGGAACCGTTCTTTGGGAAGTTTGAGCGACTGATGCAGAGCACCGATCTTGTGATGCTTGATCTTAAGCACATGGATACGGAGCGCCATCGCTGGCTCACGGGGCACGGCAATGAAAATATCCTTGACTGTGCCTGTTATCTCTCTGATACAGGCATCCCGATGTGGATACGCCATGTACTGGTGCCTGGTATTACGGACGATGAAGAACATTTGTGTGAGATGCGTCGCTTTATCGACTCGCTCCAAAGTGTAAAAAAGGTTGAGGTGTTGCCGTATCACACGCTGGGTCTGCATAAATGGGAGAAACTGGAGATTCCCTATTCACTCCGTGATGTACCAGTTCCTACAGCGGAACAGGTGCGCCGTGCAAGAGAAATTCTATGTCAATGATTGAATAATGGCAATATAGCATCGTAAAAAAGACGGGAACAGATGGCTACACCAATGTATATTATAGAGGAGAAGAAGCTACGCAGGAACCTGCAGTTGATTGCTGATGTGGCGAAAGCGGCAGATGTGGAAATCATTTTGGCATTCAAGGCTTTTGCACTTTGGAAGACATTCCCCATATTCCGTGAGTATATCAACAGCACCACGGCCAGTAGCCTGAGTGAGGCTCGGCTGGCGTTAGAGGAGTTTGGTGCCAAGGCTCACACCTATTCTCCAGCCTACACGGATGATGAGTTCGGCGAGATAGTGAAGTGTAGCAGTCATCTGACTTTCAATTCCTTGTCGCAGTACGAACGGTTCCATGACAGGGCGGAGGGAAAAGCCAGTATTGGTCTGCGCGTCAACCCCGAGTACTCGGAGGTGGGTACCATGCTCTATAATCCCTGTGCGCCTGGCACTCGTTTTGGTGTGACCTGCGAAAAACTGCCAGAAACATTGCCTCAAGACATAGAGGGATTCCATTGCCATTGTCATTGTGAGAGTGGATCTGATGTATTGGAGCGCACCTTGGTGCATATCGAAAAGAAATTTTCCCGTTGGTTTCCACAGATCAAATGGCTGAATCTGGGCGGTGGACACTTGATGACCCGAAAGGATTATGACACCTCACACCTTATTAATATATTAAAGGGGCTGCACGAGCGTTATCCCTGGTTGAAGATTATTCTGGAGCCAGGTAGTGCTTTTGCCTGGCAAACAGGGCCATTAGTGAGTCATGTGGTGGATATAGTTGAGGATAAGGGTATTCGTACGGCTATCCTTGATGTCAGTTTCACTTGTCATATGCCCGATTGTCTGGAGATGCCATATTTCCCAGATGTTCGCGGAGCCGAGCATATAGATGAAACCTCTCACCTCTTACCCCTCACCTCTCATCTCTATAGGTTGGGTGGCAACAGTTGTCTGAGTGGCGACTTTATGGCTTCATGGCGTTTTGATCATGAGCTGCAAGTTGGCGAAGAGGTGATTTTCGAGGATATGATCCACTATACGACCGTAAAGACAAACACGTTCAATGGCATCACACATCCCTCGATAGCCATGCTTCATGAGGACGGAAAACTGGAAATCCTGCGACAATTTGGCTATGAAGACTATCGAAATAGGATGGATTAGCACTTTTTTTGAAAAAAAAACAAAGAAAAGTTTTGGCAGTTCGGAAAAAAGTAGTACCTTTGCATCCGCAATCGAGAGAGATGCACTTCTGAATGAAGTTTATGCGGAAATAGCTCAGTTGGTAGAGCACAACCTTGCCAAGGTTGGGGTCGCGGGTCCGAGTCCCGTTTTCCGCTCACAGATTGAACAAAAAGAGAGATTAAGGGTGGCCTTAATCATTATTGCCCAGGTGGCGGAATTGGTAGACGCGCACGTTTCAGGTGCGTGTGCCGCGAGGCGTGCAGGTTCGAGTCCTGTTCTGGGCACTCTTTTTTTCAATATGTAAAAATTTGTTGGAGAGGTGGCGGAATTGGTAGACGCGCTACTTTGAGGGGGTAGTGTCAATTGCGACGTGGGAGTTCGAGTCTCCTCCTCTTCACCTCTTTTTTTTGATGTAAGAAATGCGGAAATAGCTCAGTTGGTAGAGCACAACCTTGCCAAGGTTGGGGTCGCGGGTCCGAGTCCCGTTTTCCGCTCTCTTTTTTTTTTATATATAGGACAACAACCTTTTCACAATAAAATGAATTTATACTTAAGATATTTTGACAACGAGACACTTGTTTCGAGTGCTGACGAGGCTATAGAGTTTTTGGCCCGTATTGATGAGATAGGTATGAATCCAGATCTTGAAGCTGATATCCGCGACTATGTGGCCAGTGATATGATATATCCGAAGCGTTATAAGATTCGTCCTCGCGTGTATTTCATTATCATAAAGACCGAGGCTGCTTCCATGCAGGAATTTAAAGAAAAGCGCACGTCACATACTGCTGATGATGCCGCTCCAAAAAGTCGTGGCGCATCTCCTGTGGTTCTGAAGTTGACCGAAGAGCGTGAGGGATGGTATGAAGGCTCCATAGACTTTAAACGTGTACTGATGGTGCCAGGGACAGGAAAGTTCCAATACCGTGACACACATTTCGTGGCTCAGGTAAAAGCTTTTTCTGGTTTGGATTGTTATAACCGCATTGTGGATCATCTTCGCCAGCGTGTGGATGACCGCAGCCAGTTTCCATCGGCAAAGGGCAAGAATTTTAAGTTTATCTATTTAGGTAAGGCGAAATGAATAAGGTGATGCTCATTGGCAACGTGGGCCAGGATCCTGAAGTACGCTATGTGGATCATGGTGTGGCTGTGGCTCGCCTGCGTCTTGCTACAACAGAGAAGGGATATACGTTGCAGAATGGAACTCAGGTGCCTGACCGTACTGATTGGCATAATGTGATTCTCTGGCGTAAGTTGGCAGAGATTGTTGAGCAGTATGTCCACAAAGGTGATAAACTATATATTGAAGGTCGTCTGCGCTATTCTACATACGACAATAAACAGGGCCAACGCCAGTATGTTACTGAGATATGGGCTGATAATATGGAGATGTTGACACCTCGTCAGACTGCTACGCAACCAGAGCATTCATCTTCTGTTTCTCAACCCGTACCACCGGCTAATGGTGAGACAACAGGTCTGCCGTTCTAATATAGTGAAATGGATTATCTTATAGATCTATTCAGCGGGGTACATATCAACTATGACCAGATAGGTTTCGGTGAGGTCTTTTCGATTGTCTTAGCCTGCTTGCTGTTGTTGGCATCGGGATTTGCGTCTGGCTCTGAGATTGCTTTTTTCTCGCTTTCTCCGAACGATTTGAATGAACTCGACGAGGAAAGAAATAAGTCAGACCAATATATCCAACGACTCCGCAATAATTCAGAGCGTACGCTGGCTACTATACTCATAGCCAATAATCTGATCAATGTGACAATCATCATGCTCTGCAACTATTTCTTCGCTTCACTCATTGATTTCGGTGAGGCGAAATGGTTGGAGTTTGTGGTGATTACAGTGTTGCTGACTTTCCTCTTGCTTCTTTTTGGTGAAATTATGCCCAAGGTCTATTGTGGTCAGCATGCATTGACTGTCTGCAGGACCTTTGCTCCTGCTATTACGCTGTTGGGCAAACTCTTTTATCCCTTGTCATCGATATTGATCCGTTCTGGTGCACTGGCAGAGAAGGTTGTGCAGAAAGAAAATCGCGTACTCAGTGTAGATGACCTGGAACAGGCATTGGAACTGACTGACGAAGAGGAACTGAAGGAAGAGAAGAATATGCTTGAAGGCATTGTGCGCTTTGGTGACGAGACAGCCAAGGAAGTGATGACCAGCCGTCAGGATATCGTGGACTTGAATTTCCGTTCCACCTTTCCCGAGGTACTTCAGTGTATCGTAGAGAACAACTATTCTCGAATCCCTGTCTATCAGGACTCTATCGACAACGTGCGTGGTATCCTGTATATTAAGGACTTGTTGCCTCATATCGGAAAGTCGGCGGCATTCCGTTGGCAGTCACTTATCCGTCCACCGTATTTCGTGCCTGAGACAAAAAAGATTGACGACCTTCTGCGCGATTTCCAGGAAAACAAGGTACATATCGCTATTGTGGTGGATGAGTTTGGTGGTACCAGCGGTCTTATCACGCTTGAAGACATTCTCGAAGAGATAGTTGGTGAGATTAATGACGAATATGATGAGGAAGAGAAGAATTACGTCCGCATAAACGCTAACACCTATATATTCGAGGGTAAGACGCTGTTGAGTGATTTCTATCGGATATTGGATGTCGATGACGATGTGTTTGAGGAGGTTGAGGGTGATGCCGACACGTTGGCAGGCCTTTTGCTGGAGTTGAAAGGCGACTTCCCCAGGGAGCATGAACGTATAGTCTACGGCCGGTTTAAGTTCGAAATAGTAGAACTGGACGGTCATCGCATCTCAAAAATCAAAGTTATTCTGCAAACAGAAGAAAAAACAGACGAATCAAAATGAAAAAACTGACTATATTCTTAATTTTATGTATCTGTTGTCTGGCAGTGGCTGATATGGATGCCAGACCTAAAAAGAAGAAAAGAGTGCGTAAACGTGTGAGGACTACCCGTGTGGTGACGCGTCCTACCATTCACGAGAACCCATACCTCTGTTGTGAGGATACCTGCGAACATATTCATGGTCTTGATATGAGCCATTATCAAGGTGAGGTGTTTTGGGAGACCGTGGGCAGGAATACTAAGATGTCATACGTCTATCTGAAAGCTACAGAAGGTGGAGACCGAATAGACCCTCAGTATGAACGGAATATTGATTTGGCTCATCGGCATGGACTGAAGGTCGGCTCCTATCATTTCTTCCGCCCGATGGTGGACTTACAGTTGCAACTGAACAATTTCAAGACCCAGTGTCTGCCTGGCGAGCAGGATCTGATACCGATGCTTGATGTAGAAACTGTGGGTAAGCTGTCTACGGCAGCCTTTTGCGACTCCTTGTTCAAATTCTTGAATCTACTGGAGGAGGAATATCACCAGAAGCCGCTGGTATACACCTTCCGTAATTTCTATAACAAGCATTTGCTGGGTAAGTTGGATGATTATCAATTGATGGTTGCGATGTATGCTGATGAGCCTCCTGTGCTGGACGATCAGCGCGACTATATTATCTGGCAGTACACCTGCAAGGGGCGCATCATGGGCGTGGCAGGACAGGTGGATAAAAGCTATATCATGGGCGATCACACACTCCATGAGCTGCGCTTTATCCATTAGACTTCGCATTAGACTTCGCTGAAGGGAAAGAAAAAGTGTCGGGTTTCACTGGTTGAAGCCCGACACTTTTTTTGAGTATTATCTGGTAAATCTTGATTGTTTAGATATCCTCCTGATTCTCAGGACGCAGCTTACGTACTGTCTCACCAGCGCGCCACATCTCCTGATTGCGCATGGCCTCAAGCTCTTTCTCCAAACCGGCACGATAGTCGGGCTTAGAGTTGGAATCGATGCTGATCTGAGCTTCGTTGCCAGTCTTTACTGAGTAGTAGAGCCACTCCATTACAGGCTTCACGGCATCGTGGAAACGAGGTGCCCAGTCCAGTGCGCCACGCTGTGCGGTGGTAGAGCAGTTGGCATACATCCAGTCCATACCCTTCTGTCCGAAGAGCGGACCAAGGCTCTGTGTGAGCTCTTCGACGGTCTCGTTGAAGGCCTCTGATGGTGTATGGCCATTTTCGCGCAGTACCTCATATTGTGCCAGCAGCAAGCCCTGGATAGCACCCATCAGCGATCCGCGCTCGCCAGTGAGGTCTGAGGTGGCCTCGCGCTGGAAGGTTGTCTCAAACAGATAGCCGGCACCGATACCGATACCGAAGGCCAGCGTCTTGTCCTTTGCCTTGCCGGAAGCGTCCTGATAGATAGCATACGAGCAGTTCAGTCCGCGACCCTCGCAGAACATGGTACGCAGAGAGGTTCCAGAACCCTTAGGAGCCACCATAATCACGTCAACATCCTTTGGAGGAATAACGCCGGTGCGATCGCTCCAGTTGATAGCGAAGCCGTGGCTGTAGTACAGTGTCTTGCCGGGCTTCAGATATTTCTTAATGGTAGGCCAAACCTGAATCTGACCAGCATCGCTTAGCAACATACAGAGGATGGTGCCTTTTTCGGCAGCCTCTTCAATAGAGAAAAGGGTCTTGCCAGGTACCCATCCGTCAGCTACGGCTTTGTCGTAAGTCTTGCCCTGACGCTGACCAACGATGACGTTGAATCCATTGTCGCGCAGGTTGCAGGCCTGTCCAGGTCCTTGAATGCCATAACCGATGACGGCGATGACTTCGTCTTTCAATACTTCACGTGCTTTGTCGAGTGAGAACTCCTTGCTGGTGACTACAGTTTCGATAACGCCACCAAAATCCATTTGTGCCATAATAAATTATGTTTTTATTGTTATACTTATCTCTGTGTACCATGCCAGTCCTACACGAGAGCCGGACGTTAGGTGCTCACCACCGTCTTCTTGTTGATGCACTCACACCCTGCTCGAGGATGCGACGGGAGACTAAATTGATAAATTGTTTGCAAAGGTAACAAATTGTAAGCAAACTGCCAAATTTTTCTGCGTTTTTGTTCAGATATACTCTTTTATCTTAACGGTTTTGTCGTAAATCACGCTTTTGATCTCTTCGTCGTTTGATAGATTGAAGTCGCCGGGGATGGTGTTCTTCAGCGTTGAGGCTGCCAGTGCATAGTCCAGTTGCAACTGATTGTCGTCAGGACAGGCATAGACGCTGTGCAGTAGTCCTGCCATGAAGGCATCTCCTACGCCTGAGGGGTCTACCACACCGTTGATATCGTAGATAGGGGCTTTCAGCAGGTCGTAGTTCTGACCGTCATCACTGGTGAATAGCAGGGCGGTAAGCAGATGATGGTTTGAGGCCACCATGTTGCGCATACCCATGAGCCACTTGCGGCAGCGGGGGAACACGCGGTGCAGGTCATCGAACCATTCGCGGTATTCGTCCATCTGCATCTCAAAGTTGCTGTCAATGGCTGTGAAAGGTGGTTGCTTACGCTGACATATCCATTCAAACTCGATGGCATCGCCAAACATCAGGTCGCAGCGCGAGAGCATCCGCTTCAGCGTTTCGCGTGGATCGGCCCCGTATTGCCACAGGTTCTTGCGGTAGTTGATGTCGAAGGCCACCTTGACACCCAGTTCGTCGGCTATGTCGAGTGCCTCGAAGGTGGCATCAGCCGAGCTTTGCGAGATGGCTGCTGTGATGCCTGACACGTGGAGCACGCTGGCATCCTTCAGTATCTCGCGCCAGGGTATCATGCCTGGTTTCAGTTCTGAACAGGCTGAGTTAGCCCTGTCGTAAATCACCTTTGCTGAGCGCATACCAGCTGCGGGTTCCATATAGTAGGAGCCGATACGCTGTCCACCCCACTGAATGTGTCGGCAGTCAACGCCCAGTTGCATCAGGTTCTGTGCACCGGCGTGTCCCACAGGTGTGTTGGGCAGTCGGGTGATATACTGTACATGGTTACCCAGCGTAGCCAGCGATACGGCTACGTTTGCCTCGCTGCCGCCGTATTTGCTGGTGAAATAGTCGCCTTGCGACAGCCGTTGATGGTCTAGTTTTGAAAAGCGGAGTAACAGTTCTCCGAAGGTTACGAATTTTTGTGTCATATTGTTTTAAATTCTTTCTACTTGCTTCACGCCCTTGACGGTGCGCAGTTTCTTGATGAGTGCTTCCAGTCGGGTGTTGTCGTTGATCATGATGGTCAGCGTGCCTCTGAACAGTCCGTCGTTCGAGTCGATATTGATATTACGCAGTATCAGCTTCTCGTCCTTCGAAATGATTGAGGTGAGGTTGTTCACAATGCCCAGGTCATCATTGCCGATGATGCGCAAGGTGATGGCATACTGGCTGGAACCTTTTCCACTCCATTTCGCCTTGACGATACGGTAGCCGAAGCGGCGGCGCATCTCTGGGGCGTTGGGACAGTCGCAGCGATGGATCTTGATGCCTCCGCTGATGGTGACAAATCCAAAGACCTGGTCACCATAAATGGGATTGCAGCATTTGGCCAACTGATAATCCACGCCTTTCAGATCCTGTCCGATGACGAGTACATCCGATGAAAGTTGAGAGTTGAGAGTTGAAAGTTGAGAGTTGTCAAACTCAAACTCTTCTGCCGATCGTGCCTGATTATCGCCTGTAATCACCTTCTCCCCCTGTTGCAGTTCCAGGTATTTGTCGAACACTGTCTGCACGTCGAGCGCTTCGTGGGCAATATCGCGATAGAAGTCGCTGGCCTCTTTGTAGCCCAGCTTCTTCATCGTGCGCATCATCAGGCTCTCGTCCTGTTCTATCTTGCGGTTCTTGAACTTGCGCTCCAGCATCTCCTTCACCATCAAGGCCTCCTTTTGTTGGGTCTCCTTCAGTGCCAGACGAATCTTCGCCTTGGCCCTTGAGGTCTTCACGATGTTGAGCCATTCCTGCTTGGGGTATTGCGTTGATGAGGTAAGGATTTCCACTTGGTCGCCAGAATGGAGCTCCTGACGGAAGGTCACCACCTTATTATTTATACGCGCGCCCGTGCAAGCCGAGCCTACCTTCGAGTGGATGTGGTAGGCCATATCCAGCACCGTAGCCCCTTTGGGGAATTTCAGCAGGTCGCCCTTGGGGGTGAAGACGTATATCTCGTCGTCGTAGAGGTCCATGCGGAACTGATCCATCGCCTCCATACCGCTGGCACTTTCCAGCATCTGCCGTATGCCGTTCAGCCATTCGTCCATGCCGCCACCCTCGGCCTTCACGCCTTTGTATCGCCAGTGGGCGGCGATGCCTCGCTCGGCCACCTCGTCCATCCGCTCTGTGCGTATCTGCACCTCTACCCATTTCTTCTCAGGTCCCAGCACGGTGATGTGCAGACTCTCGTAGCCATTCGATTTTGGCACGCTGAGCCAGTCGCGCATACGCTTGGGGTTCGAGGTGTACATATCGGTGATGATGGCGAACGTCTGCCAGCATTGTTGTTTCTCCTTCTCAGGCTCACAGTCTATGATGATGCGTATGGCAAAGAGGTCGTACACGCCCTCGAACTCGCATTTCTGCTTCTTCATCTTCTGCCAGATGGAGTGTATGCTCTTCGTGCGCCCCTTCATGTGGAACTTCAGTCCGGCCTCTTTCAGCTTCTTTTCTATAGGCCCAATAAACTGGCTGATATAGGCATCGCGCACCTGCTTCGTGGCGTTCAGCTTCTCCTTGATGTGATAGTAGGCATCGGGCTCCAGGTATTTCAGCGACAGGTCTTCCAGTTCGCTCTTCATCTTGTAGAGACCCAGTTTGTGAGCCAGTGGCGCATACAGATAGGCCGCCTCTTCGCTCACTCGCCGTTTGGCCTCCTCGTTGTCGGTATCGCGAATCTGTCGCATCAGGTTCACGCGGTCGGCAATCATGATCAGGATCACACGCATATCCTCGGCAAACGAGAGCAGCAGGTTGCGGAAGTTCTCGCTTTCGATGACGGGATTCTTCTGATACAGATCCTGTATGCGCTGCAGGCCGTGGAGTATTCTTCCTACGGGTGAACCGTAGGACACGCTTACTTCGTCGACGGTCAGGAAGCCAGCCTCTACGCTAGGGTTCAGCAGGATGGCCATCACGGCATCGCGCTTCAGGCCTATCTCTTCAACCACCAGCAGTGCTGTTTGCAGGCTCCTGACTATGGGGTTGAGCCCAAACACGTCGCGCTTCACCTGGTTCTGCTCAATGGCATGAAGCAAGTGGGTGCGTATGCGGCTCTCGTCGTCGTCTTCCAGCGACTGGACTATCTTCTCCTTCAGCTCCGCATAGAGCGTCAGTGCCAGGTCTCTTTCTTCTATAGTAAACTCAAAATGCTCGGTCATATCCACAAAAACGTCCTTTTCGATGGCAAAATTACCATTTTTCTGCGATATTCCGTTCATGATTTCTCAAAAAAAAAGTAAATTCTGTTGCAATTTACTGTTTTTTCATTACCTTTGCACCACTAACTAAAAACTAAAATTGAAATCAAATGAAGCGAAATGTTCTGACTCTTATCCTGTTGACACTCGTCGTGTGTATGTCGGCAACCAATCCCTATAAGCAGTATACTGCCAACCTGCCCTTTGCCATGCAGCAAGTTGAGGCTCCCGTAATACCCGACCGTCAGGTCCTCCTATCCGATTTTCAGGCCGATCCCACGGGCTTGCATCTCTGTACAGAATCCTTTGCCAAGGCCATCGATGCGCTGAGCCAGCAGGGTGGGGGACACCTCATCGTGCCTCGTGGCGTGTGGCTCACGGGGCCTATTGTGCTGAAATCAAATATCGATTTCCATTTGGAGAAAGGTGCCGTGGTGCTTTTCGCTCCCGACGAGAATCTCTATCCGCTTATCAAGACCTCGTTCGAGGGACTTGACACCCGTCGCTGCCAGTCGCCCCTCAGTGCCAATGGTGCCGCCAATATCAGTATCACGGGCGATGGCGTTATCGACGGCAACGGCCAGTACTGGCGTCCTGTGAAGAAAGCCAAGGTCACTGAAAGCCATTGGAATCGCCTCTTGTCACAGCCAGGCAGCATGGAGATGAAGAAAGGCTACTGGGTGCCATCCGAGGGATATGCCAAGGGCGAACAGGGTGCCAATATGAACGTACCCAATGCGCAGACCGATGAGGAATGGAATGCCGTGAAGCGTTTCCTGCGCCCTGTGATGGTGAGCCTCGTAGGCTGTAAGAACGTGTTGCTTCAAGGTGTTATCTTCCAGAACTCACCCGCATGGAACCTTCATCCGCTGATGTGCGAGAATGTCATCATCGACCAGGTGCTGGTGCGCAATCCCGCATACGCCCAGAACGGCGATGCCCTCGACCTGGAGTCGTGTAAGAATGCACTGATCATTAATTCGCGCTTCGATGCCGGCGACGATGGTATCTGCATCAAGAGCGGTAAGGATGCCGATGGGCGCCGTCGCGGCATTCCCTGCGAGAATGTGGTGGTAGATGGTTGCACTGTCTTTGCTGGTCATGGAGGTTTCGTTGTAGGTTCTGAGATGAGTGGTGGCGTCAGGAATATCTCTGTCAAGAACTGTCAGTTCGTGGGAACCGACGTTGGCCTGCGCTTCAAGTCCACCCGTGGACGCGGGGGTATTGTGGAAAACATCTTTATCGACGGCATCTCGATGAGCGACATTGCCACCTATGCCCTTACCTTCAATATGTACTATGGTGGAAAGTCTGTGGCTGAGGCTTTGGCTGACGGCGACAACAACAAGGAGGTGGTTGCCGAGCCAGTAACCGAAGAGACCCCCATCTTTCGTCATATAGACATCCGCAACGTCAACTGCTATCATGCAGGCTTCGCGATGGAGTTTAACGGACTGCCCGAAATGCCCATCGATGGTATCAACCTCGAGAATATCAATATCTCTGCCCGTCACGATGCCACCTTCAATTACAGTAGGAACATCACAAAGAAGAACGTGAACGTCACGTTGTATAAATAAGAATGGCTTAGTCTTTTAAGTTTGTCGCCCACACGTTCCGCGTAACTTTGCAACCAGCCGACCTTGGTCAGCCGATTTGCCGACCCGGGTCAGCCAATCTGCCGACCCGGGTCGGCAGATATGTCGACCTATGTCGGCAGCTGACAAAGAAGTCCTGTTTCGCCCGCTATCCCTGCTGTTTTGAGTTGCTGTTCCAGCTGTTTTAAACTGTAAAGGATGGCTTATAGTCCTTCGGAATCTTCTGGAACACGAGTTCTATTACTCACCTCGTGGCATAAAATTTAAGATGAAATATGGGCTAAGGGGTTATCGAATGATAACGCTCTTGTGATTTTTGCTGTTGATGTAGATTCCTTTTTGAGTAGTGGAGGTTCGGATTCCTTGTAGGGTATAGAAGTAGTTGGAAGTTTGTCTGGTTGTGTTGGTGTTGCTGATATTAGTCGTAGTAAGGTAGTCGGAAGGCGATGTGGCGAAGTTGATGTCGTAGATGGTGCTGGTGCCTGTGGTAGAGGTGAGTCCGAAAATGGTATTGCCCATGCAGACGCTGGGACGAAGGTCAGAGAAATTATCATAGAGCCCACTGGTGGACATATTCCATGCAATGACTTGCTGCTGGATTCCATCGAGGGTAATAGTATTAACCGAGGCTGGCGCTACTTGCGAGCCTCGGTTAATGCCGTTGAGCCACCACAGGTAACTGGCACCTATGGTGGTTTTCAGATTCGTTCCTCGTACCACCAGGTAGATCTGGTCCTGACTGATGGTATAATCCTTTCCTTCGTAGTTCATCATGAGTGCAACATTGTTAGCTCCCGTTCCGGCCTTGATGGTGATGGTGTTGTGCTCTGTGTCGTAGGTGAACTTACTGGCAGCAACACGGTTGGCATCACCCGTTGTCCAATCGGTGGCATGAAACTGATAGGCATCAGCATTCTCTACATAGCCACTTACCAGTCGCAGGTAATAGAGACCTGGGTTAGGGGTAGAGCCGGTAGCGGCGAGGCGCACCTTGAACTTAGTCTTCACGTTGCCCTTGCTGTCCTTGATGAGTTCGGCTGGGATGGGATACTCAATGTTATAAAATCCGTTCTCGCTCTTCTTGACCTTTTCAGGAATAGTGATATCAGCAATCTTCTTCCCATCGACAGTCAGCGTAGCTACGCGTCCACGATCGGCAGTAGTGAAGCGACACATGATAGCCAGTCCCTCGCTGATGCCGTCCTTATTAAATAAGGTGAACTGCACGTAGCCGCCCGACTGTGCATCGCGGTAGCTCTCACCGTTGTAAGTTCCCTTGCCGGAGTTAGCAGAATAGTTGTACTCATGACCAGCCTCGCTCTGTTGCTCACCAGGAGCCACGAAATCAATAGTGCGGTTTTTCAGTGCCTCGTTGGCTGCCTCTGTCAGAGCCATATCGCTCTTGGCAAAGTTCTCTGGTGTCTGCTGATACCAGTAGCACATATAGCGGTCGTGGTGAATCTGATAGAAAGGTTGCAGGGTGAGCGTAGTCCATTTGTAGGTATCTACGCCCTCGCGACTGGCATCGATAGTGAAGGTAAGCTTCGACAAGTCTTGAGCCTTGATACGGCTCAGCACGTCAGAACGGTTGCCAATGAGCAATGGTGAGGCAAGCAGGTTCAACTGGCGTCCCATAGCACCAGGTGAGTGGTCCATACGGCCCTCGCCGCCATAGACGTTCTGCAGTTGCTCGCTGCCATTCGTGGTGTTGGCTCCCAAAAGAATAGGACCGTATTTGAAAGCGATATAGTCCTCGTAGTTAGGACAGGCCTCGTAGCGCAGTTCCATGGGGAGGGCTACTTCTATTTTATCGCCTTCCTGCCAGTCGCGAGTGATGGTGACGTAGGAGGCTTTGCCCTGCTGGGGCTCTATGTCTTCAGCAATCTGACCATTGATGCTGATGCCAAAGTCTTTGCCTACCCATGCAGGATGGCGCAAAGCGATGCCGTAGTGACCGGCCTTGCCGATGGTGAGTGTGGTCTTTGCCTCGTAGGGGAACTGGGTTTCTTGGGTGACGATAAAATCATCACTTGCGAGACGGGACGCGGTGAAGAGGTTCACGTAGAGCGTCTCCTTTCCATCGTGGGTGTAAATGAAGTGACCATACTTAGAATGGTTTTCCATACCTGTGCCCACGCAGCACCACATACCCTTGTTGGGTACGGAATAGATGCGATAGCCCTGAGGACGCAAGGTCGTGAAATAAACGTAGCCGCCAGTCTCAGGATCCTGTGTGGAGAGGATATGGTTCCACATGGCCTGCTCGTAGAAATCGGTGTACTTGGCATCGCCAGTACGGTCGGCCAACATCTCCGAGAACTTCAGCATATTGTTCGTGTTACAAGACTCAGGACCGTCGGGTTGGTCGATATAACGACTGCCATTGGCAGCAGAGAGGAAGTGCTCGTTCACTGAGTTGCCACCGATGCAGACGGTACGGTTGGTGGCTACATCGGTCCAGAAATTCTCGGCAGCCTTCTTATAGCTTGTAGCTGTGGCATCTTGTTCGAAGATGCGTTCCATACCGATGTATTTAGGAACCTGAGTGTTGGCGTGTTTACCATCAAGGAACGATTTGTTGAGCGTCTGCATACCGTTGAGCATCGCCTTGTGGGTGTATTTCTTCGCTGCCGTGAGGTATTTTTTGTCACCAAAGATCTGATAGGCATCGAGCATAGACTCGTTCATACCGCCATGTTCGCAGTTAAGGAAACCTTCGAAGGCATCAGCATTGACCTTCGCAATCAGGTTGACACTCCAGTCGCTGAGCTTACGGAACATCTCCTTGGCAGTCTCGTTGTTACCATAGAGATAAGCATCGCGCAGACCAGCCAGGATCTTGTGCTGACAATAGAACGGCACCCAGCCCCAGTTCTTTCCAATAGCTTCGGTACTGCCCTGATACAGCTGCTTCCAGGAATCGTTGATGGGCTGACCACCAATGAAGCCGTAGAGACCTTCCTTGTCGTTGTCGTAGGCATCCTGACAGTCTTTCATCACGCGGAGCATATACTCCATGCGTTGTTTCAGAGCCTCTTTTGTCTCTGCATCATGACAGGCGGCATAGGCCAGAGCCAGAGCAGAGAGGTAATGGCCACCTACGTGACCGCTCAAGTCGAATCCATCGCCGCCCCAGTTCTTGAAATTGGGGTGCTTGGTGAGCCACTGGTAATAGGGACTGGTCTTGTCTTGCGTGTCAGCCAGACCTGCCTGACGTACATAAGGCGTGAGCAGACGGTCGACATCATACTGTAACAGTACCTTGATGTTGAGTTCCATGGCAGTTTTCATAGGGCCATCCAAGAGAGTGACCTCTTCCAAGTCGAAGTGCTTGGGATAGAGTTCCGACTGTGCGCAGGCTTGATGAGTCGCACATAGTGCAAGCAGTCCTGCTAAGAATAGTTTTAGTTTCATGATAATATGGGGTTAGTTATAAATTCCGATAGCAATGCCGATGGTCTTACGATCCATCTGGTTATTGGTCTTGAGGAAATCACCGTAGGCCTTTGCATACCATTGGGTGGGCTGTTTCTTGATAGTCAGTGGGAAGGCGTATTTCACTTCAGCATGTCCCTGCCAGTAGTTGGCATTGTAGTAGGCTTGGTCGGGCAGCCACACTTGCTGTGCATAGTCGGATGTGGGGTCTGCCAGATTCAACTCTACGTTCTTGGCAAAGTGATAGGTACCAGATAGATCTACCCACAGACGCTTATTGAAGAACGCCTTGCCGCCTTCAAGCTGCAGATTGAAATGGTCGTACTGGAAGTCGGACAGCGGGAGCAAGTGCTTGTTGCTGACATTCTGGATAGAACAACGCAGGCCTGCATAGCCGTTGATGGCAGCATTGTCGAGCCACGAGCAGCGGTAGTGGAACGAGGCATCGGTGGTCTTTACCTGATAACGCTTCTTGAATTCAATCTGGGTTTCATAGTGGTAACTGGTATAACCCTTTTCGCCTTCCTTCTCCTGAATAAGCTGCTGACGGTATTCGTCGGCATAACCCTGCGTGAAATTCATGTTCAGGTCGAGCTGATGGAGCAGTGCACCGGCCTTGATGCGATTATAGGACATCACCTTATAAATATAAGTGGTGTACTTGCCCGGCTCGTATTTGTACTGCCCCCAGGCATCCTCCGCACCACGGCTGATCCCCACTGATGTGAGGCTTTTCAGACCGTCTGCCTGATACCCGTAGTTTAGCTCTGCACCAAACTCATGATTCACCCATTCGCGACTATATCCCTTATAGCCGCCTATGGTTCCAGATGCCTGTTCCATACCGCTCATCAGGTAGTAAGACAGGTTGGGGTCTTCCTGTACGGTGATTAGTCCAGGAATTTTCTCCTTACGACGGTTGTAATGACCGTTCAGTCCTAATGTATGCTTTCCAAAGGCATAGGTGACAGCAGGCGTAATCTTATAGTCAAGGAGTTCAGAACGTGAGCGCGGGTCGCGCAGACGACTCAGATCGCCTACCTTATAGTCCAACTTGACACCCACAGTTATTTCCTTGTCCATCTTATCGCCCGAGAGAGGAATGGGGATGGTGCTGACGGTAGCGGTGAGATCGAAGTCTTGGGTGTCGTATTTGCCGCTGATACTGCTGCCGGAAAAGAAGGGATTGGAATTGTAAGGACGCATCACGTCGCACCAGGCACGGTCTTTCGTACGATCCATGTTGAAAAGGAATCGGCCGTAGCCTACAAACAGCATACTGATTCGTTGGTAGCGCTCGGTGGCGAACTTCAGTTGGTTGCGCTGTCCACCTTCCTGCACACGTCGGTAGTCGCCACTGCGATGCTCCACGTTGAACTCAGCATAGCCGCGGTCGCGACTGTATTCTAATCCCAGTCCTGCGGCATTCCCAGTCTGTTGCCACAGTAGCAAGGCATCATCATAGCGGTATTCACTCTCCTGGGCAGAGGTGTTTAGTGATACTAGTGTGACTAATGATACTATAGAGGCAATATATTTCTTATTCATCGTATTCGCGGGGTTTGATTGTTTTTGAAACCTGGAAATCGTTGCTGGAGTTGTTGGTGTCTGTCAGGATGAGACGACCATTGTCAGTCTTCTTGCTGGTCTTACGATAGACTACCTCACCGCTTCTGCCTGATGTAGCATTGATGTTAATGTAGCCGGCATCCAAATCGTCGTAGAGACGCTTGGTCTTCACTTCGACACCCGTGGCTTTGTTGCCCAGCACTTCTACAGCATCAAGGATCATACGTTTAGGCAGGAGCTTCCACTGGAGGTTCCCGCTCGTCTTACCGTAGGGATAGGTCGTTGGTAGTGAAGCAATGTCCTCGTCGGTACGGAAGATGACCACTCCGCAAGGTCCGCTCTGCACCAGATTCATGTTCGAGATGGCAGAATACATTGTGTAGATGAGTTCCAGGGCTGGCGTGGCAGGATTGTTCTGTATGCGACCGTTGGTGTCTTTTGCCTCGAAATCGGCATCCGACAGGTTGTTCTCCAACGTGTCGTTGGGTGTGTGGTCAACAGCACTGTTGACGATGAGTACGGTGCCGCCTGCTGCCACCTTATGGTTGGCTGTGGCAGGAATACGGAAAATCTGCTTGAGCAGTACCACAGAGTCTTCGTACACCTCATGGAGGTTATCCAGTGTATAGGCCTGGCTGCTCTCAGCTTCAACTAATCCGATGTAGTAGCCGGATACATCAATTTCCTTGTCGCTCTGGTTATATATTTCAAGATATTTGCCTGCATCGTATGAACGGTTGTTGTTGTCCTTGGAACCTGCATAGTATATCTTGCCGATGATGATATCTTGGTTGATGCTCAGTTGCGTAGCCAGCGAGATGGTTTGTTCCTCCTTGATAAGATGGGAGTTTAGCGAACCTGCGACGGTACATCCGCTAACGGATTTGTTGGAACCTGTAGCCTGTTGATATTCCGCCTGCGTCAGTTCCCATGAGCATGATATATCATAGACATCGGGGATGAGATTTGCAAATGTTGCTACGCCTTCAGCATCGGTTGTGGCAGAGAGACGTGTGTCGCCTTTCTGGAGGATAATCTCGTGACCGGAAAGGGTAGCAGTGCCTGTAAACTCTTCTGGCATGAGTAGTTGGATGCTTACTGAGGTCTCGCTGGTGACGTCGCTATAGTCAACGCATGAGGCGAGAGCGCACAGCCAGCAAGCGGCCAATATGGAATATGTATTTTTTGTCATAGTCTTTCTCTTAGTTAGAATTTTAATGAGAGTTCGGCACCGAAGGCGAACTTTCCTGTATTGCGCTGTGAAAGCGTTGATGTCTTATTACCAGAAAGATAAGGCTCGTAGAACAGACAGTTGTCCACATAGAGCGATAAGGCACCTGTCTTTCCAAGTTCTTTGGTGAGACGTGCAGAGAGGTTCCAGGTCACAGGGTTTTCGTTTGGCTCGTTGTCGGAGTAGCGCAACTGCAACTTCTCATCATTTGTAGCAATCTGTCCACCATCAAATGTGATGTAATCTGCAGAGTTGATGTCATGATACACCAGATCGTCGCTAATCCATCCAATAGGGTCTTTGTCTGCCGTAAAACTCCAAGTTGAGTTATGCCAGATAGCTTGTGCCGTGAACGATGCCACCATGTTGAGTTGTGGGATATGGGTAACGGCACGCAGGGTGTTGACAAAGCGGCGCAGACGGGTATAGTCGAGACCTGATGGGTAAACAATACGAACGGGTGATATACCACGACCTCCATATTTCGTCCCTGCCAGCAGAGCAGCGGGAACGGCAGTGGTGTTCATGCGTGTGCTCCAATCTGTCTTTGTCTCGTTCCATGCCCCACTGAAGTAAAAGCTTGTTTTCAGAGGCTTAACTTCACCAAGGTCGAAATCGAATTCCAAACCGCGGTTGATGGTCTTGTCGGTATTGGACAACTGACCAGTGGTGGCAAAACAGGTGAACTGATAGGCATAGCCTGTCGAGAAGTCGGGCTGTCCGTTGCTGCCGATAGTTGGCATATGTGTATCGTCAAAGAGATTGTAGGTGTAAGTAAAGTAGTCTGAAGCGGCCTCGAAACCATTAGGTGTACGATCCTCATAAGCCAGGATGCTCAACTTGCGACCCTCAGGCAGTTTGATGTCGGCACCCACTTCTACTTTCGTTGTCGTAGCATTCTTCAGTCCTTTCGAGCGTTCCACATTATACACCTCAGTATGGGTGTAGTAGGTTGGCGTAGCAGCTAAGGTGAAGTTGCCTACCAGGTCATCGATGTATTTCTTGTCAGGATAGAGGTGCATCAGTCCTGGTGTTTTCGAGTTCATACCAATACCGCCTCTGATGTCCAGCCATTTTGTGACGCTAAACGCAACATTCAGACGAGGCGACAGGGCTGTGGTAGCTACCTCGTTGAAAGGCTGCAGAGACTGGAAACGTAATCCGAAATTCACGCGCAGACGGTTCACCTTATTGATGTTATAGGTGAACTGGTCTTCGGCAAAGGCCGACAGTTGATGCAGTCCTGGTATATCATCGAAGGCACGTGGACGACCGTTGCTATTAGGCTTATAGGGGAGTGATTCGTCTACATTATAGTAACCACGACCTGAGTTCCAGTCGTAGCGATAGTCCACACCAATCTTAAAGCTCTGTATGGTCTTGCCTTTGCGCAGGAAGAAATCGTCGGTCAGTTTGAAGAACACGTTGTCAGGACGGCTCTCAGTCTTTCCTGTAGCCTTATAGGACGAAGTGACCCAAGGCACAGAATAGTAGCCTGTCTCACGTTCCGTCAAGATAGGCAGCAGACCGCTGCTGACAGCCACGAAACTGGTGTTGCTGTTATCTATCTGTGATATGCTGATGCCTAAAGTGTATTTCAATGACCTCATCAATGGAGTGTCAATACGGATACGGCCGTTATGGGTCAAGCCAAAGGTTGTCGTTTTTGATTCTGATTCCGTACCGTCCTGAATGGCATCAGGATCTTGTCCTGTCCAGTCCTTTGCCTGCATGAATCGCAATTTGGTATCAGTATGCCAACGAGGACTGATGTCGTAGCCCCAGCCTATGTTGGCTGTATAGCGATCAAACGAACGGGTCTTCTGACGTGGGTCGCCCCAGGCTTTGGCATAGTCGAGACTGGCATTGATAATGCCTGCCTTGCCGATATTCATGCCTTTACCTACACTGTAGTTCTGAAGTCCAGGGTTGATCTTGGCCTTTGCCTGCCAAGGGGTGATGCCAACTTTAGAATGTACAACCACAAGTCCGCTGGTCAGGTCGCCGTATTCTGCTGACGGGATACCACGAATCACTTCCACCTCCTCGATATTGTCGGCAGAAACTTGGCGAAGATCAGAACCGGCAAAGGCAGTACCAGAGAATGCTCCCTGATTGACACCACCATTGTTTGACATCGGTACACCGTCAACGATGATACTCGTACCAAAAGCCATCGTAGAGTTGTTCTGCAGCGTGCGCAGTTGCAACCCTTGCTGTTGGGTCAGATCAGGGCGATCCATCAGTTGACCAGGAATCAGTTGCATCACGTCAGCCAGCGATGTGGCTTGCAGGTGATCGATGGCTTGTCGGCCTATAACATTCGATGTCGATGCACCGCTCTCTCTTTGTTTGGCTACCACCTGCACTTCACGTAGCGACAGCGAAGTGGGTACCATCAGATAACGCATGGTCAGGTCTTTGTTGACTTTCAATCTGGTATTGATGGGTTCGTAGCCCACATAACTGATTTGCAAGGTGTATTCACCTGCTGGCACATTGTTGATGGTCGCCTTGCCATCCATGTCGGTTACAGCCATAGCCCCAGAGGGTTGCAGTTGTATGCTGGCCATGATGATAGACTCGTGGGAACCTCTGTCCTGAACAGTAAAATGAATGGTATAACCACCTTTCTGCGCGAAGCCCCAAACTCCGATCATCATGAGTAGTAGGGTCATGAATAACTTTCTATAGTCCTGATTGTGCATAAGCTTATTTGACAGTTGTGCGACGATCGCGGATAAGTTTGATTTCACGGAGCAAATCCTCGTAGTGCAGGGCATTGATACCGTCGGATGACTTCATCTGCTGCTGACAGAAATCCTCCACTTTCTTCAGATTCTGCAGAACATAGAGCATGGCATCCGAATTGTAGCTTTGTGCCATTGCTCCTTTCAAGTCTGTAGCAGAGGGATTGAGAAGTGTGTTCAGGTTTTGCACATACGAGCGTTGTAGCTGACGGCGTGCCTTCGCCTGGAACGTATTGCTTGCAGGTGATTTCCATACCTCGGCAAATAGATCGTCCAAGTATTGGGCTACGCTATATTCTGTGTTGCCGATGTTGCTGAGCATCAGTGGGGTCATGAGTCGCGTCAGCAGGTTGGTCTGCATGGTCTGTTGTGAGCTTCCAGCATCAGAACTCATCTTCGACATGATGTTGGTGGGATAGAGCCATTCCGGTGCGTCGAAGATGTTGCGGCCAAGGTACTGCAGGGCTTCACGCTGACGGGCAACAGGCACCGGAGCGTATGGCTCTGTTCCCGGCATATTGTTGATAAAGCGTCCACCGATGTTTTTGGCCACATGGTTCATGTAGCGGTTAAACTGATCGGTTACAGCCTTATGCATCTCGCGTAGGTCGTCATACTGGTCGTTCTCCTGCTTGGTCCACTGAGGAAGGTTCTGTATGACGCGCTTCAGGTTCTTGATGCCGTACTCTGAGGCTTTTACGTTGTTGTCGCTCAGGTCTTCAGTCTGTGCACGTGGATCTTCATTGCGCCCCTCGCCACCAAACCACAGGCGCTGATTGCCTCTGAGGATATTCGTGGTCTCGGTCATCAGCTTCTCCTTTTCCTCGTATTCGTCCTTGAAATCAGGACGCCACTGGTAGCCCCATTTGATAGCCCATTTGTCGTAGTCGTTGATACGTGGGAACAGACCCTTCTCGCTGATTTTATCCTCGGGCTGAGCCACATAGTTGAAACGGGCATAGTCCATGATGCTGGCAGTGTGCCCGTTTTTCTCCACCCAGGCTTTGTCGCGCAGCTTTTCTACAGGTGTGGCATACGACGCGCCCATGTTATGGCGTAGACCTAGCGAGTGGCCTACCTCATGACTACTGACAAAACGAATCAACTCACCCATCAGCTTCTCGTCGAACTTCATGGTCTGGGCACGCTTGTCCACGGCACCACATTGTACCATATACCATTTCGTGAGCAGGTTCATCACGTTGTGATACCAGCAGATATGCGCCTCGATTATCTCGCCAGAGCGTGGATCAACGATGCGTGGACCGTAGGCATTCTCTGTCTCAGAGGGAAGATAGCGCAATACGGAGTAGCGGGCATCCTCCAGGCTGACGTTGGGGTCGTCCTCAGGCAATACTTTCGCAGTGATGGCATTCTTGAAACCGGCAGTCTCGAAGGCTACGTTCCAGTCTTCAATACCCTTGATCAGGTAGGGAATCCATTTCTTGGGAGTAGCAGGGTCGATATAATACACGATCTGCTTCTCTGGCTCTGTCAGCTCGCCACGCAGGTATTTCTTCTTGTTCTTTGGCACCAGACGATAGCGCGAGATAAACGACTCGTGCTGAGTCTTATGCTGGGCATCGCTGAAGCGCACGAAGTTGTTCACGAAGTAGCCCACACGGTCGTCCCACAGGCGCTTGCGCATCGGCTCCTTGGGCAGCAACACCATAGAGGTATTGAAAGCCATCGTGACGGTACCTATCTTGGAGGCCTCGGAGCGGCCTGCTGTGGAAGCATAGGTGCGTGTGGTTGCAATCTCGATGTTGGTAGGAAAGACCTTCATCGTGTCGATAAACGTGCGGTCTTTCTGAATGCCGCCGACTTTCAGCGTTGTCTTGCTCGTATTGGAAAAACTGGTCAGGTTGTTGTCACTATTAAAGAGTGCTGTCACCTCAATGAGACTGGCATCTTTTGCCTCGTTCTTGCCAATCACCTTGAATGCCTGAACAATGGGGTCTATGGTTGACTGCTCCAGTGTGCGTGAAATGTTGTCGCCATTGTCTGCCAGATGTGACAGAACATATTGGCGAATCATAATCTGACTGGTGTCACGTTTCTCGAAGTAAACGGTGGAGTGGGTGATCTCCTCACCTGCAAACATCCCGAAATCCTGTGGAACAGCCGTAAAACGAGTGACGCAAAGAATGTAGCGACCCATCATGGAGTCGGGCACCTCGAAGTAGTATTTGTCCTCAATATGGCGAACGCGGAACATTCCGTCCATCACGGTGCCACCCTTCTTGATGATTTTCTCGTACTCAGATTCTTTCTTCTCCTCTTTTTTCTCTTTCTTCTTCTTGTCAACTTTCAGCGTATCGGCCACTACCTTCGTGGTGTCAGCGGGAATGCTGTCGTTGGATACAAGGAAAGCCGACCGAGCCTGTATGCCCATGACCATCATGGCACAGCTCATCAATATCATCAATTTCTTCATAACCTTGAAAATTTGTGCAAAGATACTCATTTTCATTTATTCCACAAAACGAAACGTGCAAATTATGGTCATTACTTCAAATTCTTTACATTCTCAAAGTACCGCTTCGTGCTCTTTTTTGAAAAGAAGCAGTCCCTGGAGTCAGTTGACCGCAGGGACTGCCATTGATAACTTGAATCTTGTTACTTCTTCATGAACTTCTTTCCGTCGATGATGTAAAGGTCTTTCTTAAGTGAAGAGTGGGGAGCAGTGAGTGATGAATTTACTACTGCGCTCGAAACTCGTCGACCTTGCAGGTCATAGACCATTGACGATTGACCATTGACGGTTGACCATTGAGCAATGCCGGTTGTTCCGTTGAGGAGCAGCTCATGACGCTCGCCATTGACGGTGACGAAGACGGCATGATCGGCATTGAGCTGCGCTTCGCCTTGACCCCTCAGTTGCAGACGGATGACCTCGTTCCATGCACCGGGCAGTGCCTCGTTGTCCATCGACCAGACCACGATGCGGCAGCGGCCACCGGGCAGCATGGTGTAAGCCAGTGTATGACTGTCCTTCGCCATCTCCGTCAGCATAACGCCTTCGAGCACGTAGCCTGCAGGTATCGTCAGATCCATCTGGAAAGCAGTGTAAGCCGTCAAGTCCTTATAAGCAGCCTCGGCATTGCGAGACAGTTCTAACTTACCCAGAATCTTGTCAATTACAAGCACCACATCGGTCACATCGATAAAGGTGTCATGGTTCACATCGGCCAGCGAAGCATCGAAGTTGGACGGATCCTTAAGCAGGATTTCATCGATAATCAGTACGGCATCGGTCACGTCAACAGTTCCGTCGTGGTTCACGTCACCCGGCATCATATCATTACGCTCCCATGTGGCGGTGTAGCTGCGGTCGCCGGTAGAACCTGTAGCGATGGTGACTGTCAGCGCAGGCCCTTCAAGCCCTGTACCCATCCAGCCGGCGAAGGTATAGCCCTGACGGGTGGGATTAAAGATAAATCTGGCTATACGGACTTACTTCATGATCCAATGATCAACTGTCAATCCTGTATGCCAGGGCAGCTCCAATGGCAGTGCAGAATGACGAGTATTTGGGAATGTGGAAGCGCACATTGTACAGACGCTCCAAGGCTGGGAAGATGTCCTTGCACTGAGGCAGCAGCGACAGGTTGCCAATGAGCACCATGTCATGACAGCCGGTGCCCTGGGCAGCCAGCACAGCGGCTGAGCCGATGCTCTGCATCACCAGCGAGATGATGCCACAGGCAATATCCTCACGCGAAGCGTCATTCTGTGCACGGGCGAAGATGCTCGCCGTAGCCTCCATGGGCAGGCCGGGAAGCGGTTGTGCAGAGATGTCGCCGATACTCAGGTTGATGTGCGAGATGTCGCCCTGCATGGCCAGTGCCGATACGGTCTTGATATCGCTGGTATTCAGCATGAGGCGCGACAGTCCTTGCAACGTGCCACCGCCAATGCCAATGCCGCCAATGTGACGTATGTTGTCGCCCTGACACATGACAAACGAGGTGCCGGTGCCCATCGACACCACAATGGCGTGGTCGATATGACTCTCATAGCGGGCTCCTAAGGCATCGGCTATAAATTCATCGCAGCGACTAGTCTTGACACCATAGACGTCGTTCTTCACATAGCCGGTACCTACGCCCGTCAGCATGACATGCTCTACATCGTTAAGGTTGATGTTGTTGTCGTGCAGATACTTGCCGAAAGCACCATAGAGCGAGGTGATAGGGTCGGCAGCCGTAATCCTAATAGGGGCTGTAGGCTTGCCTTCCTTCAGCCCGACAATCTTCGTGGTAGAAATGCCCACGTCTATACCAATGATTATTCCCATAGCGAAATGATTAGAATTCGTGCGACAAAGATACGAAAAAGTGAGAACAATACAAAACAAAAAAACATTTTTTTTTTATTGTCGAACGATAGTGCCTTCGAGCAAAGCTCAGAGGTACATAAAAGGTGAAAAGTGAAAAATTTTTGCTGCTGCATCATGCTATGCGACAGCCAATATCTTCTTTTATCCAAGAACGAGGTCTCCAATCCGCCACAGCCAGCTATTCCAGAACAACAAGGATGGCTATTTATAGGGTAAACAACGTTAATTCTCCCAATCGTTTGGTGGTTTCAGTATTTTTATGTAATTTTGCAGTCGAGATTACAAGAAAACGCATGGAACAGATAGCAGGAAGATACATCAACCCCTATACCGACTACGGCTTCAAAGATGACCGACGGTATGCAGGCAGCATTGATTTCCATGTACACTGCTCTGACTATTGAAGAAATAGATAAGTTGTTATAAGGAAATGCATATCGCAGTAGCAGGAAATATCGGAAGCGGAAAGTCCACTCTGACCAAGATGCTCGCCCGTCATTACGGGTGGGAGGCTCGCTTCGAGACTGTTGACCATAATCCGTATCTGGAAGACTACTACCGCGACATCCACCGTTGGTCGTTCAATCTGGAGGTCTACTTTCTGAAAGAGCGCTTCCGCGACCTCATAGATATTTCAAAATCTGATCATACTATCGTGCAAGACCGTACCATCTTCGAGGGTGTCTATGTCTTCATGCAGAACAATAAGGCTATGGGTAATCTCTCCGACCGCGACTATGATACCTATATGGAACTCTTTGAACAGATGATGACTGTGGTGCGTTATCCCGATCTCATGATCTATCTGCGGGCTTCAGTTCCCCATCTGGTAGGAAACATCCAGAAACGTGGACGTGAGTACGAGCAGACCATGAAGCTGGAGTATCTGGAAAATCTCAACCGTCGTTATGATGAGTTTATTTATAAGATGTATAAGGGTAGGGTGATGGTGATCGAAAAAGATGACCTCGACTATCAGAACAACCCGAAGGACTTCGCTAAGATAGTAGACCGTATAGACTCCACCCTCTTCGGACTCTTTTCCAATTAAGATTAAGAATTAAGCATTAAGAATTGAGCATTATGCACATCGCAGTAGCAGGAAACATTGGAAGTGGCAAGACCACGCTGACTAAGATGTTGGCCCACCGTTACGGTTGGACGCCAAGGTTCGAACCCGTTGACAACAATCCTTATCTAGAGGACTTCTATGCAGATATGAAGCGTTGGTCGTTTAACCTTCAGATCTATTTCCTGAACAAGCGTTTCAAGGAAGTTGTCGAGATAGCACATTCCAAGGAGACCATCATTCAGGACCGTACCATCTTCGAGGATGCCTGCATCTTTGCACCAAACCTTCACGGGCAGGGAATGATGAGCGATCGTGACTTCAATAACTACAAGGATCTCTTCGACCTGATGATGTCACTGGTTCAGTTGCCAGACCTTATGATTTACATACGCAGTAGCATTCCAACCCTTGTAGCACAAATACAAAAACGCGGACGTGAATACGAACAGACCATGCGACTGGATTATCTGGAGGGACTGAGCCGCCGCTATGAGGAATGGATTGTCGGCTACAAAGGACCGCTGATCGTTGTCGATGGCGACCATTGTAAGTTTGGAGAAAATCCTGAACATTTCAAACAGGTTACCGACATGATTGATGCCAAATTATATGGTCTTTTCCCTATGGAGTAAAAAAATAACGGGTATTTTGAAAAAAATGCCAAAAAAATTTGGTAGATTCAAAAATACTCCGTACCTTTGCACCCGCAATTCAGCAAGAGTACTGAATCAAAACAAAAAATGATGCACCCGTAGCTCAGTTGGTAGAGCACCTGACTCTTAATCAGGGTGTCCAGGGTTCGAGCCCCTGCGGGTGTACTTAGCGATAAAAACGACGAACTAACAAAGTTCTGTCGTTTTTCGCTTTTTTAGGGGCAAGAGAGCCACTAACTAACTAATATTCATGATGTTCTGTTAAAGTAATAATTTGTTGAACCCCGCAGCTTGATTGGAAAAGCTTGGACATTTTTGGAATTACTTGGAACGTCTTGGACTGATTTGTGATACATTTTGTGATACACGCTCTCAAAAATGTGATACACTTTTGGCTAACCGTGCTACAAGAAACAACTAATTTTGGCCACCTCACTTCAATTTTCTCCCGACTTTGCTCAGTTTTACATTCTGGCTGCAAAAAAAAATTTTAATTTATGAAACAGAACGTAAAATTGCTCTTCGACCGCAGGAACACTGTGAAGAAGACTGGTAAGGGAACCATCGAGATTCTTGTCTATCTCAGCAGAGAAGAAAGAAAATGGGAAGCCGTCGGTACTGCTGACGAGCAATCATGGGAAGTAATGGCCAATGACAGAAGGATCCTGACCAAAGCCAATGTCATCGCCTTCGATGCCTGGCTTCGCAGTCAGAACAACAAGACTGACTACACCATCAACGGCTACCACAAGAAAGTCCGCAAGTACACCAAGATCCTGTGGCGATTGGAGATGATTTCCTCAGACCCCTACGAGTACGTGAAATTCCCCAAGGGCAAGAACAAGGAGCGTGTTCCCCTGATTGAGCCTGAACTTGTCAAGATTCGCCAGGCTGAATGCAGTGGCCGTATTGAACGTGCGCGTGACCTCTTTATCTTCATGGCCTACACCGGACTGGCCTACTGTGATATGTCTGTCTTCAACTTCAACACCATGACAGAGGAGCATACGGACTACACCTATATTGACGGTTCCCGTCTGAAGACTGGCTCGAACTTCTTCACCCCCATCCTGCCCCCGGCAGAAGTGATCGAATGATGGCGAATAGCCATAAACACCGATGCTCTCCAGAGCATAAACATTCTCTCTGCGATTAGCAGAAGTGGTCAAAAGAATTGTCGCCACTGTCAAACTGAATCCCTGTTAGCAGGGTTTCAGTTTGGCAACTTGAAGAAATGGCGAAAGCGATAGATGAGATATAAAGCACAGGCGAGTAAGAGGATATAGAAGATATACTTCGGAGCCGTGCTGGGTGCGGACTTCCGCACATCTGAAGCTTTGACTACAGAGGATTGTGTGGACTCGGCCACACTGTCCGTTGTCAAAGTCTGTACGTTGGACTTCTTGTTGCTGCCCGCATCAACGTGAAGTCCGTATATCTTCAGGGCCGACGGCTTTTGAGTGGTAGGCTGCTTTGTGCTTGCACTATAATTCTGGCCACTTGTGGCGGGAGGCTTACAGCTTAGAAAGTACATATCATCAAGGGACGCTGCGCCTTGGCCAGCGTCTCTTAATGGCATACTTTCCGCTGTAAGTGATGGCGATGCTTTGCCCTCTGGAACAATGACTATGCCCTTTTCTGACAGGATGATAAAGAGGCTGTCAACAGACAGTGTGAACCATTGGTTAGTGGAGTCAGTCATCAGAGAGGAGCTGAGACGGTCGGCGCTCGTCGCCACCGTCTCGCTCTTCTCAGATGCCGACACACTGGCTTTCGTGGTATGGCACGAAAGTAACAGACAAGAGACTGAAAGTAGAAGAAGAAAGTGAAGAATTGATTTCATTTTTGAGAAGTGTTATTGTCGTTGAAAATGTATTGGTATTCGCTTACGTCGAAGCATGGGCAGGGCTTTCCTGCAAGTGTGCAGACAGCCTTGTTGTACTGGCAATTGGTACAGCTGGAGCATTTGTTGCTCTTCAGACGGCTACATTCAAACTCACGGTGGCCGTGGAGCGTGGCATGAGGATAGCGTTGGTGAAGATCCTCCAGGAGTTTCGCCAATGCTTCCTTCTGCTCAGGTGTGCGAGTGTCCTTGCCCACTTTGATATTATTCTTCTCGGTACCACCGACATAGCACACCCCGATGGAGTGCTTGTTATATCCGTAACAATGCGCTCCTACCATGGACTCAGGCCGTCCGGGATGGATGCTGCCGTCAAGGTAAATCAGGTAGTGGTAGCCGATGCCGTTAGCCCAGTGGCGGTCATTGCGGTGCCAGTTATCCACGTCTTTGACGGTCACATGCCTACCCTCAGGCGTGGCCGTACAATGAACGATAATTCTGTCAATGCGTCTCATTGTCTGTTTCATTTCTGATTTGTTTGGATAAGAATTCTTTGATACGATACTCGGACTCTCCGAGTTTCGTTTTGAAGTACACGCTCACCCCGAAGATGGCCCCTGCGAAGGTCAGGCCCTGTGCCATGTACCAGAGCACCCCATCGGTTACATCGCCCTTGGTGAAGAACGAGATAAAGGACAGTACGACACCTGACACCACCATAAGTGCTGCGGTTGAGTACTGGATCCATTCTTTGCTGTTTGTAGTCATAGAGATTTGAATTTGTTGGTGCAAAGGTAAAATGGCTTTTACATTAGGAAAAAGACAGTTTCATAGTCTCTTTTGGGGATATTCTTAGAAAAAAGTTGTACCTTTGCAGCAGTTTAACAAACAGATAAATCGGAATTTATGGAAATCAATAATAGACCCAACCCCAATGAGGCTTTTCCGAATCCGAAGATTCCAAGCCTCTGCTTCATCAAGAACGTG
>CACZZQ010000020.1 GCA_902785695.1 uncultured Prevotellaceae bacterium | reverse complement strand
AAAAGTGATGCAAATAGTGTAAGGTTGAAAAAACCTTACACTGTATGCTACGTTCTGACTATCAATAAATTAGATGTAAAAGTGACAGATTCTATTATTCAAAGTACTTCCGTTCGACAATAAAAACAAAAAAACGGGTTTTTGTTTTGTATTGTGCTCACTTATTCGTACCTTTGACTGACGTCGAAAGTACTTCCGTTCGACAATAAAAACAAAAAAACGGGTTTTTGTTTTGTATTGTGCTCACTTATTCGTACCTTTGCACATTAAAATATGGCCGTAGCAAGAATCATTAACGACAAACAGGACGAGCATCAGTTCTCGTTCGAGGTGCTGCCCCCATTGAAGGGGACAGGCACCGATAAGCTCTTTGCTGATATTGAAAAGTTGTGTGAGTTGAATCCCGCATTCATCAATATCACTACGCATCACAGCGAGTATGTTTACAAGGAACTGGGTGACGGACGCTTTGAGCGACAGCGTATGCGCCTGCGCCCTGGCACTATTGCTGTGGCAGCTGCCATCCAGCAGAAGTTCGGGGTACCCGTGCAGCCACACGTCATCTGTAGCGGAGCAACAATTGAGGATATCGAATACGAATTGTTGGATTTGCAGTTCCTGGGCATAACCGACCTGTTGCTGCTTCGCGGCGACAAGGCCAAGGAGGATCGCGTGTTTACACCCACACCAGGTGGACACTGTCACACGACAGACCTGATTCGTCAGGTGCAGCGCTTCAACGAAGGCTTCTTTGCCGACGGTACGCCCATCAAGAATCCTGGCACACGGTTCGACATCGGTGTGGCCTGCTATCCAGAGAAGCACGAGGAGGCTCCCAACTTAGAGATGGATATGCAGTACCTGAAGGAGAAGCAGGATCTGGGTGCACAGTATGCTGTGACGCAGCTGTTCTACGACAACGAGAAATATTTTGCCTTTGTAGAAAAGGCTCGGAAGATGGGCATCACCATTCCCATCATCCCCGGCATCAAACCGCTGGCAAAGCTGAGTCAGCTCACGGTGGTGCCTCGCACGTTCCATTGCGACATCCCAGAGGCACTGGCTCGTGAGATTGTGAAATGCCAAACCGATGCCGATGCCAAGGAGCTGGGCATAGAATGGACGGTGCAACAGTGCAAGGAGCTGTATGCTCACGGCGTGAACGACATCCATTTCTATACCGTAGGAGCCGTGGATTCGGTGGTGGAAATCGTGAAGGCGTTACAAGCCCCCCATACTGCCCCCAAGGGGGCTTCCATAGAAAAAAAGCCAGATAGCAAGACAAAAGTAGCCCCCTCGGGGGCAGAAGGGGGGGCCGATTGAAGTTCAGTGAGGTCATAGGACAGAAGGAGGTGCAGGAGCGCCTGATGCAGATGGTCAAGGAAGAGCGTCTGCCACATGCCATGATGCTATGCGGCCCGCAAGGCAGCGGCAAGATGGCACTGGCAGTGGCTTTTGCATCCTATTTGCTGGGCGAAGATAATGCGATGGTGCAGAAACTGGAGCACCCCGACCTGCATTTCACCTACCCCACCATCAAACTGCCCTCGATGAGCAGTGACCATAAGCCCGTGAGCGATGACTTCGCCCGCGAGTGGCATGAGCTCATCATGCAAGGCCCATACTTCACGCTGGATCAATGGCTCACGGCCATAGGTGCCGAGAACCAGCAGGCTATTATCACTGCCGGCGAGAGCGACGACCTGGTGCGCAAGCTGTCGCTGAAGTCAAGCCAGGGAGGCTACAAGGTGAGCATCATCTGGCTGCCCGAGCGCATGAACATCGAATGTGCCAACAAACTGCTGAAACTCATAGAGGAACCACCCACGCAAACGGTGTTCCTGATGGTGTGCGAGGAGCCCGACAAACTGCTGGAGACGATTCGCAGTCGCGTGCAGCGCATTGATGTCAAGAAAATACAGGATGAGGAGATCCGACAGGCACTCATCGACAGAAGAGGCATTGACGAGAACTCGGCACAGCGTATCAGCCGACTGGCTAACGGTTCGTGGCTCAAGGCAGTAGAAGCCCTGCAGGCAGGCACGGAGAACGAGCAGTTCCTGGATCTCTTCATCATGCTGATGCGACTGGCCTATCAGCGACGGGTGCGCGACCTGAGAAAATGGAGCGAGACGATGGCAGGCTTCGGACGCGAGAAACAGAAACGATTCCTCCTGTTTTTCCTGCGGATGGTGCGCGAGAACTTCATGAGCAACTTCCAGCAACCCGAGCTGGTGTATATGACTCAGGAGGAAGAGAACTTTGCCAAGAACTTCGCCCGTTTCATCAATGAAGGAAATATCCTGCAACTCTACGACCTGGCCAACCGCGCCATACGAGATATAGGACAGAACGCCAACGCAAAGATCGTGTTCTTCGACTTTGCCCTGCAAATCATAGTATTGCTTATTCAAAAATAAAGATATGGAAGAGAAACAAAGAACATACGAGATACGAACGGGCTGCGACCGCGGACTCTGTAGAGCTGCCGTGGGACGACAGGACCGCCAGCTGAACACCTACGACTGGCTGGCTGACGTGCCGGGAAATGCCGAGACGACAGACTTGGTGGAAGTGCAGTTCAAACACACCCGCAAGGGCTACTACCACAACGTGAACAACCTGCCGCTGAAAAAGGGCGACATCGTGGCAGTGGAAGCAAGTCCCGGGCATGACATAGGTGTAGTGACACTGACCGGCAGGCTCGTGAACCTGCAAATCAAAAAAGCAAACATCAAGAGTGCCGATGACATCAAGCGCATCTACCGACTGGCCCGTCAGGTGGACATGGACAAATACCGCGAGGCAAAAGCCCGTGAGCATGAGACCATGATAGAGAGCCGCGAGATAGCCAAGAAGCTGGGACTGGACATGAAGATTGGCGACGTGGAGTATCAGGGCGACGGTCAGAAGGCCATCTTCTATTACATCGCCGACGAGCGCGTGGATTTCCGACAGCTGATCAAAGACCTGGCATCCGCCTTCCATGTACGCATCGAGATGAAGCAGATCGGTGCACGTCAGGAGGCAGGACGCATCGGCGGTACCGGACCCTGCGGACGTGAACTGTGCTGCGCCACTTGGATGAAGAACTTCGTATCGGTGAACACGGGTTCTGCCCGCTATCAGGACATCTCGCTAAACCCGCAGAAGCTGGCAGGTATGTGTGCCAAGCTGAAATGCTGTCTGAACTACGAGGTGGACAACTATATGGAGGCAGGCAAGAAACTGCCCAACCGCGAGACAGTACTTCAGACACTCGATGCCGACTATTACTATTTCAAGGCCGATATCCTGGCTGGACTTGTCACCTACTCTACCGACAAGCGCATTGCCGTTAATCTGGAGACGATTACTGCAGAGCGAGCCAAAGAGATCATTGAAATGAACAAGCACGGCAAGAAGCCGGAAGACCTGCAGCCCGATGAAGAGAAGATGAAACGTCAGCAGGAGAACCAGCCGGTAGACCTGTTGGCTGGCGATGACATCCACCGATTCGACAAGGCGAAGAAAAAGAAGAAGAAAAAGGCACAGAAGCAGAAAAATGAGAAAAAAGATGAGTCTGCTAAGGAATAGCATCTTTTCAACAATAGCAATCATGGCGGTTGCGCTGACACAGACCAGCTGCAACCGCCAAATGATATATTGTCATTACGAAAACATCGACACTGACGGATGGAGACGTAACGACACCATATACTTTGAGATTCCCAACAACAGAGACGGCAACTATGCCGAGATACTTGGACTGCGCATCATAGGGGACTATCCGTATAGCAATCTGTCATTGATTGTCAGCCAACGCTGCAACACACAAGAGACAACAAAATCCGACACCATCAATATTGAGACGACAAACGAGAAGGGCATACCCAAAGGCAGCGGCACGAACTACCGTCAGATGGACATCCCTTTGTCAACAGTCAACCTAAAGGCCGGCGACACGCTTTCGGTCAGCATACGCCATTGTATGCAAAGGGAAATACTGCCAGGTATCGCCAATGTGGGATTCAGCCTCAAAGATACAAAGGAATAGCTAATCCAACAGCGCATAACGCCCTGCGTCTATACGCAAGAAGATAAAAAGCAGAAGCGTAAAGCCCCACAGCGAAGAACCGCCGTAGGAGAAGAATGGCAAGGGAATACCTATCACAGGTGCCAATCCCAGCACCATGCCCACATTGATGGCGACATGGAACAGGAACACCGACAAGACGCAATAGCCATAGACACGGCCAAAGGTGGTGGGTTGACGTTCCGCCAGATGGATAAGTCGCAGGATCAATGCCAAGAACAGCAACAGTACACCTGCAGCACCTATAAAGCCCTCTTCCTCACCAACAGTACAGAAAATAAAGTCGGTATCTTGCTCGGGCACATACTTCAACTTCGTCTGCGTGCCATTCAGGAAACCTTTTCCCTCAAGCCCGCCGGAGCCGATGGCTATCTCACTCTGATGCACATTATAGCCGGCACCACGCAGGTCCTCCTCCATGCCCAGAAGCACATAGATTCGCGTACGCTGATGTTTCTCCAGCACATGATTCAAAGCATAGTCCGTAGAATTAAAGAACACCAGCGAGCCAACCACAAAGCCCATAATCCAGAAATAATTATGTACACGCGTGCGTATGGCTTGCCACAGACAAAAGACTATCAGCATGACACAAAGCGACACTTGCACCCAGAACAGGTCGAACGGTATGACGTAAAACGAAAACAGCAGACAAACCAGCGTTATGCCTAAGCATACCGCCAGACACCTTAATGCCTTCGTCCAGTCTTGGCAATAGACGCCAATCAACACAGACGAGAAAATCTGTATGAGCAGGAAAACAATGAAATAGCCCACCGACGTTGGCGTATACCACATTGTAGGTTCAGCAAAACGGATACCTATCACGAAATAGAGTACCATAGCCACACCCGTAAAAAGCACGCTACCAGTCATGCCCTCGCGATAGAGCATCAGGAAAAACGACAGATAGACGAGGGCCGACCCCGTCTCGCGCTGCATGACAATAAACAGCATGGGAAGAAATATGATAAGCAGCGTCCAGAGGAAATCATGCGTCTTAGCAATACTATAGCCATAACGCCCCATATACTTTGCAAGGGCCAAAGCCGTGGCAAATTTAGCAAACTCAGCCGGTTGCAACCGCAAAGGTCCCAAGACGAGCCACGAACGGGAACCTTTGATGCTATGCGGATTGAAGATAGTGGCAAACAGCAGCAAGAGAAGGACCCCAAAGATCACATAGGCAAACGTATCGTAGAGACTGTCGTCAAGCAATAGCAGGACTGTGGCTAAAACCAAGGACGTACCTATCCACACAATCTGCATACCCGAACGGGCCGACAGGGAGAAAATCTCCGTATCGCCATAGTCATAGCTGGCTCCGCAGACACTGAGCCAACCAAATGTGAGCAGTGCCACGTAGATGAGGATTGTCCACCAGTCGATGGAATGTATCACGCCTCGCTTCCTATCTGTCAGATGTTCCATAATTGATACGTTTTTCCTGAATGTCCTTCGCTTTCGCCAACGAAGCCTCAGAGAGTTCGCCTTTCAGGTATTGTTCCATAATCAGACCGCCAATGGGAACACCGTAAGTGGCACCCCAGCCGCCATTCTCCACATAAACGGCAACGGCGATCTTCGGATCATTCATCGGAGCAAACCCCATGAACACCGAGTGGTCGTGGCCACGGTTCTGCGCTGTTCCCGTCTTACCGCAAGCCTCGAAATCATACTTTGCCAACTCATGACAGGTACCACCAAGAGCCGCAGAGCGCATCCCCTGAACCACATAATCGTAAGCCGCGCGCTTGGCTTTCGTATAACGACGCTTGGTATAAAGCGTGTCAAGTTCTTCGTCTTCTATGGCTTTCACCACATGAGGCGTTATAAACCAGCCGCGATTGGCTATCGTTGCACCCAAGTTGGCTATCTGCAGCGGCGTAGCATTAACCTCACCCTGTCCGATAGAGATAGAGATAATGGTAAGTCCGTTCCACGAGCCTTTATAGGCCTTGTCATAGAACTGTGCATTGGGAATGAGGCCGCGCTTCTCGCCTGGCAGGTCGATACCCAACTGATAGCCGAAGCCCATTGACACCAGATAATCGCGCCAGGTATTCATTGCTTCCTGCACTGTCTTGTATTTCTGACGGTTGCCAATCATGTGATAAAGGCCCCAACAGAAATAGCCATTACACGACGTGGAAATGGCTGGGACAAGTGGCAGGGGCGAACCATGTCCATGACATCCCACACGAAGTCCCTTGAACACGAAACCGTGATAACAGGGATAGGCTGTCTGAGGCGTAATGATACCCTCGGAAAGGAATGTGAGGGCTTGGGTGGTCTTAAAGGTAGAGCCAGGTGGGTACTGTCCCATGATAGAACGGTTGAGCAGAGGCTTCCAAGTGTCCTGACTCAGCAATCGGTGACTCTTGGAACGCTGACGCCCTACCATTATACGAGGGTCGTAGTTGGGCGAACTGACCATACACAGCACTTCGCCCGTAGCTGGCTCGATAGCGACAACAGAGCCTATCTTACCTTCCAAGAGGCGTTCGCCCAAGGCTTGCAGATCCACATCTATTCCCAGGGTCAGATTCTTGCCTGGCACTGGTGGACGGTCCAGTTCACCGTTCTTGTAGCTTCCCTGAATACGTCCATGTGCATCACGAAGCAGTATCTTTACGCCCTTCTCCCCCCGCAGATATTTCTCGTAGGAACGCTCTACGCCCAACTTTCCGATATAATCACCGGGCTGATAATAATCGTCGTTTTCAATATCAGCAGGCGACACCTCAGCCACATCACCCAGCACATGGGCTGCATACGGATTCTCATACTGGCGGATACTGCGTTTCTGGAAATAAAAACCGGGAAAGCGATACATCTTCTCCTGCAAGACGCTGAAATCACGGTCGGACAACTGTCCCAAGAACATCTGTTGCGTAAAGCGTGAATAGCCCGGATTCTTTGAACGGTCTTTTATTGTAGCCATTCGTTCATCGAACTCTTTCCTCGTGATACCCAGCAAACCGCAAAAGTCAAGTGTATCAAGATGGTCTTTGGCTTCGTTCATCACCACCATGATATCATAGGCAGGCTGGTTATACACCAACAGCTTACCATGACGGTCGGTAATGACACCCCGTGAAGGATAGTCTATCTTTTTGAGGAAAGCATTTGAGTCGGCATTCTTCTTATAGTCATCGCTCATCAGCTGCAGCGTAAAAAGACGTATGATATAGATGGTGACAATCAAGAAAGCCACACCACCTATCACAAACCGCCTATTCTCCAGCCCGTAATCTTTCACACGCAACGATTATTTTCTAAAGCCTTCAAACGCCAGAATCAGAGAAGACGTAAGAAGAGTAGTGCCAAAAACACTCTCTATCCAATAGGCCCAGTCAAAGAAACTGAACGACTCCAACGTAAAATACACCAAGCAAAAGATAAAAGTAAGTGCCAATACTAATACTATATACTTTCCGATGCCAAGCATAGCAGCCGACACAGGCATATTCTCTTCTGCATCACGTGGGAGGAAAAGAGCAAGAAATACGGGCTGCAATACTCCGGCAAGGGTCATCGAGGCTGATGCCACGCCAGGCGTGTTTGAGAACATATCGATGACCAGCCCCATGAGAAAGCACCATAGCAGCATAGACCAGCGAGGATAGTTGCGCGGAAACAACAAGACGAAATAGACATAGAGCAACGGCGTTGCAAAATGGAACACATGGATGCGGTGAAGCACCAATACATGAGCCATTGCAAACAGGAATATCAACAACAGTCGTTTTAAAACGTCCATAATCATAATTTGTCCCCTATGTATTATCTTGTATTAGCCAGTGAATCATTAGCTGCTTCCAGCAGATGCATACGCTCGGCAAAGTCATGCTCGGTTATCACACACACATCACGGAGATTGGCAAAGTCGGTTGACAAATGAACCTTCAGCCGATACGACAAGCCGTCCTCCGAGTCGTTAATCTCTATGATCTTGCCCACAGTGATGCCAGAGGGGAAAATGGAAGAATAGCCACTGGTTTCTACCCAGTCGCCCTTCTTGAATTGAGCATGTCGGGGAACGTCCTCCACATAAGCCTCAATAGGGCTACCGCCATCCCAGGTCAGATAGCCGAAATAGCCACGGTTGCGAATCGTCACACTGATATGCGACTGATAATTCAGTACGGGTATGACAACGGAATAATGGTCATTGACAAGATAAACCACCCCAACAAGACCATTGCCGCAGGCTACACCCATATCCGTTTCCACGCCATCGGCCTTTCCTTTATCTATCGTTATCAGGTTATTGAAGCTGCTAACCGAATTGCTCACAACCTTAGCAGGAATTACCTGATACTGACTCAACAATTCCTGTTCCGACCGCATAAGGTCTGTCGTGTCCACATGAGCATCTGAGAGAAGTCTGCGCAGACGCCCAACTTCCTGTTCCAAGAAGACGTTACGACGTGTCAGCTGCTCGTTACACAATGCCAAAGAGAAATACTTTTCAATATCGGCCTGCCATTCACTGACAGTACCAGCCACATAATTGGCAGAAGAAAACCACGCACTCCCCTGATAGCTGTTGTATTTAAACAGCATTACACCACTGACCACTTCCAATAACAGGAAGACGAGCCAGTGGTTGTACTTGACCAAGAATGCCAGCAGGTTGTGCATTCTATCTCTTCAGGAACGTGAAACGCTCAATATTCTTCAATGCGATGCCGGCACCCTTTGCCACAGAATGCAAAGGATCCTCAGGAACGTGGAACTCAATATTAATCTTGTCTTCCAGACGCTTATCAAGACCACGCAGCAAAGCACCACCGCCACTCAGATAAATACCGTTCTTCACAATGTCGGCATACAACTCAGGAGGTGTGTTCTCCAGTGCCGAGAGCACGGCATTCTCAATCTTTGCAATCGTCTTATCCAAGCAATGGGCTATTTCCTGATAGCACACAGGAACTTCCATAGGCAGGGCCGTGATACGGTTAGGACCATGCACCACATAATCCTCAGGTCCTTCATCACCCAAGTCGGTCAATGCCGAACCTACGTTGATTTTAATACGCTCGGCCATACGCTCTGACACCTTCACATTATGCTGACGCGACATATATTCCTGAATATCAGCTGTCAGGTCATCGCCAGCAGTACGGATGGAGTTATTCGACACAATACCGCCCAACGAGATAACGGCAATCTCCGTGGAGCCACCACCGATATCAACAATCATATTGCCTTCAGCAGCCAGCACATCGATACCGATACCAATGGCAGCTGCCATCGGCTCGTAAATCAGATAGACATCACGTCCATCAGCATGTTCGGCAGAGTCACGGACAGCACGGAGTTCCACCTCCGTAGAACCACTTGGCACGCCAATCACCATACGCAAGGAAGGCGAGAAGAAGTGACGGCCTGTATGAACCATCTTGATCAGGCCACGCATCATCTGCTCACAAGCTGAGAAGTCGGCAATCACGCCGTCACGCAGCGGACGAATGGTTCGGATATTGTCGTGCGTCTTTTCATACATCATCTTTGCCATCTGACCGACAGCTATCATCTTGTCGGTTCGACGGTCTAATGCCACGACCGACGGCTCATCCACCACAATCTTGTCATCACTGATTATGATTGTGTTGGCCGTACCCAAGTCCATGGCCAATTCTTGTCTAAAACTAAAAAATCCCATTCAAATTTACTATTGGACAATTTACTATTTACTATTTCGCCTTTTACTGATTAATAAACCAACTATGAATAGCCGTGTCATAATGACTGCTGACACCAAAGGCACGGGCAGCAAACATCTTACGATCCTCGATATCCGTCTGGGCACCTTTCTTGTTCAGGATATCCAGAAGGACACTATACTCTGCCTTTGAAGGTACGATGACCACATCCTTGAAGTTCTTTGCTCCAGCACGAATCAAGGATATACCGCCAATATCAATCTTCTCTATGATATCTGCCTCGCCTGCACCGCTGGCCACCGTCTGCTCAAAGGGATAAAGGTCTACGATGACAAGGTCTATCTCAGGAATCTCGTATTTTGCCATCTGCTCGCGGTCACCCTCATTGTCACGACGACCAAGAATGCCACCAAACACTTTTGGATGCAAGGTCTTAACACGACCTCCAAGTATAGAAGGATACGTTGTCACGTCCTCAACCTTCTGACATTCGTAGCCCTGCTCTTCAATGAACTTCTGCGTACCACCAGTAGAGAGGAATTTCACGCCCTCTTCATTCAACTTTTTCAACAACTCATCCAGTCCATCCTTATGGAACACGGAAATCAACGCAGTCTTAATCTTTTTAACTTCAGCCATACCTATTTTAATAAAAACATTTTTTGAGGGTGCAAAGTTACAAAAGAAATACGAATTACAACTACATAAACCAAAATTATTTTATCAGAAGCCCAAAAAACTAATACACATCAAAATCATTGTGCAAATAATTCTTAAAAGGTTTTGCCATTACCCCATTTTATAGTACCTTTGCAAAATTATTTTACGAAAATGCCTTTATAGGCTCTATCACAAATGAGAAAGAGCAGAAATCTGGAGAAGCGCAGACACGGGCTACAAATGTTTACCCTTTGCATCAGCACAACAATGGTGCTCACACTATTGGGATTAGTGATGCTTTCGGTATTGACAACTCAAAACTTGCAGAAAAGCTTGCGCGAAAATGTAGAGATAAGCGTAATCTTGGGCGACACCATTTCACAAGAGACCGGAAAAGCCTTTGGCAATGCTATCAGCAAACAGGCTTATGCCCGCGAAGTGAATTATATCAGCAGCGAAGACGCACTAAAGATGGCCACGTCGGAAATGGGCATCAATCCAGCAGAGTTCACAGGGTGTAACCCTTTTTCTGCTGAGCTATCTGTTATGATGAACGCCGACTACGCTAACGCGGACTCATTATCCCTCATAGCAAACAAGCTCAGGAAAGACAGCCGCGTGGTGGATGTGGCTTATACCAAGGATGAGATTGAAGGAATGAACAGGCTCCTCGAACCAGTAAACATTGCGTTGCTTTCACTGGCCGTTCTGCTTATTTTCATTTGCTATACACTTATCAGCAATTCCATCCAGCTGAGCATCTATTCCAGACGGTTCACCATCCACACCATGAAACTGGTGGGAGCATCCTGGGGATTCATCCGCCGTCCATTCCTAAAACGCGCAGTGGTTTTAGGATTCGTATCCGCATTGCTGACATGCGCATTACTCTCAGGAATCATTTATGTATTAATGCCTTATATGCCGCATATAGAAGACATCATGACCTGGCGCGAATTGGCTATCACTGCCGGTGGTGTTTTCATATTTGGTTTCGTCATCACAACGCTGTGCACGCTTCTGTCTGTCAACAAGTTCTTACGCATGACGGCAGGGGAACTGTATAAAATTTAAAAAGTAAAAAATTAAAAAGTAAAAAACAAGATAAATGGACAAGAAAGATTTTGCTTTTGGACGAATGAATTTCATCCTATTGGCAATAGGTATGGTTATCGTGGTCATCGGTTTCATTCTGATGGCAGGTGGCAGTTCTACAGAACAAGCATACAACCCCGACATCTTCAGTGCACGCCGCATCAAAGTAGCACCATTGGTGTGCTTGTTCGGTTTTGTTTCAATGATTTACGCCGTAGTACACAAAAGCAAGTAAGACATGGATTGGTTAGAGACTATTATCATTGCTGTTGTTGAAGGACTTACGGAGTTTTTGCCTGTATCATCTACTGGTCACATGATTATCACGCAAAACCTGCTGAACGTACCCCAGGGTGATCCGTTCGTTCATGCCTTTACGTTTATCATACAGTTTGGTGCCATTCTCTCAGTTGTATGCCTGTACTGGAAGCGATTCTTCCAGTTCGACCACACGCCTGCACCCGAAAGCAGTTCTTTGTTTCAGAAGCTGAAGCATAAATACCATTTCTACTGGCTACTCATCGTTGGCGTGCTGCCAGCCGTCATCATTGGGCTTGCAGCAAAGAAATCAGGTTTACTGGATTGGTTGTTAGATAGCGTTGAAGTGGTGGCTGTGATGCTCGTAGTAGGTGGAATTTTCATGTTGTTCTGCGACAAACTGTTCAACAAGGGTACCGATGAAACAAAACTCAACGAGAAGCGAGCCTTCAATATCGGTCTGTATCAGTGCATCTCGGTCATTCCCGGAGTTTCACGTTCCATGGCAACCATCGTAGGCGGTATGACACAAGGGCTGACTCGCAAGCGTGCAGCCGAATTTTCATTCTTCCTGGCCGTACCCACAATGGCAGGAGCCACCCTCCTTGACCTGCTCGATTTGCTGAAAGAAGATGCCTCATGGGCTACTCCCCATAACATCACAATGCTTATCTTAGGTTGCGTGGTGGCATTCGTTGTAGCATTGTTGGCCATGAAGTGGTTCGTGGCCTTCCTGACCAAATACGGATTCAAGGCATTTGGTATCTATCGTATCATCGTGGGCAGTATTATTATCATCCTGCTGCTTACGGGTCACTCACTCGCAATGGTAGATTAGGCAATGAACTTTCAAGAGGGGGAATTCATCTACATCAACAAGCCCTATCGGATGTCATCATTCGGTGCATTGGCCTATGTCCGTACCCGACTGTCGAAAGCACTCCATGTGAAGCGGCTGAAGACTGGCCATGCCGGCACACTCGACCCGCTGGCTACTGGCGTACTGATTCTCTGTACAGGCAAGGCCACCAAGCGTATTGAGTCGTTACAGTTAGCATCCAAAGAGTATACAGCTACCCTGCAACTGGGAGCCACCACCCCGAGCTATGACCGCGAGCATACGGTAAACATGACCTACCCCACCCGTCACATCACCCGCGAACTGATAAAAAAGACACTCGCCAGTTTCGTGGGCGACATCATGCAAGTTCCCCCTATCTATTCCGCAGTAATGGTCGATGGCCATCGTGCCTATAAACTGGCGCGCCAAGGCAATGAGACCGAGCTAAAAGCCAAGCCTATTCATATAGACGAAATAGAGCTGACCGATTTCAACCCCGACACGATGCAGATGAGCATCCGTGTGAGCTGCGGAAAAGGAACCTATATCAGGTCACTTGCCCGCGATATTGGTGAAGCCTTGGGTAGCGGTGCCTTCCTGACAGCCCTTTGTCGCACCCGTCTTGGCGATGTGCGCATAGAAGACTGTCTGACACTCGACGATTTCCCCCAATGGTTAGAACAACAAGAGATTGAAAAGAATTAGCAAACGAAATATCGTGATAACGGAATAACGCTGACAAAAAAATATGAAACTATCACAATTCAAATTCAAGCTTCCCGAGGAACAAGTAGCCCTATACCCACCTCACCGCGCCTTCAAGAACGAGGATGGAACGATTGACCGCGTGTACAACCGCGACCAGTGTAAGTTGATGGTGGTTCACCGCAAGAGTGAGAAGATTGACATCTTCAAGAAAGATGCCAAAGGCAATGACACTGAGGAATTCATGACCTTCCGCAACATACTCGATTATTTCGATGAAGGTGACACTTTTATATTCAACGACACGAAAGTTTTCCCTGCCCGTCTCTATGGCACCAAGGAGAAGACCGATGCCCAGATAGAGGTGTTCCTGCTTCGCGAGCTCAACGAGGAGTTGCGCTTGTGGGACGTTCTTGTAGAACCTGCCCGCAAGATACGTATCGGCAACAAGCTGTTCTTCGACGGTGAAGGGCCTATGGTGGCCGAGGTTATCGACAATACCACCAGCCGAGGACGCACCCTGCGTTTCCTCTACGACTGTCCTCACGATGAGTTCAAACGCGAGCTTTTCTCGCTGGGCGAGGCTCCACTTCCCCGCTATATCGTGGAGCACCGCAAAGCCGAGCCCGATGACATGGAGCAGTTCCAGACCATCTATGCCAAAAACGAAGGAGCTGTTACGGCACCTGCCACAGGTCTGCACTTCAGTCGCGAACTGATGAAAATGATGGAGATACGCGGCTATCAGTTTGCCTATGTCACCGTACACTGTAGCTTAGGTTCATTCGACACTATTGAAGTGGAAGACCTGACCAAGCACAAGATGAACTCCGAGCAGATGTTCATCAGTCCTGAGACCTGCGAGATTGTGAACCGCGCCAAACAGGAGGGTCATCATATCTGTGCTGTAGGTATCAGCACCATACGAGCCACGGAGACGGCAGTAGGCACTGACGGTTTTCTGAAAGAGTTTGACGGATGGACCAACAAGTTCATCTTCCCACCCTACGAATTCGGACTGGCAGATACCATCATCACTAATTTCTACCATCCTGAGTCAACCATGATGATGGGTACTGCCGCCTTTGCCGGCTACGACCTCACCATCGAAGCCTATAAGCTGGCACTGCAGCATGACTTCAAATTCGGCTGCTATGGTGATGCCATGCTGGTGGTAGATGACTAAGTACGGGCTTCGCCCTAAATGAGAAATGAGAAATGATAAATGAGAAATGAGAAATGATAAATGATGAGGTTTTGCATCAGGTTTATCTTGGACTTGGTTCTAATTTAGGAGACAAGGAAGAGAACATACGCAAAGCTATCACATTGATAAACGAGCAGATTGGCACCGTTGTGCGCCAGTCTGCTCTTATTTATTCCGAGCCATGGGGATTTGAGTCAGAGAATCAGTTTGTCAACGCTGCCATCTGTGTCAGCACCACGCTAACACCCCATCAGGTACTAAAGGCCAATAAGCGCATTGAGTGCCAGTTGGGCAAGACTGAAGCCCACGCCACCGAGCGCAAATTTCAAACCACTTACCACGACCGTCCCATAGACATTGACATTCTGCTTTACGATGACCTTCATATTGATGAACCGGAACTAAAAATCCCTCACCCGCTGATGCAGGAGAGGGACTTTGTGATGATTCCGCTTCGTGAAATCAGGGATGCAATTACTTACGCAGACCCAGAGCCTTCACGATGGCACGATAACGATTGATATCGTTGACGTAGAGATACTTCAGGAGCTTACGACGGCGACCTACCAGCTTGGTCAGCGAACGGGCAGTCACAAAATCCTTGTGGTTCTGCTTCAGATGCTCGGTGAGGTGCTTGATACGATAGGTGAACAGTGCAATCTGGCTCTCTGCGCTACCAGTATCGGTATTGCCCTTGCCAAACTCATTGAAGATCTCTTCTTTCTTAGCGTGATCGAGATACATAATTTTAATTAAATGATTAATAAGTTGTTGCCATAACATTCTTCCAACGCTCAACGCCTTAATCACAACGAATCGCGTTGTCGAATGCATCGGATTTTCCGAAAAGCGGGTGCAAAGGTACGAAAAATGTTTGGAACTTACAAATTTTTTATGTACTTTTGCACCCATCATGTCAACTGTTATCTATCCATCGCCCATTTTCGGGCCTGTACATAGTCGCCGACTGGGCGTTTCGCTGGGCATCAACCTGTTGCCGGCCGATGGCAAGGTGTGCTCGTTCGACTGCATCTACTGTGAATGCGGCTTCAATGCCGACCATAGGCCAACGCTCCCCATGCCTACCCGTGAAATGGTGGCACAAAAGCTGGAAGAGAAGCTGCGGCAGATGACTGCCGAAGGGCTGCTGCCCGATGTGCTGACCTTTGCCGGCAACGGGGAACCTACATGCCATCCGCATTTCGCAGAAATCATTGATGACACCATCAGCCTGCGCAACCGTTACTGTCCCCATGCAAAAGTCTCGGTACTCAGCAATTCTACCATGATTCACCGTCAGCAAGTACACGATGCATTAATGCGCGTTGACAACAATATTCTGAAACTCGACACCGTTAATACTATATATATAAATAAGGTGGATCGCCCTAACGGTACTTATAACACAGAAAGCATCATTGACCGCATGAAAGCGTTCCGTGGACATATCATCATACAAACCATGTTTATGCGTGGTGAGTACAACGGTGAGAGCGTCGACAACACCAGTGAGGCATACGTCAAGCCGTGGCTCGATACAGTAAAAGCCATAGGTCCCCAACAGGTGATGGTCTATACCATAGATCGCGAGACACCTGCACAGGGGCTGCTGAAAGCCACTCACGAACAGCTCGACAGCATCCGCGACCGAGTCATTGCCTTGGGTATTCCCTGCACGGCATCCTACTGAACAATATTTATCATCGAGACAGAATGAAGAAACCCCTCATCATCCTCATATCACTGATACTTGCCATGACACTTCATGCGCAGGACAGCCAGACGGCATTCAATTTCCTGCGCCTGCCCACCAGTGCCCATGCTGCGGCACTTGGCGGCGAGAATGTCACGCTGACGGATGATGATGCGTCGATGGTGTTCCACAATCCCGCCCTGGTCTACTATGCCAGCGACCGCTCCCTGGGCCTCAACATGATGACCTATATGCAGGGATCAATCACAGGAAGTGCCTCCTACTCCCAGATGGCGGGCGACCGCGGAACATGGGGCCTTCAGGGACGCTTCATCAATTATGGCAAGATGAAGCAAACCACAGCCTACAATGAAGAGACAGGCACCTTTCAAGCTAACGACTTCGCACTGGGTGGCACCTTTGCCTATGGACTTACCGAACGTATCACGGGCGGTATCACTGGAAAGATCGTTGCCTCCTATATCGGACAGTACAACGCACTGGGAGCCGCTGTAGACCTGGGGCTGAACTATTACGACGAGGAACGCAACTGGAGTATCGGTGCCGTGGCACGCAATCTGGGAGGCCAGTTGAAAGCCTACAACGATGACTTCGAGCGAATGCCGCTGGATGTGCAACTTGGCGTAACCAAACGACTGGCCAGTTCGCCCCTGCGTTTCTCAGCCACCTTTGTACGCCTGAACGACTGGGAATACGGCATTGGCAAACACCTTGTACTTGGTGCCGACCTACTACTGGGCAGCCAGTTCTATCTCGCTGCCGGCTATAATGCCATGCGCGCCTCGGAGATGAAGATATCGACAGGCGAAAACGAAGAGAGCAGCCACGGTGCAGCCCTCTCACTTGGTGCCGGAATGATGCTTGAACGCCTCAGCCTGCACATTGCCTACGGCAAATACCACGTGAGCAGCACCTCGCTCATGATCAACTTCTCGTATGCTTTATAACGATAACAGATTAAACAACGGATTTAACGAATTAGATATATGAAAAGAATAACGATCGCTATTGACGGCCATTCTTCGTGTGGCAAGAGCACAATGGCCAAGGAACTGGCTCGCCGCGTGGGCTACGTCTATGTTGACACAGGTGCAATGTATCGCGCCGTGACCCTTTATGCCTTGCGTCATAACCTCTTTGCCGCCGATGGCACCGTACTTGAAGAGCCCCTTCGCGAGGCAATGCCTCAGATTACCGTCGACCAGCGACTCGTTGACGGCAAGACCACCACGTTCCTCAACGGCGAGAACGTAGAGCTTGAGATTCGCGGCCTTGAGGTGAGCAACCACGTAAGCCCCATTGCCGCCATCCCCTTCGTGCGCACTGCCCTCGTGGCTCAGCAACAGAAGATGGGTCGTGAGGGTGGTATCGTGATGGACGGCCGCGACATTGGCACTACCGTATTCCCCAACGCCGAACTTAAGATCTTCGTCACCGCCAGTGCCGAGGTACGCGCCCAGCGTCGCTACGACGAGTTGCAGCAGAAGGGAATGCCCGCCGACTATGCCGACATTCTGAAAAATGTGCAGGAACGCGACTATATCGACTCCCACCGCGACGTATCTCCCCTTCGTCAGGCCGACGATGCCCTGCTTCTCGACAACAGCCACATGACGATAGAAGAGCAGAACGCCTGGCTCATGGAGAAGTTTCAGAATGCTGGCAAATGGCACTTGGGCGACATCATATTCGTCCCCCGCACAACACGCGTATTGAAAAAGAGCAAGAAAAGCGTTTACAAACGTATTGTTGATTTGCAGTATATCTGTGTACGCGAGGCCACGGAGAATCAGTGCGGCATCCTTTTGAGGGTGTTGGGCAAGACCAAGGCCAGCAGCATAGAGACAGTCTGTGGAGAGCCTTTCTACGCTGACGAATCATTCTCACTCCTGGAAGGCATGGAATACCAAGGCTATTCATTCCCCACAACAAGCCAACTGACGGAAGTACTCGGCATTGTCCACGACAATCCCAGCCTTCTCTCGAAATTCCATGCCGCCTCAATGCCCTTCGACCCCCAGTCACTCTTCTGGGTGTACGACTCATCCCTCAGTCTCGTGTCCATGAAGAATCTACAATGCTACGATGCCACATCAGGCACCCTTTGCAAAGCTCCCACTGGCGTTTCACCCATCAGGCTGACGATGGTATACTTCAACACACAGCAGGAATACATCGAACTGGACACCGATAACTCTATTGCTAAAAGGCTGTCAGGCAGGTGGGGAAAGACTGGAGCATTTCTCCTTTGCGCCGGCCTCGTAGCAGCAGGTGCATTCCTTGCCAACAAATACATCTTCAATACGAACGAAGCTCCCATGCCCGTGAAGGCAGAAAAGAAAACTGTCACATCGCCGGCTGCAGCAGCTCCCTTGGAAACAGCCGACTCACTAAAACAGCAAGCCGACTCACTAAAACAGCAAGCCGACTCCGTTGCCTCATCAAAGCAGCAAGCCGACACTGTTGCCTCATCAAAGCAGCAAGCCGACACTGTTGCCTCATCAAAGCAACAGTCCGATACCGTAGCGTCAGACAAATACGAGGAGATGGACATTCGCGTAAGAACGGGAGCATACCGCATCATCGGTACCGACCACGTTGTGAAAGTGAAGCCCGGCGACAATATGACAAGAATCAGCAATCGCACCCTAGGCCGGGGCATGGAATGCTATATCGAGGTCTACAACGGTATCAAGCAGGGAGCACAGCTGAAAACCGACCAAGAAATCAAGATTCCCAAGGTGGAACTAAAGAAAAAGAAACAATAGTGAATCTAAAAAATAGTGGATCTAACAAAAAAACAATACCCCCTGAAAGTCAGACTAACTTTCAGGGGGCATTGATTGTTATGTCAAGCAGTAATCAGTACTGCTTGGTGACGGTAAAGACCTCTTGGTAAGTACCCCACGATCCCGCATCAACAATGTATTTAATGCTGAAATAGAAAGTTGTACTTTCAAAATCTTTTTCCATGTGGCTATATGCATCCTGAGTGTCGTTCTGCGTTCCCAGAATCATACCATAAGAAGGATGATTATAGCCTGTCGAAGTAGTTTCAAAGGTAATACGTCCATCATCCTCAACAGTAAATATCAAGCCTTCTACATTATCGATAAATGGTTTCAAGATGTACTTATTGGCATTGTCTTCGTTTACGTAAATAACACCTTCAATATTATCACCAAAGAAATCTGTTTTGAAGAATCCTTCGTACTTGGGAATCCATACATTCCTCTCACCATAGATTTCATGGCATACCACATTTTGCGTAGAGTCGGCATACGAGAAGGTTACCTGCATATCAAAGAAGAAGCCATCGCCCGTTCCTATTCCACTGGCATAGACGGGATTACCCGCTGCATCATCGTAGGCATACTGTCGAGGCATGACCATGATGCTGTCATTCTGTGCGAAAATCATCAGGTTATGACCCTTTGCGTAGGGTGCCAGCAGACGATAGGCATTGGCATCGGCATCCTTTTGGAAAGTCAACTCTGTGATTTCAGGTTTAGCCTCCGACTTCATCACGGTGGTCTTTTCGTTACGCCATGCGTAGTCGTACTCATCCCATGCCTGACGGTTGATGATGACACTCAGGTTAAACGTATCGCTCACACAGCGGAACACCAAACCATCACGTTCAGTCATACACGACACCGTAGCCTGATAATCCTGCTGACCAGGATATTCTGCTGCGTGTCCTGTATAGTACTCTCCCCAGTTGTATTTGTACAGATCCACGTAGGCCGTTCCATTAGGATAACGTGTAGCATCGACCATGCCCTGGCCATTGACATTAAATCCCATACCCCATAGGTTGAAGTCTAAGAAGAAGGGATAATCGGTGGTATAGGTCGTATAAACGCTTCCTTCACCCTCCAGTTTCAGGTTACAGGCCTTGAAGATATCCTGGCCTGCCAGACGTTCCATGTCGAGCACGCCTACATTGTCTGCCAACAGTTTTGGTGCATAACTATAACCATATTTATAATAATAGTTTTCGCTAACCTTCACACGCAGGCTGACAATATTCGATGTGTACTGAAGGGTGGGAAGTTTCTGTACATAGAGTTTTTCACGCAGGAAAATCTCCACCTCACCATCACCTTCTCGGCCTTGTTGACGGAGCAGATAGGACACGATATTCGACAACGTATTTGCATATACAGTAATCAGGCTGTCACCCTCAGCATAGCCATTCGGAGACTTTGTCTGTTCTCTGGGGAAATCCCTTGAAAGCGACACTTGCAACTTACTTTCGAAAGATACATTCGCTCCGTGCTGAGGAACTATACAGGGAAAGAGAATCCTATAGACAGAATCCAACGGCAGCACATCGATCTTGCCAACGAACTTCGGCAATTGCAGGACAACATCTCCATTAATACTCATACGTACAGAGTCCTCGTTCAAGGGGGCATAGTAGTCCTGATAGACATCCGACGGGTCGGGGTTGTTCATTTCTGCCAGACCTGCGTTGCGATCCTCTTCATTTCGGGGGAACATGAAGTTCATCCAAGCCGGACGACCTGATGCATTGAATTGGGCATCCCATGGGAAGTTAGAGCCTTCATAGTTTCTGAGAACGGGAAGGTTGAGTCGTTTCACATCGAAGAATGTCTGACCTTCACCCCAGAGTTCTATACGTTTCTGAAGCACGATTTCCTCTATCAGAGCCTGCTTGTCGGATATGCTACAGCTATAGTAAGGGTCACGGTTTTCTTGCATGAACTGATTCAGCAGTTCCTTGGCCTTAATCACGTTGCCTTGCTGTGCGGCAGCCTCAGCCTGAATGAAGTACATTTCCTCAACACGCATCAAAGGAAAAGCGGAAACGGAACCCACCTGACTATCATCAATGTTACCCTGATTAGGACGGAACTTCAGAGATGCATACGTGGGGAACCTGGCAGCATCGTACTTGTCAATGTAAGAGACCTCTGAAGCCAAAGGGGAGTCATCAGGGCATTTAAACTCTAACTTACGGATGTCGTTGTCGCTGATGCGGTCGTACAAACTCTTGTCAATCATCACGTATGGGCCTGCATAAGCATAGCCAAAGTAGGCCTCATTGCTAAGCCACGATGTCCAATTGACGATTCCTGATGCTACCGCCGCATCGTCCTGCAGATATTTCACGCTCCACATCCATTTAGTCTCATCATTGAAACCTTTGGTGGTGCTCAGCATCTCTTCTCTGGTCATGGGCTTTGTGGTGGCAGCTTTGATGGCTTTCGATGCATACTCCTGCGCTTTGGCATAATCACCAGTCCACATATAGAGGCGTGCCTTCAGGCCATAGACCACGTCGAGCTGTGGCAACAGGTTGCTGCTGTTTTCCAGCATGGGCAGCAAAGCCTCAGCATTATCCAAATCGCTCTGTATGAATGCCGCCATTTCCTGGCGTGAGGCTCTCGGTGCATAATAATAGCCTGTTTTCTGATCAATAGGTGTCGACTCCGTGATAATGGGAACGGTGAGCCCAGTGACATCCTGTCCTGAAGCAGAGATGCCATTGGTACGGTCGTTGGGCAGGAACTCATACATCCGGGCCATATCCAGATAGAGTAATGCACGTGATGCGTATGCTGCCCCTAAAAGTCCTTCCTGACCTGCGACATCATTGCAGGCAGCTATCCATTGGTTAGCCTCTAACACCATTCCACGCAGGTAATTCCATACGTAGTCGTTATATTTGTAAACTGTTCCCTGATTCTGGTTATTTGCCCAAGAGGAAAACCAGTTATAGCCGCTAGCTGTTCGTGTCACGTCTGCCGTCATCACGTCGCGAATATGCATGATGGCTCCATAGCCAAACATATAATGAGCGTCACCGCTATATGCCCTCCACTGCAGGTTCCAGGGCAGGTTATCACGCAGGAAACTGATGCGCTGCAACTGATTCTTTCTCAGAATTGTATCGACATCGTTGGCCCAAATCTTAACGGCATTGAGCGAATCATTGAAATACAGGGAAGAGAAATTAGAACGTGTCCAACTGCTACCATCGTTCCCCGTCACCTTCACCTGCGTCTGAGCCTCTGCCGACAGCATCATCATGGCGGCAAAGAGTATTGTAAAAAGTCTCTTCATATCGTGATCCTCCCTTACTTTTTGTTAAACTTGATAACAGTCTTGCCTGCCTTCATCACATAGATGCCTCGTGTCAGCGAACTGGTGTCGAGGACTGTCTGTCCGTTGCCGGTACGGGTTGAAAGGCACATACGCCCTGCCGAGTCGTACACCAAGACTGGCGTTCCAGAAGGCAGTCCCTCAAGAGTCGCCTTTCCTTTTACGTCGCCACCATCGAAAAGACATACTTTGTCAATGTCCGTCGCAACAGACTCGCCAAAGAGAATCTGTAGCTGCAGCGGATGAAAGTCCAGGAAAGAATAATCACCGTTATCCTCTACCCAGCTCAGTCTCAATTTTACAACAGACAAATAACTGCTGGTTGATTCTGACCATGAGTAGATCGATTCCAGGTTCATAGGCTTTTCGATCGGACTACCATTCACGATAATCGAATAATCCGTAGCACTTCCTTGTGCTACCATCAATGAAGGACTGCACAACAGCAGCGCAATCATCAAAAATTTAAGTAGATGTCGCATCATAGAAATCGTATTAGTTTAGTAATTATTATATGTTGGCAATCTTGCAATTGCATTTGCAAAGATAAGCATTATTTTTTTTACTACCAAATTAATGGCAAAAAACATTATCTATCATATCAACATACGCCCCAGATGCCGTCTTTCCTATAGCACGATATTGTAATATAGTCTATTTTACCATGGAATATAGACTATTCTACTGAGTAATATAGACTATTCAACTGAGTAATATCGTCCATTTTGCAATTCAGACATCATATTTTGTCAACATCAACGGCACACAATGCCATCAATGACAGCGCGATTACTATGACTACTTTCTAATCAGTGTAGAGCCGTTGACGGACGGATGCCCATCAAGCTGGAGGACATAGATACCAGAGGGGAAGGTGCTGAGGGATAGATGACAGACGGACTGACCAGCAGGGATACGGCCATCACGCAGCAAACGACCTCCGACGGTGAAGAGACGAAAACGGCAGGCAGAAGCAAGAGGCTCTGGTAACGTCATCGTGAGTTCATCACCGGAAACAGTGATGCGGGTAGCGGTATGCTGACGGGAAACGGCCTCAACCTTGTCGAGCCCCAGAATATACAGCAGGCCACGATAGACATCGATCTCGCCATAGCCATATTCATTATTTGGCCAGGGCATAGACTCGTCGTAATGGCGGCAGGTGTGGCTCAGTACGTCTTTCACCTCCTCGGGGGTAAGATCGGGCTTGGCCTGTAGCCATAGGGCAATGGCACCCGCCACGGCCGGACACGACATTGAGGTTCCGGTGTTGCTGTTCCAGGCGTATGTGCGCCCTCGGAAATCAAAGCGCGAGACATCCCACGTCAGGTCGGCACGTTCGGGATGGGTCTCCTCGTAGAATGAGCTATACGACGAGATAATATTGTTGCCTGGAGCCACTACATCTGGCTTCACGCGACCATCAAACGTGGGGCCAATGGAGGAGAATGGAGCACGAATGCCGCCATGTCCCAGCCAGTATTTCTTCCACTCGCCATTCAGGTTCTGAATGCTATCGCGATAAGTCGTGGCCCCCACACTGACCACACAGGGCGCACTCGACGGTGAGTGGATGCAACAAACGCCCTCACCGGCATTCAGCGCAGGATTCAGGGAATGGGAAATCAAGGTGCCATTCACACGATAGTACTCCACATCGGCATCCAAGCCCACCACCTCAACCGACAAGGATCGCTTTTCTCCAATATTATAAGTGGCCTGCACCATCACATCATAACACATTTCATAAGGGTCATAACATGAGGGATACGCCTCTGTAGCTACGGCAAACTGGAAATCGTCCTGCCTCAGTACGGAGACTAACGTAGAGTCTTCCTGCAAAAGCACATCGGAAGTCTTGACCATCAAAGTATCGTTGTCTTGGGAATAGAGTACGAAGCGTAGGGAGAAAGGCTGTGCCGACTTGAACGTAAGCATCATGCTGGGGGACGAAGAAGAGAGGAAAGTCCCCGCTGAAAGCTGTCCCACGGGTTTGCGGAACCACGATTTCAACCAGGCATTATTGCCTGCGGCAGCCACGAGGATGCGCCCTGGGCCTACCAGACTGTCGAGCATCTCGTAATAGAGTTGGTCGTAGCCCCAGAAATCCTGTGCCGACCCTTCACTGAAGGATGCCACGCAAGGTTTGCCAACGCTCTTGGCATAGTCGAACAGGTACTTGAAGCCAAGGGCATCGGTGGCAAAGGTATATTTGTAATAGTCGGCAGAATCAATATAAACGATATCATCGCTTACGGCATTAGACACCAAACAGATATCAGCTTCGGGAGCCATACCCCGATAGGGCGAATCATAGCCACTACCTGCGGCAATGCCTGTAGTATGAGTGCCGTGTGTCTGGTCGAGTCCGTCACGCGAATGTCCCAAGGTCAACAATTCCTCGCGCCCCGTGTAGTCGCGCCCCACATAAAGAGGACTTCCCACGGTGTCCTGAGTCACCATATCCCATAAGCGCCGGATACGATACTGCGTAGTGTCGGCAGAATAGAAATTTGGATGGGTCAGGTCGAAACCCACATCCATCACGCCCACCACCACTCCTTTGCCTGTAAAAGCCTGAGGCAAGTTCTCACCGGCATAGGCAGGGAGCGCATTCAGGTGCTCGGCCATCTTGTCTGTCAGGATGCTGTTACCCTGACGAGCTTCCAAACGCAGCACACGGGGGTCATGCGAGAGGTCAGCCAACCTGCTGACAGGAGCATCGACAACACAGACGCTGCCCACCTTTGTCAACAGCCGACAATGATGATCCTTCAACGCCAGAGTATCAGTCACTTTAGCAAACATACACACACGCCGTGGCGCATGCATCGATGCTACACGTCGAAAACCTGCCTCATGCCGAGACAGTTGGCGCAACAGAGGCGACATCTTTCCATACTGAGGACGCTGGGCAACAGAAGTGATAAATGATAAGTGATAAGTGATAAGTATCAACAAGATACCTAACAGCCATCTCCTCATATTATCGAACTTATCACTCATCACTTCTCACTTAACACTTCCAGTTTGTCCCTGCATTGTTCCATCAGCCACTTGGGCGTGGATGTTGCCCCGCAGATGCCAACCGTCTCTATGCCTTCCAGCCACTGAGGCTCTATCTCCTCGGGACCTTCCACCAAGTGCGTGTTAGGATTGACCCGCAGACATTCGTTATAAAGCACCTTGCCATTACTACTCTTACGACCGCTGACAAAGAGCACAAGGTCGTGCCTGACGGCAAACTGTGAGATGTTCGGCATACGGTTGGCCACGGAACGGCAGATCGTGTCGAAGCTTTGGAACAAGGCATCAGGCGAGATATGCGACTGGATATAGTCGATGATACGGTGGAACTCGTCAAGCGACTTCGTAGTCTGGCTATACAGGTAAATGTCACGCGAGAAATCGAGTTTCTCCACCTCATCGAAGTTCTCAATAACGATGGCATTCGACTGCGTCTGACCGACAAGGCCCAGAACCTCGGCATGTCCCTTCTTGCCGAAGATGACGATTTGAGAGGTGAGGGGGGAGAGGTGAGAGGTGAGAGAGCACTCATACTGCTCCTTGATGCGTTTTTGGAGTTTCAACACCACAGGACAGGTGGCATCAATAATCTCGATATTGTTCCTACGGGCCAGTTCGTAGGTCTCGGGCGGTTCACCATGAGCACGAAGCAGCACCTTTACATCATGTAGCTGACGCAGATTATCATGATTGATAGTCACCAACCCCATCTGTCTGAGCCGATCGCACTCCATGCCGTTGTGCACGATATCACCCAGGCAGTAGAGTGTACCGCCCTGTGCCAACTCTTCCTCAGCTTTCTTGATGGCGGTGGTCACCCCAAAGCAGAAACCGCTACCGTTGTCTATCTCAATCTGTATCATAGATTCTTAAAATATTCATCAAGCAAATCCTGGGCAGCTACAAACGATGTCTTACGGCCAGCGAGGACTGCCTCTTCAGCAGCGGTCAACTGCGACTTGATGAGCGGACGGTGATAGAAATTCAGGCGCAACTGCTCGTTGATAGTTTCATACATCCAGTATTTGGCCTGCTCATTGCGACGATAGTCGAAATAGCCGTTATGCTTCACGAAATCGAAATACTCATAGATCATATCCCATACCTCTTTCACCCCAGTGCCATAAAAGCCGCTATAGCAAAGCACCTTGGGTGCCCAACCGCTCTCTGGCATCGGGAAGAAGTGTAGGGCATTACGGAAGTTGGTGGCCGCCATCTGACAACGGTCCACATTGTCGCCATCGCACTTATTGATGACGATACCATCAGAAATCTCCATGATGCCACGCTTGATGCCTTGCAACTCGTCGCCCGTGCCGGCCACCTGAATCAACAGGAAGAAGTCCACCATAGAGTGACAGGCCGTCTCACTCTGACCCACGCCCACGGTCTCGACAAATATCTTATCGAAACCGGCAGCTTCGCAGAGGATAATGGTCTCTCGTGTCTTACGCGCCACACCACCTAAGGAACCTGCCGACGGGCTGGGACGGATAAAGGAGTCGGGGTGAACGGCAAGTTTCTCCATGCGGGTCTTATCGCCCAGGATACTCCCCTTGGTGCGCTCGCTGCTGGGGTCGATGGCAAGGACAGCCAGCCTGCCACCTTTCTCCTTCAGCAGATGGATGCCAAACTCATCGATACTGGTGGACTTGCCGGCTCCAGGCACACCGCTGATACCTATGCGCACACTGCGTCCGCTATAGGGCAGGCACTTGTTGATAACCTCCTGTGCCTTCGCCTGATGATCTGGATTCACGCTCTCGATGAGTGTCACCGCCTGCGACAGGATGGTCACGTCGCCCTTCACAATACCCTCCACCATCTCATCAACGCTCAACTCGCGCCGACGGAAACGGTTGCGCTTCAGATAGGGGTTGACAATTGAAGGCTGCTCCACCCCACTGTTTACTTGCAGTCCTGCGTATTCCGAACTATTCTCTGGATGCTCCATAACTTCAATTCATAATTCTTAATGCTTCATTCATCATGATTACTTCACTCTCACCTTGATAACCAACTTCGAATGGTCGGGATCATTGGTAATCATCAACACTCGCGGACGCTGACGGGCTTTCAATACCTGTTCACGATTCACAGCTATTTTCAGTTTTGTCGATTCGCCTGGCTGCAGTTCCCGTTTGTCGAGCGTCACCGTCATGCCTTTTGTAAACATCTGCAACGATGAGATATTCAACGCCAAACGACCTTTATTAGTCAGCGTGATAACACCTTTCTTGACATTCTTGCCACCTATCATTCCCAAAGTGACAGAATCGGCAGAATACTCCAACTGAGGGGCGTACTGTTTGTTCCTCCCTTCGAAAAGGGATGCATCAGGCAACAGCACCACAGAAACGGGGAACTCCGTCTCACTGCTCACCTTATCGCCCAACTGTTCTGCCAGATAGACGGTGGTCTGCGTCAGGCCGAAGTCGTTCAGGTGTTGTGAGTTCAGCGTCAGCACCATCTTACCCGTCTGTCCTGGCCTCAACTGCTCTGGCGTAGCTATCGCAGTAAGATAGGCTGGTAGGTGTAACATATTCGGTGTCACCGTCTCTCCACCATTGTTGATGATATTAATCACCATCTCGGGATGCTCACCTTTGTTGACATCGTCAAATTCTGCATTATCAATATCGGCAAGGATATTACCGAAGGTATGGGGGTAGAGCTTGCTATAATCCTTCCATTCCTCAACGACCACACCTTCCATGGTCAGCCATACAGGCTGTTGCTGGCCTCTCACATAGACAGCGGCCTGTTTGATGAAATGGCCTAATAGCTTTGCATCATAGGTCATCGAGACAGTAAACACAGCACCAGCCCCAACACTCTTTTTGGGGTATTCCACCTTTGTGCATCCGCAGTCGGTCATCATATTCGTTACCGTCAAATGGCGGTTCGAGATGTTCTTAAGCTCGAACGTGGCTGTGACAGGCATCTGAAAGCCCGTCTTCCCCACGTTGACTTTTGCTTTCTTCACCTCCACTTTCTGGGCAAAGGCCGTCAGCGTGAGCACACATAGAACGATGATTGTCAGTATTCTCCTCATTTCACTTCGATTGTTAGGGATTTGGCAGTACCGCGGAATTCTGGGCTATATGCACAGCTGGCGGTGCAGGTGCCAGTCTCGTAAGTTCCTGTACGGTCAATATAGTACTCTGTTTCTACGACATGCTTGCCTTTCGACAGGCGGTCGAAGTAATAGTTGGTTGAGCAGTCTCGTGGTGTGGTGTAATAGCCCCAATGGTAGCCGCTCAACTGGTTGACAGGCTCCATGCAGGCTGCGCGCTTGTCCACCACCTGTACGAAGTCGTAGTCGCGGTCGGCCTCAATGGTGATACGTACCTTGATGCGATCGCCCACCTTAAGTGAAGAATTTGCTTCCGCACTTAAGATCTCGCGTTTCACTTTGATACCGCTATTTTGCTCTTTTATCTCATTGGTTTGCTGCATGAACTGCATATAGACAGCACCCCACGATGTGCCGGTAGAGGTTTTCTCAGCCGTGAACGTCTGTTTGTCATCGCCAGGCATCGCAGTCTTCACATAGCCGATACCGGCAGTAGCCTTAGGTGTCTCTATCTCGTTGCCATCAACCTTCAGCACCGTCTTTTCCTGAGTCTGAAGCAAAGCACTGTTGCCGTTGAGGAAAGCATAGACGGCATCAACGCTGTTCACAGGGGTGTCCCAAGCCTGGTTACGTTTCTCCTGCAACAGCCAGCGCTGCATTTCCACAATAGTCTGCGTATCCTCCGGGGTCAGCCGTTGTATAGCCTCTATGGCTGCCACCTGCGTAGGAATGCGGTAGTTGCGCCATGAGTAGAAGGCACGCTGCGTGTCGTAGTAGCGTCCCATCTCTTCACGATAGACGGTGTACTCCTTCAAGCTCTGAATATAAGTCCTGTTGTTAAGCACAATGGCCGACATAGCCTTGTCGTAGATGCTCTGGTTGCGGGTTTCCTTCTTCAACAATTTAATCAGGTAGTTGTTGGCAGCCTGCACACCGCCCGGCAACTCACGTCCGTCGAGGGTGCAGATATAGAGCCACTCCAATGCTGTATGGTTAGGGAATACAGGCTTCCAGCCTCTTTTCTCTTCCTTTTTCATCTCATCGACCACCTTGACCATCTCTTTGCCCATGAAGCCAAAAGCCTTGTCGAGCATCTGCTTCGTATCGCTCTGTACGCCTGCCATCTGGTTCAAACGCACCAGCATCTCACTGATTTCTACGGTCATATATAACGAGCCATCCATACCCGGCCACCAGCTCCACGAGCCGTCGCCGCGCTGCAACTGCTTCAGGTTCTCAAATGAGCTGCCGAGCCGCTGCGACATCAGGTTCTCATCGAAGAAATCAACCAGACGTTCCTTCTGCTCCTGCTCGCGATTGGCATCGGCCACCCACGGTGTCTCGTCAAGCACCAAGTCCTTCAGTTCCTGGTTTTTCTGCAGACTGCTCATCAACGAGGTCTCGCTGCCGGTCTCTCGCTTCCATATCTGGAAGATATCCTTGGCCTGCGGATTTTGCGCCAGGATATAACGGCCAATGCTATTGGCATAGTAAGAAGATGCCTGACAGATGGCACAATTGTCATGAGGATGGCCTACAATGGGCAAAGCCTGAATCATGAACCATGCAGGGTTGTTAGTGTATTCTACAGTGAGCGTGGAGTGATTGCCCGTACCCCGCAAGTTGTTCAAATCAATGGTCTTCGTGCCAGGTTCGTTCTGTGTGAAGGGTACCGTGACAGTGACACGCTCCTGATTGGACAGAACGGGCAGATAGTGTTGCTCTCCGTCACTGAAGTTGTCGCTACTGAAGCCCATCTTACAAATCAGCAGGGAATAATCTGCAAACTGCGATGCCTGCACGGCGAACGACACCTCGGCAGTAGAGCCAGCGGCCACAATGGCTGTCTGCTGACTGCTCCACAGTGATTCTCCCGTTTCTGGGTCAACAAATTGCAGGAAGGCCGTGCCGTTCTGCTCATCCTCAGTCATATTAAAGACACGAGCCGATATGGCAACCTCGTCGCCCACACGGATGAAGCGCGGCACATTGGGCTGTATCATCACTTCCTTCTGAGCCACGGTCTCGCCGTCCAGATAGCCGCTCATCATATCCCTGGTATGGGCAATGCCCATGAAACGCCAAGTGGTTAGGCTCTCAGGCAGCGTGAACTTCAGACCGACAACTCCTGTACTGTCGGCCATCAGCTGCGGATAGAAGAAAGCGGTCTCCTGTAGGTTCTCGCGAATCTGCACATCGGGAACTGTACCCTCGTCGTTCTCGGCCTCAGCACTTTCCTCAATGCTGTCATACGAATTTGCCGCCATCGGTGCTGCACCCACTTCTTTCGCCTCCATAACGACTTCTTTTTCCAGCATCGCCAGGCCCTTCGATTCCATACTACGCATCAGCAGTCTGGGATGCCGTTCCAGCCAAGGATAGGGGAAACAGTCTTTGTTGAAACGGCTAAAGTCCAACCTGTCCACATAGAGGTTAGGTTCACACAGATAGCCCCCACAACTTACCTGCCGAGCACGGTCATATTTCCACTGTAACGAGGACATCGGTAACCAAACAAACGGTACCAACGACCAATTGTGTTCAACAATCTGATCCAGGCTCTTGTCATACAGGGTAGCCATGAGCTGGGCAACAGCAGGCGTTCCGTCGGGCATCTCTATCTTCAGTGTCCATTCCTCCTGCTGTCCGGGATGGAGCCTGTCGCGGAAGGTCTCCCAGCGCATCTTCAGCCGCTTGTCGGGTAGCGGGCGCTGTATCTGTGCATTGTGGGTGTAGGTTTTACCGTTGCGGACCCAAGCAAAAGAGAGTGTCAGTCCATTGCCGTATTCCGGCTTGTAGGTCAGTTTACGGTTGATGAGTTCGCTTTTCTTGTCTGTCGCTCCCTGTTCGATGATGTCATTGCCGGCCACGAGTGTATAGAAAATATGCACATCGTCGGAGGAACCAACCTGTAGCGTAACGGGGCTTCCATCGTTGGGGAACTGCGTTGCAGAAACATAGAACCAGTCATCAGTCTCCACAGCAGGCCGTTTGTCATCAAGCGAGAACACCACGAATTCACGTTTCAGTGTCTGACCTTCGTACTCGGCCTTCAGTTCATGACGGCCACTCTTCAGCTTGGGCAGCTTGACTGCCGTATTCGACTGCACAGACATCCACTTGCCGCCATCAATCTGATAGCGCACGGTGGCAGCGACATCATTGCCGGAGGCATTGAGTACACGTAGTTTCATCGAGGGATTCTCCTCTGACAGAACTTTGTCAGACAGGTCGGTCGTGAGTGCAGTCTTTCGGTTACCAAGAGGCAGCGACAACTCTCCGTGATGGGTTTCGCCAGCCAGGTCAGTCACTTCGGCCATAACCACAAAATTATAGAATTCTGGATACTGGCTTCTCGGCATCACCATTGGCATCTGTACCTCGAAGGTTCCGTCATCACCGGTCACAGTCTCACCACTGCACAGTTCCTCTGTATTTTCGCCACTGCCGAAATAGCCAGCCTGCCAATAGCGATCGTAGGTGAGCCACCAGAAGGCTCTGCGCCTCTCAACAGTGTACTTCACCCGTGCTCCTTGCACGGGAACACCACTATAGGTGCGAGCCGTGGCACGGACAGAGAGTGTATCTCCGGCCTTGTAATCCTGATCCATCTTGGGAAATTCCACTTGGAACGTGGGACGTTTGTAATCCTCCACGCGGATAGTCTGCGACTTGTTACTAACATGAACGGAGAACTCTCCCGTTAATCCCGACACAGGCAACGTGAACTCTGTGGCCACAGTACCCAGACTGTCAGTCACTATTTGTTTTTCTGCCACTATCTTAAAATTGGCATCACGCAATGACACTGTGAGAGTCTTGCCGGCCTTCACCTCATGTTCAAAGCCTTTCCTCGCCTCATAGCAGATGGCAGCAACATGGACGGTCTGCCCAGGACGATAGATGGCACGGTCGGTATAGATGTTTATCTGCTCCGTTGTACGCTGGTAGTCGCGATACACGAAGTTATCGTAGGCATCCGACTCGGGGCAGGCATGGTCATTGTCCGTCGTTGCAAAGACCAAGCTGATACGCTGCTGGCTGTTCTTGGCGGTATAGAGTGCCTCGCCTTTCTCGTCGGTAGTCAGCGTGGCAACCACCTTATAGTCAGGCTTGTTACCCTCATAGCCTACGTGCTGTTTCAACTGCAACTTGGCACCGGGCAGAGGTTGTCCTGTAGTGGCACTGACAACGACGTAGCGAATGCGGTTACCTGGCAGGGACTGCATGAGCAAGTGGACATCGCTGATGAAGAATAGCGTGCGCGACACCTGGGTGGACGGATGGCTTTCAACCTCCATCATATAGACGCCCACAGGCAGTCCTGCCAATTGCAGGCTGTCATCATCAAACATCTCATAATCGCGTTTGCCTGTGTAGGTGCGCGTCAGCGTCAGTTCCGGCATCAGTGTAAGACGCGACTTCAACTTCTTGTAGTCATCCTTGTAGTCGGGATTCAGGTTGATGTCGCCTTCGCCTTCCACCTTATATATATTAACGGTAAGACGGTCTATGCCTCGCAGACCGTGCAGGGTCAGCCACTGAGGTTTGTTGGGCATCCACACACGGTGCTCCAGCGTGGTATTGAACTGTAGAGCCGTCAGTTCATGGCGGGCATTGCGCAACTGGTTCATGCGCCGCCATGCAGACCACTGGGCAAGTGCCTTGTCGATATAGGCTATCCGTTGGTCTACGGTGGCATCGGTATTACGTGTCATATACTCGTAACGCTTCACTGCCACCTCACCACACTCTGGAAGTTCGGCATAGGCATTGGCCAGCGAATCGAGGCAACGGATATAGCTGGAAGTCTCCAGCTCTTCATACTCCTTGGGCTCGTCTTGAGCCAAAAGATAAAGACTGCTCATCAACTGTGCACGACGGTTGTTTGTAGTCATGTAGTAGTCGTGCATGGGTTGATACTGACTGGTCTCATGGCCAATGAGGCTCAGCAGGTCATCTTCATAGATGCGGCTGTACGTACCTCGCTGCACAAAGGGCTTGTAGTCGGTAGCTTTCACGGCGGCCAGTTTGTCCGGATGAGCCATCGCTTTGCGAAAATAATCCTGACGGATGTTCTTCCAGTCCTCACTGAGCTGATGGTTGTACTCGTAGACACGTCCCAGCACGGCATAATAGACGGCCTGCAGGGCTACATCGCTAACGGCATCTGCCGTCTTCTGCAAGTGCTCCACATCGTACTCCAGCGAGTCGGGACTCACCATCCAACGTGTCCGCGCCACCTGCAACTCAGCCTTGAGGAGTTGTCCGTATGCTTTCTCCTTCCTGGCCTTGTCCACTATCTTCTGCAGAGCCTTTATCTCAGTCTGGGGCAGGTCTTTTTCCTTGGCTGCCTCTACGTCATCCCAAAGGGCATCAAATGTCTGTCCGAATAACACCATAGGTATCAAAAAAGCTGTTAACAATACAAGTCTTCTCATAAACGAAAGTTTGAAAGCAAAGTTTAGAAAGCAAAGATAATCATTTTTTCTGACACAACGTGCTCTCTTTCCCTAAAATATGAAAGTTTAACGCATTTTTACGGATTTGCCTATTGTCATTTTGACACGCCAACGCGCCATTATGTCGGTCAGACATTGGTCGGCACGCAGTTTGTTGGCCATTTGCAAACTACAAATTAAGCATCAAATAAGAAAGGAGTAACATTATGACAATTGAAAAGTTCACAATCAAAGCGCAGGAGGTCGTTCAGCAGGCAGTCAACATTGCCCGCCAGAATGGTCAGCAGTCCATCGAGCCGGTACACCTGCTCAAGGCCCTGATGGACAAGGCGCACGACATCACATCGTTTATTTTCCAGAAGTTGGGCGTCAACGTCCAGCAACTCGACATGCTGGCCTCACAGGAAATGCAGCATCTGGCTCGTGTGCAAGGCGGCGAGCCCTACCTCTCGAACGACTCGCAGAAGGTACTTCAAAAGTCCGAAGACCTCTCTCGTGAGATGGGCGACGAATTCGTCTCTTGCGAGCCAATTCTATTAGCTCTTTTATCGGTCAATTCTACCGTGAGCCGTATGCTCAAAGATGCCGGTGCCAACGAGAAGGATATGCGTCAGGCCATCCTCGAACTGCGTCAGGGACAACGTGTTCAGAGCCAGAGTGCCGACGACAACTACCAGTCGCTCGAGAAGTATGCCAAGAATCTCGTGGACTTGGCGCGTCAAGGCAAGCTTGACCCCGTCATCGGACGTGATGACGAAATCCGGCGTGTGCTGCAGATTCTCTCGCGCCGCACGAAGAACAATCCTATTCTGATAGGTGAACCGGGTACGGGTAAAACGGCTATCGTCGAGGGCTTGGCCCAGCGTATCATGCGTGGCGATGTACCCGAGAACCTGAAGGACAAGCAACTCTTCTCGCTCGATATGGGTGCGCTGGTGGCAGGTGCGAAATACAAGGGTGAGTTCGAGGAGCGTCTGAAGAGCGTTATCAACGAGGTCACTGCCTCCGAAGGTCGCATCATCCTTTTCATCGACGAGATCCACACACTTGTAGGTGCCGGTAAGGGCGAGGGGGCCATGGATGCTGCCAACATCTTGAAACCGGCTCTGGCTCGTGGTGAACTGCGCTCTATCGGTGCCACCACCCTCAACGAATACCAGAAGTATTTCGAGAAGGACAAGGCCCTCGAACGTCGTTTCCAGACGGTGATGGTCGACGAGCCCGACGAACTCTCTGCAATCTCCATCCTTCGTGGACTGAAAGAGCGCTACGAGAACCATCATAAGGTGCGTATCCAGGACGATGCTTGTATCGCCGCCGTGCAACTCTCTGAGCGTTATATTTCCGACCGCTTTCTGCCCGATAAGGCCATCGACCTGATGGACGAGGCTGCAGCCAAACTGCGTATGGAGCGCGACTCGGTACCTGAGGAACTCGACGAAATTACCCGTCGCTTGGCGCAGCTTGAAATCGAACGCGAAGCCATCAAACGCGAGGGTGACACACAGAAGATAGCCCAATTGGATAAGGATATCGCCGAACTGAAACAACAGGAAACCCAGTTCCGTGCTAAGTGGGAGGGCGAACGCCAGCTCATTAACAAGATCCAACAGGACAAGCAGGAGATGGAGAACATGAAACTTGAGGCTGAGCGGGCCGAGCGCGAAGGCAACTACGGACGTGTGGCCGAGATTCGCTACTCGAAACTCAAGGCCCTCGAGGACGACATCGCCGCCATCCAGCAGCAGCTCAACGCCACCGCTCCTGACGCGTCGGGCTCCCGCCTCGTCCGCGAAGAAGTTACTGCCGACGATATCGCTGAGGTGGTATCACGCTGGACTGGAATCCCCGTCACCCGCATGATGCAGAGCGAACGCGAAAAACTGCTTCATCTCGAAGAAGAGCTCCATCGCCGTGTCATCGGACAAAACGAGGCCATCACCGCCGTCTCTGATGCCGTGCGCCGCTCTCGTGCCGGCTTGCAGGATCCCAAGCGCCCCATCGCCTCGTTCATCTTCCTGGGAACAACAGGTGTGGGTAAGACGGAACTCGCCAAGACGCTGGCCGAGTACCTCTTCAACGACGAGACCATGCTGACGCGTATCGATATGAGTGAGTATCAGGAGAAGCACACTGTCTCTCGACTCATAGGTGCACCTCCAGGCTACGTAGGCTATGATGAAGGTGGACAACTCACCGAGGCCGTACGCCGCAAGCCCTACTCAGTGGTACTGTTTGACGAGATCGAGAAGGCCCACCCCGACGTGTTCAACATCCTCTTGCAGGTATTGGATGACGGGCGACTCACCGACAACAAGGGACGCACCGCCGACTTCAAGAACACTATCATCATCATGACGTCGAACGCTACCCGTGAGCAACTACGCCTCACCATGCGTCCTGAGTTCCTGAATCGTATCGACGAGATCATCACCTTCACGCCGCTCAGCAAGGATGAGATAGCCCAGGTGGTGCGCCTGCAACTCTCGCGAGTACAGAAGATGCTCGAACCGCAGGGGTTCACCCTCGACGTCACGCCGCAGGCTGTCGACTGGCTGGCACAAGAGGGCTACGATCCCGACTTTGGTGCACGTCCCGTGAAGCGCGCCATCCAGCAGTATCTGCTCAACGACCTGTCGAAGAAGCTCCTCGCCGACGAGGTGTCACGCGAGAAACCGATACTCGTAGATTCCTTTGGCGACGGACTAGTGTTCCGCAACTAATAAGATTTTGGCCAGAATTTTTGAATTCTGGCCAAAATCATTTGGTTCTTTACTCTTCTATCTGCGCTAAAATATCCTTGGCGGCATTCACAGCCTTAAAGTGATAGTAAAAGCCTATGGCAGCTCCAATGACAGCACCTACCAGTAACGGGATGAGCATCATCCAGGGATTAGAGCCCTCTGGTGCGTGTTTCCATGCCAGGTCGTAGCACGCCCAAGGAAGCCAGAGAACCAGGATTGCCGGTGTGCTGAAATAAAGCCACATATCGTATTGCTTCTTAAACTTAGCCATCACACGTGCCACCGTAGCAAAATCATCTGTCATAAAGTTGAGATTATCTACGGGTCTGTGTACATAATAGGTGGCTACAGCGCAGAGCAACATGATAATACAGGTAACAATACTAAATGCCATCCCCCAAGTATGGGTTAGATAGTTCATTGGCATCATCACCAAGACAATCAACACACTTATGTAGCACATCCTCTTTGTGCTGTTGATTCTGTTTCTCTTGGCTTTCATCGTCTCGCGAAGCAAATGGTCGCTCACGATTTCCTGCCTGTTCAACTGTTCTTTGAGAATGGAAAACTGCTGGCGCAGTTCCTCGAAATTCATGTCTTCCATATTACTATAATTTTTTGAGTTGTTCCTTAATCCTGAAGAGCTTCACTCCGACGTTCTGAGGCGAGATACCCATCACGGCACCTATCTCGTCGTAGCTCATGCCTTCCAGCCACATCATCACCAGAGCCCTGTCAACCAGTCCCAGACGTCCGATGCGCTGATGCAGTTGTCTAACCTGTGTACTGTTGGCATCGTTGTCCTCGTAGAAGTTCACTTCCATGGAAAGGGGAACTTTCTTCACCTCTTTCTTTTTCTTACGTTCCTGCAGAAGACATGTGTTCAGGGCCACGCGGTAGATCCACGTACTGACCTTGCTTTCCTCGCGAAAGCTACCGATGCCTTTCCACATATTGATTAGCGTCTCCTGAAAGAGGTCGTTCACCTCATCCTCGTCATGTGAGAACATATAGCACACCGTATAGATGGTGCTCTTGTGCTCACGTACCAACTGGGCGAAAAGTTCTTCTTGTTGTTTCATTTTACCAACTGTTTTTGTAGGTTAGATGCAAAGATAACAAAAAAATTACAGAAATAATTGTTTTTTTTATAAATTTGACGATGCAAAAGTAGGAAGAGTTTTTTTAGCACAAAATATTTGGGTTATTCTGTAATGGTTTGTGACGAATGGCATGAAAAAGAGGGACAAACGGCAAAAATGTATACTTTCAAGATAGAAGTGCAATTTCTTGGAGTAGAAAATAGACATCCCTCTCTGTAGGACGCAGACGTTCTCGGAGCGTAGCGACGAGGTTGTCT
>CACZZQ010000019.1 GCA_902785695.1 uncultured Prevotellaceae bacterium | reverse complement strand
CAGACAACCTCGTCGCTACGCTCCGAGAACGTCTGCGTCCTACAGAGAGGGATGTCTATTTTCTACTCCAAGAAATTGCACTTCTATCTTGAAAGTATAGACAGCTATGAGAGAGTAGTATAATTGTTGGAACAACCAAAGAGGTTGTCCTTTATTTGCTTCCTATTAACAATCTTTATCTCTTCTCGTCTCATCATCGGTTATGGTCTGTTGGAGTGTTGAGTTACCATCCAAAAATATCTGCGTGAGTGCCAGTTTCAAGGAACAAAAGCGTAAGTTATTTATCGTTCTGTTCCCAGGTCATCAACCAGTTTGGCTGAATGGGACATTCCCATTGCCCTTTATGAATACTGTACATTAGCCAAGAATTTGATTAAACATGTCGTCAACACTACTAGCGTGATAAACACGTCCATTCTTGACTGCTTCACTTTCGAAACAAGGTTCTCATCAGGAACTTGTAATACTATTGTTGCCATAATCGTTACTTCATTTACTTTTTCGGGTGCAAGGCTGCGGTTAAGCGAGAGCAATCAAACAAGTTTGAATTGCCGAGCGAAAGCAGTCTCGCATCGTTTCACGGTGCAAAGATACAAATAATTCTGGGAAATTATTCACTTTATACGCTAAAAGTATGTGGAAAATGCTAAAAAACAAATAAGAGAGGTATATAATACCTCTCTTAGTGATTCCGGCGGGATTCAAACCCACAACCTTCTGATCCGTAGTCAGATGCTCTATTCAGTTGAGCTACGGAACCATCGTTCCTTGTTTGCGGGTGCAAAGGTACGGAGTTTTTCCGAATCTGCCAAACTTTTTCGCTGTTTTTTTTTAAAAAAAAGGTGATTTTTCTTTCTCAAAAGCCGAAATCAGCGATTTTTCTTCAATTTCTGAACATACTTGACGGGAATTCCGTCTTCATTCTTCAGTACATCAGCAAATCTCTGAGGCGTAATTTCTACGGGGCCAGTCATAAATTCAGGAATATTATAGCTCTTCATAAACTGACGATGATAGTCAGGATCGGCCTGTGGCAATGCAAAAGGCTTTGATGCCCTTCCCTGTCCATCCACATGAGCGATGAAAGGTCGCGTGAAGTTTCCATCCTCACGGCGACTGCTTACCACCATCCACCTTCCATTGCTTGACCAGGAGTGATAACTTTCGGTATCGTCAGAATTGATTCCCTCCATAGGCTTACATTCCCCAGTCTTCAGATCAAGCAGCCACAAGTCGGCCTCATGATGCCAGATATGGAAACAGCCATAATGCCCCAAAGTGAATACGAGATAGCGTCCATCGGGCGATATGCGAGGCAACGTAGCACTTTTGTCAAGCGAATCGGCCTGAAAAACTATTTCGCGAGGGCCGAAGGTCATAGTCTCAGGATCAAATGACTTGCGGTATATATTATAATGTACCTCACGGTAGCGCTGGATTACCTCAACATCTTTCGACACCGTATCCTTGAATTCAAAGTGTGCACTGCAATAATAGAGGTTCTTACCGTCAGGAGCCCAGAAGGGGAACACCTCGAATTCCGTGGTGTCGTTCTCGAGATTGGTGACCTCGTTATTCTCTACGTCGTAAGCGATGATGTCGCTTGCTGAGTCGAACACTTCTATCTTGTTCATGTTACGTGTATGGAAAGACTGACCAGTCTTGTTGGTAGAGAAGACGACCAATGGCAGCCAAGGATGCCACGTAGGATAGACGCCAGCGGAAAGGATGGAGTCGTTACGCATATTTATCTTACTGATCTTTCCATCATAGACCACTACAGTGCCACCATGATTCTGACGTGCATGAAAGAGCATTCGCCCAGGATTTTGCTTCTGATAATTATGGCAGTTGACACACTGTCCGTCCTGCTCCGTACTACAAAGCATATTATCGACCATCACCCGTTCGTCATAGTTCTCCAAGCATCGCTGATTGAGAGTCAGCTCCTCGTAAGTGACATACGAAGGAGAGATGAGTCGGTAGCTGAGGTAAGAGTCGATGCTATCTGTTGACACATGATAGTAAAAAGGCTTGAAGCGCGTCCACTGCTCACCGTTGCGCGAGAAGACCTCTATCGTGATGTCATGTCCCTGGGCCTGAGCCAACAACTGATGCCAGTCGTCAATATCGGGTTGTGCTTTCTCACCGGCACAAACCAATTGCACATCACCATACGAGAAACGGGAAACTACTTCTTCTGCCTCCTGCTCCAACTGGAAAGTCAGAGGGGCAATATTGACGGGGATGGTAACATCTACATAATCGGGATAAATCATCGGCAAGTGATTATCATCCACATAGCTATCGGGTACTTTAACGCCACAAGAGGCCAAAAACACGACAGCCCCTGCAAAGAACAAATGTATATATTTCATAATCAATACAACTTCTGATTTCTAATGAGGAAATAGTCATAATAGAACGTATGTCCAAATTTTGGATAGAAGACGGGACGCATCTGGGCCTCGGTCATTCCAGCGCAACGCTGAGCCAAAGCCATGAAGTCCTGATAATCTTTTACCACCTGCGGATCGAAAGGCATCTTGCTGATATCCACGTTATGCTCCAAATTGCCATAGAGGAATGCTGCCTCCTGATAGTGGCGAGGCATAGGCTGACCAGTATGCAGAATGGCATATTTAGTAAACCTGGGCCAGAATGTGGCAATATCCTTTGTCCATAGAGCTGCAAAGAGTACCAATTCCTGCATCAGAGGATCTTCAGTATCTACATTGACCAGAAGATGCATCAGGAAATATTCCACCAAGCCGTTGTCACTACCCAGCTGATCCTTAAAATCACGTAGATGGAACAAGGGTGCATACTCTGCGTCAGCCTGCATCTTGTCCCGATGATGCAGGAACTGCTCTTGCTTTTCCGCCCATGCCTTATGATAACGGGTATGCTTTAATATATTAATGTATTTAGCAGCGACATCATATTCCTCGTCCATCAACGAGCAGCGAGTCATATACTTCAGATAAACTGCACGCCAACCATATTCTACGCCATCCTCCAAACACCAGCGGTGACAATAGTTCAACTGGCCGTAATGATAGTAGATATCACGACCTATGACCTGCGTCATACGGATGTCGATAGGCGTGTTGCTGGCTTTTGCACCTTGACGATAATGAAAAGCTTCATCGCCCAAACGTCCCAGACGGAACAAAGCCAGATTCTTCATCATCACGATACTACGGGTAGGTTCGTCCTGCAAGTCTGCCGCCTCTTTTAAAATAGCATTCCAATCATTGTTTTCCATAGCCCTATCCATTGCCAGTTCCTTATGGAAGTTATAGTCTTTATACCAAAAGGTGTAAACACCATAGGACAAGACAGCCAACAACAGACACTGAGAAAGTCCCCACACAATAGGCTTACGGATTGGTCCTTCACGCCACAGGCCATAGGAAGCTGCCATTACGACATAGAAAACGACCAGAAGGGCAAATGGCAGATAATATGATGCACAGAACTCTGACACCTCAAACAAAGGAAGTGCTGCATAATAGAGCGTCTCCGAACTGGTTTGATAATAGCACTGCTGATAACATATAAGAGGTACAATAATAACAAGGAGTAGTGCCAACACCGTATTCAGAAGGCGCATCTTGACAGACATCAGCTTCAAGCGCCAGGTCAGGATGCCCATTAATACTACAGAGAACAGACCATAGAAGCCCATTAGAGGATAAAGGACACCTGCACATAGGAGAATATATGCAGGGCGCATCATATTTGGCAGGCAACGGAATCCCCAAACACTGGCCACACCTACCGTCAGACCTACGGTTGCCACATAGAAATAGCCCCTCAACTTCAGATAATAAATCCAATAGCCCAGATCCATATCGCTCAATAGCAGCAAAGCCACAGGAATCAACAGTATCGTCAGCCATTTCAAGGGGACCTTGAACGCTAAAGCAGATATGGACAGAAGCACAGCCCACCATACACAAAGGATTACGACACCCAACCAGGTATGGTAGAAGAAATCAGTAAAAAACGTACCCAGATAGGTCAGCATACCACCTGGCACTACCATCTGCTGCTTAAAGAACAACTCTGTGTTCAGGAAAAGATTCAATTCCTGAACTTTCCATAAATAGTCGGCTTCATACTTAGCCATGCACCAAGCTATAACGCAAAAAGCGATAGCTACAAGAGCTACAGGTATTATGTTTAGCTTATTTTTCATACTTTTTTAGTTATTGCAAATGCAAAGGTACAAAATATTTCATAATTCATAATTCATAATTCATAATTATTTTGTATCTTTGCGACAAAATTCGAAACTATCAATAACTATCTCATCTATGCTTAAACATTTATTTTTTTCTTTAGCACTATTCACAACGGCACAGAGTTATGCCGCTGTAGTGCCAGAATGGAAAGATCCCGCAGTCAACCAAATCAACAGAGAAGCACGTCGTGCTGCGTTCTTTGCATTCGAGAATGCCGATTTGGCTAAAGTCAACGACAAGTCAAAGTCAGCCCGCTACATGTCTATGGAAGGGAAGTGGCGTTTCAACTTCGTAAAGGACCACAACCTGGCTCCAAAGGACTTCTTCTCTTTGAAGTTTGATGACTCACAATGGGTGGACTTCCCCGTGCCAGGACTCTTCGAGATAGAAGGCTACGGCGACAAGATTTATAAGAATGTGGGGTATTCATGGGGAACGACCTTCGACAGCAAGCCACCCTATATCGACGAGACCAACAACTATACCGGTTCGTATCGTCGTGAGTTTGACCTGCCTGCCGACTGGAACGGACAGGACGTTTACTTCCATGTAGGCTCTGCTACCAGTAACTTGAAGGTATGGGTCAACGGCAAGTTCGTTGGCTACTCTGAGGACTCGAAGGTAGCTGCAGAATTCAACATCACCAAGTATCTGAAGAAGGGAAAGAACCTCATTGCTATGCAGGTGATGCGTTGGTGCGACGGTTCTTATCTGGAGGATCAGGACTTCTGGCGCTTCACAGGTATTGCCCGCGAGGTGTATCTCTATGCCCGTCCGAAGATGCACATTGAAGATATCACCATCACTCAGGACTATTTCAACGGCGAGGGTCAACTCAACGTGGACGTAAAGGCTCCCAAGGGAACCACGGTAGAGCAGAGTCTGACCGATGCCAACGGCAAGGAGGTGAGCGTGGCAGATGTGAAGCCTTGGTCGGCAGAAGTGCCTACGCTCTATAACCTGCTCATCACTCTGAAGAAGGGCGACAAGGTGCTGGAGGTTATCAAACAGCGTGTGGGCTTCCGTCATATCGAGATCAAGAACGCCCAGCTGCTTATCAATGGTCAGCCTATATTAATTAAAGGTGCCGACCGTCACGAACTTGATCCCGACAAGGGCTACATTGTCTCAATGGAACGCATGATTCAGGATATCAAGATTATGAAGCAACTGAACATCAATGCTGTTCGTACTTGTCACTATCCTGATGATCCTCGTTGGTATGACCTATGCGATGAATACGGAATCTATCTGACTGCCGAATCAAACCTTGAGAGCCACGGTATGGGCTATGGAGAGAAGACACTGGCAAAGAACAAGGATTTTGAATTGGCTCATCTAGAGCGTCAATATGGCAACGTGCATTCTTTCAAGAACCATCCTTCCATCATCGTATGGTCATTAGGTAATGAAGCTGGTTATGGTCCTAACTTTGAGAAGGCTTACGACTGGGTGAAGGCAACGGACAAAACCCGTCCTTGTCAGTTTGAGCAGGCCGGTCAGAACGGTAAGACTGATATCTTCTGCCCGATGTACTACGGCTACGAGGGCTGTGAGGCTTACTCTAAGAATGACAATCCCCGCCCGCTGATTCAGTGTGAGTATGCTCACGCAATGGGTAACTCGATGGGTGGTTTCAAGGAGTACTGGGACCTTGTGCGTAAATATCCGAAGTATCAGGGTGGCTACATCTGGGATTTCGTGGATCAGGGTATGCGTGATAAGAGTCCTATCACCGGACGCACCATCTTCACCTATGGTGGCGACTACGGCAAATATCCCGCATCAGATTACAACTTCAACTGCAACGGTATCATCGCACCTGATCGCCGTCTGAATCCACATGCTTACGAGGTAGGTTACTACTATCAGAACGTATGGGTGAAGGATGTTGACCTGAAGGCTGGTAAGTTCGAGATCTACAACGAGAATTTCTTCAAGACCTTGGATGATCTGGAGTTGGTTTGGTTCCTGGGAGGTGCTGGCAACCACGGACATCATCGTGATGGTGTACCTGCTGGTTTGACTTACGGACACGGTGGTACCATTGACATCAGCGGTATTCAGCCCCAGCAGCGCAAAGTCATCACAGACGAGCAGATGAAGCAGATTATCGAAAAGATGTCAGGACATCACGGTGACCAGGAGTTGCTGCTCAACTTCTACTTCAAGTCAAAGAACGGTGCGCCCCTCATCGAAAAGGGGCAGGTAATGGCTAAGCAGCAGTTCTGCATCAACGCCTACCAATTCCCAGAACTCAATGGTCAATCGTCAATCGTCAATGGTCAATTGGCCAAAGAGGAGACCAACACCTACGTGAAACTCTCAGCAGGTGGCACAGACCTCTTCATAGGCAAGCATAACGGTATGATTGATTACATCACCGTTGACGGCAAGGATATGTTGCAGTTCCGTGAGAGCATCGTGCCTGAGTTCTGGCGTGCTCCTACAGACAACGACTATGGTGCAGGTTTGCAGCGTCGCTTTGCCACTTGGAAGAACCCACAGATGAAGGTGAAGAACTTTGCCGTTAACGACAATTCTATTGTTGCCACCATCGATATGCCTGACCAAAAGGCACAACTCGAGATGACCTACACGTTGACTCCTGAAGGTGAAATCATCGTTCGTGAGCACATGACTGTAGACAAAGAAGCTAAGGTAAGTGAGTTGTTCCGCTATGGTATGAGCATCCAGATGCCGAAGCAATACAATCAAGTAGAGTACTACGGACGCGGTCCTATCGAGACCTACTGCGATCGCAAGGATTCTGAGTTCCTGGGAGTTTATAAGAATAAGGTTAATGACGAGTACTTCGAGTATATCCGTCCTCAGGAAAGCGGTAACCACGTTGACGTACGCTGGTTCTCAGTTATCGACAATAGTGGAAAGGGGTTGCAGTTCTACAGCAACGCACCTATGGAAGCCTCTGCCCTGCCCTACACCAACGATCAGATTGACGATGGTATGCACAAGGATAAGGCGTGGGGACGTCATAGTGGCGACCTGATTCCTTCAGGTATGACTACCGTTCACGTGCAGCAGAAGCAATTGGGTCTGGGTTGTGTGAACTCTTGGGGTGCTTGGCCTCGCAACGAGTATCGTTTGCCTTATAAAGACTACGACTTCACGTTTGCTATCAAGCCTCTGAAATAAGACAACAAAAAGCGGTGCTCAATTGAGTACCGCTTTTTTGTTTATCCTAACTGGCTGTATGTCTTGCAGCCCTTAGCGTAGTATTTCCAAAGTAGCAGGAATGGTGCGAATTCAGTATCTTTGCCAACCCTACTCTTCTGGATTTGCTCGCGGTCGGTTTCAAAATCCTTACGCCAACGTTTGAAATCACGACGAGCACGGAAGATAGCCTTGAAATCACCCACATTCCGCTTCAAGATTAAAGTCTGAAAGGCTGCCAGATAATCCAAGAACCAACGCAGACGCATCACAGGCTTCAAGTCTTTTTCCGGCAGACACTTATACAGCATCGTCAGGTTATTACGGAAATTCAAGTAGGTCTTCATAGGGTTCGACTTCGGCAACGTGCCTCCACCTACATGATACACTTTACTCTCTGGCAAGCAATAGATCTGGTAACCACGAATACGCATACGCCAACACATCTCTATCTCTTCCTGATGCGCAAAGAAACGAGCATCCAATCCTCCCACCTCTTTATATATACGCGCACGCACGAGGAGAGCGGCTCCCGTAGCCCAATGCACTTTTGCAGGCTCATCATATTGTCCCCGATCCTGTTCCACTACATCAAAGACCCTACCTCTACAGAAAGGATACCCGTAGCGATCCAAATAACCTCCGCATGCACCAGCATATTCAAAGCTGTCGCGCTGGAAGATACTCAGCAACTTCGGCTGACAGGCAGCCACTTCTTCGTGGCTATCCATAAACGAGAGCATCGGCATCAACCAACCTGGTGTCACCTCTATATCGCTGTTCAATAGCAGATAGTACTCCGCATCTACCTGTTCCAGCGCCTTGTTATAACCCTCGGCAAAGCCCCAGTTCTTTTCCAGTAGAATCAGTTTTACCTCAGGAAACTGTTCTTTCAATAATGCGATGCTAATATCTGTCGATGCATTATCAGCCACATATACCACAGCCTCGTCCTTAGAGTATTGCAACACACTGGGCAGATACTTCTTCAGCATCTCTGCCCCGTTCCAGTTTAAGATGACAATAGCTAACTTATCCATTGATGATTGTTGCTTTAAGTGCCGTTTTATCGTGATTAAAATCACCCAGTTTCACTCTCAATATCTCATTATCGTACTCGGGTTTTGCATCCTGAGCCGACAATTCCACACGAATATAGTTTTTCGTAAATCCATGCATAGCACGCCCACGTGTAGCCTTCTCAAAAAGGACCTCAGCCTCCTGACCGATATACTGTTCATAGAAACGGAACGTCTTTTCGTCTGAAAGCTCCAACAGGTGCTTACTGCGTAGTTTCTTTTCTTTCTCAGGCACCACATAATCAATCTTCAGAGCCGACGTACCAGGACGCTCAGAGTAAGGGAACACATGCAATTGCGTAATGGGAAGAGACTTGATAAACTCATAGCCATCCTCGAAACATTCTGGTGTCTCGCCTCTACAGCCTACCATCACATCTACACCGATAAAGGCATCAGACATCTGTTCCTTGATACGTAATATCTTATCGGCAAAAAGCTGACGGTCGTAATGACGATGCATCAACTTCAGCACCTCATCGCTACCGCTTTGCAAAGGAATATGAAAATGAGGCATAAATGCCCTACTCTCTTTAGCACAATAGTCGATAAGCTCATCACTCAGCAAATCGGGCTCCAAACTACTGATACGATAACGACGGATGCCCTCGATTTCGTCAAGTGCCTTCACCAGGTCGATAAACTTCTCGCCAGTGGTTTTCCCAAAGTCGCCTATGTTCACGCCAGTGAGCACAATCTCCTTGCCACCTTCATCAGCAGCCTGCTGAGCCTGCTCCACCAGCGATGCTATTGTAGGATTACGACTGAACCCGCGCGCGTACGGAATAGTACAATAGGTACAGAAATAATCACAACCGTCCTGTACTTTCAGGAAATAGCGGGTACGATTGCCTCTTGAACACGATGGCGCAAACGTCTTAATGTCTTTCGTCTTCTCCGTCTTGTATGACGCGACTTTTTCGCGATTCACAAAAGCCTCCGACAGGAACTGGATGAGATTAGCCTTCTCGTTTGACCCAAGAACCAGACTGACACCATCAATCTTACTCACGGCTTCAGGCTCCAACTGCGCATAACATCCAGTCACCACAACAAAGGCCCCAGGATTCTCGCGTACAAGCCGATGAATGGCCTGACGACACTTATGGTCAGCCACATCAGTCACCGAACACGTATTTATCAGACAAATATCCGCACGCTCTCCTTTCTGCACCGTATGTACCCCCAACTCCTGAAGCATACGACCGAAAGTCGATGTTTCAGAGAAGTTCAACTTACACCCTAAGGTAAAATATGCTGCTGTCTTGCCCTGAAAGGCAGATGTATCTATCATATCCAATTCTTATGTTTTGCAAAGGTACACAATAATTGGCAAAAACCACGCTTTTTATTCTTAAATTCCATTAAGTGTTATTTGTATACTATTTTTAACATTTCGTATCTCGTTGATTATCAGCATTTTGAAAAAAAGTTACAAAAATAGGCAAAAAAAAATTGAAAAAAATGTATCATCGTATCAAAAAAATGCCTACCTTTGCATCGTTTTAATAAACAAATGATTGTTTTACAGATTTTAAAAAGCAAAAAGAAATGAAAAAGATTGCATTTATGTTCGCAGTTGCAGCTATGTTCGTAGCATGTGGTAATGGTAACAAGCCCGCTGAGGAGGTTGCTACTGATTCAATCGCAGAGGTTGTTGACACTACCGTTGTTGACACTACTGTTGTTGACACTACTGTTGTTGACACTACTGTTGCTGAGTAATTTTAGCGAACTAAGTAAGGAAACACTTGAGGATGCATCGTGAGATACATCCTCTTTTTTGTATCTATTTTTCAAGTATGCCATTTACGCATCATAAGTATGCCACTTATGCATCATAAGTATGCCACTTATGCATCATAAGTATGCCATTTATGCATCGTAAGTGTGCCATTTATAGATAAAGGTTCTCAAGTCTAATTTCCTTAAGCTGACGCAGATAATCCAGACGCATTCCAACAGCACGCCCCCACTCCGCACTCATCAGATCGGAAAGAGGAAAATCTAGTGTCCAACGGCCCTGCGCCTCCAAGCGATCAATCATCACGCCCACACTGAGATTATCCAAACTCTCGGCTGGAACGAAGGTAGAGGTGCCGCCTTTCTCGTCAGATGATACCTCGATAACCATCTTAGCTTCAGCGAGTTTAAAGAGCAGGTCGTTGACAATACGGATGGGGACCCCCGTCTCCTTTCGCAAATCATCGGCAGAGGGAGCCATCTTGCCATCGGCAAAGCGTCTGCAGACACGTGACATAAGCAGTGCCGATATCATCAGTTGATAGCGGTGGGATATATCATCCGTATGAGCATCGTAATCATAGAAGTCCAGATTCTGGGAAGTATAGGTCAACTCGGCTCCAAACAGGCATATTGTCCATGATATCTGAACCCAGAGCATGAACAGCGGAAGGGCGGCAAACGATCCGTAGATGGCATTATAACCTGTCACCCAGATCTGCGAATGGATATAGACGAACTGCACCACCTGCATCGCGATACCCGATAGGATGCCTGGCACAATTGCGTTCTTCACCTTCACATGGGTATTCGGCATGAAGACATAGAGTCCGATGAAAAGCAGCGACATCAGCACATAAGGAGCCGTATCGAGCATCGTCTTCACAGCCGCTCCCAATATATAATCCTCCATCGTGTCGGCCATTGTTGCAATAAAGAGGCTTATTCCTGACGATACGACAATAAGAATGGGAAAGAGGAAGAACATAGCCATATAATCGGTAATGGTGCGGAAGATGCTGCGTTTCTTCTTCACCTGCCAAATGGCATTGAAGGTCAGCTCGATATTGTTGACCAGCATCATCACCGTATAGAGCATGAACACCAAGCCCACCCCCAGGAAGATGCCACTCTTAGTATGCACCAGGTAGCTGTTGACAAAGCTGATAAGCACCTCGGCAACCTGAGGTTGTGAAGAGAAGGCTTCGCGGAACCACACCTCTATATATTTATTATAGCCGAAGCCGCGAGCGATGGCAAACACCACCGCAAGGATGGGTACGATAGCCAGAAGCGTAGAGTAAGTCAGAGCCGATGCCTGGTTCATCACGCGCTTCGTAGTAAAGAAGCGGATAGCCAGCGAGGCTATCTTGATGACTTCGTAGAACACACGGCGCACTGGCGACAGCTCATCGTCAGGGATGCGCCAGATATCTACTTGCAGGAAATGTATCAGCTTTTTCACACCTTTCATTTATCACTTATCATTTCTATAGCGGTAGCAAACTATCCACTATCCACTCTTCACTAAAAAGAAAGCATTGCCCCTATAAGCCGGGTTCTGTGCCAATAATGCTATCGGTGCCTGCCATTTATCTACTACGCACGTCACCATGCGTCTCTAGCGTTCTACCCTCCATCGCATCCGTAAGGAACTCGGGCGGGCAACCCTGTCATGGCGATGGTATACATGAACTTGCGGCCTCCAGTGGGAACAGCCCGCCGATCACCCGACGGCTGGTGGTCCCTTACACCACCTTCTCACCCTTACCCCCATAACTATTGTCATTCTTTGACCGATGTCAAAGTTACGAGGGCGGTCATTCTCTTCTCCCCTAACCAACTGTCGCCAGCTGCTTCTACTTTCAGAAGTGGAGCACCCTGTGCCGCCCGGACTTTCCTCTCGCCTTTCCTTTCAGAAACGCCAGCGGCAAGCCGGAGCAGTGCTTTCTGGAGTGCAAAGGTACTAATTTTATTTTAATTTAAGTCATTAAACGAATGTAAAATTTTCCAGCCAAGACGCAAACAGAATTTAAACGGAGAAAAGGAAGTGTTAAATTGCAAGAAAAGTAACCGCCATTTTGACAGATTCATAAACTTTGAACCTATATTTGCATCAAAGGAATGAAACAAAAAAAATACATTAACAAAACTTGTAAGTATATGAAAAAGATTGCAAATTATGTGATGCCCGCCCTATGTCTGGTGGCCATCGTTTTCTCGGTAGCAGCATTCAGTGAAACACAGGCAGCTCCACAGGAGCCTGAACAGCAGGAAATGTCGGTAGCCACTGCCGTACAGCCTGTAGACTTGACCTACGCTGCAGAAAAAGCCCTGCCTACGGTGGTGCATATTAAATACGTACAGAACTCAAAGATTCAGACCGTAGAGGTACAGAGCGACCCCTTCGAGGACTTTTTCAGCGATCCGTTTGGTGGATTCTTCGGTCGCGGACAGCGCGGACAGGGCGGCACACGCAAGCAGCAGGTGCAGACACCAAAGAAGACAGCCACCGGTTCTGGTGTGATCATCTCGACCGACGGCTATATTGTGACCAACAATCACGTAGTAGACGGTGCCGACGAGCTGACAGTGACCTTACACGACAGCAAGGAATACTCAGCACGCATCATCGGTGCTGACAAAACGACAGACCTGGCACTCATCAAGATTGATGCAAAGAACCTGCCAGCCATCCGTATTGCCAACAGCGACAATGTTAAAGTAGGCGAATGGGTTCTGGCTATCGGAAACCCATTGGGTCTCAACAACACCGTCACTGCAGGTATCATCTCAGCAAAGGCACGCACACTGGGTGCCAACGGCGTGGAGAGTTTCATCCAGACAGATGCTGCCATCAATGCCGGTAACTCAGGCGGTGCACTGGTCAACACCAACGGCGAGCTGGTAGGTATCAATGCCATGCTCTATTCACAGACAGGATCATACAGTGGCTACGGTTTCGCTATCCCTACCACAATGATGAATAAAGTTGTAGCCGACCTGAAACAATACGGTACCGTACAGCGCGCCATGATTGGCATCAGCGGACGTGATGTGAAGACACAGGTTGACATGGAGAAGGAAGAAGGCAAGGATGCCACCGACTACGGTACAATGGAGGGTATCTATGTGGCTGAAGTTGTAGACAACAGTGCTGCTGCTGAGGCAGACATCGAGAAGGGCGACATCATCACCGAGGTAGACGGACAGAAGGTAACCAAGTTTGGCGACCTTTCAGGCATCATCGCCCAGAAGCGTCCTGGCGACAAGATCACATTGACATATCTGCACAACAAGAAGAAGCAGACAAAAACAGTGACACTGCGCAACGAACAGGGTAACACCAAGGTCGTAAAGAACGCCGACCTCGACGTGCTGGGAGCTGACTTCCGCGAGATAAGCAAGGAGCAGAAACAGCAACTGGAGATTTCCTGTGGACTGGAGGTCATCAAGGTCAACGGCGGCAAGATGAAGGAAGCCGGTGTTCCTAAGGGATTCATCATCCAGCGTGTGAACGACGAACCGATGAATACCGTAGAGGATCTGCAGGATGCCGTGAAGGAGGCATCGACATCCAAGGAGCCGGTGCTCGTCATCAAGGGTATCTATCCTACAGGCAAACGCGGTTACTTCATCGTACAACTACAGAATGACTAAATAGAATACCAAGAGTGGCAGATTCGTGGAGCAATCCAAGAATCTGCACTTTTTTTTTGGCCATATCATTTTTTTGACTTACCTTTGCACTTTGACTTGAAACCTATACCGCTATGAGGCAGCTAAAGATAACTAAATCTATCACCAACCGCGAAGGAGAGTCGCTCGACAAATATCTGCAAGATATAGGAAAAGAAGAGCTTCTCTCTACAGAAGAGGAAGTAGACCTTGCCATGCGTATCAGGAATGGCGACCAGAAAGCGCTGGAGCGTCTGACAAAGGCAAACCTTAGATTTGTAGTCAGTGTAGCAAAGCAATACCAAAACCAGGGACTTGCTCTTCCAGACCTGATTAACGAGGGCAACTTGGGACTCATCAAGGCAGCTGAACGATTTGATGAGACCCGTGGCTTCAAGTTCATCTCATATGCCGTATGGTGGATCAGACAGAGTATCCTGCAGGCTATTGCAGATCAAAGCCGCATCGTAAGACTGCCGTTAAACCAAGTCAGCTCGGTCAACAAGATCAGTCAGGTGCTAAGTCGCTTCGAACAGGAAAACGAACGACGTCCATCCGTTGACGAGATATCGGAGCATATAGACCTGCCGAAAGAGAAGATTGACGAGGCAATGAACATCAACGGCAAGCATGTGTCAGTAGATGCTCCTTTCGTTGATGGCGAAGACAGCTCACTGCTGGACATTCTGGTCAACGACAGTTCGCCTTCTGCTGATAAGCAACTCCTGTTGGAATCGCTCAGGCAAGAGATACAGAAAGCCCTTCAGATACTTAACGAACGCGAGCGGCTTGTGATAACTGCCTATTTCGGCATTGGACAACAGGAAATGACACTCGATGAGATTGGCGAGAAATACGATCTGACACGCGAACGCGTACGACAAATCAAGGAGAAAGCCATCCGCCGATTGCGGTATAATACACAGAACGACATCTTGAAGACCTATCTTGGATGACTTCTTTAGTAGTTATGAGTTAAGAGTTTTATGAAAAAGATACTATATATTTTGATGACTGTTGTGGCATTAGGAATGCCAGCAACCTCAGAAGCGAAAAAAGTGCAAGTACCAAAAATGTATATGTTTGGTATAGCTGCATCGTTTAGTGATACCATTGTGCATTTTACTAATGTACAGGAAATCGACAGTGCATGGATTGAGAAAAAGAACAAGTTCCTGCAGGCACGCCAGCTCTATTCCTATCAGCTGCGCGACTATTTGGCATCAGAACAACAAATGCCCCGTCGCACCTGTATAGTCTATGCCGGTAAGAACAAGAAAAAAGTAGAAAAGAAATACCTGAAAATGCGCAAGCTATATATGCCATCGAAGAAACAGCATCAAGGCTACGACATTCGCTTGCTGAACAATTCAGACTTTCAGTTCAAAGTCATTGACTTGCGTAATTTCTACGATGACGTGAATGCAAGAGACTAACTACTTTATCATAGCAGAACACGGCATTTCGATATGCTTTCGCGACACGAGTAACTCCATGAGCTTACTCCCATCGTTCCGTCCATTTGTTTCTAACGATATTCCAGAAAGAATCTTATTGACGCTGATTGTCGATGATACCACCAAACCAGTGAAAGAGCGGAAACTCATCAGGAAATTCGATACAGGCAATGGCGATACCATTGTTTACCTCCTGAACGACGGCGGCTATCAGTTTATCATTCGCGATATACACAACCGGGACTGTTGTCTGCTGATTGCCAACAGCGATTTTTCGGAATGTCGTTGTGCATTGAATGGCGACTGGGGAATGCGCTCTTTTGGACTCAACGATGCCATCATGCTGGCCTATGCCTTTGCCGGCGCATTCCATCACACGATGCTGATTCACGCTTCCACGATTATGAAGGGAGAATACGGCTATCCCTTTATTGCCCAAAGTGGTACAGGGAAAAGCACTCACTCTGCCCTTTGGCTGACATACATAGAAGACTGTCAGTTGATGAACGACGATAACCCAATCATTCGTATCATGAGCGATGGACAGCCCTATATCTACGGTTCCCCTTGGAGTGGCAAAACGCCATGCTACCGTAACATCAAAGCAAAGTTGGGAGCAGTGACTCGCATTGAACGAGCCCCTAAAAACAGCATTGAGCGATTAGCACCCGTACAGGCTTTTGCATCAGTATTACCTGCTTGCAGCAGTATGAAATGGGACTCAGAAATATATAATCACCTATGTGATGCCGTCAGTCGTATCATTGAAACAACCCCGATATTCACCCTCTACTGTCTGCCCGATGAAGAGGCCGCCCGGATATGCCACAAAACGATAGCACGATAAAGACCATTCAGATGCGCAACGACGTGTTGCTGCCGTTTGTCGTAGAGCAACTTAATGCCGGACATACAGCCACGCTCCCCCTGCGCGGCCGCAGTATGCGCCCTTTTCTTGAGGATGGACGCGATAAGGCCTTGCTCAAGGCCATAGACAACCCACAGGTTGGCGATGCCGTGTTGGCAGAAATCAGCAAAGGACATTTCGTACTGCATCGCATCATCAGAATAGAAGGAACAAACGTGACACTGCGAGGCGATGGAAACCTGAGTGAAGAATACTGCACACTAAACGATATTCGCGCAAAGGCTATCGGATTCTACCGCAATGGACGCAACACGCTTGACAGTACGGAAAGCCGAAAATGGTGCATCTACTCCTGGTGGTGGACACGCCTATTCCCCATTCGCCGCTATTTACTATTCATCATTTATCCACACATACCGAAGAGGTTGAAAGGTTAAAAAGTAAAAAAGTTAAAAAGTTAAAAGGTTAAAAGACAGATATGAAGACAAAGAAAGGATTTAATCTACGCACCATCTGCGGTGAGAACATCATCGTAGCAGAAGGAGTTGAGAACATTGATTTCAGCCGCATTATCAGCATGAACGAGTCGGCAGCATTCCTTTGGAAAAACATTCAAGGAACAGACTTCGACGCAGAAAAGCTGACGAAACTGCTCCTTGAAGAATACGATGTAGATGAAAGCACAGCCAGCAATGACGCTCAGACACTGATTGCCAAATGGCTGGAGGCAGGCATCATAGAGTAAGCACCTTTTGGTACATCGTGCCAAAGACGGCACTGAGACCGGGCTTATTGCGGAAGATGCCAAACACGGCACTGCCACTACCGCTCATAGCAGCATAGACGGCCCCCATCTGGTAGAGCCGTTCTTTTATTTCTCCTATCTCAGGATGCAGGGCAAAGACACTTTGCTCAAAGTCATTCTGCAACTCATCACACCAAGTCTCAATAGGTTGTTCGATGATAGTGCGGCAGTTCTTCTTGGGCTTGCATGGCTTAATCAGCGAAAAGGCCTCTTTGGTAGGCACAGGAATATCAGGACGAACCACAGCTAAATAGTAACCCTTGAGACTGAGTTCTATAGGTTGCAGGCACTCGCCTATCCCCTCAGCATAAGCAGGACGATTGAGAATAAAGATAGGACAATCAGCACCCAAGCGTGCTGCATAGTCAATGAGTTGCTGTTCTGAGAGTTGAAGCTTAAACATCTGATTCAACAACAGCAGCATTGCTGCACAGTCGCTTGATCCTCCCCCCATACCTGCCTGTGTAGGAATAGCCTTGTAAAGGTGGGCATGAACACGAGGAAGCTGAGGGAAATCCTGCTTCAACAGCTGATAGGCCCTGACAACGAGATTACGCTGCTCGTCACCCTCAATAGCAATATTTGTCACTTTCAGGTCACAGTCGTAAGGCGAAGGGAAGGCTTCGTCCATCAGCGTCACCTCAAGGGCATCCTTCAGCTGTACAGGAAAGAACACGGTTTCCAGATTATGATAGCCGTCAGGACGACGTTCCACGACGTTCAGTCCTAAATTGATTTTCGCAATAGGAAATGTTATCATAGTTTTGAATGTTCTAAATTCTTTGGACAAAAAGATTCAAGTTCACATTTTTGGCACTTCGGCATACGCGAGGTACAGACATAGCGTCCATGCAACAGAAGCCAGTGATGAGCACGAGGAACGTCCACCTCTGGAATATGCTTCATCAGTTCCTTTTCTACCTTATAAGGGGTATCGTCTTTCTTTGTGACCAAGCCCAACCGATGACTCACCCGATAGACGTGCGTATCGACAGCCATTGTAGCCTGGCCAAAGGCAACGGCCTGAATGACATTTGCCGTCTTACGGCCTACGCCAGGCAACTGCAACAACTCGTTCATGTCAGAAGGAACCTCACCACCATACTTATTCATCAACATACACGACATCTCCACCAGATGCTTGGCTTTGGAATTAGGGTAGCTCACACTCGACACATACTCAAGCACATCGTCCACTTCTGCCTGCGACATCGTCTTGGCATCAGGATAATGCAGGAAGAGCTCCGGTGTCACCTGATTCACACGTTTATCCGTACACTGGGCACTCAATATGACAGCCACGAGAAGCTGAAATACGCTACCGAACTCCAGCTCCGTATTCACCTCGGGCATCGCTTTTCGGAAATGCTCCAAAACCAGCCTATATCGTTCTTCTTTTCTCATCGTGGCGGCAAAGATACCCAAAAAGAGTGAGATAACAAAATAATATGGTTTTATATTTTCATATCTCAGTCTTTTTTAGTACTTTTGCAAACTGAATTATGGACGAAGCTAAAATCATCAACGACCCTGTATTCGGGTTTATCAAGATACCTCGCGGACTGCTCTACGACATTGTCAGGCATCCGCTATTTCAAAGGCTCAATCGCATCAACCAATTGGGGTTAGCCTCAGTGGTTTATCCTGGAGCCCGTCATACCCGTTTCCAACACTCCCTGGGAGCGTTTCATCTGATGAGCGAAGCTATTTCATCACTACAACAGAAGGGACAGTTTATTTTCGACTCGGAAGCAGAGGCCGTACAAGCAGCCATCCTCATGCACGACATCGGTCACGGCCCATTCTCCCATGTCTTGGAGAACACGCTCATCAGAGGCATCTCTCATGAAGACATCTCATTGATGATGATGGAACAGATTAATCACGACTTAGGTGGACAGTTGAATCTGGCAATCTCTATCTTCAAGGATCACTACCCCAAGCGTTTTCTACATCAGTTGATATCGAGTCAGCTTGATATGGACCGACTGGATTATTTGCGCCGCGACTCTTTCTTTACGGGTGTTACTGAAGGCAATATAGGGTCTGCTCGCATCATCAAAATGCTTAACGTAGTCGATGACCGATTAGTGGTTGAACAAAAAGGAATATATTCCTTGGAGAACTATCTGACTACCAGACGATTAATGTATTGGCAAGTCTATCTCCACAAGACTGCCGTTGCCTATGAAAAAGTGTTAGTAAACATGCTGACACGTGCTAAGGATTTAGCCAAGCAAGGACACAAGGTCTTTGCGTCTCCCGCCCTCGCCTACTTCATAGAAAACGACATCAACGCCAAGTGGTTTGAAGAGCATGAAGAGGCACTCCGTATGTATGAAGAGCTCGATGATAGCGATATCTGGAGCGCTATGAAAGCATGGAAGCACGATGATGATAAAATACTGTCGACCCTTGCCACCGACATGCTTGACCGCAAGATATTCAAAGTCGAAGTACACGACACCCCCATCTCCGACGAACGCATTGAGGAACTGCAGACGATGATAGCCACGAAAATGAACATCGACAAATGCGATGCCCACTATCTGATGAGCATCAACAGGATCCAGAAAGATATGTATTCCGTTGACGATGATTCCATCGACATTCTCTTCAAAGATGGCACCATAAAAGACATCTCAGAAGCCTCTGAAATACTGAACGTAGCACTTCTTTCTAAAAAAATACGAAAATATTACCTTTGTTATCAACGTTTTCAATAATATTTATTATCTTTGCAGTCAAATTAAAGAAAACTGAATCATTATTATGGAGTTTACCGCAAAACAAATTGCCGATTTCATCGGAGGACACGTAGAAGGCAACGAAAATGCTTCCGTCCATACATTTGCTAAAATTGAAGAGGGACAGGCCGGTGCCATTTCGTTCTTGTCCAACCCCAAATACACCCACTATCTTTACGAGACATCTTCTAGCATTGTGTTGGTGAACGAGGATTTAGAACTGGAACAGGAAGTAAAGCCCACCCTTATCCGCGTGAAGAACGCCTACGAGGCCGTGGCCAAGCTATTACAACTCTATGAATCGATGAAGCCACGCAAGACCGGTATCGACCCATTAGCCTTTGTTTCGCCAAAAGCCACGTTGGGCAAGGACGTATACGTAGGCGCGTTTGCCTGCATTGGCGACGGTGCCGTAGTAGGTAACGGCTCTCAGATTTATCCCCACGCAGTCATTGGTGAAAGTGTCAAGATGGGAGAGAAATGCCTTATCTATCCTAATGTCACCATCTATCAGGGATGTAAGTTGGGCAATAACGTCACCATCCATGCTGGCAGCGTGATTGGTGCCGACGGTTTTGGTTTTGCTCCTAACACAGATAGTTACGACAAGATTCCACAGATAGGCATCGTGATCATAGAAGACAACGTGGAAATTGGTGCAAACACCTGCGTTGACCGTTCTACAATGGGTGCTACCGTCATCCACAAAGGCGTAAAGCTGGACAACCTCATCCAGGTGGCTCATAACTGTGAGATTGGCGAGAACACCGTCATGTCTGCACAGGTAGGCATGGCTGGCAGCACAAAGATTGGATCTTGGTGCATGGTTGGAGGTCAGGCCGGCTTTTCGGGGCATATTCATGTAGCCGACAAGACGTTTGTTGGAGCCCAGTGCGGTGTCATTGGTAATACCAAGGGAAATGGTGAGCAACTCATAGGCTCACCTGCAATGGATCCCAAAGTTTACTTCAAAGGCATGGCTATTTTGCGCCGTCTGCCCGATATGTACAAAGAGCTAAGTGCATTAAGAAAAGAATTGGAAGAATTAAAAGCAAAAAAATAAGCATATGAAACAGAAAACTCTGAAAGGCAGTTTCTCGCTTTGCGGAAAAGGTCTTCACACAGGAGTAAGCCTCACTGTGACATTTAATCCCGCTCCAGAGAATCACGGTTATAAGATTCAGCGTATTGACCTGGAAGGAATGCCCATTATTGACGCTATCGCAGAAAATGTGGTAGACACACAGCGCGGCACAGTACTTGGTAAGGGTGACGTACGTGTTTCAACAGTAGAACACGGGCTCTCAGCTTTGTACGCATTGGGAATTGACAACTGTCTGATTCAGGTCAACGGTCCTGAGTTTCCCATCCTCGATGGTTCTGCCATCCAATATGTGAACAAGATAACAGAAATCGGTGCAGAAGAGCAGAATGCCCCCAAAGACTGGTACGTCATTCGCAAAAAGATAGAGATAAAAGATGATGAGAGCGGCTCTTGCATCACCATTCTGCCCGATGACCAGTTCTCCCTTACTGCAATGTGCTCGTTTGAATCGAAGTTCATCAACAGCCAATTTGCTACCCTCGATGACATGGAGAAATATGCAGAAGAGATTGCAGCAGCCCGCACATTCGTCTTCGTAAGAGATATTGAGCCCCTGCTTCAAGCCAACTTGATCAAGGGTGGCGACATGGACAATGCTATCGTTATCTACGAGCGTCAGACCACCCAGGAACGCCTCGACATGCTGGCTGACCTCCTTCATGTGGAGCATCGCGATGCAACGGAACTCGGCTATATCCAGCACAAGCCACTACAATGGGAAAACGAGTGCACACGCCATAAGCTGCTTGATGTCATCGGTGATATGGCACTGATTGGCAAGCCCATCAAGGGACGTATCATTGCTACACGTCCAGGACACACCATCAACAATAAGTTTGCCAGAGAGATTCGCAAGGAGATACGCAAGCACGAGATTCAGGCTCCCGCCTACGATCCCAACGAGGAACCCATCATGGACGTGAACCGTATCCGCGAATTGCTCCCCCATCGCTATCCTATGCAGTTGGTGGACAAGGTGATTGAGATTGGCCCCAACAGTATCGTTGGTATAAAGAACATTACCTCTAACGAACCCTTTTTCACAGGTCACTTCCCTCAGGAACCCGTGATGCCAGGTGTACTTCAGATTGAAGCAATGGCACAATGCGGAGGATTGCTGGTACTCAACTCAGTAGAAGAGCCAGAACGCTGGTCTACCTATTTCATGAAGATTGACGGTGTAAAGTTCCGTCAAAAGGTTGTTCCGGGCGATACCCTGATCTTCAAAGTTGAGCTGATGGCTCCTCTGCGTCACGGCATCTCCAGTATGCGAGGCTATGCTTTCGTGGGCGATCACGTGGTATCAGAAGCCACTTTCACTGCACAAATTGTAAAGAACAAGTAATTATATGAATCAAATACATCCTTTAGCCGTTGTCGCCCCTGAGGCAAAACTGGGCGATAATAACATCATTGGCCCCTTCTGCGTTATCTATAAGGACGTGGTTATCGGCAACAACAACACATTCCTCAACAGTGTGACAGTACACGATGGTGCCCGTATTGGAAACAACAACGAGTTCTTTCCAGGAGCCAGTATCGCAACCAAGCCACAGGATCTGAAATTCAAGGGCGAGATAACCACTGCCGAGATTGGCGACAACAATTCCATCCGCGAGAATGTCACCATCAGTCGTGGTACGGCTTCGAAGGGAAAGACAGTTGTTGGCAACGGCAATCTGCTGATGGAGAATATGCATGTGGCTCACGACTGCGTGATAGGCAACGGCTGCATCATCGGTAACTCCACCAAGTTTGCCGGTGAGGTGGTTGTTGATGACTTTGCCATCATCTCCGCAGAGGTACTTGTTCACCAGTTCAACAACATTGGCAGCTACGTGATGATTCAGGGCGGCAGTCGCACCAGTCAGGACATTCCTCCCTACATCATTGCAGGCAAGGAGCCCATTCGTTTCGCTGGTGTCAACCTCATTGGCCTGCGCCGTCGTGGATTCTCAAACGAGACCATTGAACAAATACACGATGCTTATCGCATCATCTATGCACAGGGGATTCTGAAAGACGGTATTGCCGAGGCTCGTTTGAAATATCCTGAAAGCAAAGAGGTGGACTATATCTGCTCGTTCTTTGAGAACTCAAAGCGCGGAGTGATTCGTTGAGCAAGACGCTGATAGTCATTACTGGACCGACAGCCGTTGGAAAGACGGATTTATGTCTGGACATTGCCAAGTATTTTGGCATTCCAATCATTAATGCCGACTCCAGGCAAATCTATCGTGAAATAAAAATCGGTACTGCCGCTCCTACTGAAGAACAGCTTCAGCAGGTGCGGCATTATTTTGTTGGCACGCAATCCCTCACAGATTATTACAGTGCATCCATCTACGAACAAGAAGTGATGCGCCTGCTCGACACCCTGTTCCAGACTTCCGATTATGCCCTTCTCTCTGGTGGCAGTATGATGTATATTGATGCCGTATGCAACGGAATCGATGATATCCCCACTGTTGATGATGAGACGCGCAACACACTGAAAAGGCGACTGGCCGACGAGGGATTGGATAATCTGTGCGAACAGCTGCGCATCCTCGACCCAGAGCATTACGAGGTGGTGGACAAGAAGAATCCCCGACGTGTGGTTCATGCATTGGAAATCTGTCTGATGACAGGCCGCACTTATACATCCTTCCGTACCAACGAACGTAAGGAGCGATCTTTTCGAATCGTCAAGATTGGACTGAACCGCGAACGTGAGATCGTATACGAGCGTATTAACAAGCGTGTAGACAACATGATGGAACAAGGGTTCCTTGATGAAGCACGCAGCGTTTACCACCTGCGCCACCTGAATGCCCTGAACACCGTGGGTTACAAAGAACTGTTCACCTATTTAGACAACAAGTGGTCGCTTGACGAAGCCATAGAACGAATCAAGGGCAATACCCGCCGCTATGCCCGCAAACAACTGACATGGTACAAGAAAGACCCTCTTGTCACTTGGTTCTCTCCAGATGATAAAAAACTGATACTCAATCATATTACTAATCAACAATGAAGTATATCAAGAAAATATCAGAAACTATTTGGCTCTGCGTTAAGAAAGCATTTAAATGGTATATAGGCATCTTTAAGGGACGTCCTTGGTATATTAAGCTATTGTCTGCAACGGCATCCTTTATCGTTGCCGTGATACTCTACTTGGGAGCTGTAGACATCAATTTCCTTGGGCTCTTCGGAAAATCGCCCAGCATTTCGACAATTCTCAACACACGTCCTGCTCAAGCATCAGAGATCTACAGTGCCGACAGTGTCATGATAGGCAAGTTCTTCAGCGAGAACCGAACCCCAGTAAAATATGAGGAAGTGAACCCAGTATTTTGGGATGCACTCATCGATACCGAGGACGAGCGTTTCTATCATCATTTCGGCGTTGACTTCCAAGCCTTCGGCGCTGCATTGAAGGACTATGTCGTACATCATGATGCTCGCGGTGCTTCCACCATCACACAACAATTAGCAAAGAATCTCTTCCGCGTTCGCACCGAGTATTCCACAGGTCTGTTAGGAAACATTTCCGGCATCAAGATGCTTATCATGAAAACCAAGGAATGGATCACAGCCATCAAGCTGGAAGCCAATTTCAGCAAGGAAGAGATCCTGACCATGTATGCCAACACGGTGGATTTCGGCTCCAATGCCTTTGGTATCAAGACTGCCTGCAAGACCTATTTCAATACTACACCTCAGAAACTGACACCCGAGCAGGCAGCTGTCTTGGTAGGTATGCTCAAGGCCACCACTTTTTATAATCCCCGTTTGCATCCCGACAACAGCAAGAGCCGGCGCAACGTGGTACTCAGCAATATGCTGCATCGTGGTCACCTGACAGAAATCCAATACGACTCCCTATCCGTTAAGAATATAGAGCTCGACTATAGTGTTGAGAATGCCTACGACGGTGAGGCACTCTATTTCCGCGAGGCTGTGAAAGACCATCTTGCCGACTGGTGCCACGAGAATGGCTATGACCTCTATACCGACGGTTTGAAAATCTACACCACCCTCGACACCCGTATGCAACAATATGCCGAGAAAGCCGCATGGGACAACATGAAACAGCTTCAGCAGCGCTTCAACAACCATTGGGGACGCACCAATCCCTGGCAAGACGAACGCCATCATGAGATTCCAAATTTCATTGAAAACATAGCCAAGCGACTACCCTGCTACAAATATCTCGACAAACGGTTTGATGGCAATCAGGACTCTATCGATTTCTACCTGAACCAGCCACATCCCGTCACCCTCTTCAGCTTTGACGGCCCTTACGAAACAGAGATGTCCACCCTCGACTCTATCCGATATATGGAGCATTTCATGCATTGCGGCTTCATGGCTATAGAGCCAAAGACAGGATATGTGAAGGCATGGGTAGGCGATCTTGACTTTGACACATGGAAATACGACAAGGTGACGGCAATGCGACAGCCAGGCTCCACGTTTAAGCTTTTCGTCTACACAGAGGCCATGAACCAAGGTCTTACTCCCAACGACCGCCGCATGGACTCCTTCTTCAGCATGAAGGTATGGGATGACGAGAAGAAGAAAGAAGTCCTATGGGCTCCCACCAATGCCAATGGCTATTTCACGGACTACAACATGACTCTGAAATCAGCCTTCGCCCAGAGCATCAATTCTGTTGCCGTAAGGGTTGGACAAGAAGTGGGCATCGACCGAATTGCAAAGACTGCACACCAGATGGGTATCAAAAGTCCCCTTCATGAAACGCCATCACTGGCACTTGGAGCCAGCGATGTGAACCTCTTGGAGCTCGTCAACGCCTACTCAACCATTATCAACGATGGTATGACTCACGAACCCGTCCTCGTTACGCGTATTCTCGACCGCGACGGCAAGCTTATCTACGAAGCCCCCACAGAACAGACCGAGGCCGTAAGCTATAAATCAGCTTTCTTCATGCAGCAGATGCTGATGGCAGGTATGCGCGAGCCAGGAGGCACCAGTATGAACCTCTGGCGCTATGTCAGGAATTTCTCTGATACCGACTTTGGCGGCAAGACCGGCACATCCAACAACCACTCCGATGCCTGGTTCGTTGGAATTAGTCCCAACCTGGTATGCGGAGCATGGGTTGGAGGAGAATATCGTGCTATCCATTTCCGCACAGGCGAACTTGGACAAGGCAGCCGCACGGCCCTACCCATCTGCGGACAATTCTTTGAATCCGTTCTCAGCGATCCAAAATTCAAGCAGTATCGCGGGAAATTCTCCGAGCCACAGGATGCCAGCATTCAGAGTAACATGTATCAAGGCATCAGCAACTACGAACCCATCGACAGCCTTGATGAAGATAGCATAGGCATCTATGAGGAAACTATTGATGAAGAAAAAACTGACAGCATCGCAAATTAGTTAAAATCATCAAAAACATAGTTGTCGGCAAAATTTAACCCAAAATAGACAAATTTAAGCTCTTCGAGGTTTAAAGGATGTTAAATATCATTATTGTGTTCCCACACAAAAAAAAACGATAAAAAAAAGTTTAAGAAAAATTTGTGAAGTCCAAAATTTTTCCATACCTTTGCATCGTTATCCTGAAAACAATCTTTTTACCTTAAAAGAACTAATACCTATTGAAGATAAGGCGATTGGCTGTGAAGCCCGTCGCTTTCGCTTTTTATATACCCCATGACAAACAAGTCTTTTGTTTCAACGTACCTAAATTATATTTATTTATTGTTTTCTGAGACTATTCCCATCCTCAATATAACGCTTCTCTTTTGACAAATTGAACAGTATTTTACACAGAAATCGTGTTAATATCCTCCCCAAATGCGGTTTTTTGAATTATTTTTTGTACCTTTGCACGCAAAAGCGTGCGAGTCTGCTCACGCTCGGCAATTGATGCAAGCATCATTGCTCTCGCTCAACCGCAGACTTGTCAGCCGAAAGGCTGCGAAACGGCAGACAGACAACAAAAGACAATTTAAAAGACAATATAAATTATGGCAACGTTAGTATTACAAGTCCCCGACGAGAGCCTCGTTTCGAAGGTGAAGCAGGCCTGCAAGATGCTTATGGGCGTCGCCTCTGTCAAGGTACAGAAGGATGCCAAGCCCAAGGAGTACGACGTCACCAAGACCGCGGGCTACCGCGAGGCGATGGACGACGTGAAGCACGGCAGAGTGACACATTACGACTCGCTAAAGGACTTTTATAAGGAAATGGGCTTATAGCGATGGCATATACGGTATCACTTTCCAACCGCTTCAAGAAGGACTTCCGCCGTTGCATCAAGCGTGGGCTTAACATGAAGCACATCACTGACGCGATGGACTTGCTTGAAGCCACGGGCATGTGTGGGAGTGCCACATCGAGCCCGACTGGTTGATGACATGGGAGCAGAGCGACACGCAGCTGACGCTTCTCTTCCTGCAGACCGGCACCCACTCAGACCTTTTCTGACCTCCCTCCCGCCCCTCTCTTTCCCTCTCAAAGCAAACAATCAAAATCAAAGCAAACTAATGATTATCTGGGACTATTCCCATCCTCAAATATAGCGCTTCTCTTGACAAAAAGCACACTTTAGTGTGGGGAATCGTGTTAATATCTTCCCCAAATGCGGTTTTTTGAATTATTTTTTGTACCTTTGCACGCGAAAGCGTGCGAAACTGCTCACGCTCGGCAATTGATGCAAGCATCATTGCTCTCGCTCAACCGCAGTTTTGGCCCCCGAAATTTCACATAAATACGTATTTATCATGGCAACAATGACATTACCACAGACATCCCAAATAATAGTGACGCTGGAAGACAATGCGCTTGTGGCCGACATCAAGCGGGCACTGAAAATGATACGCGGCGTAGCCTCAGTGCGTACCGCCACCATCAGTGATGACCACACCATCACCCCCGCCATGCGCCGCTCCATCAACAAGGCTCGCCGCGAATATGCCAAGGGTGAGACCATCAAATGCAGCACCCCGGAGGAGATGCAGCGATATTTCGACAGCCTATGACCGCATCATATACGACATCTACGACGACCGCGTCACGGTGCTTGTAGTTCAAGCCGAGGAACATTACAACGACAAGTAATTTTAACCTCTTTACCTCTCAAAACAAACTAATGATTATCTGGGACTATTCCCATCCTCAATATAGCGTTTCTCTTGATAAAACGCACACTTTAGTGTGGGAATCGTGTTAATATCCTTCCCCAAATGCGCTTTTTTGAATTATTATTTGTACCTTTGCAGCCGAAATTTCACATAAATACGTATTTATCATGGCAAGACCGATTAAAGAAACACCCGTACTGAAAGGTAAAGACGTGGAGCGCTTCAAGTATAACCTTGAGCACCCTACGCCAGTGTCAGCCGAAGAAGTCACCAAGGCAAGGGAAACGTATGAGAAGTTTAAGCGCATAACCACCTTTGTCCTCTGATGATACGCATCGAAGATTTGGCACTGAGCATATTGACCAAGACCACGGTCATCCCGGAGTTCAAGAGCAAAGACGGCGACTTGAACGAATTTCTTATGCAGGAGGCCAAGGACTATCAGGAGCAGTTGCTGGCCGTCACCTATCTCTTGCAGAACCCCAAGACCGGCGAGGTCGTGGCTTATTTCTCCCTGCTCAACGATACCATCAAGTTTGAGGAGGACGACAAGAAGACGCGCAACCGCATCAACAGGAAGATTCCCTTCGTAAAGCAGCGCAACCATTATCCTGCCGTTAAGATTGGCCGTCTCGCCGTGAGCGAGAACTATGCGCACCAAGGCATAGGCGAACAGATTCTGCAGTATGTCAAGGCACTCTTTGCTTTCGGCAATCGCGCTGGCTGCCGTTTCCTTACCGTAGATGCATACGCCGATGCCGTCTCGTTCTATGAGAACAAGGGAGGCTTCAAATTCTTCACAGAGACAGACATCAATGATGACACCCGTTTGCTCTATTTTGACTTGAAACCATTCAAGGATGCTTTGGAAACCGTTGAAAAGCAGTCCTAAAATTTTCTAACATAACAACCCCACACTCATGCCCCACCACCTCCACATACCCCACACTCCCGACACCGCCCGGACCCTGACTCTGAGCGGTCGTAACTGCTTGGTAGTGAGCGGCATAGTTACCCCCCCCTAAAATCGGCTACAGGCGCGGAAAAGGGCGCCGAGGCGAATGTGTCCACAAGGCACGCAGAAGTCCCACAGCGGGGCTGCTGCGTGCCTTGTCGCGTATCTGTGCGTCCATGCGTCCCACATCGCGCTCCCTGCAAGTGGGAATGCCCCGCGATGTACCCCACAGAGAACGATATTCTAACTCAATTGTTTAACAAATAAAAAAATTCACGCTTATGGAAATTCCCGTAACATTAGTGCTGAGCATCGATGCACAGGCAAAGCCCTCCTGGCAAGGCCGGCGGCCTCTGCCTCGCCCTCAAGGGCGTGCCGGTGAAGCCCACCGACGACGTGGACGTGGACAAGGAGTACCAGCTCATCCCCCTCGACAGTTTATAAACATCATTTTTTATATTAACAAATTAAAATTTTTAAAATATGATTAAGAAAAGATTTATTTCAATGCTCGTGCTGCTCGCAGCAGTAGCCACGGGCGCAATGGCACAGGAGACCTACAAAGTCTCTGTGAAGGAAGGCACCGAGGATGCCACCAGTTGGCAGGGCAAGGCCGGCGAAGGCAAGTATCAGGCACTGCCCCTTGAGGGCGTAGCCGCAAACACGGCGGTCAGCGTCAAGTACAACGGCACGAAGAAGGTGAAGAGCGTCAAGGCTAAGAAGAAGGCGGCAGCATCTCTCATCGTCAACCCCGTAGTGGGACAGATTATCGGCAGCGACGGCAAGAACTACGATGCTAATGCCACACTGCCCGACGGCGTGACCAAAGTGGCCATGATTGCCTATTTGGGCAATGGGCCTGACTGCACCAACGGTCTGACCATCCAGCTCAACGCCAGCCCTGAGTCAAAGAACTGGAACGATGCCAAGACATACGCTTCAGACCTTACCGCCGTTCCTGGTGGCACTTGGCGTTTGCCGTCTAAGGCTGACTGGCAGAACATGTTCGTAGGTTGTGCCAAGTCTGGCGATGCAGGTGCCGGTAACACTATGAATCCTATAGCAGGCTTCAAGGAAAAGATTGGAGCTACAGGCATAACATGGCAGTCGAACGGCTACTGGTCGAGTACGGATAGTGGGTCGAACGCTTGGTTCGTGCGCGTGTTCTTGAGTGGTGGCAATGCCGGCGCGTTCTTCAGCGAGAACGGCACGTCCAATCCGTGCAATGTTCTTGGCTGCCTCGCTTTTTAATCTATTTGTCGATTTACCGCGCTCGGGCGGATTTGCAATCCGACCGCAGTGAATATAAGCATTTGAAATGCGATTTGCGGACTGCAAGTCCTGATACTCGCAGCCGTCGGATTTCAAAATCCGACTGAGCCAAAATTGCAAACTCATTTGCATTTCCACTCGCTCGCGCGATCTTTGACATACTGAGACAAACGGATATTTTTAGATTATTCCCTTGTAATATTCAAGGAAAGTTCGTATCTTTGCAGCCATATTGCGTATAAACAACGAGAATTATGGAAGCAACGACTGCAAAAAAGCCCTCAAGAAGGAGGAAGAAACTCACTTCCGAGGAGAGGAGAACCATCAATGCCGCAAAGCCGGCAGGTAACAAATACATGGAAGCTGCCAGAAGACACCAAGGCGAAGTCTGGGTGAAAGACCCGATGTTGTTGCTATGAGATACTTGCTTGACACCAACGCCTATATCTACTGGGCAACTGACCAAGACCTGCTCGACGTGGATGTGTACGACCTGCTCAACGCACCCGATGCCGTGCTATGCATCAGTGCCGAGAGCGTGCGTGAACTCATCGTGGCCTACAATGCCAAGGGATGGGGCAACAAGCGGTGGAAAACGGCTGCGGACATGGTAAATGCTATTGAGCAGGACTACTACATCGAAATCCTGCCAATACAGAAAGAGGTGGTGCAGACCTATTCGCGGCTACGCATCAATACGGCACAGAACCACAAGGATCCCAGCGACCATGTCATCATCGCTCACGCAATGACGCTCCACGTGCCGCTCATCTCCAGCGACACGCGCTTCCCCTACTATCGCAGACAAGGCCTCAACCTCATCTTCAACGAGAAGTAGTTACCTCTCCCTTCCGAAAAATATCCGCCGAGACATCCGCTGGGATGTTTCGGCGAATCGTTTATATATCCGTGCGATGCCAGGGGACAGGAGAGTGACATCTTAATAGACCAGCGCATCTTCGACCTCTAACAAGCATCAAGTACAACAAAAAAATGTTTAAAGTTGCTGCCACTCTGCCACCAATCTTCTGAAATGCCCTATTTTAGGGCAAAAATTGGTGGCAGTAAGGTGGCAGCAGGTGGCAGCAAAATTCCAAAAACGAGCTAAAACCGACATAAATTAATGCGAAAGTGATTGGAAAACAGACGAGAATTTTGTTTTTGCCACTCATGATGGCTGAGTTGCAGAATGAAACCGCTTTGGAGAATACTCCGTTTCCTGCGTTAGAAAATAATGTTTTCAAGCATAGAAAACATCGTTTTCTGCCCAAGAAAACACAAGAAAACGATATTTTGAGCGTCGCCTTGCAATATGCTTGACCGCGATTTTTTGCGCAAATTGAGCGTATGTAAGCCTTGATTTCTAACTTTTCGGGGCAATTTGTTCACATTTTTATCCCGACAGGATAATAATTCGAAGATTTTTATTAAATTTGTAGCCAAATATAGATTATTTGAAGTATGAAGAAGATTTTGACTTGCTTATTGGCCGTGCTGGGGTTAAGTTCAGCATGTGGACAGAAAGACTATAATGACGTGGATGTAAATGGGTTTGCAGAACTCATAGCCACCCCTAATGTCGTCATATTTGACGTTAGGACAGCTGAAGAATTTGCAGAAGGTCATATAGAAGGTGCTATCAACATAGACTATAAACAAAGTGGTTTCGTTGAAAAGTCAAAAGCAACTCTTTCCAAAGAGAAAACCATTGCAGTCTATTGTCGCAGCGGACGTCGTTCTGCTGGTGCTGCTGACCTTTTAGCTAAGGAAGGCTACAAGCTGGTGAACCTGAAGGGTGGCATTATTGCTTGGCAAGAGGCTAATATGCCTGTAACGAAAGAATCTTACGAGGTTGATTTCTTCCAGACGAAAAACGGGAAGCCCATCAAGTTCTACGCCTTGATGCACTCTTGTATCAGATTGGTATACGACAATAAAGAAATCGAGATTGATCCTGTACTGAAACTGCGTGACAAGATTATCGACTATACAGCTATGCCCAAGGCAGACTATATCTTCGTGACACATGAGCATCAAGACCACTTCGACAAGGAAGCTATTAAGGTGCTGACAAAAGAAAACACACAACTAATTACCAACCAGCGATGCAGCGATATGTTGGGTTATGGAAAAGTGATGAAGAATGGCGACAAGCAGGCAATTGCAGACGATTTCGCCGTAGAAGCCGTACCAGCTTATAACACAACTGAGGCTAACAAGCAGTTCCACCCTAAGGGACGCGACAATGGTTTTATCCTTACCATTGACGGACTGAGAATATATATTGCAGGTGATACTGAGGACATACCTGAGATGGCAGGGATCAAAGATATTGACATCGCTTTCTTACCCTGCAATCAGCCGTTCACTATGACTCCAGAACAACTTGTAAAGGCAGCAAGGACGGTAAAACCCAAGGTACTGTTCCCGTATCATTATGGTAATACGGACATAAGTAACATTCCCAATCTGCTTAAGGAAGAAGGAATAGAAGTTAGAATCAGACACTACGAATAATTAATATGCTAAGAAAAATCAGAATCACACTGGGCAGTGTGATGTTCATAGGACTGACACTGCTGTTTTTAGACTTCACCGGCACGCTACACCACTGGTTGGGCTCGCTGGCGAAGATACAAGCATTGGAGGCTGTTCTGGCACTCAACTTCATCGTTATCACCTTCCTCGTGGTGCTAACGCTGGTATGCGGACGCATCTATTGCTCTATCATCTGTCCGTTAGGCGTGCTGCAAGACATCTTCGGATGGCTGGGCAAGAAAGCGAAAAAGAATCGCTATACTTACTCAAAGGCCCTATCATTGTTGCGCTATGGCGTGCTCGTCATATTTGTGGCAGCCCTCATAGCTGGCATCGGTTCGGTATTCCAGTTGCTGGCCCCCTACTCTGCCTTTGGTCGTATCTGTACGATGTTGCTGCAGCCCATCTATATGGCAGGCAACAATGTGCTGGCAGCCATCGCCGAGCACTACGAGAGTTATGCGTTCTATAGTGTTGACGTATGGATGAAGTCACTTCCTGTATTCATCATTGCCCTTGTGACGCTGATTGTGTTGGCGGTGCTGGCTTGGAGAAACGGACGCACCTACTGCAATACGATTTGTCCTGTAGGCACAGCACTCTCGTTCTTGGCTCGCTTCTCGTTCCTGAAGATTACCTTCGACGAGGACAAATGTAAGAACTGTTCGCTGTGTACCAAGAACTGCAAGGCGGCCTGCATTGATTTCAAGAACCACAAAGTGGACTATTCGCGCTGTGTGGTGTGTGGCGGCTGCATAGAGAGTTGTAAGTTCGGGGCACTGAAGTACGATAACACCCGACTGCACAACAAGCACCACGAGGATGCTAAGGCCGAAAAGATTGACCCCAGCAAGCGTTCTTTTCTGATAGCCACCGCCCTTGCCTCAACAGCTGCTTTGGCTCAGGAGGCCAAGCACGTAGATGGTGGACTGGCAGATATCATCGAGAAGAAAGCGCCAGAAAGGAATACGCCCGTGGTACCACCAGGTGCTCGTTCACTGAAGAACATAAGGCAACATTGCACTGGCTGTCAGCTCTGTGTATCAGAATGTCCTAACGACGTATTGAGGCCAAGTGGCGATTTAACATCATTGATGCAACCCGTGATGTCGTTCGAGAAGGGTTATTGTCGTCCGGAATGCACACGCTGTTCTGAGGTTTGTCCTGCTGGTGCCATCAAACTGATTGACAAGGAAGAGAAGTCAAGCACCCAGATTGGTCATGCTGTGGTAGCTGTCGACTTCTGTATCTCAGCCAAGGGCGAGTCGGAATGCGGCAACTGTGCCCGCCATTGTCCTGCAGGAGCCATTGAGATGGTGCCCTCAGATCCTGACGATGACCTGTCGCCCTCAGTACCCGCTGTCAATGAGAACGCCTGTATCGGTTGTGGTGCCTGCGAGCATTTGTGCCCCGTGCGCCCACTATCAGCCATCCACGTGGAAGGTCACGAGGTGCACAAACTCATATAAAAATTGAGAATTGAGATTTGAGAATTGAGAATTATGGATAGAAGAGATTTCCTAAAATATATGGGTTTAGGGTCAGCAGCTGCGTTGGCAGCCTGCGCTGGCAAGAAAAGCAACGAGGGTGACGCTATTGGCGAGCCACCCGTTGGGCAGATGACCTATCGCGAGAACCCTAAGAACGGAGAAAAAGTGTCGATTCTGGGCTACGGCATGATGCGCTTGCCACAGATTCCTGATTCAGAGGAGTTCGACCAAGAGATGATTAACCAGCAGGTGGACTATGCCATAGAGCATGGCGTGAACTACTTCGACACATCGCCTGTGTATTGTCGTGGTCTGTCGGAGCGCTGCACAGGCATCGCCCTGAGTCGCCATAAGCGCGAGGAATACCTTGTGGCCACCAAGTTATCAAACTTTGGCGACAGTTCGCGCGAAGGGTCAATGAAGATGTATCAAGACTCGTTCAAGGAGTTGCAGATGGACTATATCGACTACTACCTGCTGCATGCCATCGGTGGCAGTATGGAGGAGTTTAATAAGCGCTATGTGGATAACGGTATGCTCGAATTTCTCATGGCAGAACGCGAGGCTGGCCGCATCCGTAACCTGGGTTTTTCATTTCACGGACAGGAAGAGGTGTTTGATGAGGTGCTGGCGATGACAGACCAATATCATTGGGACTTCGTACAAATAGAGCTGAACTATCTGGATTGGAACTACGCCAACGAGATTAATAGTTTCAACGTGGATGCATCGCACCTCTACACAGAACTGGAAAAACGAGGCATACCCGCTGTTATCATGGAGCCATTGTTGGGTGGCCGCCTCGTAAAGGACCTGCCACAATACGCCATCAACGAACTGAAGCAGCGCGACCCGCAGAAGTCGATAGCCTCGTGGGCCTTCCGCTATGCGGGTACCCCTAAGGGTGTGCTCACCGTGTTGAGCGGCATGACATTCATGGAGCATCTGAAGGACAATCTGATTTCATACTGTCCGCTGGTGCCTCTCACTGAGGAGGAACAGCGATTCCTCGACACGGAGATAGCACAGCAGATGATGGAGATGGGTACAATTCCCTGCAACAACTGTCAATACTGTATGCCCTGCCCCTACGGCATCGACATCCCAGGCATCTTCGTACATTATAATAAATGGGTGGTGGAAAAGAACCTGCCTGATGACCAGGGCGACGAGAACTACCGTAAGAACCGCAGGAACTACCTCATCAGTTTGGATCGTGCCATCCCCAAGGATCGTCAGCCTGACCACTGCATCATGTGCAACCACTGCATCGAGGTGAAGACCTGTCCGCAGAAGATTCGCATACCCATAGAGCTAAAGAAAATAGCCGACCTTATGGAGCAACTGAAAAGAGATAAATGATACTTAACAATATGGAACAGACAAATAAGGAAGAACAGATATTGGTACGCATCACTGGTCAGGACCGTCCTGGCTTGACTGCAGCCGTGATGGGAATCTTGGCAAAATACGACGCGCAAATTCTGGATATCGGACAGGCCGACATCCATTCTACCCTATCCTTGGGCATCCTGATTCGCATGGACGAGATGAAGTCAGGACTGGCGATGAAAGAACTGCTGTTCAAAGCCACAGAGCTGGGCGTCAACATCGGATTTGCCCCCATCAGCGATGATGAGTACGAAGACTGGGTAGGTCATCAGGGCAAGAACCGCTATATCTTGACGGTGATGGGCCGACAGTTGGAAGCTAAACAGATACAGGCAGCCACCCAGGTGCTGGCAGACCAAGGATTGAATATCGACTCTATCCTGCGTCTGACGGGACGTAAAAGTATCAAACAGCTGGACAAGCACACACGTGCCTGCATCCAGTTCTCCCTGCGTGGTGAGCCTCGCGACCGTCAGGAGATGCAGTCAAAGCTGATGAAACTGTCGCAACAAATGGAGATAGACTTCTCGTTCCAGAAGGATGATATGTTCCGCCGTATGCGTCGCCTCATCTGTTTCGATATGGACTCTACCCTCATTCAGACCGAATGTATCGACGAACTGGCAGAGCGTGCTGGCGTAGGTGCTGAGGTGAGAGCTATCACAGAGAGTGCCATGCGTGGCGAGATTGACTTTAAGGAGAGTTTTACTCGACGCGTATCACTATTGAAAGGACTCGATGTCAGCGTGATGCGAGATATTGCAGAGCATCTGCCCATCACCGAGGGTGCCGACCGACTGATGTCTATCCTTAAGACCTGCGGCTATAAGATTGCCATCCTGAGTGGTGGATTCACCTATTTTGGCGAATACCTGCAAAAGAAATACGGTATCGACTATGTCTACGCCAACGAACTGGAGGTTGACGAGAACGGAAAACTGACTGGTCGCTATGTGGGCGAGATTGTTGACGGACACCGCAAAGCAGAACTTTTGAAGCTTATCGCCCAGGTCGAGAAGGTAAATCTGGCACAAACGATTGCCGTAGGTGATGGTGCCAACGACCTGCCAATGATTTCGGAAGCCGGCTTGGGTATTGCCTTCCACGCAAAACCGCGTGTGGTGGCCAATGCTAAGCAGAGCATCAACACCATCGGACTGGATGGCGTGCTCTATTTCCTTGGATTCAAAGATTCTTATTTAGGCGATCAGGGAAAACTATAGGATGAAAAGAGCCTTAACCACCCTCGTTGCTTTGACTGCGGTCTTAGCACTTTGGGCACAAACTGACTCTACGACAGTCAAGAAAAAGAAAGAGCGCACCGTACAGCTGTCGGGCGAAGTATATGACTCGTTCACCAAGGCTAAAGTAAAAGCCCTGGTGACGCTGATGCGCTCAGACTCTTCGTTTGTGGACTCTATGACCTGCTGGACATGGGGCACTTCGTCGTATTATGAATTCAAGGTGCCGGCTCAGAATGCCGACTATATCATCAAGGCTTCTGCTGAGGGCTACAACGATACCACGATGAACTATAAGTTGCGACATATAGCCCGCAACAACTGGTTTGAACTGCCTCGTATCCTCATCAAGAAAAAGCAACGCAGCGATGATGATATATTTAAAGAGGTGGGACTCAATGGCGTGGTCATCACAGGCACGAAAGTAAAGCTGGCCTATCGTGGCGACACATTGGTGTATAACGCCTCGGCTTTCAACTTGCCTGAAGGCTCTATGCTCGACGGACTGATCCGTCAGATGCCTGGGGCAGAACTCAAAGACAACGGTGATATCTATATCAACGGCAAGAAGGTGGACTACTTGACGCTCAACGGTAAGGACTTCTTCAAGGGTCAGAACAAGGTGATGCTCGACAACCTGCCCTACTACACCGTCAAGGAACTGAAGGTCTTTGACAAGAGCACCAAGCAGAGTGAGCTCATTGGTCACGACGTAGAGAAGAAAGACTACGTGATGGATGTGCAACTGAAGCGTGAGTATAATCGAGGCTATATGGGTAATATCGAAGGGGGGTACGGTACAGATGACCGTTACATGGGACGTGCCTTCGGACTCTATTACGATGACCACTCACGCGTCAGCATCTTTGGCAACACCAACAATGTGAACGAGACGCATCGCCCTGGAGCAGAAGGCGACTGGTCGCCCAGCAATATGCCGCAAGGACTGAGAGCCACTAAGCAGACAGGCTTGCATATCGAGACGGAGGATAAAGACAAGGTGTGGGAAACGAATATGGATGCCACCTTTGAATGGAGCGACAACGACAACCTGAGTCGCACCTCTAACGAACGCTTTGCATCTGGAGGAAATATCATCGGCGGTTCTGAGTCGTGGAGCCGACAGAATGATTTCCGTTTTAATGCCTACGACTATTTCCAACTGAAGAAGCCCATCACGATATGGGGTTCCATCAGTGCCAGCTATAGCAACGGCGACCGTACCAACGGCAGTCAGGACTCCACCTTCCGTGAAGCAATCATCAACCGCACGATGAACGACGGTCTGACCCGCTATCGCACACTGAATTTAAATGCCGACCTCGCTTTCCACCATAAGTTCGCATGGGGCGACTATATCACAGCGAGTCTGTCAGGTTCATACACACGTCAAAAGCCCAGCGACAGTTGGACAATCACTCGTACCTACTTCGCACAAGCAGACTCTACCGACCTGCGTCATAACTATGCCGACACGCATAGCGACAGCTACAACTATCAGGCAGAAATGGGCTATTATCTGCAACTGCTCAACAAATGGTTTGTGGGCGTTGATGTAAGCTATGCGCAGTCGTTAAGCAATAGCAATAACCTGCGCTACCGACTGGACTATCTCGCTGAAGACAAATACCAGACGGAATGGTTACCATCTACCCACCAAGCCCTGATAAGCGCAATGGACTATAATAACTGCGACGAGCAGCAACTGCTGAGTCGCACCATCAGTTCTTCATTTCAGGTGATGCACTCAGGCGATAACGATTATTTCTCACTTAACTTATCTGTCAGGAATCCGCATGAGAGGCTGAAGTACAACGACTTCTTTTATCTCGACACCATTGCCCGTCGCAGTTATATTGATGTCTCATCAGGCATCAGCTGGTCGCGATGGGGAAAGAAGAACGGTCTCAACAGCTTGGGCTACAGCATGGGCATGAGCAGACCAGGACTACCGGAACTGATGCCAGTAGGCGATACCACCAATCCTCTTGTTACCACTGTCAACAACCCCGACCTGAAGTCTACGCTTACTCACAACGTGAACATTGGATTCCAGTTCAACAACGACTCCATCCGCCGTTTCATCCGTCTGTGGAGCAATGCCTCGCTAACACAAAGGTCTATCGGAACTCGCACCTTATACAACACAACTACGGGTGAATACATTTTTATGCAGGACAATATCGATGGTAACTGGAACTGGAACTTAGGAACCAGTTACGAACAACCTCTTGATAGCGCCAAACGCATCACCCTACAGCAACGTGCCGACGTAAGCTACACACACTCTGTTGACTTCCCCATCATCTATTATAATGAATTAGAAACAATTACTGGAGAAAAGAAGAGTACCGTACATAACTGGACGCTGCACGAGCACTTTGGATTGGAATATCAAAAGGACAAACTCACCATTGGCATCAGCGGAGACGTAAACTGGCGTCGCTCCATCGGCGATCGCGAGGATTTTGAGAATATCTCAGCCTTTGATTATAATTATGGTGGTTTATTACGCTACACCATTCCCTGGACAGAGATCAGTATAGCTACGGATATCCGTATGTACAGTCGCAGAGGTTATCAGAGCGAAATGATGAATACTGATGATTTAATTTGGAATGCGGAACTGGCTCGTTCGTTCCTCAACGAGAAACTTACTCTGAAATTTACAGCCTTCGACCTCTTGCAACAGCTTTCCAACAAACAGTACAGTGTCAACGCACAAGGCAGGACGGAGACCTGGAACAACTGCATCCCACGTTATATCATGCTATCCGTTGCCTATAAGTTCAATATGCGACCAAAGAAATCATAAAGAAAAGAGGTAAGTTTTTGATGTCTCACCTCTTTCCCTTTTATGACATTTTCCTTAATTAACCAGGAAATACTTGACTTGTCCCTGATAGGTGGCCTTCACCATAGCACGACCTTCTACCACAGGACTGATTTCAAACTTCACGTCACGAACACTTGCTTCTGCCTGTACCTTAGAGCCAGCCTTTAGAGGAGCGTAGAGCTGATAACGGTTACACTCGGTATAGCCGTTCTGGTTGGTAGACATGATGGGCTTCCCTGGAATGTTCAGCTTCTGACCGTCAACATATATTCTAACCTCTGGCACAATAGCGGGCAAAGTAAAGTCGCCACCCTTTGAGAAACCGATACCATGGAGGTCGAAGAGACCCTGCGGACGCTGAGACTCCTGAGGCCCACGGCGTCCACCCCACTGGGGACGACCCTGTGGCTGCTCAGGGGCTTTCACCTCTGGACCGTCAACCACCAAATAGATAGCGTGCTTGCCCGTAAGGCCTTCTACATCAGGAACTCCTGCTCCTACTATAGATGAGTTCTCAGACACATCGATGAGGGCAATCTCCTTGCCTTTCCAAGGATTATCTAAACGAACATGAATCTTGAAAGCACCATGTTTGCCATACGTAAGGTTGAGATAGATGTAGGTATTGTCGCCTTTCTTCGTACCTTCAAAAGCCTTACAGCCCTTGGTATCCTGTGCCAGTCCACCAAAACCAAAATACTTAAAGCCAATGATACCACCATTCTGAATACCTGCGAGGTCCATAGAGTTGTTCCACACATCGTGGTTGTCCTGCATATATTGATTAGCATTAGGGCCATACATAAAGCAGGCGATACCTGCAGAATAGTAATTATATGGAGGCAGGCCAAAAATCTGGAAACCCTCGCTGGTCACCTCGGCACCAGTATAGGTATTACCATCAGAGGCAGCTGCCGTCCATTCGTTACCCTTCACATAAGGGTCGTAACCAGTAATAGTCACCTTACCACCCTTAGCTACAGGCTTCTTATCCCATGTAATCTTCACAGGAGCAACCATTGCCTGACGGGCATTACCAAAGCCACGGGGAGGACGGTGATAGAACACATACCACTGACCATTGATTTCCTGCAATGAACCGTGGGTGTTATGACCGGCATTGGTAGTGATGAGCTTTGAACCATCCTCATTCAGAACAACACCACGTGAGTCAACCAACACGCCACCTGAACGCCAAGGACCCAGAGGAGAGTCACCGAAGGCATAGCGCAGGGCAGAGTTCGTGTTACCCAGACCGTACTCCTTACCAGAATAGCCAGAAAACACCATCACATACTTATTGCCCACCTGACGGATAGAAGAGGCCTCAAAGAAATTGAAGTCCAAGGGATTCTGTCCCTGATAGAGGGCCTTATACTCACTACCGGCCTTGTCGAGCAGACGACCGTCGGCACTGCTGGCAGGAATGAAGGGATCTATCAACTCAGTTCCCTCACGCTTAGAATACATCGTGTTCTGGTCGAGCTCGCAAGCCGTAGAATGCTGGAAGCCGTAAAATACGTAAGCACGATAGCCCTTGTCGTAGTCCTTATCCTTCTTGTCTGTGATATTCTCAATGAATACCGAAGGATCGAAGTCAATGAGCGAACCAGGCAGACATTGTGTACCGTCCTCTGTCAAGTTCACTGGCGTGAAGGGACCATCGGGACGGTCGCCCTTACACACCATAGCGACACGACGCCATCCGCGACTATGGGGATAGAGCCAATAGGTCTTCTTTCCTGTCGTTCTATCTACAGTCTCCACCAAGTCAGGAGCATACATCGTGTCCCACTGTCCGTTGACAAACCAACTGAAGATAGGTCCCTCGTCACGCCACTGTGACAGGTCTTCAACAGGTGCCGACCACATACGGATGTCAGGACCGCAGTAGGCCGTATAGGTCACATCGTGCGAACCGATGATATACGCACGGAACTTCCCTGGCTGGTCAGGGTCTTCAAACACACGGGGCTCGCCATCGGGCAAGTGCTCCCACAAAGGCAGATAGGGATTCTGGGCGTTTACACCCATCGCAGCGACAAAGGCTGCTGCCATTAAAAAGATTTTCTTCATAACACTTGTTAAAGGTTTTTATTCCGTTTGCAAAAGTAGCAAATATATTTGATAAGACTTTTGGATTTTGTGTCTTATCCTTCTGATTTTGTTACATTAGCAGAAGAACTGACGGATAGAAGCCATATAACGGGTCAGTTGTTTGGGGTAAGTACGCCCCCAACGGGTCACGCTGTTATGACAGAAGCCAATAGTGAGACGCTTGCGAGCACGTGATATTGCCACATAGAACTTACGGGCTTCCTCCTGTCCACCACGTTCCGTGTCGGCATAGACACTGGGATATTTTCCCTCTACGGCATCATAGACAATCACATGGTCGAACTCCAGTCCCTTTGCCTTATGCACAGTACTCACAATGACTCTGTCGGTCATGCTGGAAGCCCCACAGAGATCAGCCTCCTTCATCGTTGTCAGGTCCTGGATATGTTTGCTCAACTGCTCTGCCAACGACAGTCCGCTGGTTGGGGTAATCAGTTCTTGCTCTATATACCTTATTATATATGGTAGCTTCGGCAGATGTCCGATGCGTCCTATGTCACGCAGATAATCGAACGTATATTGCAGTTCGGTAGGAAGCATCGGCAATACGCTCTGCTCGTATAGCCTGCTGCGTGAATGCTGGTAGAGGTCGGCATAGAGATGACGGAAGCGGTCTATGATTTTCTGATGTTGCTTGATGAACTCCTGCTGGCGACCGATGATGCTACGGGCCCTGTCGAAGCAATACACCATCAGACTGTTCGTTGCCAGGATATCATCATTTGCCAAGTGTGAGTTCTGACCTTCCAGATTGAGTTCCACCAACAAATCCTTCAGTTTATAGCTCTTCAAGCGAGGACGAAGCAGACGGGCCATCTTCAAGCTGTCAAAATAACAAGGCCATAAGCGGTACATCGACAGTTCTGGCGCATATCGCTGCATATTATGCTCCATAATCTGATAGTCGTAAGTGGCATTATGTCCCAAGATAGCACAGTCTTTAGCAAAGTCCACGAATCGCTGCAACGCCTCTTGATGCGACAGATGAGGCTGCAAGGCATACTCTGCTATCAATGGGTTCAACACATCACCCAACATCTCAGGGATGGTACGCTCTGTCTCAATAAAGATGTTCAGTTCCTCTATCACCCTACCCCGTCTCACCTTCACGGCAGCAATCTGAACCACATCATCCTCAAAGACACTCAGGCCTGTGGTCTCTGTATCAAACACCACGATGTCCTGTTTCTCGTAGACCTTCACGAACTCATTCAGATAGGTAGAGCCCTCGTAGTCAAGGAAATCGGCTGGCGAGAGTGCCAGTTCCATCACCTGACGGACAAACTGACGCGACAAACTGTTGGATGTATAGACATGCAGTCCTGTAAACAGATGCGACCAGGCAATGAAGTTCTGTTCCATCGACACCACACAGAGATGAGCCAACAGCAGACGCACATCGGGTGTAGAGAAACAGTCGATGCCGGAGATCTTAAAGTGAGGCAACGTCTGCAAGGCTCCGCTCACATCATCCGCATCACTGTTGAACGCCACAACGACAGCAATGGTATCTTGAGGATACTGCTCATAAAGACGCTTCACCTCACGAGCCACCATGTTTGCCTCGTCCACATTGGTATCAGCCTCCAGGATTTTCAGGTCGCCAGGCTGTTTCGCTGTCTGGTTCTGGGTAGAAGGCAACAGGTCGTGGGCTATTCCCAGTTGCTGCTCACCATAGTGATTAAAGACATCGAGCAGATACTGGGGCGAACGGTAGTTAATAAAGAAATTATGGAAATGTCCCGCTCCACAGCGATTCTTCAACATCGTGAGCGTATCCGTCTGGGCACCCATGAACGAGAAGATGGCCTGCTGGGTATCACCAAGATACACCACCGTGGCGTCTTCAGCAGTAAAGCAGTCTATGATGGCCAACTGAAGGGGATTCAAGTCCTGCACCTCATCAATCTGAAGCCACTTGAACCTCTTTATTGACTGACTCGATTCATCGGCATCCCCCTGAGTCAAGGTATCGTAAGTCCTTAGGAGCAGGTCCTCGAAATCCAACAGGTCGTTCTGTTGCTTATACTGCTCATAGCGACGGGCGGTATCCAGACATAACAGCAGATTGGAGGCATCACGACTGAGTACCGCCGACTCATACAGGTAATGCTCCGAGTTGCGGTAGAGCATGATACAGGAATCCTGCACGTATGGAAGTCCGAAGGTCAGGCACAGCTCCTTGAGCGTCGTTGCCACGATGGCATCCCTATGAACCATCAGTTTCGAGGGATAGCGATGCTCACACTGATACATCAGATGCTGCAGGTTCAGAATCTGCGAATAGCGCTGACGATCCTTATTATCACCGAGCACCTTCAGCTCATCCTCACCCAGAAAATCAGCCATGATACTGAATGAGGTGTCATTGTCAATCACCGCCGTATGCTCCGGCACGATACCGTTCTCAAAGAGAAAACGTGAACAGAAACGATGCACATTACCCACAAACAGCCCGTCGAGTCCCTTGACATGATCCATTCGTTCGTAAATCCTTTCTTTCATACCTCGTGAGGCACGGTTGGTAAACGTCAGACACACCATATCGGCAAAATCCACCCCATGCTGATAAGCCCATACGATACGCTCGGCAAGCACCGCCGTCTTACCGCATCCTGGGGGAGCCAATACCAGATGATAGCCGCCAGAAGCTTTTATCACCTGTTGCTGTTCGGTGTTAAATGTCATCATCACATTGCAAAGGTAAACCTTTTCCATCATATTAACAAGACTTTTTGTTAAATATAGCCAATTTTTTTTGCCATTCACAAGAAAAACTGTAAATTTGCTTACGTTTTTTTCTATAACCTCTATAGTTTTTTATAACAACTAAAATTTTTCAATTATGGAACCAACACTTATGTATGCCGCTATCGGATTAGGCATCTTTATCCTTGCCATCTTCATCTTTGTATCATACGTCAAGGCACCGCCTTCTTTCGCATATATCATCTCTGGTATCTGGAAAGAGCCAAAGGTACTGATAGGAACTGGTGGATTCCGTATTCCTTTCTTCCAGCGTCTGGATCGCGTGTATCTGGGACAGATCACCGTTGACATCAAGACTGAGGAGAGCGTACCTACCAACGACTTCATCAACGTGGATGTTGATGCCGTGGCAAAGGTACAGGTACTTCCCGATAAGGACGGTACCCGTCTGGCTGCCAAGAACTTCCTGAACATGACCCCCGATGAGATTGCTACACAGCTGCAAGACTCTCTGCAGGGTAATATGCGTGAGATTATCGGTACGCTCGACCTGCGCTCTCTGAATACCGACCGTGACGGATTCTCTGATCAGGTGATGCAGAAGGCAACACCTGATATGGCGAAGCTGGGTATCAACATCATCTCCTGCAATATCCAGAATGTGACCGACCGTGAGGGACTGATCAAAGACCTCGGTGCCGATAACACCGCCAAGATCAAGAAGGACGCTGCCATCAACCGTGCCATTGCCGAGCGCGACGTGAAGATTGAGGTGTCCAAGGCCGACAAGGAGTCGAATGATGCCCGCGTCGATGCCGACACCGCTATCGCTATCAAGAACAACGACCTCGCACTGAAGCGCGCCGCACTGAAACAGCAGGCCGATACCGCACAGGCTGATGCCGATGCCGCATACGCCATCCAGCAGCAAGAGCAGCAGAAGACCATCAATATCAAGACCGTTGAGGCCGAGATTGAGAAGACCAAACGCGAACAGGTACTCTCAAAGGAACGTATCGAAATCAAACAGAACGAGTTATCGGCAGAGATTGAGAAGAAAGCTGATGCAGATAAGTATAAGGTAGAGCGCGATGCTGCTGCAGAACTGGAACAGCGCAAACGTGTGGCTGAGGCTCAGAAGTACGAGGCAGAACAGCGTGCATTGGCACAGAACGCAGAGTCTGACGCCACCCGTTATCGCCTGGAACAGGAGGCTGCCGGTATCAAGGCAAAAGGTGAGGCTGAAGCTTACGCCATCCAGAAGAAGGGTGAGGCTGAGGCTCTCGCTATGGACAAGAAGGCCGAGGCTTATAAGAAGTACAACAACGCTGCTGTGGTACAGATGATGATCGAGGTCCTGCCTCAGGTGGTAGAGAATGTGGCTAAGCCTATCTCGGCCATTAAGGATGTCAACATCTACAGCGGCGACGGTCAGGGTATCTCAGCCATGAGCGGCAACGTACCCGTAGCCATCAAACAGGCTTTCGACGTACTGAAGAGTGCTACTGGAGTGGATATGGCTGACATCATGCGTGCCGGCACACTCGAGGCCAAGACCACACGCAACATCAACCTCAACGAAGAGGCCAGTGATGCGGTGAACAATATGATTGGAAAGGATGAGTAAGAGCCAGGATCTGCTCTCTTACATACGAAATGGTCGCACGATGACGCAACAGGAAATGTTGCGACTCATCGTGCAACTTTCTATACCCTCTATACTTGCCCAGATTTCTGCCACCGTGATGTTCTTCATCGATGCGTCAATGGTGGGACATCTGGGAGCCAAGGCATCGGCAGCCATCGGCATCGTCGAGACAACGGGATGGCTGATGGGTGGACTGGCCTCGGCCGCCTCAATGGGCTTTTCTGTTCAGGTAGCCCATTTCATTGGTGCCAACGACTTTGAAAGCGCACGACGTGTGCTTCGCCAGGCTTTGGTATGCTGTCTGATATGGAGCTTCATGATGAGTGCCATCTGTCTGGGTATCAGTCCCTTCCTACCCTATTGGATGGGGGGCAGCGAAGAGATAGCCCATGATGCCTCCGTCTATTTTGCCATTATCGGACTTGCGGGCATCTTCTTCCAGATGGAAGGTTTGGCTGGCTCCATGCTGAAATGCTCGGGCAATATGAAGATACCATCCATTCTCAATATCGGGATGTGCGTGATGGATGTTGTCTTCAACTACTTCTTTATATACATTCTCGACCTGGGAGTCATGGGAGCAGCCATCGGCACAGGCCTCGCAGAACTGATCACTGCCCTGCTAATGCTCTATTTCCTATTGGTACGCAGCGATATGCTCCGTCTGAAAGGCTTCCCTGGTTCTTTCAAACCCAGAAGCGACACTGTAGGAACAGCATTCAAGATTGGTGCACCTATGGGACTACAGCATATGCTGATGGGTGGTGCACAGATTGTGAGCACCCTGATAGTAGCCCCTCTGGGTACCATCGCTATAGCCACCCATTCTCTCGCAATTACCGTTGAGAGCCTTTGCTATATGCCTGGCTTCGGCATTGCTGAGGCAGCAACGACACTGGTGGGACAGGGTATCGGTGCCGGACAAAAGGTGCTGACACGTAGTCTGGCACGCTTGTCTGTTGGGATGGGCATCGTCGTAATGACCCTGATGGGTATCCTGATGTGGATCTTCGCTCCGCAACTGATGACCATCATGTCGCCCGTCGAGGAGGTGATTACCCTGGGCACTCAGGTGCTACGCATTGAGGCATGGGCCGAACCGATGTTTGCTGCCGCCATCGTCTGCAACGGTATCTTCATAGGTGCCGGCGACACACTGAAACCTGCTTTCATGAGCCTGGCATCGATGTGGGGCGTACGACTGACGCTGGCCTGGTATCTATCCAAGGACTATGGTCTGAAGGGTGTCTGGCTGGCAATGGCTATAGAACTTACCTTCAGAGGTATCATGTTCCTCACGCGACTGTTCGTAGGTCATTGGAACAACAAACTGAAACTGAAAACAAAAGAAATATGAACGCAAAAAATCTTTGGGGCAGTCTGCTTTTCAGTCTGCTAACATTACCTGTGTCAGCACAAACCAATGAGGTACTGCTGGAAACAACGGAAGGAAACATCCGCATCGTGCTCTACGATGACACCCCGCTTCATCGTGACAACTTCCTGAAACTTGTCGACGAACATTTCTACGACTCACTGCTCTTCCATCGGGTCATCAGGAACTTCATGATTCAGGCTGGCGACCCTAAGAGCAAGCACGCAGAGCCTGGTGAGACGCTGGGTGGAGGCGACCTGGGCTATACGCTGCCGGCAGAAATCAATACCTCAGCCCACTATCATGCCAGAGGGGCTGTGGCTATGGCTCGCGAAGGCGATGCACGGAATCCACAAAGACGCTCCAGTGCCTGCCAGTTCTATATCGTTTGGGGCAAGACCTACTCCACCAAAGAACTGGAAGCCATTCAGGAAAAGGTGCTTGAGAATACCAAAGGACAGACGAGTATCAGTTCTGAGATGTTCTGGACTTACCGTAAGACGGGCGGTTCACCACATCTTGACGGACAGTACACCGTTTTCGGAGAAGTCGTTGAGGGACTGGATGTTGTAGAGAAAATCCAGAAAGTATTCACCGACGATTACAACCGTCCTGTGGATGACATACGCATCCTGAAGGCTATAAAATTGAAAATTGAGAATTGAGAAAAAAATTGCAGGTCTCAGTTTCTCAACTAAGGCCTGCATAACTTACGATATTAATAACTAAAAACCTTTTCTACTTATGTTACCCTTACATTCAATCTTTCTTACCTTAATAATACCTATCGCCTAAAACAATCTAACTAACCTTATTACTAACTAACCTATCGAATTATTACTAACTTTCTATGCATTTCCCCGCCTTTCACAAGGCTCATCCATTTACCTAAAAAAACTAAAACAAACTATTGAAGATCTCGTGTCATTGTTTCCTTTTGACGATGCAAAGGTACAACGATTTTTCATTCCGCGTATCATTCTTCATCAACTTTTAGCAGAAAAGGCTATTATTATTGATTCAAATCAAGTTATTGTGCTCGCACACAACTTCTTTTCAATCCTATTCGTGAGTTCCACGAACTCTGGAATAGTCAACTGCTCGGGGCGTTTTGTCAGCATTGACGCTTGATCGTTGAAAAACGAAGAATCTGCAGGCAACATCTGTTTCAGGCTGACACGCAGCATCTTCCGACGCTGATTGAACGTGGTTTTCACCACGCGCTTGAACAGTTCCTCATTGCATCCCAGATGCTGAACGCTATTCCTCGTCATGCGAATCACGGCACTCTGCACCTTTGGAGGTGGATTGAACACGCCTGGTTCTACCGTGAAGAGGTACTCTACATCGTACCACGCCTGAATCAATACCGACAAGATGCCATATTGCTTATTACCTGGCTGCGATGCCATTCGCAGAGCTACCTCACGCTGAATCATACCCGTACAACAAGGTATCAAGTCGCGATTATCCAGCATCTTGAAGAATATCTGCGATGAAATGTCGTAGGGATAATTGCCTGTGAGCACAAACTGCTGACCGTCGAAGACCTTTCTCAAATCCATTCGAAGGAAGTCTTCGCCTAATATATTCTCACGAAGCTTTGGGAAATGCTCGTTCAGATAATCCACCGACTCACGGTCAATCTCTACCACCTTGAACGGACGGGGCTTCTCTACCAGATACTGCGTCATCACGCCCATACCCGGACCTACCTCCAGCACAGGGATATCGGGACAGGCATCCACCGTGTCGGCAATACGCTTGGCTATGGAAAGGTCGGTCAGGAAGTGCTGACCGAGGTTCTTCTTGGGTCTTACTTGTTTCATCATTCTTTTTATTCGTCCATCTGGAACAACGGGTCTTCAGGCATCACCATCACAGGCTGTGTCTCGTAGGCCTTCATCACTTTCGCAGGTACAAACTCATTGGGCACCACCAGTCGGAACATATACTCGCGCAACCAGCGGTCAGTCATAATCAGACAGCCCTTCTGACCCCAGTCGGCTCCCCAAGAGTTTTCCACCTTCCATTTCGTAGCCTTGCCTTTCTTGTCCAAGTCAACAGCCGTCAGCGTCATAGCATGGGTCGAGCCACTGTCGAATGTCGATATTCGCTCGGCCTTTGTCATACCGAATGTGGTATTGAAGAGCGAGCCATAGTCGAAATTCTCGGTATCGCAATAGCCGCGCTTACGGTCCAGCATCTTGCCTACGTCGTACGAGGAATAGAGCTTACGACCGGCTTTCAGTGCACTGATAGCCATCTCCTCGATGTCATCCATCGGCAGGTTCACGTATTTCCAGTTGTGTCCATCATAGGTGTGGCGGTCATACTCCACCTCGTAGGTCTTGTAGTACTCGCGGCGGGGGTCGTTCATCACCATGATGAAGGTACCGTTCAGCTGCTTTCCCACCACCTCTTTATAAAAAGAGAGCGGTGTGTACTCCTTTGCCTCGCCTACCACCTTCCCTTTCTCGTTCTTGAAGGCATAGGTGAACTTCTGCGGTGGATTGCCGATGGTGAACTGCAGCATACGGTAGATCTGGCTCAGCATACGTGTCTTGGCTTTCTCGATGGCACCTGGCTTCTTGTCTTTCTGCACCATCTCGCGCAGTTGAAGGCCAAACTCACGCAGCTTCGAAGCAATCAGAGCACGGGCCTTTGATGTGTTGTCGCTCGAAAACGACTCAGGCATCACCTCTGTAGGCACCAGTCCGTATTTCTCTGTCAGGTCGGCCACACCACAAAAGGTGCCGCCGTCATTAATCGGATAATGGAAGAAGAACTGCACGCGCTGGTCGTCAATAGGCTTATTGCCTGTGTCGATGCAGCCTTGCAGCATCAGGTTGGCCTTTTCCAACTGGTCGTAGAAGAACAGATAGGCCTGCGACAGTTCCACCGTAAGTGAGTCAGTACGCAGGTTGAAGTCGGAACGCAGCACGTTGAACCCGCTGAACATCCAGCAACGCCCGCTCTGCTTCTGGTCGGAAATGCTCTGTTTCTTCGTCTCTACACTGAATTGTGTATCCAATGCCCCGGCATTCTGACGGTTCTTTGCCAGATCGTCAATGGCATTGGCACCAATAGCGTTCACCAGTGCACGGTCGGATGCCTGCAACACGTTCTCTTTCTCTATCTCCGAGAGCATCTTCTCACTGATCCCACCCTCTCTTTTCTGTGCCGAAGCCGTCAAAGCAACGCACATCATAGCAAATAAAAGTCCTTTTCTCATCATGTTTTCGTATTTTTCTTCTATAACTAACCGTTATTATGGGAGCGCGGGCGTCCTCGCCCGCCACCATTGCGGGCGAGGACGCCCGCGTTCCCATAGTTGGCTGCAAAAGTACGAAAAAAAAATGGAAAAGTCAAATATATTCATGCTTTTCCATAGTGTCTTATTTTAAATAAGACACTAAGTTGTTTGGAAATCTTCTATGATACCTTTGTCTGCTTGATCTTCCATCCGATGGCAGCAACAAGGATGGTCATCAGGGGACTGAGGATATTGAAGAAGCAATAAGGCAGATAGGCAATGGTAGCCACACCGAGGACGGTGCTCTGCGTCATACCGCAGGTGTTCCAAGGCACCAATACGCTGGTGACAGTAGCGGAGTCCTCGCAGGTACGACTGAGCAAGCGAGGCTCGTAACCCTTTTGCTGATACACGTTCTGGAACATATTGGCAGTCAGCACGATGCTGATAAACTGATCGCCCGTAGCAACATTCAGGAAGAGACCCGTGCTGGCTGTTGATGCCACCAGCCCTACCCTGCTCTTCACCCAACTGATAACCACCCGCGTAAGACTCTCAATCATGCCGCTGGCCACCATTCCTGCACCAAAGCACATGGCACAAATAATCAGCCAGATGGTGTTGAGCATACCCGTCATGCCGCCTGTTGAAACAAGTTCGTTGAGCTCGGCATTGCCCGTTTCAACAGATGTAGCACCATAAAAGGTGATTGCCAATCCCTTGATGAGGGCCGCAGTCTCCCCCAATTGGGGGAGGTTGGAGGGGGCTCCTATCTGCATCAGGATATGCGGTTGCAGGATGAGTGCCGTGATGCCAGCCATCATACCCGACAGAAACAGCACAATCAGCGAGGGCAGACGGCGTGCTATCAGAAATGCCGTCAACACTGGCACCAGCAATGTCCAGAGCGAGATATGAAAGGTAGAGGAAAGCCCCTCGGTAAACTGTCTGACATGAAGCACATCGTCGCCTCCCTTGCCAAAACCGATCACTGCAAAGATGATGATTGTCAGCAGGAAGGCCGGCATGGTGGTGTACATCATATAACGGATATGCGTGAAAAGATCGACACCCGTTGACGATGATGCCAGAATAGTGGTATCACTGAGCGGCGACATCTTATCACCGAAATAGGCACCAGAGATAATAGCACCTGCTGCCATCGCCTCGTTGATGTCGAGGGCATGACTGATACCCAGTAATGCCACACCAATGGTGGCTATCGTTGTCCACGAACTGCCTGAGAGCAACGACACCAACGCACATATCAGACAGGCACAGACCAGGAAGAACTGGGGCGAGAGCAACTGCACACCATAATATATTAAGGTGGGCACCACACCGCTCACCATCCACGAGCCTGCCAGCATACCTACCGCCAGAAGGATCAGGATAGTAACGGCTACGCCACCCAGCGTCTTCTCAATCTGCTGTTCAAAGGCTTTCCACGGCACCCTATAAAAGACCATCGAGATGAACACACAGACGGCAAGGCCCATCAACAGGGCTATCTGACTGCCTCCATTCAGCGAGTCGCTGCCAAACAAGGCAATAACCACAGCCAGCATGACTATGAGTACCACCAAAGGGATGGCCGACACAAGTGGATGGGGGAGCCGCTTCATTTATTTCTTCGTAGTGGATTTCTTGTTAGTCTTGCTCGTTTTACTTGAGATATTGATAGTAACAGCTTTGGGCTTATAATACTTCAAGGCCTCGGGCATCCAGCCCTGGATATCCTTGATACGCTGTTCGTCAGAGGGATGGTCGCTGAACAGACCACCGCTACCGCTGCTCTGCGCTGCCATACGCTGCCAGAAAGAGGTAGCCACCTGAGGATTATAGCCTGCCATAGCAGCAAAAATCAGTCCCATGTGGTCGGCCTCGCTCTCCTGCTTGCGGGAGAAACCGGAAGTCCACAATGCACCGCCCAGTGACTGTCCAAGGGCTATCAGCTGCTGTGTACCCTCACTCATGCCGGAACCCTGTACCACAGCACCAAGGATTGCCGTACCATACTGGTTCTTATACTCGTTGCTCAGTCGCTCGGCAGAGTGCTTCGCAACGGCATGGGCTATCTCATGACCCAGCACGATAGCCAGAGAGGCTTCGTCCTGAGTAACGGGAAGCAAACCCTCATAAACCACAATCTTGCCACCAGGCATACACCAGGCGTTCACCTGATTGTCCTGCACCAGGTTAAACTCCCACGCGTAGTTCTGAACCTCGGCACTCAGACCGTTGCTGTTCAGATAGCTCACCACGGCATTGGCAAGGTTCTGCCCCACACGCTTCACCATAGCCGTATTGGCTGTATTGGAAGAAGCTTTTGCACCCTGCATATACTGCTGGTACTGCTGGTTCGAGAGACTCAGCACATCACCATCACTGACCAGCAAGGTCTGTTTACGCCCTGTGATGGGTACTGTTGACGTGGTGCCACAGCCCACCAAAATAGATGCCACCAGCGACATCAATAGAATTTTTATTGACTTCATAATCGTTGTTTTTATAGATTTGAGTGCAAAAGTAATAAAAAAGGAGAGAAATACAAAAGAAAAGACAAAAAAATGCCTCCTTCGCAGGAGGCATCTCTTTAATCTTATTTCTAATTTTTTAATTCTTACATTTAACAATTTTTACATTTTCAAATTATTACATCTTGAATTATTACTTCAGTCCGCGGTTAATCAATGTGGTATTGAGCAACAGCAGATACTTCTTGTACTGCTTCTCGTCAAGAATATAGTGCATATAGCGAATATCCTTCTTCACAGCTTCATCAACCAATGCCTTGCGTTCTTCGGCATGAGCGGAGCCTGCCAGGTACATATCGTTGCAGAATGCAGTGTGAATGTCCTGCACGGCTTCCATCTGATCGCTGTTCAGCTCGAGCGTAACAGCCAATTTGCGCATATTGACTGTCATGTCGTAGGCCTCGACGCTCTTCACAGCACTGTTGTTCTCGTTCTCAGCGAATGCCATTGTCATTGACAACATAGCTACTACCATCAAAACAATCTTTTTCATACTCTTTTTCCTTTCTTTTCTTTACTCGGGACCTTGAGTTTCTTTTTTTGTTATCCTTTTTAATCTTTAATGTTTAATGTTTAATCTTAATTGTTGAATTCCTTTTGGTCCCTACCTTAATTATTATAATGTTGTTATCCTTGTCGCCAGGAGTTTTATTTCCTTTTGACGATGCAAAGGTATGGCGTTTTTTTGAACCGGCAATGGATTTTTATGAATTGTGTGCGATAACAGCCCCCTTTTTTGATTAAAATCAACAAATCGCTATCATTTCTCATTTCTCATTTCTCATTTCTCATTTTATTTGTGTACCTTTGCGCCTAAAATCAGAAAAAACGGTATTATTATAATGGATAATAAGCAAAACAAGTACATTAGCGTCAGTTACCAACTCTATACCATCGCCGATGACGGCAAGAAAGAATTGGTAGAAGAGACCCAACAGGGCAATCCCTTCAAGTTTATCACCGGATTCGGCTTCTCGCTCGACAGTTTCGAACAGCGCATTGCCGATATGCCACAAGGCGAGAAGTTCGAGTTTACGCTCAAACCAGCGGAGGCTTTTGGCGAATATTTTGCCGAAGGCGTACATAAACTGCCACGCGAGGAGTTCTTCATCGACGGTAAGTTCGACACCACCAATATCTTCCCCGGTGCCGTGATAACGATGAAGAACGAGGACGGAAAGCACTTCATGGTGCGTGTGACGAAGGTTGAGGACGACGGGGTGACGCTGGATGCCAACCATCCACTGGCAGGCGAGACGCTGCAGTTCACGGGCGTGGTGCTCGAAAACCGCGAGGCTACCAAAGAAGAGATCCAACACCTGCTGAACCACATGAGCCATGAGTGCGGCGGCTGCGGCGGTTGCGGTGGCGATTGTGGTGACAACTGTGGCGATGACCACGAATGCGGTGGAGGCGGCTGCGGACACTGCCACCATTAAGCATTAAGCATTAAGCATTGATGAACACGTTTGGAAAACTGTTTACGCTGACCACCTTCGGAGAGAGCCACGGGGCTGCCATAGGTGGAGTAATCGACGGGATGCCTGCCGGTATTGAGGTCGATTTGGATTTTATCCAAAGCGAACTGAACCGTCGCCGTCCAGGACAGAGCAAACTGACCACCTCCCGCCAGGAAGGCGATAAGGTGGAATTGCTCAGCGGGGTGTTTGAAGGCAAGACAACGGGTTGCCCCATCGGCTTCATCGTACGCAATGAGAACCAGCACTCGCAGGACTATGAGAACCTGCGCACACTGTTCAGGCCCTCTCATGCCGACTTCACCTATTATAATAAATATGGTGTACGCGACCATCGTGGGGGAGGCCGTTCGTCGGCTCGTATCACCATCAGCCGGGTGGTAGGCGGTGCTTTTGCCAAATTGGCTTTGCGCCAACTGGATATCAGCATACAGGCATACACCTCACAGGTTGGCGATATCACTCTGGAGCGCGACTATAAGAAGTACGACCTCTCATTGACAGAGACCAATGCCGTGCGTTGTCCCGACCCAGAGAAAGCCCAAGAGATGGCCACACTGATAGAACAGGTGAAAGCCGAGGGCGACACCATCGGGGGGGTCATCACCTGCGTCATCAAAGGCTGTCCCGTAGGACTGGGAGAACCGGAGTTCGGAAAGCTGCATGCCCAACTGGGCAGTGCCATGCTGGGCATCAATGCCGTCAAGGGGTTTGAATATGGCGAGGGCTTTGCCGGTGTCATCCAGCGCGGCTCAGAGCAAAATGATATCTTTTTAAGTAAGAAATCGTCTTATGAAGCTGGAGAGGCGGTAGCAAACTCTTCACTCTTCACTCTTCACTCTTCACTTAACTCCAACCACAGCGGCGGCATACAGGGCGGCATCAGCAACGGCCAGGACATCTATTTCCGCGTGGCTTTCAAACCGGTGGCCACCCTGCTCCGCGAACAGCAAACCGTTGACTTAGAGGGAAATAGCACGAAGTTTACGGCTCACGGACGCCATGATCCCTGCGTCCTGCCACGAGCTGTTCCAGTGGTGGAAGCAATGGCAGCAATGGTCATATTGGACAATTATTTGTGCTTATCGGCATATAAAAAATAGGAAATATTCAGTAATAATTCAAAATAATCAGAAAAATCCATTGTCCAATGGATTTTTTTGTTTATCTTTGCAATCGCTATGAGGGTTTGTGAAAATCCGAATAAGCTTTAGTTAAGTCTAGTTTAGTTTTTGTGTTGGTTAAGGGCTGCCGATTGGCAGCCCTTATTTATTTCACTTTTTCATCTTTTCACCTTCTTCTTCCCATTCTGGATAACCAGCCCCTTGGCATCGCTTTTGACACGCTGCCCATGCAGGTTGTACCGAGGAACATCCAGGTCATCGCTCTTCAGCTCCGTTATTCCTGTCTGGCTGTCATCATGACGCACAAAGAGGAAGCCGCTCGTCATCAGTTTACTGGTGTCCCAAACCTGCGTTGCCGAAGGACGTTCTGGCTCAATAGCGGTAAAACCGGTACCAGTACAGGTGCCAGAGAAGACGATGAATACCTGGTCATCGGAAATACCTGCCACGTTCTCCATATTGAGCACCAGCGTGGCATCGTTGATAGTCAGCGTACCCTTGATGGCATTGGCACGGGCCTTGCCGGCCTGACTGTAAAGGGGAATCTCCACGATACCGCCGCTCTCTACCGTCAGTCCACCGTTCAGCTTCAGCTGGGCACCGTTCACCAAGGTGTCACCGGCATAGACGCTACCGCCGCTCTTCACGGTCACCTTACCCGGCAGGGTACCAAAGCCTGCCAGCGTACCACCCTCTTTCACGGTGACGGCTCCCGTACCGGAATGCGTGCCATTGACAACAAGACGGCCTCCGTTGACCACCGTCGTTCCCTTATACTCATTAGCACCGGTGAGTCGCCAGATGCCTGTACCTGTCTTCACGACGTTCACCGTACCGGAGTGACCACTGCCAGAGCACGACCAGTTGTTGATGATGCCACGGAAGGTCTCGTCGGTATTGGCACTACCCACAGTCCAAGTGCAGGTGAAGTTGTCGGTCTGCTTGCTGGAACCATTCAAATAAGTGCCTGCTGCGCCAGACAGACCACCCAATGTTTGGTTACCTCCTGTAGACCAATAACAGAGATTGGCGTTGCCCTTCAGTTCTACGACGGTATTGTTGAGTTTCGGGGTCTTGTCGAGCAGCAACAGGGAACCGCGCTTATCGCTGGAAACGCCGTTGGCAATGAGTCGGCCTGAAAAACCGCTCCAGTCGCCCTGTACATACTCGCGCAGATAAGGGATGTTCAGTTGAATTGTTCCTGAACCCGTCACCTTATTATTAATATAGCAATTACGGTTAGGTGAGAACTGCGAGATGGTGCCTTCCACCACCTCGATGGGGAAGGAATAAGTCTCATAGCCGCTCGTCTCGCCCTTGGTCTTCAGATGACCACCTGCCATTACCAACTTCGATGAGGAACCGATGCCTGCCTTCGAGATATCAGTGCTGCTCAGAAAAAGAGAGCCCCCACGCAGAATGGTGGCACCAGTATATTTGAAGAAGCCTGTAGTACCAATGGTCAACTGTCCTGCACCACCCAGTGCGAAATCACCTTTACCCTCGAAGCCACCGTTGGCAGTGACTACTGTACCGCTATTGGCAATGTTCAACTCGGTCTCACGCAACAGACGGGCACCACGGTCGGTGGATGTCGATGCGCCAGTATATTTATAGGTACCACCGTCCATGATCCAGTTCTGCGCGTCCTTGATGCCGGCACCTAATGAACTGGCCACACCACCGTTCTTCAGGGTGTTGAACGCCAGCGTTCCTTCGTGCAGCACGGTGGCACCGGTATAGGTATTCAGCGAATTGAGTGTCAGCGTACCCTCACCGGCCTTGTTCATAGACCCCGTACCTGCTACCACACCGTCGATGGTGATATGTGCAGGACTGTTCACCACCACCTCCTTGGGACTGATAGCCGCATCGAGCTTCAAGGTCAGGTCGGATTCTGAGTCAATCAGCACACCCTTGGCTGTCTCAATGGCATTGGTGACATCGCCTACGTAGGAGTCAACGTCGATGATGCCCTGTTCCACCATACGGGTATCCATGCTCTGCGCAGCGGTATAGTCAGAATACTGGTCGCTACCGGCAAAGGCACGCACACGGATCTTATATGATGTGGCTGGCTCAAGACCGTCGATGACCATGGATGTGGCACCGGCTGCCGTACGACCAGCCTCCACATAGCCCTGTCCCTTGTCAATCTCTACGATAAAGCCGTCCTCGGCATAGGTATAGTCGTGCCAGCCGACGGTCAGCGTCTGTGTGGTGGCCTTCTCCAGCGTCAGTCCCACGGGGGTGCGCAGGAAGAAGTCACGGTCGTCAACGGTGATGCTGTTGATATAGTTCTCGATATTCGTATAACCGTTGGCCGCCTTCGTCATCGCGTCGTTCTTCGTCTTGTTGGTTCCGTTGGCATCCTCCCAGGCATCGGGCATACCGTCACCGTCGGTGTCCTGCTTCTTCACGCCGGCAAAGACCTTCCACGTTGAGGGAGCACCATAGATGAGGGACTCCTCATTGGAGATGAGCGCGCCTTTCTTACCATAGCTCAACACCTCGTCCACCATATAGCAGTCGGTCATATCGCGGTAAGGCAGTGTGGCTCCCACCGTAGGCAGGTTGGTCTCCAACAGCGTCTTACCGGGGTTCAGCGTCAGCTCAGGATAGTTGTAGGGCATTGTCTCGCGTGTGGCGGCGTTGTAGTCGGTAATCTCGAAGGGGTCGAATTTACCGTCCATGTTGTTGTCCTGCCAGTTGTCCACACCGTAGCAGTGGAAGTCGGCATTACCGCCCGTGAAGGCTGCACCACCCTTCGCAGGACCGTTGATGAAGAGGTTCGACTGGATATTCACATAAGACTTTCCCTCTGAGTCGCCACCCATGATATAGGCACCGTTAGACCAGTTGTATACAATATTATTGGCATACTGGTTCGTACCCTTCACCTTGTTGTTTCGGGTGGAGTTGTCGCAGTAGAAATTGCCTATCAGCGAGATGCTGTCGGCCTGCATCAGTCCACCTGCCGAGTGGGTCATCAGGCCTTGGCCTACCACGCAGTGCTGCAGGGTGATGTTATTCGGACCGCTACCCTTGCCGTCGGGGTTGATAGAGAAGGTCTCGTCAAGCCCCCATGAGAACGAGCAGTGGTCGAAAATCATGTTCACGCCATTGGCAATACCTGCACAGTCCTTGCCGTTGTCGCCCTTATGTCCCATGCGGAAACGCATATGGCGCACGATGATGTTCGACGAGCCCGAGAACGACACACCGTTGCCATAGACGGTGATACCCTCGCCGGGAGCCGTCTGACCTGCAACGTAGAGGTTGTTCTTGAATACCAGGCGGCTCTGCAGGTTGATCACGCCTGCCACGTCGAACACGATGATGCGATTTGAGGAACTCACGGCATCGCGCAGCGAACCGCTACCTGAGTCATTCAAATTGGTCACATGATACACGCTGCCTGAACGCCCGCCAGTAGCAAAACGGCCCCAGCCTTGTGCACCCGGAAAGGCCAATTGCTGTGCCCCTGCTGTCAGACAGATTGCTGATGCCACAAGGCTTGCAAAAAGTTTCTTAGGTTTCATCTTTTATTGATATTTTTTAGTTTTAGTCGAATTCCGGGGCAAAGATACGACTTTTTCCTTATATACATCTTTATATATTAAAGAAAAAACTATAATCTTTGACAGAATTATAGCCATAATTCATCAAAAAATAGCTATAATTCCGAAAATTATAGCTATAATTCAAAATAAATTCTGGCCAGAATTTTTAAAATTTTGGCCAGAATTCTAAAAATTTTGGCCAAAATTATAAATGGACTAAGCAATAACGCCCACGATATCATTCACATCGGCTACACCATGACGGTCTAACCAATCGTTGATACCGTCGCGAACACGGATGGTGACTGCCGGATCCAGGAAATTCGCCGTACCTATCTCGATGGCACGGGCACCACACATCAGGAACCCGATGGCATCCTCAGCGGTACTGATGCCGCCTAAGCCTATCACTGGGATGCTCACGGCCTTTGCCACTTGGTACACCATACGCAGTGCCACGGGCTTCACACAGGGACCGCTCAGTCCACCGGTACCTATCGACAAGGTCTTCCTGCGCTTCTCGATATCCACAGCCATTCCCATCAGCGTATTGATTAGCGACACGCTGTCGGCACCCTCAGCCTCTACGGCACGGGCAATCTCGGTGATATCGGTGACATTGGGCGAAAGCTTTACTATCAACGTCTTGTGGTAGGCCTGACGAACGGCTTTCACCACGCTGGCAGCACCGCTGCAGGTCACACCGAAGGCCATACCGCCGTCCTTTACGTTAGGACACGAGATATTCAGCTCGATGGCGGGAATCGCATCCAACGCATCCACACGGGCGGCACACGCGGCATAGTCCTCGGGCGACGAACCGCTCACGTTGACGATATACGTACCGCCAGTAGGCAACAGCTGAGGATAGATATGCTCGCAGAAATAGTCCACACCCTTGTTCTGCAGACCCACGCAGTTCAGCATCCCTTGCGCTGTCTCTGCCATACGCGGATAGTCATTGCCCTCTCGGGGCTTCAACGTAGTACCTTTCACAATGATACCGCCTATCTCCTTCAGATCCACAAAATCCTGAAACTCAAGACCATATCCAAACGTACCAGAGGCGGTCATCACGGGGTTCTTCAAACTCAATGCCCCTATTTTTACTTCTAATCTTGCCATAATTCTTCTTTTTCAACCACAAATTACACGAAATCATTCATTTTTTTCATGTAACATATAATGACCATGGACTCGGCTTTGCCGCTTGCCACCGGAGGGACGCAAGAATTGCCCATATAATTTTTCATAATAATTTAATGGTAATTCGTGGGGTATTAATGGTAATTCGTGTTTATATACTACCATAATAATCGGTTAATGTCAAAAACTGGCCCCTCTTTACAAACACATACATTTTGACTCTCCCACTGCCCCTCTCTGTGAGAGAGGGGAGTACATAGTTCTTGCTCTGGAGAGTGAACACTCCCCTCCCTCACAGAGAGGGGTTGGGGGAGAGTCCTCACCTTCTCCACACAGCACAAACACGCCCCTAATCCGCAGGCCATCAGGTTCTCCAGCGACACCTCGCAGTCGATGCCCTTCTCTCGGGCATAGCGGGCCACAGCCTTCATCATCGGTGTAGGTCCGCAACACTGTATCATATCAAACCGCTCATTCTGGAGCACGCTATGATTGGTCACAAACCCTTTCTCGCCCATCGTGCCATCCTCAGTGGTCACCAGCACACGTCCATATTTCTCAAACTCCTGGAGCATCAGCAGATCCTTTGCCGAGCGAGCTCCTAAAAGGAACGTAGGCCCTATACCCTGAGCCTTCAGCGTAGCCCCCAAATAAAGCAAAGGAGCCACGCCCACGCCGCCGCCCGTCAGCAACACGCAGTGCCCAGCGGTTTCCCCGCTGGGAATCGTAAATCCGTTGCCTAATGGCAGCACGCAGTTCAGCCTATCACCGGCCTGCAACAGCGCCAGCCGTCGCGTGCCTTCACCTACGCAGGCCACCAGCAGCCACAACTCATTAGCCACTCTGTCAACGAAATGAATAGAGATAGGCCTCCTCAGGAAAGTTTCAGGCGAACCATCGACACGTACTTCTACAAACTGACCTGGCAGCATAGGCGGCAGCGGCTCTTTATCGGTCAGCCTTATCAGCACATACCGCTCATGAACACGTTCTACCGACACAACCGTCAGGTCTAAAATATACTTCTTCATTTACACCTTTTTATAATTATGGTGCAAAGGTACGAATAAGTGAGAACAATACAAAAGAAAAAAGACTTTTCTTTTTATTGTCGAACGCAAGTACCTTCGACCCGAGGTCAAAGGTACGAAAAAAAATATAACTCGAATTACGACGAATTATCCACGAATTTTTCATATAATTAATGGCAAATTATATGGCCAATTAATGGTAATTATATGTCAATAACCACATCTTTAAGGGCATAATTATATGTTAAAACTACTTCTTGGCGGGCACAAAACTTTCCCATGTTTGGTCATCATAATACACCCGAATCTCAGTAACGCGCCTTAAAGGTTTGTTGACATTATTTAACAACTCAAGGTTTTGTTCGATTCGTGTTGGTCTAACACCATTAAAATGATTGACCGCCGGCTGAACATTTTGAGGGGTAGGAGCAATAGGCTGACCAAAATCGAGTATCTGCTCCTGCTGATAAGATGAAAAATGAGGGGCTGACTGAGGGGCAGATAGGGGGGCTGACTGAGGCGAAGACTGACCTTCAGAACCAGACTCTGGAACACTATGGTCGGTCGTTGACTGGTACATCTCTCCTTGTCCGAACATCAACCATTCGAGACTGACCTCCGGAAATTTTTTCTTAATGCTCTCAATGATGTTAATGGTGGGGCGGGTGCGATCGTTGAAGATGCCACTCAGGGTGGCAGGGGTCGTACCGATGTAACTGGCGAACACCTGCTGGGTCATGTGTCGCGCCTCCATGATTTGTCTGATTCTATCCTTCATTTTTACTAACCAAGTAGGTAATGTGCCTAAAAAGGCCGTTTTCTTTTCAGTTTACAAAGGTAAAGCAAAAAAATGAACCGTGCAAGTTTTTAAAGAAGAATTTATGATATTAAACTTTAAATGTTTACTTTTAAATTTGTAAATATAAAGCAATCGGCATGAGTTTTCTGGCTTTAAATTTATAAATTCAAATATCAAGGAATTTATGATATTAAAGTCAAATTTCTTGAATTTAATGCAACTGATTGGCTTTTAATACATTAAAGAATAGAAAAAGGGCATTAATGCACGATTTTAAACATATAATTCCCATGTAATTGGCCATATAATTGATCATGTAGTGCCTTGGAAAGGCCTTTATACAGGCGGTTTAAGAAAATTAATGGCAATTAATGGGTCATTAATAGTCATTAGTGTTTAAATATAAGAAATCACATTTATTTCTTTGGTTATAAAGCCTAAATCGCTGATTATCGTGTATTTACAAAACTAAATATGCGTCTTTATAAATATGCATTCACGTTTTCAAACACTTCAATTCGAATATTTAAAAATAAATATTTAAAATTTCGAATCCGTCAAGTTTACATTTTAAAATATAAATTTCCGACAAATAATTAAAGGTTTTCAAACTTAAAGACTTTCGAACTTAAAGGTTTTTAAACCCTAAAAAAGCTTAACATTAAATTTCTGAGAGCCGAAAAAACGCTTTTTTCAAATGCTCGAAAAATTCTGAACCAGCGTTCAGACGATTGAAAATTTTTAAAATTTGAGGGTAGTTATTTCTTTGTAAAGCCCTTATTTTTCAGGCCTTTAGGCCAAAAAAAAGCACCCTTGGCGGGTGCTCGTTCTAAAATTTCCAGCTTCAAAAATCGACCTTTTTCAGTGCAAAATGAAGAAAATAAGCTCCTTCACCAACTCCTCTGGAGGGGTGTTTGGGTTGTCCAGACCCTTACTTTTGGCATCAATCTCGCGTAGTTTGGAAATGATCTGCATCGTCTTCATCGCAGTGAAATTTCTCATGCCTGTCATGTAGTCTTTTGCTGCCCACGGCGACCTCAGTTCCAACCACTCTGCTACCCTCTCCTGACTCGCTTTTTCTGGACAATAATATGCCAGCATCAGGTTTTGGAAGTAATTAAAGAGCATTGGGAGGAAAGAATAGATGCTTCCGGCCTTCGGGTTCTTTTCAAAATATTTAACAATTTGATTCGCTTTGAACACATTTTTATTAACAATTGCATCTCGCAGTTCGAAGCCGTTAAAGTCCTTGCTCACCCCTATCCTGTCCTCCACCACCTGGGGGGTAATCCGCTTGTTGTCCTCTGGCAAACCGAGGAGCACTTTTTCAAGTTCGCCAACGAGTCGGCTCAGGTCGGCACCGATGGCATCGGCGATGAGTTGTGTGGACTTCGGATCGATGGCGGCATTTTTCTGCTTCACGTAATTCTCGATGAATGTCGGCAGGTCGCGCTCCTTCAGCTTCTGGCTCTCGAAAAGGATGCCCGCCTGCTGCACGGCCTTCACATATTCCCGCTTACGCCCGTCGATCTTGCCGTTCTTATGACAGATCACGAGCACGGTGCTCTGCAGCGGCTGTTTCATGTATTTCTCCAGCGCATCGGTATTCTTCAGGTTCTGCGCCTCCTTCACGATGACCACCTGCCTCTCTGCCATCATAGGATAGCGGCGGGCAGCATCGGCAATCTGCGAGGCACTCACGTCGGAGCCGAACATGATGGTCTGGTCGAAGTCGCGCTCCTCGGGCTGCAAGGCGTGCTCTGCGATATAGTCGCAGATCTTGTCGATATAATACGACTCCTCGCCCATCAGGTAGTACACAGGACGGTACTGCCCGCTCTGCAACTCCTTCATAATGCTGCTATAGGTCACATTCTTTGCTTCTGCCATTGCTTTTTGAAAAATAAATCGTAACATTGCCATCAAGATGGCGAATTTACTCCGTCTCGACAAAAAAGAAACGAGTTTCTTTGTTTTGTGCTCGACTTTTCGTAACTTTGCTGCAAAGTTACAAAAAAAATGGAAATAAACCTACCTCCATACGACATAAAATTACGAGAGAAGGACGGACACCGTCAGATTTTCGACTTCCTGCGCCGTCGTTACGTGGCCCTGACACCCGAGGAATGGGTGCGCCAGCATTTCGTTCATTTCCTCATCGGCCACAAAGGCTATCCCAAGGGCTTGCTGGCTAACGAGGTGGAACTGCGTATCGGCGAGAAGAAGCTGCGGTGCGACTCCTTATTATATAATACAGACTTGCAGCCGCAGATGATTATCGAGTATAAGGCACCGCATATCGAACTGACGCAGCGCGTGTTCGACCAGATCACGGCGTATAATTTCCTGCTCCACGTTGACTATCTCGTCATCTCCAACGGCCTGCAACATTTCTGCTGCCGCATGGATTACGAAAATCGGGAATATTCCTTCCTGAGGAACATTCCCGATTATAAAGATTTATATAACATATGATTACCCATATAATAATTCATGATAATTCGTGGGTAATTCATGGTAATTCGTGTAGAATTAAATCATGTCGTTTGCGTCGGTAGCCTTCTTTGAGTTCGAAGACTTGCGCACGGTGGCACCGGTTCCGGCAGCAGCACGACGGCGTGTGGTCTTCTTCTCCTCGACCACGGGCTTCTCAGTCTTCACGCCAGCCAGTTCGGGGTCGATGAGGATACGTCCGCAGTACTCGCACACGATGACCTTCTTGTGCATCTTGATATCCAACTGACGCTGGGGCGGAATCTTGTTGAAGCAACCGCCACAGGCATCACGCTGCACGTACACGATACCCAGTCCGTTGCGGGCATTCTTACGGATGCGCTTGAACGAGGTGAGCAGTCTTGGCTCAATCTTCTCCTCCAGCTCATGAGCCCTCTCCTTCAGTCTGTCCTCTTCCACGCGGGTCTCCTCCATGATCTCGTCGAGCTCGCTCTTCTTCAGTTCCAGGTCGCCCTGTTTCTCCTGCAGCATATTCTGGTTGGCCTGAAGCTCATCCTGCTTCTCGGCGATACGCTGCTGGGCCTCGTTGATCTTCTTGTTGCACAGCTCTATCTCCAAGCTCTGATACTCTATCTCCTTCGACAGCGTGTCGTACTCACGGTTGTTGCGCACATCGTCGAGCTGACGCTTGTAGCGCTCTACGTTGTTCTGAGCCTCGATGATCTCGCCTTTCTTCTGTGAGATGGCACGTTCAAACTCGCCCACCTCGCTCTGGATGCGCTCCACGCGGGTGTTAAGGCCTTCTATCTCGGCCTCCAGATCTTCTACCTCCAAGGGCAGTTCACCACGAAGGGCCTTTTTCTCGTCGATGGCCGACAGGGCCGTCTGCAACTGGAAGAGGGTCTTCAGACGCTCTTCTACCGACAATTCTGTAGATTCTTTCTTTGCCATAATTTAAACAATTGACGCTATTTCGTTATTACGTTATTTCGTTATTACGCCTTTCTAAATCCAACAAATCGGATTCGTGTTTGTTTCTGCGATGAAGCAGGCTACTCCCGGGCATTCCTTTTGGATGATGTCGCGGAATATCTCCGAGGTGAACTGCTCGCTCTCGTAGTGACCGATGACGCAGATCTGTATCTGCTGCTCGTGACCGAAGTACTGGTGGTAGTGCATCTCGCCCGTGATGAAGGCATCGGCCCCCTGGCTGATGGCCTCGTCGAGCATGAAATCACCCGCCCCGCCACAGATGGCCACCGTACGTATAGGCCTCTGCAACAACTCGTTACACATAGCGCACTTCACTCCGAACCGCTCCTTCACCAGTGAGATAAATCTCCGTGCCTCCATCGGTTCCGCCATCTGTGCCACCACCATCGGCACCTTTTGCAACGCCGTGTCCAGCGCTTTCCCCGCTGGAATCACGGGTACCGCCCCCAGCCGCTCCGCTATCTTAAAATTCACGCCCCCTATCGCATTATCCATATTGGTATGCATGGATATCACGCAGACATCATGCTTGATGGCTTTACGAACGGTGCGCTGCACATCGTTGGCATCCGTGACCTGCTTCAGGCCCCGGAACAGCAACGGGTGGTGGCTCACCACCAGGTTACACCCCTTGGCGATGGCTTCGTCGATGACCTTATCGGTGACGTCTAAACACAATAATGCCCCTGAAACCTCCGCCTCTGTCAATCCAATCTGCAGGCCAGCATTATCCCAACTTTCCTGTAGCGGCAGGGGCGCGAACTGTTCAAGGGCGCACAGCACTTGTTGTATTTTCACGCTTTTATCGCAATTTAGGGTGCAAAGGTACAAATAATTTCCCAAAACATCCAAATTCCCCCCTCATTTTTAAACCAACTTTAACAATATCGGCTCCATGCGTGATGGGAAATCCGACCCCTGAGAAAACCGAACAAAAGCAGTGAAGTTTTCTGAATACGGCCCCTTTTTTAGTTAAATATTATTAAATATTGCACAAAATTTGCCGCAAGTTATCCAATTTATCGACAAAAATTCGTATCTTTGTGTCAAAATTAATGACAAGTCTCGCGTGTACGTACACACAGGAACCATTAAAAATATCCATTAAGAAGCTCGGAAGAGCATCTGTAAAACGGAAAGAAAGTGATTAAAACCATGACGATAACTACCGCGCACTGGTGCATTGCACTGCTACTGGCCATTACACTGATGATGGTGAGCCAGAAGGCGTACGCCCAGCAGCAGATCATCCCCCTGTCGGACAACGACAAGGATAATCTGATGGTGACGGTAGACAATGTACTGCTGACCTGGTGCGGAGAAGACAGCCTGGGCTTCAGCATGAGCTTTGCCATGCTGGGCAACAGTCTGCCACGCCAGCATCGCGCCTATATCGTGCCGCAGCTTATCATGGGCGAGCACACCGCCAGCTTCCCGGCCATAGAGATCATGGGCAACTGGGCCTACTACCACGACATCCGTACGCCGCTGGACACGCTCCACGTGCCTGACACCCTACAGTACAGGGACCGCGACGTGCGTACCTATCAGGCCTACCAGCAGACCGTGCCCCGCGAGTACTGGATGGGCATAGCCCTGTTGCGACTGCTGGTGCTGCGCGTTGACGGCTGCGGCAACGAGGTGAGCCGCGTGGAGCGCGTGCTCCGAGTGCCTACACCCATCGTGAACGAAGAGAAGGAAGAGGACATCCGAAAGGAGAACATCCAGCAGCTGCAGGGACGGGCTTACGTGACGTTCCCCGTGAACCGCACCGAGGTGAATCCCAATTTCCGCAACAACAAGTTCGAATTGGAACGCCTGCGCCACACCATCGACAGCGTGAGCAACGACACCACCATCGAGATACTGCGCATCCAGATCAAGGGTTTCGCATCCCCCGAAGGCACTTATCAGAGCAACGACCGGCTGGCCCGTGAGCGCACCAGCAGCCTGACGCGCTATATCATCGAGAATACCGCCGTGTCGCCCGTGCTCTTCCATACTGCCTACGAGGCAGAGGACTGGGAGGGAATGCGCAACTTCGTAGACACGGCATCGACTATCGTTAACCGCAAGGCCCTGCTTGACATCATCGATACCGAGATGGATCCCGACGAGAAACTCAACAAAATAGGCTACGGCTACCCCGATGACTTCCGCACACTGGCCGCAGAGGCCTTCCCACTGCTGCGACATACCGACTATCAGATAGACTACCAGCTGAAGGACTATACCATTGAGAAGGGCGAGGTGAAGGCCGACACCCTCTATATGCTGATCACCGACACGCTGAGCGAGACCCTGGTCACCACGAAGCGGCGTTTCAACAAGGGCTACAAGCCGCGCTTCGCCGTCAAGACCAATATGCTCTACGACCTGGCATTAGCACCCAACGTGGAGATAGAGGTACCCTTAGGACGCAACAAGCAGTACAGCGTGATGGCAGAATACACCAACCCCTGGTTCCGATTAGACAAGCTGAACTACAGCTACGAGATCCAGGAAGCCGGCGTGGAGTTCCGTCGCTGGTTCGCGCCCCGATGCAGCGGCTCGCGACCCTGGCTCTGCGGCACGTTCCTGGGCCTTTATGCCGCCTCGCTGAAGTACGACCTGGAGTACAACGGCACGGGCAACCAGGGCGAGCTAACCAGCATAGGCCTCTCCCTCGGCTACAGCTGGCCCGTGAGCAGCCGACTGAACCTGGAGTTCAGCCTTGCGGCAGGTGCAGCCTTTGGCAACCGCCGCCACTACAACGCCGAGTTCGAGAGCAGCCACCTGATCTACAAGTACACGAAGGACATGAGCTACATAGGTCCCACGAAGCTGAAGTTCTCGTTGGTATGGATTATTCCCTCGCCAGAGGACAATAAAAAAACAAAACGAAAACGATGATGAGGAGGATTTAAACATATAATGACCATATAATCGCCCATATAATTTTTTCATATACTATTTATGATAATTCGTGGGTCATTCATGGAAATTCATGTTAAAGAGAAAAAAAGAGACATTTGCGTTAAAAGAAAAGAGATGATGAAGAGTAGAACGATAATTGGCGTAAGTAAGAAGATGCAGACGGCTGTTCGGCATCTCGCTACCCTGCGCGTTCTCCGCAACCTCATCATCGCGGTAGCCAATATTTCACTCTTCACTCTTCACTCTTCACTTCTCTCGTCCTGCGACCGCGAACCCCTGGAGCTCTACAAGAAAGGCGACAGCAAGGTGGACATCTTCTATGACTGGTCATACTATAAAGGCCCCACACCTAACGGTATATACGTCATGTATGCCAAGAACGGCGACAAGTTCACATACCGCTACCCCACCCACGATATGTCGGGAAAGGAAGACGAGAATGTGGACAACGGCTCATACAAGCAGCTCGTTATGACCAACACCTTCGCTGAATACGAGGGCAATATGCGCTTCTACGACACTGACGACTTTGAGAAAATCAGGGTACAGTCGGAGTATTACAACATCACCAACCAGGACGCTTGGGACAAGGGAATGCGCTATATGGAGGAGCCTATGTCGTTAGGTGTGGCCATAGACTCGTTCGAGGTGAAGACCGGTACCGACGGCCTGATCTTCTACGAGTACGACAAGGACTCTGGTGTTGACTCCCTGAACCAGCAGCGCCAGGACACCATACGCCCGATGACCACCACGCTGACCATCCGCGTCAAGGTGCGCGGCATCAACTACATGAAGCCCCCGGAACAAGGCGGAGTCGACGGTTACATCACTGGTCTGGCCAACGGTTGCTCGCTCACCAAGTTCTGGCGAAGCACAGAGGTGGGCAACATCAAGCTCAACAACTGGCGCATCGACGGCTATGAGAGCCGTTCCGGAAACACCACCAGGGCCGGCGACATGCAAGTGGGATGGATTGCCACTGACATTCAGACCTTCGGACTGCCCCATGGACGCGAGCTCCTCATCCAGCGCTCAGAGAAGTCGAACTATATCAAGCTGCATTTCACGTCGCTCGACGGCACGAAGACCACAGATTTCTCATACGACGTAGGAAAGATGCTGCGCTATGATGGCGATGACGGCACACAGGAAGCCACCTTTACGCAAGCCGACGTCTCACTGCAGCTCGATCTGGAAATCGACGCACCCCTCATCGATGAAGAAAATCTGCCAACCCTGCCCTACTCCCAGCCGGAAGGCTCCGGCCAGTTCGATGCCCAGGTTGAGGACTGGGGCGACGACCAGAACGTGGACGTACCGATGTAAGTGATGAGTGAAACAATTCTCAAATTCTCAAATTTGTGATAAAACAGAAAAAGAAAGAAAACGAGATATGGAAGAAGGAACGAAAGGGACATATGCATCCGAGCCGACGGCAATGACCTACGGCATGAGCGACGAGTTGCGAAACAGCGACCTGCTGGACCGCATCAACGGCTTGAGCATACAAGACAAGCAATGCCTCATCCGCTACATCTCCGAGGAGGTGGAGGTAGAGGAACTTGAAGAGGACGAATGGGACCGCCAGGACACCAGCGACCTGAAACCCTACACCCTCGACGAGCTCTATGCACGACTACAGGAATCGCATGAGCAATACCTGCGAGGGGAATACTACACTGAAGAAGAAGTAAGAGCTGAACTGAAAAAGGAATTCTTATGGCTACAGTAGTATGGACCAGTAAAGCAAAGGCAATGCGAAGGAAATGGTTCCCAGAACCGCTACTGAGAGGTTACGTTCCCTTCTACCGCTCAAGGCACATCAATAAGAGGTTTAAACTCCTGTATTGGTACGACGAAGAGGTTGACATGGTCGTTATTGAGGACATCTGGGACACGCGACGAGCGCCGCAGAACCTGGTGAGCAGAATAAAATGAAATATGAACAAAAAAATATTATAAAATGCATATTATCGCCAAGAGCACACTGAAAGACGAAGCCGCTTACAGAGTGGCATTACATGTTTAAGATAAAAACAACCACGGATTGAACGGATTAAACGGATTGATTTGTGAGATTAGTGCGATTCGTGTTCAGTAAACAAATTAGAGAGCAAAAATATAATTATGACAACAATTGCAATAGAACAAGAAACAATGAATTACTGGCAACTACTAAAAGGTGCGAGTGATCAGGTGAAACTATCATTGATATCATTGCTTAGTTCTTCATTGGTTTCAAAAGAGGTTGATGTGAAGACCAAAGACTCTGTGCGAGTCGACATAAGGCCAGAAGATTTGGAGATTACTCCATTTGTGGCCTCGATAGGGAAGAGTATAAATCCACTTCCTGCCGACTTCGACTATGAAAAGGAAAGAACAGATTACCTAATTCAAAAGTACGGATGATAAGTGTTTTCTTCGATACCAACATCATGATTGATGTAATAGGACAGCGTGAACAGTTTTGCAAGCCATCATTACAAATTCTGAGTCTTGCTGACAGAGGCTTTATACGTGTTTATGTCTCTGCTATGTCGTATGCTACTGCGAGCTTTATTCTTGGAAAATACAATAAAGAGACTGACATCTTCAATGAATTCTCAAAATTCATGAAGATTACTACTGCAACACCTGTTGACTCATCAACATTAGAACAAAGTGTTGAATCCGAGTTTAAGGATTTTGAGGATGCAATGCAATACTTCTCTGCCAGACACGAACATATTGACTATCTTATAACACGAAATAAAAAGGATTTCAATACAGCAAGTATTCCCGTGTTGGAACCACAAGAATTTATTGATTTCCTATTGAAGAATTAACAGAATATAAACAAAATAATATTTATGAGAAATTCATGTTCAATTCATGGTAATTCATGTTGCGTCGCAGACAGAAAAGAGCCCCCGGGCATTAGACGTTGAATCTGGCCCCCCAACTCTGCATTCAAAACAAAAAAGACGAGATATATCGGAAACGAAATACTTTCAAATTCTATTTATTATTAACTTTTTAAAACTTTACGATTATGAAAAAGAGTTTATTTTTAATGG
>CACZZQ010000018.1 GCA_902785695.1 uncultured Prevotellaceae bacterium | reverse complement strand
GTCAGGCAGTGGATTCGCAAATATGCAGTATTTAATTTGGTGTGCCATATCTCAATATTTTCGTTTGGCGCAAAGGTACAAAAAAATCCGCATAATCACAGCGATTATGCGGATAAATATTTGTTTGTGAGTATTTTTACTTCACCTCCTCAAAGTCGGCGTCTTGGACGTCGTCGTTGGGGTTGGAGTGGGCCTGCTGACCGCCTTGGAAGCCTTGGCCTCCGGCCTGCTGACCGCCAGGCTGCTGGGCACCAGCTTGGGCATACATCTTCTGAGAAGCAGCCTGCATCACCTGGTTCAGGTTGTTGATGGCGCTGTCGATGGCAGCGATGTCGCCAGCCTTGTGAGCATCCTTCAGCTGCTGGACGGCGGCCTCTACGTTGGCCTTGTCGGCACCGAGCTTGTCTCCGTTCTCGTTGAGGAAGGTCTCGGTCTGGAAAATCATAGAGTCGGCCTGGTTCATCTTGTCGATGCGCTCGCGCTCCTTCTTATCGTTCTCAGCATTAGCCTCGGCCTCTGCCTTCATGCGGTTGATCTCGTCCTGTGACAGACCAGAAGAAGCTTCGATGCGGATAGCTTGCTCCTTACCGGTAGCCTTATCCTTAGCACTTACCTTCACGATACCGTTGGCATCGATGTCGAAGGTTACCTCAATCTGAGGCACACCACGACGAGCGGGAGCGATACCGGTGAGGTTGAACTGACCCAGGCTCTTGTTCTGAGAAGCCATAGGACGCTCGCCCTGCAGCACGTGGATAGTTACCTCTGTCTGATTGTCAGCAGCGGTAGAGAATACCTGGCTCTGCTTGCAAGGGATAGTGGTGTTGGCATCGATCAACTTGGTCATTACACCACCGAGGGTCTCGATACCGAGGGTCAGAGGAGTAACGTCGAGCAATACGATGTCCTGACCAGTCTCCTGATTAAGGATAGCACCCTGAATAGCAGCACCTACGGCTACCACCTCATCGGGGTTAACACCCTTTGAAGGCTCCTTGCCGAAGTAGTTCTTTACGAGGGTCTGCACAGCGGGGATACGGCTTGAACCACCTACGAGGATGACCTCGTCGATATCTGAAGTAGAGATACCAGCATCGCGAACGGCGTTCTGACAGGGCACCAAGCAAGCCTGAATCAGGTTGTGGGCCAGCTGCTCGAACTTTGAACGGGTGAGGGTCTTTACCAAGTGTTTGGGAACACCACCAACGGGCATGATGTAGGGCAGGTTAATCTCAGTAGAGGTAGTGCTTGACAGCTCAATCTTAGCCTTCTCTGCAGCCTCCTTCAGGCGCTGCATAGCCATAGGATCGCTCTTCAGGTCGGCACCCTCGTCGTTCTTGAACTCCTGAACCAGCCAGTCAATGATAACCTGGTCGAAGTCGTCACCACCCAGGTGAGTGTCACCATTGGTAGAGAGCACCTCGAACACACCACCACCGAAGTCGAGTATAGAGATATCGAAAGTACCACCACCGAGGTCGAATACGGCAATCTTCATATCCTTGTTAGTCTTGTCGATACCGTAAGCCAGAGCAGCTGCTGTAGGCTCGTTGACGATACGACGTACGTTCAGACCAGCAATCTGACCGGCCTCCTTAGTGGCCTGACGCTGTGAGTCAGAGAAGTAAGCGGGTACGGTAATCACGGCATCGGTAACCTCCTGACCCAGGTAGTCCTCAGCGGTCTTCTTCATCTTCTGAAGCACCATGGCAGAGATTTCCTGTGGGGTGTACTTACGTCCGTCGATGTCAACACGGGGATAGCCTCCCTCGTTGACTACAGAGAATGGCACGCGAGAAATCTCCTTCTCGGTCTGCTGCCAAGTCTCACCCATGAAACGCTTGATAGAGTAAACGGTGTTCTTCGGGTTGGTGATAGCCTGACGCTTGGCGGGATCGCCAATCTTACGCTCGCCACCCTCGACGAAACCTACTACTGAAGGCGTGGTACGCTTGCCTTCGCTGTTTGCAATCACAACAGGCTCGTTACCTTCGAATACGGCAACACAGCTGTTGGTTGTACCTAAGTCAATTCCAATAATCTTTCCCATAATTGTATTTTTTTTATTTGTTATTATTCAAAATGAGTCACTGACAGGATAGCAAACCGCGTGCCAAAAGTTTAAAATTTATCAAGGAACGCTTTTTTGTCACGCCATTTTGTCAGAGAGTCGGAAAAAAGTTGTACCTTTGTCGGCAATTAGAGAAAATAATGTTTACGCGTATGAGAAGATTATTGACGATGATGTTGATGGCTGTAGTGGTGACTGCGGCCTCGGCTCAGGAAAATAAATACATAGTAAAGACTAAGGGTGCCAAGAAAGTGGCTGTAGAGGCGCAACCTGACAGCACGAATACGGAGTCTCAGGCAGAGGAGCCTCAAGATGAGTTGGCTCGCTATTTCCGCTATGTCAGTATGTGTGACTGGGGTACTGGTATGCGCTTTATGGTGATTCCCGATAAGAAGGACATGGTGATCAAGACCTTTGCCGAAGCTGAGACAGACAAGATGGTCAGCAATCTGTCACTTCGTCATAAGATTATGGTCTATCAAGGGCATGAGAACACTGGTGGACTGCATGAGCACGTGAATTTCCGATGCGAGGATGATGGGAAGAACTATTATTTCGAGGTACCTACGACTTCGTTCGAGGATTATTGTTTCGGAAAGATGGGCGTTCCCACGCTGGCCTATCTGGGTGATGTGGATATTGCCATTGAGTATTTCAAGGATAAGACGCTGTTCACTGTTGCAGATGAGTATTATGTGGATACAGAACTGGACGGTGATGGCTTTGAGACGATTACCGACGTGAAGGAAGGCACTGAGGTGAAGGTCGTTGCCGTAGGTGTGGGTACTCGCAACTATCCTGTGAAAATCATCGTTGCCGACGAGAAGGGGCGTGAGTTCTATCAGAACGTGGCCATCAGTCGGACAAATAGCGGTATGCGTGACGATGAATTTGGAATCAGCAACAAGAAGATTCATACTTTCCGAGGAGCCTTTGAACTGCCTGCTGACAATATGGCAGCAAGTGCCGCCTATAGGAAATATATAGGTTTGGAGGTCTTCACAAAATATCCCACCGTGTTTAACGATGCCAGTGGCAAGCCTGTCAATATGGGTCGTCTGTCAACATTCAAGATTATGGATGTGAGGGCTCAACGTGGCACGCATTATGTCAAGATGACATTGCGCGGATTAGGTTCCGGTAAGACTTATACCAAACAGGTGACTTTTGTGAGCCATGATGTGTCGGGCGATATAGCAGGAACCCATGAAGACCTTTATGACAACCTGTTTACCGCAGGCAATCCTTTGGATATTCCCGGTGTAGAGAAAGCACATTTACTGGACATCCGGAAGGGTGTAGTACGTGCAGGATTCTCAGAGGCAGAGGTGACATTGGCCATGGGTGAGCCTACATCGCGTGGTGACGTGAGCAATGAGCTATATAGTTGGGTATATAAGAATCCTGCAATGCCATACGCCTGTGTGTTCTTCAACAAAAACACCAAGAAAGTGAGAAGCATCAAGAAGTAAGAGGCATTTGTAATTGGATATAAAAAAGTACGCAAAAGGCAGAAATCCTTTTTGCGTACTTTTTTTGCATCATGGAAGATTACTGTTCGCTGATGGCTTGCATGATCTTGGCCTCCAGCTCGTCGCAGAGCTCGGGATTGTCTTTCAGCAGTGCTTTTACTGCATCGCGTCCCTGGCCCAGTTTCGAGTCTTCGTATGAGAACCATGATCCGCTTTTCTTGATGATGTTGTACTCGGTAGCCAAATCCACAATCTCGCCAATCTTCGAGATGCCCTCGCCGAAGGTAATCTCAAACTCAGCCTTGCGGAAAGGAGGCGCTACCTTGTTCTTCACTACTTTGACACGAACCTGATTACCAATGACGTTGTCGCCGTCCTTGATAGAGGTCACCTTACGGATGTCCAGACGTACAGAAGCATAGAACTTCAGGGCGTTACCGCCAGTGGTGGTCTCTGGATTGCCAAACATCACGCCAATCTTCTCGCGAAGCTGGTTGATAAAGATACAGGTGGTGTTGGTCTTGGCGATGGTAGATGTTACCTTACGCAGAGCCTGGCTCATCAGGCGGGCGTGCAGACCTACTGCCGAGTCGCCCATGTCGCCCTCAATCTCCTTCTTAGGAGTCAGGGCAGCCACAGAGTCGATAACGATGATGTCGATGGCAGCCGAGCGGATGAGCTGATCGGCAATCTCGAGTGCCTGCTCACCGTTGTCAGGCTGAGAGATATAGAGGTTGTCAATATCGACACCCAGTTTCTGGGCATAGAAACGGTCGAAGGCATGCTCAGCATCGATGAAGGCAGCCACACCGCCTGCTTTCTGTGCCTCGGCGATGGCGTGAATAGCCAGTGTGGTCTTACCTGATGACTCAGGACCGTAGATCTCAATAATACGTCCCTTGGGATAACCGCCTACGCCAAGTGCGGCGTTCAGTCCAATCGAACCGGTAGGGATGACTTCTACATTCTCTATCTTTTCCTCGCCCATACGCATGATACTGCCTTTGCCGAAGTCTTTTTCAATCTTTGCCAATGCAGCCTGTAGGGCTTTCATCTTCTCCTGTTGCGGCGTCAATGCCTCTTCTTCATTTTTTTTAGCCATTGTATATTAATGTTTCTTTGTTTCGTGATATCGTTATGACGTTATTTCGTTATGACGTTATTTCGTTATATCGTAATTTCGTTATTAAAGTTCCAAGTCACCGTCGTGAATCTCGTGCCAAGGCAGTCCCTGCTTGTTGAGCTGTTCCATGAAAGGATCGGGATCAAATTCCTCTACATTGTGAACGCCGGGCTGCTTCCACAGACCCTTGCAGAACATCATGGCACCAATCATGGCGGGAACACCGGTGGTGTAGCTGACACCCTGCATACCCGTCTCCTCATAGGCTGCACGATGTGAACAGTTATTATATATATAATAGGTGTGCTCCTTGCCATCGTTGCCGATACCACGGATGCGACAACCGATAGAGGTCTGACCCTCATAGTTCTCACCGAGATCCTGGGGGTTGGGCAGCACGGCCTTCAGGAACTGTAAAGGCACAATCTTCACTTTGGCTGTGCCGGTGCCGTCAGCCAATGGAGCCTCGTATTCCACCTCGTCGATACGGCTCATGCCGATGTTCTGAATGACCTCGAGGTGCTTCAGATACTGCTGACCGAAAGTCATCCAGAAACGAGCGCGCTTGATAGTGGGATAGTTGATAACCAGTGACTCAATCTCCTCGTGGTGCAACAGATAGCTGTCGCGAGGACCAATCTCTGGATAGGTCAGGTCTTTGTGAATCTCCAGAGGCTCTGTCTCCACCCACTTTCCGTCTTCCCAATAGAGTCCCTTTTGGGTAATCTCGCGGATATTAATCTCTGGGTTGAAGTTGGTGGCGAAGGCCTTGTGGTGGTCGCCGGCGTTGCAGTCGACGATATCCAGATACTGAATCTCCTTGAAGTGATGCTTGGCAGCGTAAGCCGTATAGATGCTGGTGACACCTGGGTCGAAGCCACAACCAAGGATAGCGGTGAGGCCAGCCTTTTCGAAGCGGTCACGATAGGCCCACTGCCAAGAATACTCGAAGTGAGCCTCGTCCTTGGGCTCGTAGTTGGCGGTATCAAGGTATGAGCAACCGCATGCCAGACAGGCATCCATGATGGTGAGGTCTTGATAGGGCAGGGCGAGGTTAATGACCAACTCAGGCTTGTAGTCGTTGAACAGGGCCTTCAACTGCTCTACATCATCGGCATCCACCTGAGCAGTCTTGATGTCCAACTTGTAGCCTGCCTTATGGATATCCTCTACTATCTTGTCGCACTTCGCCTTTCTGCGACTTGCAATCATAAATTCAGTAAACACGTCGGCATTCTGTGCAATCTTGAATGCTGCAACCGTTGCGACGCCACCGGCGCCAATCATTAGTACTCTTGACATTGTATGCTTTTGTTTTTGTATTAAATCGTTTTTCCAAGTTTTGTGCAAAGTTACGCAATATCTGCGACACAGCCAAATGAAACTGCTACTATTATCGTTTCATCTGATGATTATCTTACCTTGAATGACATAGATGCCTTTCTTGAGGTTCCTGACTTCATCAGCAGTCTTCGCATCCACACGTCGTCCTTGTAGGTCGTAGACGGCGGGAACGGATTGGCTGTCAGGACACTCGCTGATAGCGGTGTATATGTTGCTGCCTGCTACGTCGTAGGTAAGGGTGATGTCGTCAACGAGAATCTGAGCAGGGGCGTTGCCGCTACCACGCTTCTGAAAACCAAATGTGAGATCGAGATCGGTGGGTCGGTCGGGTATGTTGAGCTCGTAGGTCAGTGTCTGGTAACTGCTGGTTGCTTTGCCTATCGTGCTTGTTGTCTCTCCGAGTCGGTAGCTGGAGAGGTTTGTCAGATTTTGCAAGGAACTGTTCCATCGGCAACTCAGGTGGTAATTGCCTACTGGAAGCATGGCTGCCTTTGATACTTGCAGACGTACGGGCTGATCAGTCCAGTTACAGCGCAGGTAGAGTTGGTTCTTGTAGGAGTCATTGCCGTTGTCAATGAAGCACCAGCCGTCAAGGTCGGCATAGTCCACCGTCCATCCGTCAATGTCGTTGATAGTCATGCCTTCGCGTGTGACGAGCGGTGCGTTGGAAATGGTATTGAAGTCGATGTTGGCCCCGAGGAAGGCTCCCATGTTAAAGTCGGATGTCTGCTGTCGGGCATAGTCGATGAACACATCATTGAGGGCATCAATGGCCTGGAGTTCCGCATCGTCGGAGTCCATGTTGCTGTCGGTGATGTAATCGCTGACTAAATTGTGTCCTACTAAGGCACCGGTACCTTCTGACATCGCCTTGTAGCTGCGGAAGAGGCGTAACGACTGGTCGGTAGCATCCATCTTTGCGTTAAGGGCAGTGGCGAGGTCGGCATATTCGTAGCCGCGTGTTGGATCGTCAATAGCCAGACTAACGGCGTTGACCTGTTCGATGAGTGCAGACCAGGCATCGGCACTCATGGTCAGTCGGCTGTAGTCGGTACCATCGGTCAGGTTGTAGTTGCGCTCAAAACGCTCCAGGGCTTTCACCATTGCGTCGCGTCCTGCTTTCTGTGCATCGTCGGCCAAGTCTTCCTCGGTGTACTCGTAGAGTGTCACGGGGCCGAGGATGCACCATGAACAATAGGTGTCGATATAGCCACGGAAGCCGATAGTGATGGTCTGCTCCGAGGAAAGCTCGAAGTCGAACTCGTTGGAGAAGTCACCCTTGGCAAAGGCATTGGCTGCCTTGTGTAGGTCATCATTGCCCGAATAGGCAGCCACACCGCTGGCCGAGAGTCCTGCGATGTACTGCTTTTTGTCGCCTGCAAAGATGTAGGCCTTGGTGTTGGTGCCGTTGCCGTTGCCCTCACGGTAGAAGGCGTTTACTGACAGGTGGTAATAACCGGCAGGCAACTTGATGTCCTGGGTAAAATGAAAGTTGCGGGTGCTGCCGATGGCTGCTCCTGCATTATTGCTCCATGTGTGATAGAACTCTATGACTGGCACGTCACCATCGGTCTTCCAATCGGTGTAGTTATAGCCTCCGTCGCCATAGCTCCATCCTTCCAGTGAAGTGAGGCTGGCGTTTTTCAGATATTTGGCTGTGACATCTGTCTTTGCCTGCGTGCTGCCTGCCGTCATCAGCAGGGCCAGCACCACGAGAAAAAAGGATTTCAGTTTCATAGTTAGAACTTTGTTTGAACAACTTCTTTCACGCCCTCTCCGCGCTTGAAGAGCACTACAAAGGCGTTGTTTGTCTGGTCGCCATTGCCATTGGCTGACACGGTGTAGTCGCGCACCTTGTTGTCTGCAGCCGCGGTGCTGGTATAGGTGGCATCATAGAAACGGTGGTAGTGACCGGAGAAGTGCTGCACCCGTCCGTTGACCTTGCCTGCAGCTTTCATCATAATGGCGGCGAGCGGGTCTTTCTTTAGCCTGTTGGCTGTGGCGGCATCGTTGTAGGCAATGCCCGATGTGTTGCATCCGTAGGCTGAGGCATCGGCAGTGGTGATATAAAGACCTACGTCATTCTGGTCGAGCCACCAGCGGTTGCAGTCGCCGCCGGCCAGCCAGGGATAGTGCTGCATCCAGACGGAGGCCTCGTCGGCATGGCTCTCTACGAAACTGTTGAGTGCATTGATGACACCGTCGGGGGCATAGTAGGTAGCTGATGAGAACCACCCCGGTTTCTTGTAAAGCTTGTGGAACCAATAGGTATGGGCGCAGTAGAAACGCACGTCCTTGAACTTAAACGTAAAAGGCATGGACTGGAAATAGCTTGACTTGGAATCATCGGTGATGTACTGGATGTTCTCGTCGAAGAGTCCTTGCTTGTTCCAGTAGTCGTTGTTGGCTGTGATGGCCGAGACGGTTTGGTCATCAGCATTCGAACCGCTGAGTGTGACACCTTTGTCGGGGTCGTTACCCGTCCAGTAGTCAGGCGACAGGTCGTGGTTGCCGGCGATGAAGATGAAAGGTATGCCGGCAGTCTTTGCCAGTTCTGCGGTACAACCGAGGAAGTTGTCGTGTGTGCCAGAACTGCCGTCGTCGCCCTTGTCCTGGTCTATGTCACCAAGACAGAAAACGATGTCGACTTTTGGTACCAGATTGGTTGCACCCTCGGTGGAGAATGTCACCTTCCTTGTTCCGTCCTTACCCATAGAGAAGATGTTATTCATAATGGTAGCCATATCGGTGGTTGACGTACCGTCGTGACCGCTTCCTTGATTGATGTGGCAGTCAGAGACGAAGACGGCGCAGAACCATACATCTTCAACGAATCGGAAACCGTATGCCCTGTTGTTGTAGGTGAAGATTTTCAGTTCGTCGTATCTCAGTTTGGTAGTTTTGGGATTTGGTGTGATGGCAGCGGCATCAACGGCTTTTCCGTCGATGCTAACTGCCGTTATCATTCCGTTAAGGTCAGTACCTTTGGGTACGGTAATCGTTGTCGATCCGTCCAGCGGGTTTGTCTCAGTAGTAGCATTCACACCGTTCAGCGTGAACACCATCTGTGCCCGTGTGGCAATCATTCCGACTCCGAGCATCATGCATAATAAATAGGTTTTAAGTTTCATAGGCTTTATATCTTTCGATAATCAACTTTTGTTCAGAATATTCACATCTACACGGTTGAATGGGAACATGAATCCGCGCTCCTTCAGCATCTGGTAGACGGTCTCGTTCAGATTGAAATAGACAGTCCAGTAGTCGGCTCCCTTACACCAAGAACGTGTAACGACTGAAACACCGCTGTCGCCCAGACGTATTAGACCAACCCAAGGTTCAACCACGATGTTGGAATCCTCGACAGACCCTTGGATGACGAGTGGGTGACTCCTTAGGATGTCGAGTATGGCACCCTTCACCTCGTCGTAGTCGGCACCGTATTCAAACTGAAACTCCAAGTCCACGCGGCGATAGAGCTCTTTTGAAGAGTTCTTCATCGTGCCACTGCTCAGAGTCCCATTCGGAATCAATATAATCTGTGCATCGCCTGTACGGATAATGGTATTGAAGATTTGTATCTCCTTCACCACACCGGCATATCCCTGAGCTTCAATGAAGTCGCCCACCTTGAACGGGCGGAACAGCAGTATCATTACTCCACCGGCAAAGTTCTGCAGCGTGCCGCTCAGTGCCATACCAACAGCCACACCAGCCGATGCAAACAAGGCGATAAACGAAGATGTCTCGATACCCAGGATGCCTACTATAACGATAATGAGCACAAACCAGCACACCACGTTAATGATGCTGCACAGGAAGGTGTAGAGCGTGGTATCAACCTTGCTCTTCTCCAACATCTTGGTAAACAACTTGATAATCAACTTGATCAGATAGCGTCCAATGAAATAGACGATGGCTGCTACAATCAGGTTCTTGCAAAAAGTAAGTCCCCACTGCCACAGCTGCTCGTAGGGTACTGCTGCGATAATTTTGTCAAATACGGTCATTGCGATAACTTTTAACTTTTAACTCTTAACTCTTAATCTCCTCTCCCCTGATGCCGAGGGCAGCCATGAGTGAATAGCCCAGGATCTCCTGTCGGAAAGCTCCACCCGTCATCGGCTGCATGGCAAACACCGTGACGCGCTTGTTGTCATCGTCGGCCTTCCGTAGAATTTCGCGTACATGATTGAATTGCGACTCGTCGGGAATCACCATCAATCGTTTCACGTCCTGTAGTTGCATCACTGTCTGGAGCGTGTCCAGAAAAAACTCGTCCTTGTCTACGTAGTTCTCACCATGAGGTGTGCAGAATTCAAATTCCCCCAGGTTTCCTTTAAAGGCCTTTCCCTCCAGTTCCTCTGAAAACCGGCCGGGGACGAAGTTCTTCATCTCTGTCTGCTGTTTGTCGTGAGTCAGAATCACAGTCGTTTGATGCTCCCCCTCACGCAGTCCACCGTCCAGAGCCACACATTCAACCCATCGGGCTATGTCGGCCTGAGGAATCTGTCTTTCCAACATACGCTCGAAGTTCACTATCAAATCAAATGCCACTCTGTCTACAAAAGCAGCATCGGCAATTATTACGTTTTCGCTCATTGTAGTTGCAAAGATACGATAAAAGGGCTGAAAAATGCGCTTTTTTATGTTAATCTAATTAAAAATTTGGTTCTTCACCGATTTCTTTGTATTTTTGCAAACATGATGAGAAAGCTAATATTACTACTTGTGTTGTTGTCAGTGACATCAATGTATGGCTTTGGTGTGAAGACGGAATCAAATATTGTCGTTATTCGTCCTGAAAACAGTCAGGCAAAGTTGGTACGGTTGGAAGTGATAAATGATAGGATTATCCGTTTGCGGGCCACCTCGAAGGACGAACTGTCGGATAAGCCTGCATCGCTGATGATTGTGCCTCAAGCTGCTCCTGCAAAAGACAGTTACAGCATAACCGATGAGGGGGAGACCGTTTTCGTAAAGACCAAGAAGGTGAAGGCTGTGGTGGAGAAATCCACAGGCAGGGTGACCTTCTTCGATGCCGAGGGCAGGGTGCTCCTGAAAGAGGACGAAGAAGGAAAAACATTCCGGGACTTCACGGTGCCTGAGCGCGAACTGGGTATGAAGAGTGGCTTTGCGGTAGAGGAAGAAGCCAAGCACGGCCTTTCGTGGCGTATGCTTTTCGACAGTCCTGATGACGAGGCTTTCTACGGCTTGGGACAGCATCAGAGCGAGCAGTTCAACATGAAGGGTAAGAATGAGGATCTGTTTCAATATAACACGAAAGTGAGCATCCCCTTTGTGCTCTCCAATAAGAACTACGGCTTGCTATGGGACAGCTATAGCTATTGTCGCTTTGGTAACCCAGAAGAGTATCAGCAGTTGGGCAAGGTCTTCAAACTCTATGACAAACAGGGTAGGGAAGGTTGTCTGACGGGAACCTATACAGACCGTAACGGAAAGACGCTGGTACGTAGTGAGGATTCCATCTATTATGAATTCGACTGTCCTGCGACTTCTGAGATTGCTAATCGTACGGAGCCTGGCGGCATCAAGAACCTGCCTAAGGGCTTCCGGCTGAATGGCGCGAAGGTGGTATATGAAGGTTTTATCGAGGCCCCTGCCGACAAGCTATACCTGTTTATGCTCTATTACGCGGGCTATATTAAGGTGTATATTGACGGTAAAGAGATGGTGGAGGAACGCTGGCGTACGGCCTGGAATCCCAATACCTATAGATTCTCCAAGCAGATGCGAAAGGGTAGACGGATGCAGTTGCGTATCGAATGGCAGCCCGATGGTGATGTGTCGTATTGCGGACTGCGGGTGGCTAAGCTTAATAACGACCAAAGGAAACTCTCTATTTGGTGTGAGATGGCGAAGGATATGGACTATTACTTCATTGCTGGCGAGAACCTCGATGAGGTGATCAGTGGCTATCGCACGTTGACGGGCCGTGCCTCGCTCTATCCGAAATGGGCGTTGGGATTCTGGCAGAGCAGGGAACGCTATAAAACGCAGGATGAACTGGTGTCGACGCTGGCTGAGTTCCGTCGTCGGCATATCCCCATCGACAATATTGTGCAGGACTGGAACTACTGGCCCGAGGATCAATGGGGAAGCCATGAGTTTGAGGCTTCGCGCTATCCTGATCCCCAGCAGATGCTCGACTCTGTGCATCAGATGCATGGACGCTTCATGATTAGCGTCTGGCCTAAGTTCTATGTCAATACGGCAAACTACAAGGAATTGGATGCCAAGGGCTGGATCTACACGCAGTCGCCTGCCGACGGCATCCGTGATTGGGTGGGACGTGGTTATCAGAATGGTTTCTATGATGCCTACGACCCAGAAGCCCGCAAAGTGTTCTGGCGACAGATGGCAGAGAAACTGTATCCGATAGCCCCCCATTCGGCTCCCGAGGGGGCTACTAATGCCAGTAAAAAGTCAAGAGAAGCCCCCTCGGGGGCAGTAGGGGGGGCTTCTCTTGTTGATGCTTGGTGGATGGATGCTTCGGAACCTAATGTGCGCGACTGCACACCGATGTGGTATCGCAAGGCCCTTTGCGGTCCTACGGCATTAGGCACCTCGACGGAGTATTTCAATGCCTATTCGCTGGTCAATGCAATGGCTATCTATGAAGGACAGCGTTCTGCATTTGATACCCCCTCTCTTCGGAGGGGGAAGGGGGAGGCCCCTCGTGTATTCCTCTTAACCCGTAGTGGCTTTGCAGGTGAACAACGCTACTCTACAGCCACATGGAGCGGTGATATCGGCACCCGTTGGGAGGATATGCGGGCGCAGATGACGGCAGGCCTGAACTATTCGCTCTCAGGTATACCCTTCTGGGGAATGGATCAGGGCGGTTTCTGTGTGGAGAACCGTTATGTACAGGCTCAGCAGCTCTTTGATAGAACAGGCGTAGAGAACGAGGACTTGAAGGAATGGCGTGAGTTGCAATGTCGCTGGAACCAGTTTGGTGCCTTCATACCCCTCTTCCGTAGTCACGGACAATGGCCTCTGCGTGAGATTTGGAATATTGCACCAGAGTCACATCCCGCCTACAAATCGTTTGTTTATTACGACCGGTTGCGCTACCGTCTGATGCCTTATCTCTACTCGCTGGCAGGTTGGGCTCACTTCAAGGACTATACCCTGATGCGTGCCTTGGTGATGGACTTCAATGGCGACAAGGAGGTGAATGACATTGGTAACCAGTGGATGCTTGGACCTGCGCTGATGGCTTGTCCCGTGGGATATTACAAAGCCCGTAACCGCTGCGTTTATTTCCCCAAACAATGCGGCTGGTATAATCTTTATACAGGTGAAAAAGTGATAGAGGCCGGAATGGATGGAAGTAGCGAAATTGTAAATCGTAAATTGTCAAATCGTCAATTAATCGTTGATGCTCCCTACGAGCGTATCCCAGTCTTCGTACGCGAGGGCGCCATCATCCCTTTCGGTCCAGAGATGGAGTGGAGTGATGAGAAGCAAGCTGAGCACATCAACCTCTATGTCTATGCAGGACAGAACGGCATGTTCCAGCTCTATGAGGATGAGGGAACGAACTATAACTACGAACAAGGCAAGTATGCCACTATCGACATCAGTTACGACGATGCCACTCGTACCGTTTCGTTCTCTGCACGCAAGGGACAGTTTCCAGGGATGCTGAAACAACGTAGGTTCAACATCGTTCTGATCTCGAAAGACGCACCACACCCTCTCAATCTCGACAATCCTGTAGGTAAGACGGTGCAGTATCAAGGCAAAGCCGTCAGCGTCACTCTTTAACTGAATTGTTTCGTAAGTTTTTGTATATGTAGCAGAGTGGGGGCTTTAGGTGATAAATCATTGTGTATGTTGTAGATATTACGTATTTTTGCAGAGTAAAAACCTTGGATATAACCAAAACTTAAAGCATAAATGAAAAAAGTATTGATTCTGAGTTGCCTCACAATGGCTTTCATGTCGGTAAATGCCCAGACGGAACAAGTCACGGGTAAGGAGTGGGACAACCCCCTGAAAACGAGTGTAAACCGCGAAACGGCTCACACCCTCGCCATTCCTGTGGCTTCTGACGCAGAAATAACGGAGAACGACATGACCAAATCACCCTATTATCAGTCGCTCAATGGTGTATGGAAGTTCAAATGGGTAGGTGTGCCCACCAGCGCTAAGGCCGAATGGTGTGTGAAAGACTACAATGATGCCTCGTGGGTGGATATCGATGTGCCCAGCAGTTGGCAGGTGTGGGGAGTGAATCACGGTAAGTCGTGGGACAAGCCGCTCTATTGTAATGTGGCTTATCCCTTCTCGTTCGACGAGACAACTTTTTCTGTAATGGCAGACCGTCCGGGCTGGTTTACCAACTATAAGACCAACAAGAACCCTGTAGGTACCTATCGTCGCCACTTCACCATTCCTGACAGTTGGAAAGACCGCGATGTCTATGTACGTTTCAACAGCGTAGGTCACGGATATTACCTCTGGGTCAACGGACAGCGTATTGGCTACTCAGAAGATTCCTATCTGCCCTCAGAATTTAAGATTACCGACTATCTCGTAGAGGGTGATAACACTATAGCCCTGCAGGTATATCGTTTTACTAGTGGTTCGTTCTTAGAGTGTCAGGACTACTGGCGTCTGACGGGTATTCATCGTTCGTGCTTCCTCTGGTCAGCCCCCAAGAGTCAGATTCGCGATTATTTCTTCACCACAGATATAGACAATAGCTATACCAATGCGAAAGCAAATGTGAAGTTGACTCTGACAGGCGAGAACGAAGGCATGACTGTTGAGGCTAAGATTATGGATGGAAACACAGCCATCGCACAAGAGACGGTGGCAGCCCAGTCTGATTTGAGTATCGACTTTGACGTGACGGCTCCCAAATTATGGAGTGCAGAGACCCCTAATCTCTACGACCTCGTTCTGACTTTGAAAGATTCTGAAGGTAAGGTTGTTGATATCCGTGGCTCGAAGGTTGGCTTCCGAGAGGTATCTATCCGAAAAGACGGTGCCTTGTTGATTAACGGACAGCGTATGGTGTTTCATGGCGTCAACCGTCACGACTTCTCACCCGTTAATGGACGTGCTATCACCCCCGAGGAGATAGAACAGGACATTCTGTGCATGAAGCGACTGAACATCAACGCCATCCGTACCTCTCACTATCCCAACGATCCTGTATTCTATGACCTCTGCGACAAATATGGTATGTACGTATTGGCAGAAGCTAACGTAGAGTGTCACGCCTATCAGAAGCTCTCTTCAGAGGCAAAGTTCAAGAATGCGATGGTGGAGCGTTCACAGAACCATGTACGCTGGATGCGTAATCATGCCTGTATCTTCATGTGGTCGTTTGGTAACGAGAGTGGTAACGGCAATAACTTTGCAGCTGTACAGACAGCCATCAAGGAATTGGATAAAACCCGTCCCACACACTACGAAGGTGGTAGCGACTATGCCGATGTAAGTTCTTCAATGTACGGCGGTTACGATCATATTCAATGGATTGGTTCTTCACGCCAGAACGAGACGAATCCAAAGCCCCATATCCAGTGTGAGAACTCACACTCGATGGGTAACTCAATGGGTAACGTCCGTGAGATGTTCGACCTCTATGAAAAGTATCCTTGTCTCACAGGTGAGTTCATCTGGGACTTCAAGGATCAGGGTCTTCTGACAAAGAGCAGTAACGGTAAGGAGTACTGGGCTTATGGAGGCGACTTCGGTGATGTACCTAACGACGGAAACTTCTGTATCAACGGACTGGTACATCCCGACTGGACGTGGACGGCAAAGTGCTACAATACCAAGAAGATCTATCAGCCTTTGGAGTTTACGGCTGTCAGTGGAAAGGATAATGTCTTCCGCATCAAGAATAAGCTGGCTTTCCTGTCGAGCAATACCTATGACGTGAGCTACAGCGTGATGGATGAAGAGGGGAATGTCCTTGGAAGCGGTGCTATCTCTGATGGTGTAGCTGCTGGCAAGACGAAAGATATCACCATCGACAATCTTACTTCTTACCTCTCACCTCTCACCTCTGATAAAGAGGCCTTTATCTATTTCTGTGCCAAGCAGCGCGAGAAGACTGCGTGGGCTGAGGCTGGTTATGTGGTAGCAGAAGAGAAGTTGCCTGTGAAGACGGCTGCCAAGCCCATGAAGAACCTCGACTTTGCCAGCGCAGAAGCATTGACGGTAGAAGAGACAAGTTCTGCTGTTAATGTCAGCGGTGCCAACTTCACGGTTTCTTTCAATAAGAACAAGGGTACACTCAGCGGTTATACCCTCGACGGGGTAAAGATGATGAGTAAGATGCTGCAACTCAATGCCTTCCGCCTGCCTACCGATAATGATGGTAGCAAGAAAGGCACATGGGATGGCATGGGACTTCCCAAACTCAGTTCCACAGGTAAGGGTACGGCAACAACAGTCACGAAGGCTGAGGATAACAAGACTGTTACCGTGAGCATGAAGAGTACCTATGGCAGTGGCTCCAATATCTTTAATGTCAACATTGACTTCATCGTCTGTGCCGATGGTACCGTGATGGTCAACTCGTTCATCCGTCCTAACAATACTGGTGCTATCCTGCCGAAGCTGGGCTTTAAACTGGAGATGCCAGAGGGAATGGAACAGCTCAGTTGGTTCGGACGTGGACCTTGGGATAGCTATCGCGACCGTAAGGAGGCCTGCCTGCCTGCTATCTATAACAGTACCGTCACCGACCAGTACGAGGAGTATATCCTGCCACAGGAACACGGAACGAAGCAGGAGGTGCGTTGGATATCGCTGACTAATAGTGAAGGCCAGGGTCTGCTCTTCGCTGCTCCTGACCAGATGGCAGCATCGGCAGTACATTTCCGTCCAGAGGACAACTACACCAATCAAAACAATCGCAAGAAGCACACCTATGAGTTCGTGAGCTGCAAACCGACGATTGTCAACCTCGATGCCGCCACCCGTGGTTTGGGTAACAACTCTTGCGGTCCTGACGTGATGGATAAATACGAGTTGAAAGCAGCCAATACCGCTTTCCGCTTCTTCATCATCCCCCTCAAGGCTGGTGTCAAGGCTGCTGAGGCTGCCCGTATTGATATGCCCGTATGTCAGCCCGTCAGCGTAGAGCGTCTGAATAGTGGACGTATCAAGATGACTACCACCACCAAGAATGCCACCATCTATTATAGCATCGACGGCGGTGAGTATCAGAAATATTCTACTACGGTACTCCATAACGAGGCCTGCAGCGTGACGGCCTATTGTACTTCCGACGGTATGATGGAAAGTCCGAAGATGGAATATGCGTTCCCCCTCTACATCAATAAGTCGGAATGGACGTTGGTAAATTCCCCCAGTTACCATAGTGGCAACGATGCTAAGTATGCATTCGACAACAATACCAGCACTTTCTGGCATACGGAATGGGGAGCCAACGAGACGAAACATCCGCATACCATCATCATTGACATGAAGAAAATTTATGAGGTCACAGCCATTACCTATCTGGCTCGTCAGGATGGCAATCAGAACGGTATGGTGAAAGGGTATGAGGTGTATCTGAGTATTGACAAAAAGACATGGGGATCGGCAGTTGCATCTGGTGAATTTAAGAATTCTACTGCCCTGCAAACGGCAAAACTCTCAAAAGCAACCCCAGGCCGCTATATGAAGTTTGTGGCAAAGTCGGAGGTGAACGGCAAAGCGTGGACATCGGCTGCTGAGATAGGCATTGAGACAACAGGTGATATTACGGGTATCGTGCCTGTTACTATTCAGCAGCAGACAGGTAACGAGGGCTACTATGACCTTCACGGACGACTCTATTCTACCAATTACCAGTCGCTCCCTCGTGGCTTATATATTAATAAAGGTAAGAAAATCCGGAAATAATAGCACGATATGATGTACAAAAGTCTGATGGGATGTCTGGCTGTTTTGGCACTCACATCCTCATGTAACAACCAACCAAAAGAAACGGCAGAGATGAAACTCACTACGCCCGGTAATCCCTTCCTCCCTCTTTGGGAACATATCCCTGACGGAGAGCCCTATGTGTTTGAAGATCCCGATAACCCAGGTAAGTATCGTGTGTATCTTTATGGCTCTCACGATAATCTGATTACAGCCTATTGCGGACGTGATCAGGTGGTGTGGTCGGCATCGGTAGACAGTCTGACGGAGTGGCGTTACGACGGCGAGATATTCAGCGTCAATAAGAATGCCAACGGCGAACTGCTCGACAGCGCAGGATTGGCTGATGTGCTCTTCGCACCTGATGTGACGATGGTGGTAGGCCCTGATGGTGAGAAGACCTATTACCTCTATCCCAATAACCAGGCGTGGGGACGTAATGGGATGGTATGTAAGAGTAGTCGTCCTGACGGTCCTTTCGAGGTGTGCAACTGGAGCAAGGAGAATCCTTGGGCAACAGACGGCGTACTGAGGTTCGACCCCGCTGTCTTTGTGGATGACGATGGACGCGTCTATGGCTACTGGGGCTTTGAGCGTTCCTATGCCGCTGAGTTCGACCCGGAGACGATGGCAACCGTCAAGCCAGGCACGAAAATCGTAGAGGATATGATTTCCGGTCGCTATCAGGAGGGGGTGTTCAGCTTCTTCGAGGCCTCTTCTATCCGTAAGATCAAGGATAAATATGTCTTTATCTATAGCCGCTTCACCAAGGACGGTGAGTTTGGACTGCCTGTATCCAACTACACGCTGGCCTACGCCTACAGTGATCATCCCTTAGGCCCTTGGACTTATGGTGGTACAATCATCGATGGACGTGCTCGTGACGTGAACGAACAGGGCGACACCATTGCTACGGCTACCGTTGATGGCAATACTCATGGCAGCATCTGCGAGATTAACGGACAGTGGTGGGTGTTCTATCATCGTCAGACGGGTACTGATGAATATGCCCGTCAGGCTATGGTGGCTCCTATTGAGGTCAGTGTGGAAGAGGGCGAAGGTGGTAAGGTGACCATCAGCGAGGGAGAATATACCTCTGAAGGCTTCTCTGTTGAAGGTCTGAACCCGCAGGAACGTCATTCCGCCGGTATTGCCTGCTGGTACACAGGCCCCAGAACAGCTGTTCATGAGTGGCCTAACAATACGTTCTACGGTTCTTATGTGGCATCGGCCTATGGAACTGACGATAAGTTCGATGCACCATACGCCCTCAGAAATAATACCAATCCTGTAGTGAACAATACCGATGGCTCTATCGTGGGCTATAAGTATTTCAACTTCACGGAGACCGAAGGTAAGGCTGTCTCGCTGGAGCTCCACCTCGTTCCTGCCGGTATTAACGGACGCATAGACATTATGATCGACAGTCCATGGGAGTCGCGAGGCGGTGTGAAGTTGGGCTGTATGGAACTGACGGATTTGATGTCCAAGGAGAAGACCACGTTGAGGGAGGCACTGCCTGCGCTGTCATCCTATACTGGCAAGCACGCTATATTCTTTGTGTTCTCATCCCAAGCCAGGGGACAGTCACTCTGTACGCTGGAGGATTTCATGTTCCAATGTAAATAAATTGAAGGCTCTTTATAAAAAAGTTGCACCCTCGTGCAACTTTTTTGTTTCCCGTCCCGTCTAACGGACAGAAAGTAACATAAAAGAAGTATGAATATGAAAAAGATTTTAATGACTCTGGTGCTGGCCATCGCTACTATGGCCGTACCCATGAATGCACAAGCTGCGCCTAAGAATGACACGGTTCCTGAAATCGAGGTGTTCTCCGACACCACATCGGCAGACTCTGCCGCCATTGCGGATGACTTTGGCTGGGATGATGAAGACTTTGATGAATGGGAATCGGCCGATACACAGACGTTGATGGGCAAAATGGGATTCAATAATGACTTGCTCGATATGCTGGGTGGTATCATTATCGTGTTCATCGTGCTGTTCCTGATCTTTATTTTGGCTCCCGTTGCTGTTATCGGAATTATCCTATACTTTATTTATAAGAACCGCAAGGAAAGAATGCGCGTCATGGAAGCAGCCATCAAAAACGGTAAGGAGATTCCTATGGATGCTCTGGGTACGCCCTATGCTAAGAATGACGATATATGGAATAAAGGAATCAAGCAGATGTTCTTAGGTGTCGGCTTGGCATTCCTGCTCTGGATACCACTTGGCAAACTGGGGTTGGCCATTGGCGCCCTGATTTTCTTCATTGGCTGCGGAAATGTGGTGATCTCTTATAGCGCCAAGCAGAAGCAGAAGGAGAAAGAGATGCGTGAACAGTTCTCCCGCAAGGAAACAGATATTGTAGAACCTCAAGAATAATAACGACCATGCAGTCGCTGAGCGATATCTCTCTCGTAGCACAGGTGGCGGTGTTTCACAACCAACGGGCCTTCGACCAGCTGGTGCGTAAATACCAGTCGCCTGTGCGCAGGTTCCTGCTCAACCTGACGTTGGGCAACGAGGCCTTGAGCGATGACTTGGCACAGGACACCTTCTTGAAAGCTTATACGCATATCACGCAGTTCAAGGGCATTGCCTCTTTTCAGACGTGGCTCTTCCGTATTGCGTACAATATATATTACGACTACAAAAGGAAGACTCACCCCCAGCCTCTCTCTGAGAGAGAGGGGAATGGTAAGACTCAAAGTGATGAACTATCTACTCCCCTCACTTACAGGGAGGGTTCGGGGGTGGGTATCCAAATGGATATCCACGCAGCCCTTGCCATCCTGAAGGAGGAAGAACGGGTCTGCGTGACACTGCAACTCATCGACGGTTATTCATTGGATGAAATATCAAAGATGACCAATATGCCGGTAAATACCGTGAAGTCGCATTTGCGGCGTGGAAAGGAAAAACTCACTACCTACTTAAAGAATAATGGCTATGACGGAAATAGATAATCAACTGCTGGAACAGTTCTTTCAACCAGCAAGAACAATAGAGATAAAAGACAACGGTTTTACGGAACGCGTGATGAAACAGTTGCCCGACAGGACAGCGCGTCTGTCGCAATGGTGGACGTTTTTCTGCGTAGTGTCTGGCGTGGTGGCTTTCATCGTACTGGATGGTTGGGAATTCATCTTGTCAGGAATCATGATGCTTCTGAAGACGAATATCGGAGAGCTTCATCCCGTGCCGTTCTTCATGACACTGGGCGTGCTCACTTGTCTGGCTGTTGTGGAGCTGGTTCAGAGGTTGGAACGCTGGCAGGTTTAGCATCCATGCCGTATGTCGTACGCAGCACGATGAACTCCGTGCGGCGATTCAGTTGGTTGCATATCTCCTCCTTCTCCTCGTCTTTTAATGCTTTGATGAATTCCTCGGTCAGTACGTCGCCTTCTTTCAGCCAAGGATAGGTCTCCGTGAGCTTGCGCTTCACGGTCTTTGGCTTCATCTTTCCATAGCCTACAGGCGACAAGCGGTCTTCGGCTATGCCGTGCTCAATGAGATAGTTCACCACACTCTCTGCCCTGCGTTGCGACAGTCGTTCGTTATAGGCTGCCGATCCGCGATAGTCGGTATGGGCACTCAGCTCGATAGTGATGTTGGGATTCTCGTTGAGCAGGTCTATCAGACTGTCTAGAGCCATCGTTGACTCTGGTCGCAGCGTGGCCTTATCAAAGTCGTAGAAAATATTTCTGATAAGCACAGGGGCGGTCAGCGATGCCAAGGGGAACTGCAGGGTGTACTCCTCCGACTCCAATACAGGCTCTACGCGCAGTTCCTCTTTATGGTTCATAAAACCTTTGCAAGTACCAAGGAACACATAGTCCACATTGGGGTTAATCAGTTCCGTAAACGAACCGTCGCCCTTTACGCTTATTTTCTTGTTCGTTCCGTCGTTGCCCACCATATAGACCAGACCCTCGGGCAGTTCGTAGCCGTCTCTTTCGTACACCCATCCCTTCACGGTCTGTATCACCTCATGTTTCTCGAACGAATAGATATGGTCCCATCCGCGGGCATCGCCTCGGTTCGATGAGAAGTAGCCTCTGTTGTGAAGCCCTTCAAAGGTCATGCCAAAGTCATCGCCTGCTGAGTTCAGGGGTGCACCGGGGTGCTCTAACTCATAGGATTGAGAATTGGGAGTTGAGAATTTAGAATTATAATTAGATTTGCTTGTTTCTTGCTTTTCTCCCATAGTTTTTGACGGAAGATGGTAATCATAATTCTCCATTCTCAATTCTCCATTCTCAATTGGCTTCGCATAATTCTCCATTCTCAATTCTCCATTCTCAATTGGCTTCGCAATAAATATATCCAGTCCTCCGAATCCTGGATGTCCGTCGCTGGAGAAATAGAAGTCTCCGTTGGGACGGAACGTGGGGAACATCTCGTTGCCGGGCGTGTTGATGGGTGCACCCAGATTCTCCAGGCTGTTCAGTCCGTGAGCTGTAATCTCTACGCGCCAGATGTCGTAGCCGCCCAAGCCGCCAGGCATATCACTGACGAAATAGAGCCACATACCGTCGGGCGAGATGGCTGGATGGGCAAAGGTGGAGAGCGTGTCCTTGGTGATTTCAAGTGGTGTAGCCTTGCTCCATGATGCGTCACTGCGCTGTGCGGTGGCTATCTGTGCAAAGCGGGGATATTCCGGGTCGGTCTTACATACCGTGAGGTACATCGTCTTGAAGTCGGGCGAAAAAGCGCAGGCTCCCTCGTCCTGCTCTGTGTTCAGTTCGGTGTCAATGACTTCCGGTTTCGACCATTTCCCCTTGTCATCCTTTTGTGAGAAGAAAATGTCGGCATTCTTCGTGCCGGTGATGCCGCTCAACTCTTCGCCTTTTGCCTGATTGCGTGTGCTTGAGAAGTAGAGTTGGTCGTTGTCATCACCAGCCAGCATAGGCGAATATTCCGCACGGCGTGAGTTGAAGAGTTCCTGCTTCTTTACGTTATAGCCGGAGTATTCGGCTTCGGCCTTCCATTTCGGTGCCATGCGTGCACTCTCCATCCCGTTTTTCACCAATTTATTGTCGGGCATCGAGTCGAGCAGCAGTGTGAAGGTCTTCTCCGCGTCCTTATAGGAGCCGTTCTTCAGTTGCAGCCGCCCTAAATGGAACAGGGCTGTTGAGTCGGCTTGCTTGAAGCGCACGGCGTTGTTATAGGCAGCGATGGCTTTCTGCGTGTAGTTGATGCGGCGGTAACAGTCGGCCATCTTCAATGCGCGTTGTCCGCGTAGCGGTTTTTCCTTCGCTTTTGTTTTCGAGTAGGCTTTTTTGTATTGCTCTGCGGCATCATAGTATTCGCCCAGAGCAAAGAACTTATCGCCCTTTCGCATAGCAGAATCTGCCCCGCATCCAGTGATGAGGAGACAGGCTATTGCTATATATATGATAGCGAAAAGTTTGCGCATACCATACTATAACGCAAACTTTTCTTTTTTATTGCTCAAAAGGCTTACGGAACGTGCATCCTTCTTTCCAACGGGAGCATCCGTAGGCCGTTTTGCCTTTGATGATGGTGCCTTGTCCGCAGACGGGACATGGCTGGCCCACCAATGGATCCGTAGGAGTTGGCATTGCCGTTTGGGGCGTGGCTTTCTTTTTTGTGGTCTTTTTCTTCTTCAGGTCTTCGTCTGTGGTGACCGTCACCCGTCGGTTGCTGCTGTCGCCAATCACTTCGCGCACAATCTCCGTGACCTGCTGTTTCAGCTCTTCTATAAACTGTTGAGGATCGTATTTCTTAGCCTCGATGTCGCGCAGTTTCTTTTCCCAGATACCTGTCAGTTCGGCACTCTTCAGCAGTTCCTCACGTATCAGGTCTATCAGTTCGATGCCTGTAGGTGTAGCCAAAAGGTTCTTGCGTTCCTTTTTAATATAATGGCGCTTGAAAAGTGTTTCGATGATGGCGGCACGCGTTGATGGACGGCCAATACCGTTTTCTTTCATCGCACGGCGCAGTTCCTCGTCCTCCACCAGCTTTCCTGCCGTTTCCATGGCACGCAGCAGTGTGGCTTCCGTGTAGTACTTGGGCGGTGTGGTCATCTTTTCTGTTAGGGTAGGGGTGTGCGGTCCGCTCTCTCCCTTGGTGAAGGCAGGCAGGGAAGCCCCCCCATCTGCCCCCGAGGGGGCTACGATAGATTCTTCGTCGTCCTCATTAGCATTGTCTTTGGCATATACCGTGCGCCAACCTGGGTCAAGTATGGTACGTCCTGTTACCTTAAACTCTATAGGTTTGTTCTCTTTCAAATCTATAGAAGCCCCCTCGGGGGCAGTAAGGGGAGCTCCCACTTTTCCCATCACTGTGGTCTGTGCAAACTGACAGTCAGGATAGAACACGGCGATGAAGCGGCGTGCTATCAGATCGTACACCTTGCGCTGTACGTCTGTCAGGCCCTGCGGCACGATGCCTGTAGGGATGATGGCGTGGTGGTCGGTGACCTTTGAGGAGTCAAACACCTTCTTCGACTTCGGTAGCGGCTTGCCACCCAGCGGACGCACCAGCTCCGCGTATGGCGACTGTCCGGCAAATTTCACCTGGAAGAGGCCGTTCATCGTCTGCGGACATTTCCCATAGACATCATCAGGCAGGAACGTGGTGTCTACACGCGGATAGGTGGTCAGCTTCTGTTCGTACAGCTGCTGGATAATGTTCAGCGTCGTCTCGGCCGAAAAGCCGTATTTTTTGTTGCAGTCCACCTGTAGTGAGGTCAGGTCGTAGAGGCTTGGAGGAGTCTCCTTACCATTCTTCTTCTCTACCTTTGTCACCTCGAACGGTTTGCCTTCTATCATGGCGAAGGCCTTTTCGCCCTCTTCCTTCGAGGTGAACTTGCCTGAGGTGGCCGTAAACGTGGTGCCGCGATAGACCGTTGCCAGTACCCAGTAGGGTTCCGGCTTGAAGTTGTCTATCTCCTTCTGACGGTTCACGATGAGGGCGAGGGTGGGGGTCTGCACGCGTCCGATGGAGAGCACCTGACGATTTTGTCCGTATTTTATCGTGTACAGGCGCGTACAGTTGATACCTAAGAGCCAGTCGCCCACGGCTCTTGATAATCCTGCGAGATAGAGAGACTGGTATTGGCTCTGGTCTTTCAGCGTAGCAAAGCCCTCGCGGATAGCTTCATCCGTCATTGACGAGATCCACAGTCGCTGCACCGGACACTTTGCCTGTGCCTTCTGCATCACCCATCGCTGAATGAGCTCACCCTCCTGTCCGGCGTCACCGCAGTTGATGATGCCGTCGGCCTTCTGCATCAGGCTCTCAATGATGGCAAACTGCTTCTTGATGCCCGTATCGTCTTTCAGTCGGATGCCAAACTTAGGTGGAATCATGGGCAGTGCCGACAGACTCCACGCTTTCCATACGGGCGTATAGTCCTCGGGCATCTTCAACTCACACAGGTGTCCGAACGTCCACGTCACCTGATATCCGTTGCCTTCCATATACCCGTCGTGGCTACTATTAGCACCTATAATACGTGCAATATCCTTTGCCACACTGGGTTTCTCTGCTATACAAACAATCATTCGTTTTATCTTTTGAACTGCGAAGGTACAAAAAAACGAGCGAACCACAAAGAATTCGCCCGCTTTTTTCACTTACGTCCGACTTACCGAATCCGCTGTCAGGCTGGAGCAGTCTCTGGAATCGTCACACTGCCTGAGTATCGGTAGTCGCCATAATAATCATACTATTCATAGACTATGTGATTTGTTAAGTATGAATTGTGCATTGTGCATCATAAAATGCAAGAGAAAGCAACCGGCCGACCTTGGTCAGCACATCGGCCGACCTTGGTCGGCAAGTCAGCCGACCTTGGTCAGCACATCGGCCGACCTTGGTCGGCCGATAACAGATGAGGGTTCTTTGCAACGCAGATGAGCCACTTTCATCCTTCGTTTCTTATTCTATAAACGAACGTAGTGCCTACTTTCTCACCTTTCAACAAGGCATTGGGTGCAGCGGTCAGGCGTTCCAGCCACTTCCAGGCCGCGTGCTTGGTAAGGCCCAGCAGCTGCATCAGCTGGCGGCGAGTCAGATGGTCGTGCGTAGACAGATATTCGATTACATGGCGGCGAACCTCTTCTGTGGTGTACTGTGCCGTATGGCCCACTCTGCCGCGGCTCGTGGCATTCTCGAAGTGTACCTCGCGGGTCGTCATCAGGTCCAGGAACTCCTTGTCGGGACGGAAGTTGATGCCGTCAATCTTCACCTCGTTGCCAGTGATGTCGGCAGGGTCGGTGAATATGGGCTTCTCCTCAGCATCGTTCTCATGCTGGCGAAAGGCCAGGCGCAGCGAGAAGGTACCGAGACCCTGCAGGTGCACGGTCTTGTTTTCAAGCAGATACTCCACGATGACGTGCGGCAGTTCGGTGAGTAGCGGTTCGGTATAGACCCTCGACAGGTGGTGATGCTCCTGCAAGTGGGCTACTATCTCGGCACGGTCGGCCGTGGCATAGCTGTCGGGTCGCACGTGATAAGTGTCAGGTGCGTCGGGGTCGGTCTTTGGGTTGCGGTGTACGCTGAATTTTATGTTTCCCATTGTTTTAGAAAAATTTTGAATAAGGCAACGATTGGATATACTGCTCCATGAAATCAAAGTCTGGTGTTCCGTCTGATTTCGCCGGTAAAATGATCTCCGACTTTTCCATCAGTTCCTTCGTCCATTTGTTGTTGAATGCATACTTCACGCTCTCGTTCTTGATAACCGTAGCAATGAAGATGGCAATCAAGGGCGTCAGGGGGAATCGGGGGGCCAATACGTTTACGTCATCAGTAGCCCAGTAAGGCTCATCTTGATAAAAAGCCTCACCGATAGAACCATTATAGCATACGGAAATAGTACCTGCTGGGCAGAGCTCGTCATCATTGCCAATATGGTTAGTAATGCCGTTATTAAAAGCTGAGGCACCCACATAATTGATTCGTCCGTCGTGTTGGTCTGCCTTTGTCAGACGGCTACCCTTTGTTATAGTAAACAAACCGTCTTTTCCTCCCAGTCTGAAATTCTTCCATTCATGGGTATCGAGCGGCATTTCTTTGTTTTCAGATGGATTGATGATTTGTTTATATTCGTCCTTCAGTGGGCTTCCGTATAGACAATTCGCGCTGACATTCTCAAAGAACGGGGCCTCCTCTATCTCTTGTTTAAACAATGCGTATGCCAGTGCGCGCTTCATAAAATCAGCTCTTGTAGGCATTGGAACTTTAATGTCTTCCTGATAGCTCAAATGCTCATCGGGATGAATCCATTGAATGGTATCGTTCCCCGACTGTTTACGAACAATATCAACCCATTGACGTTCTATGGCCTCCCAACGTCCACGAATATCTTGACGACCCTGATTTTTGATAGTCTCAAGTCCGTCTTCTGCTATATAGCATGTAAATATTTCCTGCTTATGCTGAGGAGTTCCTACTATGAACATGAATATGCTCGTGGTAACTCCAGAGAACAGCTCTTTGGGCAGTTTGATAATCTTGGTCAGCCTGTGGCTCTGCATCCAGCGGCGCACACGGCCTCGTGCTTTTTCCAACTTATTATCGGGTAAGATGAATGCGCATACTGTACCTTTGGGTACGTTGTTAAGCACATTCTCTACAATATCCAAACAGCCATATTTGTTTTCGAACGGAGGGTTCATCAGCACTTTTGTAATAGGCTTCTGGCGAATCCACCATCCAGCGTCAACAGAGCGACTGTCCATGTGTTCAAGATTGGTCTTACCATCTTTATGAATCAGCATGTTGGCACATGCCAAAGCATATATTTCGCGGTCGAACTCAATACCAAACAGTTGCGTTTGGGCTATCTCGCGAGCCTCCTGAGTTCGAACACCGCCAGCCTCCTTAACCATGTTACACATGGCTTTTACAAGGAAAGCCCCGCTGCCACAAGCCGCGTCGAGCACGGTGTCCTGCTTAGTCGTGTCGGTTATCTGATACATGAACGATGTGATATGGTCAGGAGTAAACACCTGTCCGGACTCAGACTTCGCCTTGTATCGGTTGAACTCATTGAAGAAAATGGCCATCACATCCTCACCGTTCCAAAAGTCGGAATTGATGTTGTCAGAAATCTTTGAGACATCTTCAATGAACTGATTGATAGCTTCCTGTTTGCACTGGGTATTGAGCTTAATTTCTGAAAAAACGTCCAAAAGTATTTGAAGTTTCTTGTTCTTTGCCAAATCTTCAGATAGCGAGTTTTCCAGCGTTTCACGAATTGAGGTGGTGAAAAGTTTGAACGACATACCCTTAACCAAAGTAGCTCCATACCGTTTGGCAACCAGTGCACAAGCAGTAAAAATCATGCGATGGTAAAGGTTCTTAATCAGAAAGTCAAAGTGCAAAGTATCATTGATACTATGTGTCAGCGAATAGATAAGTAACTTATTAATACGATTAGTGGCAAAGAGCCCCAAATAGTGCTCTTTGTCCATCAGTTCGCTTTCACCCGATAGTTGCTCTTCATTTCTATAGACCTCTAATTCGTAACCATTAAACAGTAATCCGACAACATGCTTATATCGAGTTTGGACGATACGAATATTTTTCAGAAGTTCCTCGCGTTCCTTATCCCCCAGTTTGATATTGCTTCCTTTCACCTCAAGCACAAGGGCTGGATAGTGAGTCTCGTTTGGCAAATACCATCCATCTGGGCGGTCCTTCACTCCACGGAAGCCCAACTGGTTGAAAGATGTTAGCTGGCCGACACCTGCCTTGGCAGATTCCGTCTCCTCCAGATGAAGTTTCAGCCTGGCTATATCGCGCACCTGATCTTCTGTATAATTAGCAGTGGCCATGTTATTACGTGTTTGAGTTTTTGAACCATATTATGTGTGCAAAGTTACAAATATTATGCGAATAATTGTGCATTGGTGGAGTTAAATATGCAAAAAGCGGGCGAAGATGTCTTAACGACACGTCTTCGCCCGCCAGTTCTTAGACGTCTGTATGGCTTTTGGGGACTGTTACTTGTAGATCTCTGCCAGTCGCTTGCCGAGAGCCTCGCCTCTTAGGTCGAGGTCGGTGATTTTCCCTTCCGGGTCTACAAGGATGTTGGCAGGGATGCTGCGTATGCCGAAGGTCTCAGATCCCAGACTCTGCCACCCTTTCAGGTCGCTCAGGTTGGGCCACGTCATCTTCAGCCGCTCGATGGCAGCCAGCCAGGGTTCCTTCTTGCTGTCGAACGAGATGCCGATAATCTCGAAGCCCTTGCTGTGATACTTCTCATAATTGGCCACTACATTGGGCAGTTCGCCCAGACAGGGGCCGCACCACGATGCCCAGAAGTCGATGAGCACCCAGTTGCCCTTGCCGCACCACTCGCTCAGATTGTGGGACTTGCCATTGGCATCAGCCATGGCAATGTCTTTTACTTTACTGCCCACGGGACGAAGCTTGGCAGACTCGGCCATCCGTTCCTGCATCTGCTGGATCAGTGCGACGCTGTCTGCATGAGTCAGCACCCGGGGCTTGCCCGTTTGTATGCGTGTCATTTTTACTTGTGCCTGACCGCTCAGGCAAAAGAGGCACAAGATGAGGATAGAAAGAATTTTTTTCATTGGTTTTTATGTTTTGAAGTTAATATGCGTGGTCGTCAGCCTCTATCTCGGCACGGTCAATCTTCTTGCTGTCAATCTTGCGCCAGGCATAGACGATATAGGCCAGCACGAAAGGTACGAGAAGCGATACCCAGAACATGGTGTTCAGTGTAAAATAGCTGCTGCACGAGTTCTCAAGGGTCAGCGATGACTGTAGGTCGGCAGTAGAGGGATAGTAGGCTGTGTGGTTCCAAGCTGAGAGAAGAAGCAGGGGCGTCACGGTGAGTACGGTACCGATGCCGGCAGGCCAGATGCCGCTTAAAGTGAAGAGTGAAGAGTGAAGAGTGAAGAATTTGCTGCCGCAAAAGAGTTCACGGAGGATTCCCCAAAGTACTAGCACAACGCCGATGAGCAGGATGACGGTGAGGTACCACATATCAATCATGTTATGCAGGTACTTGTTGGGCTCCATGAAGATTGTTCCGCTATCATCGTAGGCAAAGCCGTCTTTTAATAAGAGGTGAACCAGATAAACGACGAAGAGCACTACGAAGACGAAGGCTGAGCCAGCCAACTGGAAACGGCTGCGGGTGTGAATGTCATCATCGTTGATATTGTTCATTATATAGAGGATGCCCAAGGTGCGAGCCAGGAAGAGTACGGCAAGTCCGAAGACGAGAATCCAGGGATTCAGCAGGGCATCGAGACCGTGAGAGGCGTTTGCCCATCGAGAAATAGCCTCCCCCGTCCCCTCCGAAAGGAGGGGTGATGTGAGTGTGCCCTTATCTACGATGAAGTTGGAACCCTCGAAGAACGTGGCTACGGCACCACCAAGGAGTAGTGGCCCCATGATGCCATTGAACACCAGGAAACACTGGAAGGTCTTAGGACCAAGGAAGTTGCCCAGTTTGTTTTGGAACTCATAGCTTACGGCCTGAAGTACGAAGGAGAAGAGGATGAGCATCCACAGCCAATAGGCACCGCCGAAGCTGGTGGAGTAGAAGAGGGGGAACGAAGCGAAGAAGGCACCGCCGAAGGTGACCAGCGTGGTAAACGTGAACTCCCATTTGCGACCTGTAGAGTTAATCAGCATACGACGCTCCTCTTGATTCTTTCCAAGCGTGAAAATCATGGAGTTGGCTCCCTGAACGAAGAGCAGGAAGACGAGAAGTGCTCCTAATAATGATACGATGAAGCACCAGTAATGTTGCAAAAATTCGTATGTCATGGCTTTATCATTTATCAATTATCATTTTTCATTTAGCGTAGCCTCTGGTCCTTTCTTGATCTGCTTCAGCAGAATACTGATCTCGACAGCCAACATGGTGGTGAAGAGGATGAGGAAGAGGAAGAAGGTAATCATCACGCTGGACGACTGCAAGTCGCTGACAGCAGCCCACGTAGGCAGCATATCCTGAATAGTCCAAGGCTGACGGCCGAACTCTGCCACAAGCCAGCCACTCTCAGAACAGATATAGGCCAAAGGCAGCATGAGGATAGCAGACCAGCAGAGCCAGCGAGGCATCGCATCGGCAGGTGCAGTACCGTCGGCAGCACGCTCGTCAAGGAGTCCCAGTGCAGAGAACAGGCGACGGAACACGAGCGACACCATAGGAATATCGAAAATCAGAATGAGCACCACGCCAAAGAACAGGATAAAGAGGCAGCCCAGTCCCACCATAGTGCGGAACGCCCAGAAATTAACGGGGATAGGAGGCACAAGGTCGGCCTTATCCTTCACGTAGCCATAGCCGAAGTACTGATAATTGTCGTTGAGTGTTGAGAGATGAGTGTTGAGTGTAGCCTCGTCGGCTCCCTCGGCCTTCGCTTTGCGATAGTCGGCAAGAGCCTGAATAGCCAGTTTCCCGCGGGCTATCTTCTCATCGGCAGAAGGCTCTACGGTACCATCTTCCTTCGTGTAGCCATTCAGCAGGTCGTTGATGCCAGGCACATAACCATCGAGCGTGTTCGTTGCCATCATCGACAAACCGTAAGGCATCGCCAGTTTCATGGCAGGCTCTGTCTCCTTGGTATAGTCGGGCTGTCCTAAAGGATTCACCCATGCTATCATGGTGAGATCCATCTCGTTGCCTCCATTATACAGCGCCTCCATAGCCGCCAGTTTCATAGGTTGCACCTGAGCAACGGTCTGTCCACTCTTATGTCCCGTGGCACCAGCACCAAGGGCAGCGATAAAGCCCACGATAACGGCAATCTTGATGCTCTGTACGGCCAACTGCGTGTGACGTTTCTTCAGCAGATACCAGCAACTGACGGCAATCACGAAGACGGCACCGATGATCCATGAGGAGATAACCGTGTGACAGAATTTTTCAACGGCGAAAGGCGAGAGAGCCACCTCCATGAACGAGGTCATCTCATTGCGCATGGTGTCAGGATTGAACGTGCATCCCACGGGATACTGCATCCATGCGTTAGCCACGAGAATCCACCAAGCGGAGATGGTGGCACCCAGACCTGTAAGCCAAGTTGAGGCCAGATGGAAGCCTGCCGACACCTTCTTCCAGCCGAAGAACATCACGGCTACGAAGGTGCTCTCCATGAAGAAGGCCACGATACCCTCGACAGCCAGTGGGGCTCCGAAGATGTCGCCCACGAACCAAGAGTAGTTACTCCAGTTGGTACCAAACTCGAACTCCAGGATGATACCCGTTGCAACGCCCATGGCGAAGTTCACACCAAAGAGACGCTGCCAGAACTGGGCCGTATTCTTCCAGAAGTCCGTACGTTTCTTGTAATAGATGGTCTCGGCAATACCCATGATGACCGCCAAGCCGAGTGTCAGCGGTACGAACAGCCAGTGGTAGATAGCCGTGAGTGCGAATTGCGCCCTCGACCAGTCAATCATACCGGCATCGATGTTTAAGAGTAGGTTTGTCATATTATTTAGGTTTTAAAAGTCTCTAAGTTAGGGGGTCTTGCTTCGCTCAATGAGCTCACTGGCTACGAACTCGGATTCGCAGCCTTCGGCATTCTGTTTCAGGAAGTTTGGAAAGAAGAATATCTTCAGTACAACAAAGATGATGATGAGCTTCACGATAATCACAGCCCAAAGCGTTTTCCCCAACGTCATGTGGCGGAATCCGTCGTAGTAGAGATCGAATGCGCGATATAGGAAATTGTCTTTGGTCATAGTTCGTTATTGGAAACAGATTGTTTGTTTTATGCGACAAAGATAGTAAAATAAATTTAAAGTGCCAAATTTTCTTTGGCTATTTAGCTAAAAACTATTACTTTTGCATCCATATTTATATTAAAATAGGTATTTATAGGTAATAAGATGAAGAAAGCACTCGTAGCAGCAGTCGTTGTTGTCATCCTTGCCATGGCAGGGGGCTTGATGTATTTGCTGCTGGATAACAGGAATCTGGAACAGGAGAAATTGGAGATGCTGGAACTTGCCGAACTGGACAAGCAGGAGATGGAGAACGATTACGAACGTCTGTCGCTGCAGTACAGCGAGATGATGACGCAAATCAACAACGACTCGATTATTGCTCAGTTGACCCAAGAGCAGATGCGCACACAGCAGCTGTTGCAGGAACTGAAGAACGTGAAGGCTGCCGATGCACGCGAGATAGCCCGACTGAAGAAGGAATTGGCTACGGTGCGCGAAGTGCTGCGTTCGTATATCCGTCAGGTTGACTCGCTGAATCAGGTGAACCAGCAGCTGATTGCTGAGAACGAAAACGTGAAGGACCAGCTGGCCCATTCTAACAGCGTCAATGCTGACCTGCGTCAGGAGAAGCAGAACCTGACAGAGAAAGTGGCCATTGCTGCCCAACTGGATGCTACAGCCATATCAATGAGTATACTGAACAAACGTCAGAAGAGTGCCAAGAAGATGAAGGACTGCAAGACCATTCAAGTGGGCTTCAACATAGCACGCAACGTGACGGCAACCAACGGTAACCGTACGCTCTATGTGCGTATACAGACACCTGCCGGACAGATACTGACAGCGGGTACTTTCCCATACGAGAACCGTCAGCTGGAATACTCGATGAAGAAGGTGGTGGAATATACAGGCGAAGAACTCAACGTACAGACTTATTGGCAAGTGAATGAATTCCTCGATGCCGGTCAGTATCGTGTGAGCATCTTTGCCGATGGCAATATGATAGGAACGAAAACCTTTACCTTTGAATAATTTATGAAGAAAGTTCTTGCTATTGGCTATTGGCTATTGGCTGTTGGCGTTACGCCAGCTTCGGCTCAGCATTTACTGAGTCTGGACAGTTGCCGTGCAATGGCTCTGCGAAACAATAAGCAGATAGGGGTGCAGCAACTGAAGCAGGACATAGCCGCTAACCTTAGGAAATCGGCCCGTACGAAATATCTGCCCCACGTCAGTGCGATAGGCTCATATCAGTTTACGAGCGAGGAGATTTCCATTTTAAACAATGAGCAAAAGAGCAATTTGTCCAATCTGGGAACAAATGCCCTGCCTGCATTATCGGGTTTGGGTGGTGGAGTCCAGAATGTCATGGGACAGTTGGGCAATATGCTGGGACAGCTGGGCGCGCCTGTAGAAGCTATCCAACAGATGGGTGCACACGTGCAGCAGTCTTTGACGCAGGGTGCCACGAATATGGCTGGCTTGCTGGATACCGAAGGACAGAAGATTGTGGATGCTTTCCGCACGGACACCCGCCATATCTTTGCTGGTTCTGTGCTGGTGACGCAGCCCGTATTCCTTGGAGGAAGCATCGTTGCCTTGAATAAGCTGGCTGACCTGAACGAGGACTTTGCCGCTAATTCTGCCAGCATACGCCGGCAGAGCGTGATTTACTCCACAGACCAGGCCTACTGGCAGGTTGTATCGCTGAAAAACAAAAAACGCCTGGCTGAGAGCTATCTGGAATTGATCAAGAAGTTCGACAGCGACGTGCAACGCATGATAGAAGAAGGAGTGGCCACACGTAGTGAGGGACTCAGTGTCAGTGTAAAGGTCAACGAGGCCGAGATGACGTTGCAACGCGTGAACGACGGACTGGTACTGTCGAAGATGCTGCTTTGTCAGATGGTGGGACTCCCAATGGACGAGCAGATCACACTGGCCGATGAGGATTCAGAGAATCTTGCGGTAGTGACCCTGCAGCCACAGTTAGACGTGGCACAAGCCATAGAAAACCGTCCGGAACTGAAAATGCTGGGTAATACCGTTGATATGTCGAAACAGGCAACGAAAATACTGAAAGCAGGTAACTTGCCACAGGTTGCACTGATGGGAGGCTATGCCGTGAGTAATCCCAATGTAATGAACGGCTTTGAGAAGAAATTCGGAGGCTTCTGGAATGTGGGCCTGTTGGTTCGCGTACCCTTGTGGAACTGGGGTGATGTGGCTTATAAGGTTCGTGCCTCGAAAGGTGCAACGGCCATTGCCAACTTGGAACTGGAGGAGGCACGCGAAAAAATAGAGTTGCAAGTGAACCAGAATACCTTCAAGGTAGATGAGGCTAACAAACGTCTGACGATGGCTCAGTCAGGTATAGAAAAAGCAGAAGAGAACTTGCGTACTGCCAATCTGGGCTTTAAGGAAGGGGTCATTGCTCCCACTGTTGTGATGGAGGCACAGACAGCCTGGCTACAGGCACAATCCCAGCTGATTGATGCGCAGATTGCCGTGAAACTGAGTCAGGTTGAGCTGAACAAAGCATTAGGAACCCTCTATTAATTAAGTATTAAGCATTGAGCATTAAGCATTAAGAATTATGCATTGAGCATTAAGCATTAAGAATTATGCATTGAGCATTAAGCATTAAGAATTAAGCATTATCAGATATGAGTAATCAAGCAAAAAAACAGCATCATAACATTCTGTATGCCATTGTAGGCTTTGCAGCAGTTGTTATCGTAGTGGCTCTCATCGGCTTTTTCGCACTGGGCCGCGACCCGGAGATTATTCAGGGTCAAGTGGAAGTGTCCGAGTATCGTGTGTCGAGCAAGGTACCAGGCCGTATACTTGAAATCCGTGTGAAGGAGGGTGACTTCGTTCATGCCGGCGACACGCTGGCTATTCTCGATGCGCCTGAGGTGCGTGCCAAGATGATGCAGGCTCAGGGGGTGGAGGACGGTGCCGCCGCATTGGATCGGATGGCAAAGAACGGTGCCCGTAAAGAGCAGGTGCAGGGTGCTTACCAGTTGTATCAGCAAGCTTCTGCCGCATTGGAGATTGCGGAGAAATCCTACAACCGCGTACAGCGTCTGTTCGACGAGGGCGTGGTGAGTGCACAGAAGCGTGATGAGGCTCTGGCTTATTTCAAGGCATCAGAAGCCCAGATGAAAGCTGCCAAGAGTCAGTACGACATGGCCGTCAATGGTGCCCGCGAGGAAGAGAAGATGGCTGCACAGGCTCAGTTGAACCGTGCCAAGGGTGCTGTACAGGAAGTTAACGCTTATATTGGCGAGACCGTACAGACAGCCCAGATGGACGGTGAGGTGAGCAGCATCTATCCGAAGGTGGGCGAACTGGTAGGTACAGGCAGCCCCATTATGACCATCTCGATGATGAACGATATGTGGGGTACTTTTAATGTACGTGAGGATCAGCTGAACGGTATGGAGATAGGTACTGAGTTCACGGCTTTTGTACCCGCCTTTAATAAAGAGGTGAAGATGAAGGTGTATCACATGAAGGACCAGGGTTCGTATGCCGTATGGAAGGCAACGAAGGCCAATGGCCAGTATGACCTGAAGACCTTTGAGGTGAAAGCACGTCCTGTGGAGAAGATGGAAGGTCTGCGTCCGGGTATGTCGCTGATTATTAAGTGAAGAGTGAAGAGTGAAGAATTTGCTGCCGCTATAGAGTGAAGACGCTGAGATTAATATACGAGGTAGGACTGCGAGAATTGGGAATCCTTAAACGGAACCATATTTATTTGTTCTGCATGGTGGTCTTTCCCTTGATGGTGATGATTTTCTTCACCTCAATGATGGATGACGGACTGCCTACAGATATGCCGGTGGGCGTAGTAGACTTGGATAACACGTCTACGTCGCGTTCACTGGTGCAGCGACTTGATGCTTTCCAGATGTCAAAGGTGGTGGCTCATTATCCAAGTGTTTCTGAGGCTCGACGTGATATTCAGGAGAACAAGATCTATGCGTTCCTTTATATTCCGAAAGGCACAACAGAGAGCCTGATGGCAGGTCGCCAACCCAAGATATCGTTTTATTATTCCTATACGACGCTGGCTTCTGGCGCCCTGCTGATGAAGGATTTGAAGACTATCAGTACGTTGGGATCGGCAGCAGTAGGTCAAGCCACGATGCGGGCTAAAGGATTTACCGATGCACAGATACAGGCTTTCCTGCAACCCATCCGCATAGACCTGCATCAGATTGCGAACCCCTGGACCAGCTATAACTCTTATTTGTCAACGATGCTGGTGCCAGGTGTCATCATATTGTTTATCCTTCTGATATCTGCTTATTCACTTGGTACAGAATTAAAGTTCGGAACATCAAAAGAGTGGCTGGAAAAGGCCGACAACCGCATTGTTGTTGCCACGATAGGAAAATTCCTGCCCCATACACTGATATGGCTGGCACTGGTCTATGGCTATGAATACTATGTGTTCTATGTGCTTCACTTCCCTCATCAGGGCAGTTCCTGGATGATGATATTGCTTGGTCTCATGCAGGTGTTGGCAGCTCAGGGCTTTGGCATCTTCGCCTTCGGACTGATGCCTTCGCTCCGTATGTCCATGAGTGTGTGTTCGCTATGGGCTGTGCTCAGTTTGTCGATGGTAGGTTCAGCTTTCCCTGTAATGGGTATGGACGGCGCACTTCAGTCGCTCTCATGGCTGTTTCCTCTGCGCCATTACTATATGTTATACCAGATTACGGTATTCAACGGCTTCCCACTGCTTGAAGCATGGTTCCACTTTGCCGCATTGGTAGCCTTCATACTGATGCCTTGGCTGGTCATTAAGAAAATCAAGAACGCAATGCTGACTTATGTCTATATACCGTAACAGTTTCAGAAGGAAGATTAATGACACCTTTTTTATCTGGCGTGAAGAGCTGAAACAGGTGTTCAAGGATGAGGGGATGCTTATTTTCTTTATCATCGTACCATTAATCTATCCTCTGCTCTATTCTTGGATATACAATAACGAGACGGTGCATGATGTACCTGTGGCTGTGGTGGATCAGTCGCACACATCTCTCTCGCGACAGTTTATCCGTATGTGCGATGCCTCTGCCGATGTGAAAGTGGCATATTATGCACAGGACTTGGATGAAGCCAAGTCACTGGTGAGTCGTCAGCTTGTAAAAGGCATCTATCTGATACCAAGCGATTTTGAGTCAAACGTCTATCGTATGCAGCAAGGCACCATCAGCGTCTATTGCGATATGAGTCTGATGCTGACCTATAAAGCCCTCTTCCAGACCGCCCAATTGGTGTCTATGCAGATGGGTACGGAGATACAGACGAAGTTAGGGCGGCATTTCACGAGTCGCGAGGAGGCCATCTCTGCGCGTCCGCTGGATTATGCTGATGTGCCTATCTTCAATCCCCAGGGAGGTTATGGTTCGTTTGTGTTGCCAGGTGTGCTGATACTGATTCTGCAACAGACGTTAGTGTTAGGTATAGGTATGTCGGCAGGTACGGCCCGAGAACGCAACCGTTACCACCAGTTGATACCTGTTTCGCGTCCCTATCAGAACGTGTTCCGTATTGTCCTGGGCAAATCGCTATGCTATTTTATGATATATGCTATCATGGGTGCCTGGCTGGTGATTGTCGTACCCCGACTGTTTCACTTCCCCCAACTGGCCGCATGGCAACCACTTCTTGCACTGATGTTGCCCTATACGTTGGCATGTATCTTCTTTGGCATTGTGGTGTCGTGTATTGTGAGGTATCGTGAGAACGTGATGCTGCTGATGGTCTTTATTTCAGTCCCACTGCTGTTCCTTACAGGTGTCAGTTGGCCGCAGAGCAACATCCCTGGGTTCTGGCAGGGCGTGTCTTGGGTTTTCCCATCCACGTTTGGCGTGAAGGCCTATGTGCGTCTTAACTCAATGGGTGCCACCATCAGCGATGTCTCTACGGAGTTGCATATACTGTGGTTACATACCTTTGTGTATTTCTGGCTGGCATGTGTGGTTTACGGCTACCAGATTTACCTGGCCCGTCACGATGCTTATTGGCGCTATCGCGAAATGAAAAAGAGACGACAAGAATAGTCTTGTCGCCTCTTATACTCTGTTTCTTGTTTCTCCTTCTTAATTGACCCCCACAATCTTTGTCTTTGGTATCTCTTTGTTGCGGCGGTTAACCACAGTGACCACAGCCTGTGCCAGGTTGATGAAAGCCTGTCCCGTCATCGTGTCCACCTTGGTGGCAGCAGGTGCACCCTCGTCTCCACTCTCGCAGATGCTCTGTACAATAGGTATCTGGGCTAAGAGTGGCACGTTCATTTCTTCTGCCAGTTTCTTGCAGCCTTCCTTGCCAAAGATGTAGTATTTGTTCTCAGGCAGTTCGGCAGGTGTAAACCAAGCCATGTTTTCTATCAATCCCAAGATAGGCACATTGACTTTCTCGTTGCGATACATATCTATACCCTTGCGTGCATCGGCTAATGCCACCTGTTGTGGGGTGCTGACGATGATTGCGCCAGTGATGCTCAGTGTCTGTAGCAGTGTCAGGTGTATGTCGCTGGTGCCAGGAGGCGTATCCAGTATGAAGTAGTCCAACTCGCCCCAGTCGGCATCGGCAATGAGCTGTTTCAGCGCACTGGTAGCCATGCCGCCTCGCCAAAGTGTAGCAGTATCTGGATTGACGAAGAACCCGATGCTGAGCAGCTTGACACCGTATTGCTCGATAGGACAGATCAGGTCACGACCGTCCACATTGACAGCATAGGGACGGGCATCCTCCACATGGAACATCTTAGGCATCGACGGACCGAAGATGTCAGTGTCCAACAGCCCCACTTTATAGCCCAGACGAGCCAGTGCTATAGCCAAATTGGCCGATACGGTAGATTTTCCAACGCCTCCCTTGCCGCTACTTACGGCAATGATGTTTTTCACTCCTGGGAGCAGTTTCTCCACTTCTGGACGCGGTTTAGACTTGAATTCCGTCTCTATGGTTACTTCTATGTCCTGTCCACAGTGGTATTTGATGGCTGCCTCGGCTGCCTTGACAGTTGATTTCAAGAAAGGGTCAGTGTCGCGTGGAAACAGCAACACCACTTTCACCTTCTGCCCGTTAATGCTGGGCGTGTCGGCTATCATCTCGCTATCAACCAAGTTTTTCTTTGTGCCGGCATACGTTACTGTGGCAAGCGCATCTATGATAAGTTTTGGATATAATGTCATTTCTCTTGTTTGTTCAAGTTTATTGTTCTATGATCTTGGCTATTTTCTTCCACGTCTTGTCTTTGGCGTAAGCGTTTCTGGAACCTTTGGGTACTTGTAGCGTACAGGCTACAGCCACAAGGCCTCTGAATGAGGTAGGACTAATCGTGGGTGGTACGGGTGAACTGAATGCAATGTCTTTCAGCGAGGCACATTTCGCAAACGCATTACCTCCAATCTTCTTGAGCGCTGCAGGGAATTCTATGCGTGTCAGTCCGCTACACTCGCGAAAAGCTGCACTGCCAATGGACTTACAGGCAGCAGGGATAATCATGGTTGTCAGCGATGCGCATTTCTCAAAGGCATTGTCTCCAATCTTGTTCACTGAGATAGGTAAGTCGATAGCGATGAGTGAGGGGCAGTCCTGGAAGGCATTGTCTTCAACGCTCTTGACAGATACGGGCAGGTTCACGATGCGTAGCGAGTGACAATTGCGAAATACGTTGTCATCCAGCTTGTCAATGAAACCTTCTATCGAGACACTGTCCAAGGAGATGCATCCTTCAAAGACGCTACTGCCCATTTTCTTCGTCAGCTTGGGAATGGTGACTTGCATCAGGCTGGCGCAGTTCATAAAGGCTCGATTGCCGATATTCGACAGCGAGGCAGGCAATTCTATCTTAGTCAACGATTTGCAGTCGTAAAATGCATCTGCTCCTATGGCCTTGATTGTTGATGGCAGGCTGATGGAGCTGAGGCTTGTGCAACTGGAAAATGCTTCTGAACTGATGGCCGACAATACGCCTTCTATGCTGACATCTTGAAGACTGCTGCAATTCTGGAAAGCACTTACACCTATGCGCTTCACGTTTTCCACACGTAATGACCCCATGCTCGTGCAGTCTTTAAAGGCCTCGCTTCCTATGGATGATACGGTGCCAAGCTCCATCTTGCGCAGACTGATACAGCCTTCAAAGGCATTTGTCTCTATTTCAGATAGCGCATCGGGCATATCGATTGTCTCCATGGCAGCGCAACCCTTGAAGGCATCGCTGCCAATATATGTGACCGACTGGGGTAGGGCCAGTTCTTTTATGCGTTCACACCCCATGAATGCAGACTTGCTAATGCGATTAATCTGCCCCTCAATATTTACCGTTTCCAACATCTTACAGTTGTTGAAGGCATACTCTTCCAGCGTGGTAAGATTCTCAGGAAGGTCAATACATTCCAGTGAAGAACATCCGTCAAAGGCATGGCCCTTGATGGCTTGCATGGACTGAGGCAGAGTGATGTCTGAAAGGGTAGGGCAGCCATTGAAGGCATATTCGCCAATAATGGACAGCGTCTCAGGCAGCGTCACGGTTTTCAGGTTGGTGCAGCCGCTGAAGCAGCTACGGCCTATCTCCACCAGATCGCTGGGCAGTATCACGCGTTCCAAGTCCTTGCAGTTGATAAACAAGGCTGCAGGCAATACCCCTTCGCGAGTACGGAATCCACCTTTGTTCTCAGGAACGGTGGCTTCTGAGAGGTCGAGCACCAGGAGCTTATGGTCGCTGGCTCGTCGGGGCTTCGTGCGCCCGGCAATGGATTGCAAGATCCTGAAGTCGTTGCCGTTAAGCGGACCGCATACCTTTAGTTCGGACATCGTGAAACGGATGTCCTCAGTCAGTTTGCTGGCCAGCTGGCCTACCGTATCTACCGTTACCGTCAGCTCTTGGGCAGACGATGTGAAAGGTAAAATAGTGAAAAGGCAAAAGAGAATGAGCCCTTTGTCCAACCCTTTTATCCTATCAGAGTACTTCATATCAAAAAACTTAAAATCTCAATTCTTTAATCTCAAAACTCTTCTTATTTCGCAGTCTCAAGCGAACTGCGCTTTGTGCGGTGATAACTGCGGTAGTCATCCAGTTCTATTTCAATTTCCGGCTCTTCCAACACCCCTTCGTGCGGCAGTCGGAATTTCAGATATTTGATGGCCAGTCCGCGTGCCAGCCACATGGACTCGTAGTATGTCTGGATAGAAGCTGCCTCAGCGAAAGCTTCGTTGCCTTCCTCCTTGTAGAGGTCGTTGGTCTTCAGTTCTACAGGCAGCTGGTTATGCTCCACCATGTAGTTCGTATAGGTAGCCAGGAAGTTGGAGTCGGTCTTCAGATGGATGACGCCGTTGTCTATGAGGAAACGGCGATAGCGTTCCATGAAGTAAGTGCTTGTCAGGCGCTTGCGTGGATTCTTCATCTGGGGATCGCTGAACGTAAGCCATATCTCCTGCACTTCGTCAGAAGCGAAAAAACGGTCGATAATCTCAATGTTAGTGCGAAGGAAGGCCACGTTCCTCAACCCTCCTTGCAGAGCCTGCGTTGCCCCTGTCCACATACGTGCTCCCTTGATGTCCACGCCAATAAAGTTCGTCTGCGGGTAGCGCTTTGCTAACTCCACGGTATATTCACCCTTTCCGCAACCTAACTCCAGAACTATAGGGTTGTCGTTCTTGAAATAGAGCTCACGCCAACGGCCTCGCATAGTAAACGGCACGTCGCTCACTACCGAGAAGGGATACTGAAACACATTCTCGTATGTTTCCATATCGGCAAATTTTGCCAACTTTCCTTTTCCCATATCAATATTTTTGCGCAAAGTTACCCATTTTTCTGATTATATCATTCCCTTTTTTTATTTTTTTTATAAAAAGTGGTGTAATAATCCTCAAATTGTACTTTGTTTCCAACTTTTTTGAAAAAATAAACGCAAAAGTTTGGCAGTCTCGATTTTTTGATGTACCTTTGCACCCGCAATCAGTTGGTTAGAGCGTCAGATTGTGGTTCTGAATGTCGACGGTTCGAGTCCGTCCGGGCACCCAAAAGTTAAAGTCCTGTAAGTAAGCAACTTACGGGACTTTTCGTATCCAAACCTTTCAAAGTTGTAGGCACATTGTAGGCACACTTTCAAAAGCCACCCCAATTAACATTTTGCAACGCCCATTATTTGATGAATCCTTCTCAAATAATACTGCAAAAGAGCCGTATAATCTTAGCCATTGTGATTTCTAATGTTGACAACAAATAGAAAACGTATAAAATATATAATATATGAGCATACGTTTACTTTTTATTGTGGTTGTTTCAGCAAGTTAAAAACTGCACTCGTGTTCACACAAGCCCTTTCCAACACTGCTTTCCAATAGTTTTCACCAAAAAGAACTTGCATATCTTTGCATGTGTTGTTGATACTGGTTATAATCTCTCCATCCGGAACCCCATGCGCATAATTGCGAATAACACTTCTCAGTTCTTCCAACACATCATCAGAGTTTTCAAGATAGCGTTTCAAAAGGTCAAGTTTCTTATAGTGATTTTCTATCCTCGCCCGAAGTGTTGATGTATATCCCGCAGGAAATCTCAAATTATACTTTATGTCAATTTCCCCATTTACCACCGATACATCAGCATAGAAATATTGTACTGGCGGAATGTCGTCAATATAGAAATTGATAAAGCATCGTTGATTGTGTTCATCCAGCCAATCATCATCTTTCTTACTATTACAAGTCGCACAACATGGAATCAAGTTCCAAGGCATAGTGCTATATTCAGGAAACGGAGTCTTTGGTAATATATGATCTAATGTTCCCACTATCTCCAATTGGCAATAAGGACATAAATTACTGATACGTCCCTTGGGAGTTGTCGTAAGTTCCAGCTTCAGGTCCTTAAATTTCTTCGCCTTGTACTGATATAATCCTCGTAAAGCATCGGCCTTACTTTTGGTCATGGTCAGGTGATGGTTGCGCAGTTCCTCCAGATTATCATCAGCCATCATTTTTTTATATAATCCGAACCTTCTCCGGATTTTCCGTCTTTGCAGGGAGTCCTTTTCTCTCTGACTGATTCGCTTTCGCCCAACAACCTCCCTATGAAATCCATAAGGGTTTCTGTTATACTTCGCCCGTTTCTTCATGATGATGACCTTGATACAAACTTCTCAAAAACACATCCATTCCCATACTAAGAGGTACATCATCACTCTCAAGCGATGCTTTTATTTCCTCATAGCTATAATCACGGGCAAGTTCTGAGATACGTTTTTTATAATTACGTTGTACACTCCTCGAGCCAAAGATGTCGTCCGTGATTGTGTTTAACCCCGAGCCAATAGTCTCTACACCAGGCTTCCTCAATATCACAGTTTTGTCATCCCTTTCCATCACATAGACACAATCTGATGTCAATTCCCTTATGAGCAATGGCGAATGTGTCACCATCACACAGCACGACTGATACTCCTCCAGCATATCATCCAGAGCATTCAGCAGCTCCGCTATTGCATCTGGGTGGAGATGTGTTTCCGGTTCATCAAGCAATATCAAAGAGTCATAGCGGATATCCGCCTCTAAACACATAAAGAGGTATAGCATAGTACTCTCTCCTGAGCTCATAGTTCTCAAAAGTTTGTTTATCTTTGAGGTATCAATGTCAAGCACTTCTCTGTCATTCTTACTCACTGTTACAAACAATTCATCTATAGCTTCAGTGAATACAATCTTATTAAGTACTTTCTTCAAATGATCTATCCGACCATATAACCTTATTTTCTTCGTGGCCGCTAGCAGTTCTGCCGTAAAATCGTCTTTGGTCTTTGGTATTTGGCCACCTCCGACACTCTTCGTCAGTCCAAAATGGAAATAGTTTAGTTTTGCTGTATTCTCTGCTTTTTTGAAATTGTCAAATGTACTATTCGCAATAGATAACACCTTGCTAAGAATTGGCTTGGCTGGACTAAATGCATCAGAGTCCTTGTTGGATAGGTCCAAAGGCAGTTGACTAACAAACAGCGTCTTTCCAACTCCGTTTTTTCCTATCACAGCATATATCCTTCTTGGTAGTAGGCGCGTTTTATCCCTAAAGTTAAATTCAAACTCAACGTCATTTTCTGCATAAATCGGGTGAAAACGATATTTAAATCTGTATCTGTCTGCGACATTTCTTCCTTGCAAAATAAGTTGAGCTTCACGTATCAGCCTTTCTGCCTCATTTTCCCTAATCAGACAACTATAGTATTTAGTATTTCTAAATGCGTCATCTATCTGGGGGAAAACAGCGGCATCGTTCAGTGCCATAAATACTGATTCATAACTGTCCCCAAAGCGACTTTTAATATTTCTGTAATATCGTTCATCTTGTCCCAGTGAACAAAATTCCGCAGGCAATCGTAAGAAATCATTTGGCAAACCGTCGTCTTTTACATAATAATGATGTTCCTCACTACACTCCATCTCGCTCTCTCGCTTGATGATTTTTACCAAACCATAAGAATCATAGTCGCGTTCAGTATGAAAGTAGAATAGATTGAATTGTACATGGGCATAGCCATCACCCCACCCGTCAGCAACTAGAACAAAGCTGGGATATCTGCCTGGTCGTTCAAAAGAACTAAGTTTGTGTGAGTATCCGCTAGGGTGCTTTACCACCAGAAATGGTATCTGGTTAGAAGGAATGTCTCCAACCCTTACACCTCCTACAATCGGTGCCACTAAATATTTGGGTCTGGTTTCATCGTCATATCCAAACACCTGTAATTCGAAACCATAATGTTTTAATATCTCATCGATACTCAATTTATATAATTCCCTTTGATTCTCATCTATTATAAACCTTTGGTCGACAACAGATTCTATAAAGTCCTGATATAATTCTGGAGAGTTCAGAAGTCCAAGCCTTGTTATGAAAAGATCATCATCGCTATAGTCATTATAGTTATCCACCCAATGCTTCTTGACATCACCATAAAGGTCGCTATAGCGATTATCATGTGAACGCATTGTCCTAAGTTCCCATATCGAAGATAGAAACTCCATGATAGTGCCATATTCCTGCAATTTTTCCACCAAGTTAAGTTCAATTACCTTCCTGTAGATAGGCAAGAATTGCTCTTTTGTCAAAAATGGTGTATTGGCATTCATATTTATATTCCCTTAGTCGTTGATAAACTCCTCTAACCTTACCCGGCTAGCCTTTGCAACGTTTCTACAGAGCTCATCAATCTGTATTAAATACGAAGAGTATGAAGGATCCCTTCTCTTCTTCACCCTATAAAAATCAGCATAGCAACAGATTGCTCCTATCGCCAGTCCACCTGCAACTATTTTTAAATTAAATGGATTGGCATTATTACCAGCAAGGGCACTTAACGCGGTTAAAGATACAGGAACACCTGTTGAAATTGGCAGAGCCTTGATTTCTCTCCACGAATCCATACTCTTCCGATATTGTTCCTTTGATTCTATCAAATCATTTACAAAATCCATACTTAGCTGTCCAGCATGTTGTATATTCGAAACTTTGGCAATGTGGCTGGTCAACTCATCAAACTTATCTCTCAGCAGTTTTCTCTCATCCTTACGGCTTTTAATAAATTGAATAAGTTCCTTTGAACCTACTGTTCCTATTTTTTCAGGAATAACATCTTCCAATGTTACAGAGCAAAGAAATCCCTTAGACTCAGGATCCTGAAGGAATTCGCCAAAATTTCCATTCTCACAAAAAAAAGGATTTATCGACCACGCATCTATATCGTCTGTCCCACGATTCAGATTTCGAAACCTTGCAACGACCTGCGACAATTTAAACATATACCCTCTTGCCAGTTCTTTTGATAAATGGAGCCATTTCTCTTCATCCACAAAATGTTCTCCAATTAAATCCAAATAAGGATATAATCTACTGTCAATTTTTTCAGGATGAATTCTTTCTTCATCAGAGGGTATGAGTCCTGCTGGCAGATGATTCTCCAATCTATCACATAAAGTCAAGAATTCATCAAAAGTTTCACCTCTATCTTGGTCATTCAATTTAATATTTCTAACTAAGTCTTCATCTACCAACTTTTTGATTTCATCACTATCATTGGGGATATAATTCTCAGGAACAATACGATAAACATGATCCCAAAGCAACAAACTTGATTTTACCCAAGCCTCATTTTTGAATTCTATATGAGGATAATACAATATTGAATCTGGTTTCATATATTATTTGATAATAAGACATCACTCGTCGACAGCTTTCTCATCTTCATCAAGGTCATACAGCTTATCTGAAAAAATACTATTCCTTAATTTTGCCCTATTTAGAAGTGTCGAATACTTCAGCACTTCCATATACAATGCACCTTCACCTCTTGTTCCACCGTAAACTGGGTTGTTAGGGAGAAACACATAGTCTAAATATTGCGAGATTCTGAATAATGGATTGGTTATTCTAATTCTCTCAAAATTAAATTTCTCAGCTATAAGATAGAGATAGAAATTATCAATCACGAACTCATCCTTCGCAAATGCTCTCAGCAATCCAGCATATTGGACAGCCTGATTCAAATACTTTGTTGGATCAGCTGTATCGCTCTTCAGCTCGATAATGATACACTTATGTTCCTCTGGGAACAGCAGAATATCTGGTTTATTGCCAAGCAAATCTTTATTATATTCTGTCAATGTCTTTTTCTCTTGTTCGTCCAGGTCATCTCGAATAATTGGTATTCCATCAGCTTTAAGGTCTTTTATCTTAAAATTTGAGAATCCACGAAAGTGAATAAAATCTTCATTTAGCATCCAGAGGTTGCTCTCCAATGCGTCCATTGATCCCTGGGGAAACAGCAAGTCATGTATTAGTTTCTCATGGTCTTTTCTCTTATTTGTTACCAGCTGACACTCTAAGTCTTTGTCAATTATCATTTGTAGCATATTCATTGCTGCCGTTCTGCTGGAAATGTATCTTGACAAACTGGACTTGTTTTTGACTGGAATTAAACTATTAACGGCGCCTACTTTAGCATTGAACGACTTTTTAAAGTTTTTCGAGGTCGGATCCAGTTGTCTGAACGAAGCAAAAATATCTCTCATCTTTTTTGACTTGTCTTTTTCTACTTCTGCTTCTTCGTCATAATATCTGCTTAAGAAGTCCGATGCTTTCTCTCCAGTCTTCCGTCCTATCTTCTTGACAATTTCACTATCCAATGAAAAGTCTTCTACAACTTGGTCTATATCCTCTTCACTCTCTTCTTTTATCTTATTGATGGAAGGATAGTGCGATGTTATTTTATCCGTTACTTCTTCCTGTACATCATCTATAAATATTTGCTTCTCTGGAAAAGAAAACAGGTTCCTTTCCTTTAAAAACTCTTCTTTTGTATATATATTGAGTTTGCCACGGAGGTCAGTGTCTTGTCCTGTCAGGAAACTACTTGAAATAAGGCAAAGCATATTTTTACCCTCCTCTATTTTGGCTCTCCCTACGAAAGAAAAATCCACGTTGGAAGCATCTACCGTTTCATTCTTGCTTGTCAGTTTTATCTCATTCTTTTTTTGCACATCCGAAGGCAACAGGAAGGAATTGATTTCAAATGTCTCTGTTTCTCTCTGAGTAACAAATCCATCTCCTGTACTATTAACAGTTTTATAATGAACCTTTACATCATCATGATAGTCCACATTTGGTATATTCTCGTCACAGATCTTCCTGTCCCTTGTGTCATCATGGGCACCATTTATATAATGTTCTATACTTATTGTCTGCATATTTCCCTTCGACAAGCACAGCCTTCCCAAATAGTGTGTGAACATTTTATCATAGACCTCATCAGTGGTCAGTTCTTCATAGCTCACCCTATCCTTCTCATCCCAGGGCAAATAGAAGTATATGGTAGTTCCTGTCGGCGTATCATCTTCAACCTCTTCAGGATTACTTACCCAGATAGGTGTTCTCTCTTTCTGAATGTATTTCATCGAGAGGCAAATGTCCCTTTGTTTCTTTTTTCTCGCCTCTTCGTCATAATATACACTATGATATTCTGTATGCTGAAAGAAATGCAAGAACTGTATTCTTCCTGTGCCTAAGTTGTTATACCCCTTTGACTCATTAAACAAATCAAAGAATCTCTGAAGGTTCTCCTTGGTAAAGCCACAACCAGTATCTTCTACCTCTATACAATTGAAATAGAACTTTCCTTCTTGCAGTGATTTTGACACTTTTAAACGAATCGTTATCTCATCCTCTTGTCCTTTTGTTGCTTCTAAAGCATTACTCACCGCTTCAAAGATGGGTTGGAAAAACGATGAGTGTTTTTTCACCCTCCTCTTCATCAGTGACTCATAGGAGAATGTCTGCTTAATAAATTCACCATTTGAGAAATCCGTAATCATACATCTGTAATTCCTTTTCTTATTAAGTCGTCTTTTCCATTTAGTTTTCCAAAGGAACCTTAGCCACGAGTTTACGCGGATACTTCAAATCTCTTCCTTCTATATTCGCAGTCGCCATATCGCTCTGATTTTCAGTTATTTTACGATTCAAACTCGAACTTCGAATATTCTCGAAACCAATTTTTTGCTGCAAATATACAAATTATATTTTAATTCTACCACTGTTTTACCTTTTTTAGTATGTGACGGACTGAAACAATGTCCACTGCGGACTCCATATGAATCATATTGGGTCTGTATCGATACGTGTCCAACTACTTATTTCATCACTTATCATTTGACGCAATTCTTTTTTTTTGCTGCAAGGTGGGGATGAGAAACAGTGTCCTCTACTTTGTTTAATTCTTCGAATAATCGTTCCCAAAAGGCTACGTTAATACAGGTGTCGATGTTCTTGATGCGGATGACGATAAAGCCATGCTCACGGAACATTTTGTCACGATGAGCATCCTGACGCTCACGTTTACAGTGGTATCCACCATCAATCTCTATGCAGACCTTTTCGTTTCGAAGGAACAAATCAGGAAAGAA
>CACZZQ010000017.1 GCA_902785695.1 uncultured Prevotellaceae bacterium | reverse complement strand
AGTGTTCTTCACGCGGGCATACCACTTGCCGTATGCCTTACTGTCCTCGTTCTTGTTCTGATACTTTACGTACTTAATCATAGTTTTTAGTTTTTGAGTAGGTTAGTTGTTTAATGTTTAATGTTTAAGTCTGCTGCTTACGCCTTGCAAATGGCCTGTTTGCGCATCGTAAATGGGCAACTTTTTATTAACAATGCAAAGGTACGAAGAAAACTGTAGGTAGCCAAAAATCGGGATGCCGTAAGGCCCGATTTTGATCACGATAAGTGCCCTTATTCGCAGACAGCCCCAAATCGTGACAATGACATCGTGACAAAGTGACAATAAGCACCTGCGAATATGCGCATTATTAAGTTACAATATATATATTATATATAATATATATATTGTAAATATTCTACTCCACATTTTTCTCAAATTATGGATATACCTTAATGTCACGATGTCACTTTGTCATTGTCACTTTTTTGTTGTGTGAAAAGAAACGCATTTATTAAAAGTTGTGTAAATTCGTCGTAAATCGTTATATTCTCCAAAAGATTTCGTAACTTTGTAGCCCCAAAGATGTAAATATCAAGTGGGCTGGTGGCAAGGGGTAATTAGTCGACATTCACCTGTATTCGCGATTGGAATGATATTTTTTCTTAATAATTCTAATTAAACTATATAACAATTCAAATATTCTTCGTATATTTGCAGCAAAAATAGGACAATTATGGCACAGGATATAAAAGAGAGATACATCAATCCGTACACCGACTTCGGTTTCAAGAAGTTGTTCGGTACTGAGATGAACAAGGATTTGCTCATCAGTTTCCTCAATGCCCTGTTTATGGGACATCAGAATATCAAGGATATCAGCTACCTGCCGATGGAGCGTTTGGGTATCTATGGTAACCGCCGTGCAATCTTTGATGTATATTGTGAGGATGAGAACGGTTCCAAATTTATCGTCGAGATGCAGAATGTGTCTCAGCAATACTACAAGGACCGTAGCGTATTCTACTCTACTTTCCCGATACAAGATCAAGGCAATGTGGGCGATGATTGGGACTTCAACCTGAAGGAAGTCTATACCATTGGCGTGCTGAATTTTGTTTTCAAAGACGATGAGTATTCCAAAGACTGCTATCACCACGAAGTAAAGTTGATGGATACTGCTACGAAGAAAGTTTTCTTCGACAAGCTGACTTACATCTACCTTGAAATGCCCAAGTTCAACAAAACTGAGGATGAACTTGAGACGATGTTCGATAAGTGGCTCTTTGTACTTCGTAACCTGTCGCGTTTGTTCGAGCGCCCCAAAGCTTTGCAGGAAAGAGTATTTACTAAGCTATTTGAACAGGCAGAGATAGCTCGATTCTCACCAGAGGAACGTCGTGGCTATGAGGACAGTGTGAAGGCATATCGTGACATCAACAATGCCATCAATACAGCAAAGAAAGAGGCTAAGGCTGAAGCAAACGTTGAGGCTGCCAGCAAGATGAAATCAGACGGTATGCCTACAGAACTCATTTCCAAATATACAGGCCTTTCTATTGAAGAAATAGAGGCATTGTAATCGCTTCTTTGCAAATGAAGAAGGTAACGCAGGAGCAGCAAGTGATTGAGGTGCTTCGCAGCTCAGCACGTTTATGCTTATTGCCAATGCGCTTGGATTGCGATTCTCTTTGGTCGTAGGATAGTATCGATAAAACTGGAGCAGTTGTTCGGTGTCAGCCATCAGTCGCTTTGCTATTGCTTGCGCCACCTGCGTCTGTTTACCGATGAGGAATTGCAGGATCATCTGGCCGAGAGCATGGAGATTCAGCAGATTGCCACAGAATACGGCTACGACCTCTCGCTCTATCAGCCAGGCAACGAAGGTGTGGTGATAGGCGACTTTGGCGAGAAAGCCCGCCTGCTGTTCGAGCAGGAGCGCATTTCCGAGGGCCACTATGTTGAACTGTTAAACCTGCTGAAATAGGAATTATAAAGAGAGAGATATGGACATTCAAAAGATACAGCAATATAATACGCAATCCCTGATACAGGACTTGCGACAGATTATCGAGCAGGCACGTGGTCATGTGGCAGCTACCGCCAATTATGAACTGACCATGATGTACTGGCATATAGGTGAGCGCATCAATCGCGAAGTGCTTGACAATCAACGTGCTGAGTATGGAAAACAAATTGTCGCGACAGTGTCACGACAATTGCAAGAGAATTATAATATTAAGGGATTCGATGAGAAGAATATCCGTAGAATGATGCAATTTGCTTTGTTTTTCCCTGAATCACAAATTATCGCGACACTGTCACGACAATTGTCATGGTCTCATTTTGTAGAAGTGATACCCCTCAATGATGATATTCAACGCGAGTTCTATCTGACACTCGCAGCCTCAGAAAGATGGAGTGTTCGCAGGCTTCGCAAGGAAATAGACGGTATGCTTTTCGAACGCACTGCCATCAGCGGCAAGCCCGAAGAATTTATCAAGAAAGAGCTCTCAACTTTGCGCGATGATAACGTGATGTCGCCCGACCTCGTATTCAAGAACCCATACTTCTTGGAGTTTACAGGTTTGAAGGGCTTCTATAGCGAGAAGACACTTGAGGATTGCTTGGTGGCTCATTTGGAACAATTCATCATAGAGTTGGGCAACGGCTTCAGCTTTGTAGCACGTCAGAAACGTATGATTATCGATGGTGAGGACTTTTATCTTGATTTGTTGTTCTATCATCGTCGTCTGCACCGCCTGATAGCCATTGACCTGAAGAAAGGACGATTCAAGGCAGAATACAAGGGACAGATGGAACTCTATCTGCGTTGGCTGGAGCAGAACGAAATGGAACCAGGAGAAGAGACACCCCTTGGATTGCTACTATGCACAGAGGGGAGCAAGGAACAGATTGAACTGTTGCAACTAGACAAGGCTGGCATTAAGGTGGCTCAATATATGACAGAGTTACCTTCACGTGAAGTCCTGCAGCACCAGATTCAGAAGTCTCTGGAGATTGCAAAAGCCCGTTTCGAGAACTATATTGAAGAAGACGAGAAATAAACGAAAATCCGAAGATATGATTCAGATAGAGAACTTAAAAGCTGTTTTATCCGAAATTGGATTTGTCAAAGAATCTATGGGCGATTATTACAAGCGGGATTATGATACTTGTATTGTTGCTGTTGACTTTGACAACAAGAAAATAATATATCCAGAAGGCAAAGGGCTTAAAGTGCATGACAAAACCACAAGTAACTTTGACAAAAAAGAGAATTTTGTTGTATTGGAATGTGTGTGCCGTTTGCTTGAGAAAGGATATAGACCTGAACATATAGAATTGGAACCGCGATGGACTTTCTCTGGTACGCATGGCGTAAGCATCTGATGACCACCGATGAGGTTAAGACATTCATGAACGAAGTAAGGTCGAAAGGAAGCAAACTGCCTGAAGTGGATATAGAGAAGTATGTATGTGAAACGGTTTTGTAAGGATAATCCAATATTACAATATGGAAACGACAAAGTTAACAAAGGAAAACTATAAGTCATACCTGCCTATTTCAATGATTGCCTTCTCTTATAGTCTGAATGTGACTGATGATTATAGAGGGCATGTATTCTTTATAGATGAGAAAGGCGTTACATTTGAAATAGATAACCAAAGTTTGGAGTTTTCATTCTCTGACATTCTTGGTGTTTGTCCATTTATTGAATCTATAAGTATAACGCCTAAACGTGTTGTTGCACCAGAAGGATGGAAAGTTGTCGAATTGGACGAGGAAATATTGGCGATAAACACTACTATATACAAACGTTTCATTAGAACTCTTAATGAGATTATCTGGGCCCATAATTATCCAGATCCTGAGAATCTCCATCATTTTGATGAGAATTGGAAAGAAGCCGTCATTAATGTCGTAAGCAAAGAACATAAATAAGCAGATAAATGGCAGACAAAGATAAACTGATCAAGGTTGCAAAAGAACTGAATGAACTCTATAAGAGTAAAAAGGCAGCTCTTCCATATTCAATCAATGTCATAAGGGAGCTTCATGCCAATGAGAACGCAAATTCACGTATTTTGCGCGGATTGCTGCAATACTCTCACAATGGTCAATACCCTGTCTTGCAGAGTTTTATCGAACGCTTGAAAGCTATAGCTGATTGTCCCATTGATATTTCCATCCAGAATCCCGAATTGACCAATGAACAGGACAACAGGATTGATCTGTTGATTAAAGAAAAAAAGTCGTATGCCATCATTGTAGAAAATAAAATCTGGGGAGCGTCTGATCAAGAGGAACAAATAGAAAGATACATTGACTATGTTATAGACCTTGGCATTCCTAGACGTAGTATTTTCGTTGTCTATTTGACTCTCGATGGCAACAAAAAAGTTTCTGATATCAGTTTGACAGACAAGGCAAAGAAACATCTTGGATACTCTAACAAGAACAATGGCCGCTTTATTTGTATGAATTTCAAGGATGATATCATACCTTGGCTTGATACGCTTATGGATTTGGAGGAAACACGAAACGAGCCATTGTTGTCTTCGTCTATAACTCTGTATATCGATTTCCTGAAAGAATACTTCGATGCACGAGAAGAAGATATCGAAATTGAAAATTATTTAGAAAAGCAGCTTATGGATAAACTTCAAGCCAATAGTCTAAAAGAACTTCTCGACACGTGGGAAGATGTCGATAAATTGCAAGAAATAGTCAGCTCTGCAGCGAATAAAAAAATAGAAGGCATCTGCAGGCAGAAAATCTGCAATACACTAGAAAAGAAAGGCTATCATATTCGAGCATACGATTTCCAATATGATTACTTTGACCTTGAAGTAGATATTCCAGAATGGGAGAAATGCTGGTGGGCAATGGAAAGCGATAAAGGAGGACTTTTTTCTGGTGTTTGGCGTGACCCAGATAAAAAAGTTGCAAAGAAAAATATAGCAATGCTAAATGGTGTTTTTGAAAATTCTGATGATGGATACATTGGATGGAATTGGCATAAAGATTATGAGCTAAATGATGCCTTTTGGCTTGAAATAGAAAACCATTCAAGGAGATTTGTTAACTTTATTATCAACGAGATAGAACGGGTTCGCAAGGAAACAAAGGGAATAAAGTTATGAATAAAGCAGATAAAACCTTCCTTGGCGGGGAATATGGTCGATAATAGAACATTCGCCAAGAGATAATGTCTATTACAGACAATACTCACAACAGTGAAACTTTAAATAAATAAAGGAAAAGAATAATGAATACAAATGCACTCTCTAACATCTTCCTGTTGAAACGGAGCATTGACTTGTCGTTGCTGCGTCAGGGATTCCATATCCCTCCTGAGTTTCATGCGCTAGCGTATGCTGCCCTTGGGCGGGAGTTGCATCATGGGGAGAGTTGCGACATTCAACTGATGGTGGAGGGAAAGGTGTTTCAGGTGCGGATGAACAACATAGATTTCGACCGCAGCAAATATCCTACTCACCCCGACTTGCTACAGGTGCGCTACTCGGAGAACTCACCAATAGCTAAACACTTGCAGGCGATTTTTTCGAAGGCTTATAAGTGGCTAACGGCTGAACGTGAACGGGTTGGTCAACGGAGAAAAATCGTGTTGCCAAAGGAATTGTCTGATGTGGTAGTATTGTGGGCATCGCCTGTTCCTGGCACTTTCGTACTTGAATGTCTGCCTGCTCAGGAGATGGCCGTTGAGGCTGAGATAAAGGCGCAGGACGAACTGGCGTTTGAGATTTTTGAGCCACGTGAGGACAAGAAGACCGGTATCAAGACATCACTAAGGATGCAGCACGTGCGCCAGCTCGACCGCTCGATTGGTGAAAGCCTGAAACGGTTGTACGATTACCGTTGTCAGGTGACGGGCGAACGCATTGGCGAGGCGTACGGAAGTGAGTGCATCGTGGAGGCGCACCCCAAGGATTTGTAGGGAATACTAACCAGCATATGGTGGTGATAAAGACAGGTGACCCAGAATTAAGTAAGTATCTTGCACGTTACCTTAACCTTGATATTGTTGAAAAGGTCGCTTCTCGTCATTCTACGGGTGGAACAAGACCTGCATTGGATTATCCGTCACTTAAGAATATCCCCGTCATAGAAGGCGTTGATTTTTCAAAAATTGACGAGGCTATTTCTTCAAAGAAACAAAAAGAGAATGAATCTCAACAGCTCATTGATTCTATCGATTCTTATTTGCTGGAAGAGTTAGATGTTGTTTTGCCAGAAATCAAAACGGATTTGGAGAGTAGGCAATTTATTATTAATAGAAGCTCATTGGAAGGGCGACTTGATCCAAGCGTATATAAAGACGGTATAAAACTTGTCTCTGAGAAATACGATAATGTCAAGCTATCAAGTTGTGCTTGGATAAATCCCAATACGTCTTTCAAGGGTAAGGATGCAGAAACGCCGATTTCTTTTATTCCTATGGAGGTTATCGACGAGTGCTATTCAGAGATTGCTTCTATGTCAGAAAAGACAATAGGCGAATCGTCTGGTTTTACAAGATTCCAGGATGGCGATCTGCTTTGGGCTAAGATAACACCGTGTATGCAGAACGGCAAATCTGTTGTTGTAAGAGGTCTGACAAATGGCTTAGGCTGTGGTTCAACAGAGTTTTTCGTAATACGTCCACGAACAAGTCAACTCTCCATTGATTATCTGCAAGCACTTCTTCACATGAAGGCTATCAGGAAAACTGCAATGCTATATTTTGGTGGCTCGGCAGGCCAACAAAGAGTATCAGTAAACTTATTGGAGAATTTCAATGTACCACTCCCTCCAATAGAAAAACAGAAAGAAATAGCTCACCATGTTGCAGAGCTCCGTCAAAAAGCAAAAGCTTTACAACAAGAGGGACGTTTGCAATTGGAGAAAGCGAAGCAAGAAATAGAGCAGATGATTATTCATTAATGAATACAGATACAAAAAAGCAACATTATGTCTGGCGGAAATATTTGAATCCTTGGAAACTGAGCCCAGAGGAGAGAAAAGTGTGGACTTATATTATCAAGGCAAACAAGGTCGAATACATTAGCCTGATGGATGTTGCACAAGAAAGCTACTTCTATAAGATGTACGAATTAAGTCCTGTTGAAATTTGGGGTATAATCTCGTAGTTGGCAATCCAAACACCAGATACATCTTTGTAAGAAATGAGACATCTATCCCGTTTGTTACTTGCGACCAGCCGGTTATTAATTTGAAAAAGGATGATGTTGACGAGAATGGATTTGTAAAATAAAAAGATGTGTGAAAATGCTTCGTTATTCATCTTTGCAAACAATGAAAAGATACTGCAGAGAATAATGATGAGCCGAACGGGGGACTGACGATGTTTGATGCTTGATGTAATATGTAATAGATAAGACGTAGCAAGATCCAGTATCGGCTCAAAAATTATTCCACGAAATGTAATTTTTAGCTCAAAATGAGCCGATAATTGAAAAATTATCCGTATCTTTGCACCGATTAAAGAATGTAAAGATATGGATATATCAAGAGAAATACTGCAGGTTCTGCACTATCATCCGCTGTCGTCGCGCGACGAGATAGCCCGTGGAACGGCTTTCGAGGGTAGCGACGCCACCATGAAGCGTCTGCTTGCTACGGCAGTGGCCAAGGGCGATGTGGTGGTGGAAGGTAAGGCGCGTGCCACAAGGTACAGACTATCGGATCAGGCTCATCTGCTGATGCCGCTGAATCTGGATACCTACTTCGCGCAAGATGTTGATGAGCGCGAGGTGCAGACGTCTTTCAACTTCGACTTGATACGCTATCAGTTGCCAGCCGTGCACTTGTTTACCGACGAGGAGATGGAACACCTGAATGCGCTACAGGCGGAATTTCGCCAGCATGTGAGCGAGATGACGGAAAACGAGTATCGCAAGGAGATGGAGCGGCTGGGTATTGACCTGAGCTGGAAATCGTCGCAGATAGAGGGCAACACCTATTCGCTGTTGGAGACGGAGCGACTGCTGCGCGAGAGCAAGACGGCTGACGGCAAGACGAAAGAGGAGGCGGTGATGCTGCTGAACCATAAGGATGCACTACGATTTGTGCTGGATAATCCTGACTACCTGCAGCAGTTGACGGTGAGCCATATTGAGGATATCCACCAGCTGCTGACTAAGGAGCTTTCGGTGGACAGGGGTATCCGACATCGCCGTGTGGGTATCACTGGCACCAACTATCATCCGCTGGACAACGAGTTCCAGATTCGCGAGGCTATGCATGATACCTGCGACCTGATAAACAGCAAGGAGAACGTGTTCGAGAAGGCGCTGCTGACGCTGGTGCTTCTGTCGTATATCCAGGCTTTTTCTGACGGTAACAAGCGCACGGCTCGCATTACCAGCAATGCCATTCTGATAGCCAACGGCTACTGTCCGCTGAGTTTCCGTTCTGTGGACTCCATCGACTACAAGAAGGCAATGCTTATCTTCTACGAGCAAAACAATCTGTATGCCTTCAAGCAGATTTTCATCGACCAGTTTGACTTTGCGGTGAGGGAGTATTTTTGATTGAAAACAATAAGATAATAACGATAAAGCTGACAAGGTTGTGGTTGAACGGTTGTAAGAATTATATAGAGAATAAGATAATGGAATTTAAAAAGACAGCAGCAGAAATGCTGGAGTATTACAAGACAGAGGTGTTCGGCAAGATGGGCATCGAGATAGAGGGTCTGCAAAACAAAGATGCAGCCTATCAGAAATGGGCAAGACTCAGCGTGGCCGACCAAATGCTTGGCATGGATGCCAAGGGCGATTTTGCCCGTCAACACGTTTCAAACTTTTTTGGTCACACCCTGTTTAAGATTTATCCCATCAAGGAGAATCCTCTGATGCAGGAGCCACAAGAAGGGTTGGCAGGATGGCTTGTAGAGCTGATGCGTCTGTTGGCTTACCTGCTACAGAACGATCCATTCTCAAATTTCTTTGATTTAAATATGTTGGATGACAGGTTTCCTCATATGGGTAATGAAGGAACAGAACAGTTCTCGCCCAGCAACGGGGAACTACTGAAATTCCTTACTGCGTATACCCGCGTGGGCGCTCTTCTTGCTAGAATGGTGTTCGCTGTGGCTTGTGTAGAGGCACAGAAAATGGATCTCGCCTTGTATGACATGTATGTCACCAAATGTGATTCGCGTCAGCGTCGGCTTGACTTTACTGACACAGGAAACTGCTTTGGATATATAGACTGCCTTTGGTAGATTCGCTATGGACTGAGGTGCCCCATCACTATCCAGAGAATTGTGTAGTGGCAGCCCGTGAGGTATGGCAGAAAATCAAGCCCATAAGAGAAGGTTTTGGTGACGGACGGAAAAGCAAGGAAGATTGCGATTATTTCACAAAGGACATGTTAGAAATCATTCTGCCGATAGCAGAAGAACATGATGTGGATATGGAACTTGACGATGAACACAGCCTACCATTGGAATATGTCAAGAGTTGGATAGAAGGGATATATTATGGCAATGACCCTGTATTTGGATAAATGGTAATGATGACACAGAATGATATTTCTCCGTTCTTGCAGGCACGAGTAGACCGCTTGCTGAATAATGCAGATCATTTGTTTGCATTAGGGAATATTCGTGAGCAATGTCAGCAGGAACTCATCGCATTCTATACGGCCCAACAGCCCTCACCATATGCCAAATGGGGACAGCAACTATTCAACGATGTGGTACTCTGCTTCGCACAGACTCTCACGCTGACATACTTATCAGCAAAGAACGAAATAGTAAAATGGGCCAAAGGGTGTACAGAAGAGTTTCTGCTTCAAGAGGTGAAGGAAGAGCGTGAGGAGCATATAAAGGTTTTTGCGCGCATGAAGATTGCCCATCGCTGGTATCAGATGAAGGATGATGATTCCTGGTGGTGCAAGTTTGCTAACAACATTCCATTCAATGATGCTGACAGAGAGGGAGAAATAAAATCTTTCTTTGATATTCTCAACAAGATATGTATCTTTACTGACATTCTGTTAGGACATGCGGAGGAGTATGGTATTGATGTTGACTATAGCAACTGTATATCATCCCAAGAGAAGGAAACAGTAGTAAAAAATACGCTGACGCCTAACCGTCAGGACACCTACAACCAGTTATTGACTTTGGTCGATAAAGGTGACTGGAAGTATGATGAAATAGCCTACAGCGTGAAGCAGATGCTGCGAACGATTTTAGGAAAGGGCGAGACTCCGCTATCGGGCAATGAAGCGGAACAGTCGGAAACCCTGTGGCGTCTGTTGGAAAACGGGCGCGGTGACAGGGTGAAGATAGTGTGGCAAAATATGGTTGGCTATCTGGACGACAAGAAACTGTTCAGATTGAAAGGTTCACCGGCCCTGAACAAGGATTTCTTTGGTGATGACAAGGGATATACCAATATAGATAAGGGGCGACCCAACAAGGGCTTGATGACTCCAGACTTTGAGAGTATCATACCATTATTGGACGCTTACGTTCCGAAGTTGGATAAAAAAGCGTAAAAAGAAGGTGATAGATGGGAGATAATTGAAGAGAAAATCGTAAATTTGCACCAAAATAGAAACTTTTGAGTTATGAGGATTGTATATGAGAAGTTGACCGTCCGCAATTTCGGACCTATCAGTAATCTGGATATCATTATCCGGCCTATGACGTTATTCATCGGCACACAGGGTAGTGGAAAAAGTACAATAGCCAAGTTGCTGACGTTTTGCAGAGAATCGCTATGGGCCGATGTTCGTGATAAGTTGAATTATACAAAACGTCTTCATGACTATGGGATTAACGATTATCTGCAGGAGAATAGCTTTATTTTTTATGAACTCAAATACGATGAGACGACTATTCCCTGCAAGGTGACTTACGAAGATGGGCATTTCCTCGTAGAAATGGGCGACAATCAGTCCGCAGATATACAGCGTTTCCTCTATGTGCCTGCCGAGCGCAATCTGATAGGTAATATGTCTGAGGCTATCGCTTCGATGTGGAGCGCGCAGATTCCTATTTCCTCGCTGCTGCTGAATTACATGAGTCAGTTTGAGAGGGCCACAAAGGAGTTGCCTGTCTATGATATTCCATTCTTTGATGTGAGTTACGTGAAGCAGGACAACAGGAATATGATTAGTTTGAAGGGTAAGAATAAACTGTTGCCGCTAAGCGTTTCTTCATCGGGACTCCAGTCTGCTATACCCATGTTGGTTATTATAGATTATGCCATAAAGACCGATGCCTTTAATTCATTTGTTATCGAGGAACCTGAACAGAACTTGTTCCCAGAGAATCAGCGTGAGATATTGAACTTTATTTCATCGCGTATGGCAGGAAAGGATGATAGGCAGGTGGTATTAACAACCCATAGTCCCTATATGCTGTCGTGTCTGAACGTGCTGATGCTGGCATATAAGCTTCACCACATTGACGAGGTTCGTGAAGAGGCTGAAAAGATTATCGTACCAGGTTATACTGTGAATCCAGACGATGTAGCAGTATATTCACTCGACCCCAATAGCGAGGTGTATTGCAAAAGTCTGATTTCAGAGAAGACTGGACTGGTGTCGGTAAATGAATTGGATTCTGTATCAGAGGTGATTGGCGATGACTTTGACCGCCTCTATGATCTCTATCGTCAGGTTAAGAAGAAGTAGCAGGTTATGGCAGTAAATCAACAGGCTATCGACAGGATTAAACTGGACGAGGCTTTTGCTACGGAGGCTTACAAGCCGTTCAATGAGTGTTGGACAGTGAGGATGGATAGTGAACTGATGGTGATTGACGATGATGAAGAGAAGTTTTCACGATTCACTAACAATCCTGACGATGAACAGAAAGCCTTGATGGTGATTAATGAAAACAATAGGCAGATAGTCTTACTCTCGATAGACAACAAACTGATAAAGGAACACGTAGGTGGTATTTGTGATTGTGCTTTGTTTGATGACAAACAATTCCGTTTCGTTGAGTTTAAGACGAATGCTTACGGGAACAGTAGCGAACAGGTGCGTGAGACATTTGATAAGGCTACCAGTCAGTTGAAGGAAACCATCCATGTGTTTAAGGATAGATTACAGAAGGTTGACGTCCAGTTTGAAGATGCCGTAACACTGAGTTGTCATGTGGTGGTGTCACAGCGTTTCCCGAAAAGTAGGGCTATCAAGCAGGAGTACCAGATTCGTTTCGCTGACGAAAACAACAATATCGGTTTGTTTTTCTCGGAAAAGACCCATTGGGAAAAGCCAGAAAAGTAATCTGACATAATCTGAGCGAAATTTACAAGTGCTCGATTCTCGATTTTGAGAGTCGGGCACTTTTTGTTTTGTACTGATTTTGAGGATGTTGTGTTACGCTGATGAAAATAATCTGAGATTATTCGCTCAGATTTGCCCAGATTATCAGCTTATGTACCTTTGCATCGTCAAACCACTTAAAAGGTCGCACTAAGGACGCGACGTAAAACAAATAATAAGGTAAAATGGAAACAAGAATCCTAAAAGTGGTACGCCAGGGCGAGGCCTTCAGCGTACAGTCGGCTAAGGCTGACGGCGGTCAGATTCAGAAGTGCAACATCGTACTGAAGGAACTGGGCGGCAAGTTTGAAAACGAGTATGTGTGCGCTATGCTGGGCAATCTGGCGGCGTGCAGGTTCTACGAAGGTGATGTGGTTATCGCAACGCTCCGCTTCTCAACGCACGAGTATCAGAATCAGGTGTTTCAAGAAATACTGTGTACTGACATCGTGAAAGTAAACAAATAATCATTAACCAGGGTTGGAGTCGAGAGAATCAATTGAGCATCAGCAATGATGTAGGCGCCTTTCTCGAAAACTTCTCTCGCAATCTTCAACCAAAATGGCAAGAAAAAATTGTAAAGTCCAGCAGATTCTGGCTGGCGAAGTGAGTATGGACACTCAGACTAAGTTCCACGTAAACGGTGATGTGAACATTTATCCTTGCGGATGGGTGGACGAACAGGTGACTAACGGCGGCAAGCGTCAACCAAAGGGGCGAATGACCATCGAGGAGGACGGCACAAGTTTCTTCAAGGCTTACCGCACGAACACGGGTCCGAAGCGCGAACTGCTGTATGAGACGCGCCACGCCTGTGTGGAGATGACTCGTCCGCTGTATCGCACCGACCGTCCGTCGCACCGACGCAGACTCGACATGGAGTATCTCTACGTGACGTTCAAGTTTCCGAAGAACCTGGGACTGGCGCTGATGAAGTCGCTCTTTGCGGAGGAGGCAGACGAGGTGATGTCGTATCTTAAAACACGCAAGGAGGAAACAATATGGGAAGACTAATAGCACTCAACCCGCGTCAGAACAAGGAGCAGCCGAGGTCGTATGTTGTGGAAGTTCCGCTCTCAGAATACGATTTCGTGGCAAGTGAAGCGCGCGTTGGTAATCTGATTAAGCGCATCAACAACAGCACAATATGCGAAGAGGAGCAAAGACGGCTAAAGGGTTTTCTACCCTTCCGCTGTCCGCACTACAGCCGCTTCCGTGATAACTATCGCGACCGCGAGCATATAGATGCTGAGTCGTTTACTTGGCAGACGTGTGTGGATATTGACGACCCCGAATTGGTGGAACACGCCAATAGGATGTCGGAGAAGCTGGATGTACAGATAGGTGGCGAGTGGCAGGGCATGATGTTGCACAAGGACTACTCGGCTCGCAAGAAGCTTCATATTGATATCCGCTTGCCGCTGGGCATGACGGTACCCGAGGCGCAGCGTGCCTACTGTAAGGCACTGAGTACGGACGGCGTGACCATCGTGGCTGATACGTCATGCTTCACTCCTGAGAGGTTTATCTATATCACGCCTGCGGAGTACGAGATTTATCGTGCCGACGGATGGTATGAGCAGCTTTCTGAGGAAGAGGTGGCTCAGCGTCGCAAGGCATATACGGACAGAGGTCTGAGCATCGATGGACGTACGGAGGATGGGGCGTATTTTGGAGCCTCCACAAGCCCCTCCCAAGGAGGGGATAACCAGACACCCCCTCCTTCGGAGGGGCTTGGGGGGGCCTTTCCTTCTCAGTTCAAGGACATTCCTTATACCTCTATTATCGCTGAGTATTGGCGTAGGACGGGTGGTGAGCCCTCAGAGGGTGAGCGCAACAAGCGCCTGCATCAGTTGGCGGCTAATCTCAGGGCTATTTGTGATAACTCGGAGGAGTGGCTGCTGGAGGTGATGCCTCGCTACGGACTGTCAGCGCAGGAGATGAAGGGTATCATCCACTCAGCTTGCAAGGAGCCCACTAAGGGTTCGCGATTGATAGATCAAATTGTAGAGAGTGAAGAGTTAAGAATGAAGAGTGAAGAATTTGCTTCCGCTCACCCTGAATTCGATGACTCAGCGCAGCCCGATTCTTCACTCTTCACTCTTCATTCTTCACTTAGAAAGGCCCTGCCTGTAGGTCTGAAGGAGTCGCTCACGGGTGTGCCTGTCTCGATGCACATGCCGGTGCTCTGCTCGGTGTTGCCGTTGGCGGCTGCCTACGCCGACCAGGTGGAGGTACGCTATTGTGACGGCGAGATGCAGAAGTTGGGCATGATGTCGATTATCTACGGTGAACAGGCCTCGGGAAAATCGGTGTGTAAACATGCCGTGAACATCTGGAAGCGTCAGTTCGACGAGGAGGATGCCTTGGCTCGCAAGCGTGAGGACGAGTGGAAGGAGCGCAAGAAGAGTCGCAAGGCTAACGAGAAGGCTCCCGAAGACCCGAAGGTATTGATTCGCGTGGTGCCCGTGACGGTGTCGTGTTCTACGCTATTGAAGCGCTTGAAGAATGCCAACGGGCACACCTTGTACAGCTTTGGCGAGGAACTGGACACGCTGCGCAAGACCAACGGTGCCGGCTCGTGGTCGTCGAAGTACGACATCTACCGACTGGCTTTCGACCCGATTGACTCGGAGTGGGGTCAGGATTACAACAGCGACCAAGCTGAGAGTGGTGTCGTAAAAGTGGCGTATAACTGGTCAATGCTCGGAACCAGCGGGGCCGTCAGGAAGTGCTTCAAGTCGGACAATGTAGAGAACGGTCTTTCGAGCCGTATCCTACTGGCTGAGATGCCCGACACCTCGTTTGCCAAGATGCCTCGTTACGGGCGTCGTTCCGTGGAGGACGAGGCGAGGATTCAGGAGGCAGTGACACGATTGCGCTCGTTTAGCGGCTATGTGGATACCCCTCGACTGCGCAAGGCTATCGACGGGTGGGTGGAAGAGCAGCGCGTGGCGGCACTGAAGGACATCGACCACGTGAAGGACACCTACCGCCGTCGTGCTGCGGTCATCGGCTTCCGTTGCGGTGTCATCTTCCACCTGCTAAGCCTCCCCTCAGTCCCCTCCAAAGAGAGGGGAAGCCATGAGTCGAAAGCCTGTATTGAGTTTGCCCTGATGATGGCCAGCTACTGTCTGCAACAGCAAATCAAGGTGTTTGGCGTGGCCCTGCAGAATCAGTATGTGGATGCTGAGACGGAGTGTCAGCGATATGGCAAGAACAACAGCATCTTCGACCAGTTGCCACCCACGTTTACGGTTGATGATCTGGCGGCATTGAAGCGCAGCAACGTGCCTCGCAACTCAATCATCAAAATCATCTCGCGCTGGAACCGCGACGGCTGGGTGGAGAAGGTGGACTCGAAGTTGTGGAGCAAGGTCGACACGAAGTGTCAAGACAAAAAGTGACAATGACAAAGTGACATCGTGACATTAAGCACATTAAACATTAAACATTAAACATTAAATTTCAGTTATGGAGCTGATATTGACAAGAATAGCAAAGCGCAAGATCTACACCATTGGCAAACTAAGTATCAAGACTCTCCCCCAACCCCTCCCTGTGAGGGAGGGGAGTGGTCAGAGTCAAACACAGAATCCAGCACAAGAACTATCTACGCCCCTCCCTCACAGGGAGGGGACGGGGGAGAGTCTGTATTTCTGCGACACACTGGAACCCACTTGGCGCGACTACGCCCACGGTGGCCGCAAGATAAAAGGCCGCTCGGCCATCCCCGAAGGTCGCTACGCGGTAGTCATTTCATGGAGTCCGAAGATGAAGGCGTGGCTACCCATCTTACTGGGCGTGCCGAATTTCGAGGGCATCCGCATCCATGCTGGCAACACCGCCGAAGACACCGCTGGCTGCATTCTCGTAGGCAAAAACAAGCTCGTAGGTCAAGTGGTTGACTCTCGCATCTGGCTGCACCGGCTGAAACAGAAAATCGTTGAGGCCAAGGAACGAGGCGAGGCGGTGTGGATAACCATCAAGTAAAAAGAGCGGGCGAATCCTTTGTGGTTCGCTCGTTTTTTTCGTACCTCTTGCTTTGCCAAAACCAATTTCGCTCAAGAAAACTCAAAAATGTTTTGGTTTTCTTCTCGCTTATTCGTACCTTTGCAGTTGAAAAGAATATTACAACTTTAAATAGACTATGGCAACAAAGAAACAAATTAAGTTTAGTCTTGTCTACCGCGATATGTGGCAGTCGAGCGGAAAGTTCCAGCCGCGTAAGGATCAGTTGGAGCGTATTGCACCCGTGATTATCGACATGGGCTGTTTTGCACGTGTGGAGACCAACGGTGGTGCCTTCGAGCAGGTGAACCTGATGGCAGGTGAGAATCCTAACGATGCAGTACGTGCTTTCTGTAAGCCGTTCAATGAGGTGGGTATTCAGACTCATATGTTGGATCGTGGCTTGAATGCATTGCGTATGTATCCTGTGCCCGACGACGTGCGTGAGCTGATGTACAAGGTGAAGAAGGCGCAGGGTGTGGACATCCCCCGTATCTTCTGCGGATTGAACGATACGCGAAATATCATCCCCTCTATCAAGTGGGCTAAGGCTGCTGGTATGATTCCTCAGGCAACGCTGTGTATCACCACCTCTCCCGTTCACACCGTAGAGTACTACTCAAAGATTGCCGATGAGGTGATTGCCGCTGGAGCAGAGGAAATCTGTCTGAAGGATATGGCTGGTATCGGTCAGCCTGCTATGTTGGGACAGCTGACCAAGGCTATCAAGACAAAACACCCCGATATCATTATCCAGTATCACGGACACTCAGGCCCAGGTCTGTCGATGGCCAGCATCCTGGAGGTTTGTAACAACGGTGCCGACATCATCGATACTGCCATCGAGCCTCTGAGCTGGGGTAAGGTGCATCCGGATATCATCTCTGTGCAGTCGATGCTGAAGAACGAGGGCTTCGAGGTGGCTGATATTAATATGAACGCGTATATGCAGGCACGCACATTGACGCAGGAGTTCATCGACGAGTGGCTGGGCTACTTTATCAATCCTGCCAACAAGCATATGTCGAGTCTCTTGCTGGGATGCGGTCTGCCTGGCGGCATGATGGGAAGTATGATGGCTGATCTGGGCGGCATCCAGACGATGATCAACAAGCTGCGCGAGAAGAAGGGCGAGCCTACGCTCACGATGGATGATATGTTGGTAAAACTCTTCAACGAGGTAGAGTATGTATGGCCTCGTGTAGGTTATCCCCCATTGGTAACGCCGTTCTCGCAGTACACTAAGAACATCGCCCTGATGAACCTCCTCACGATGGAGCAGGGTAAGGGTCGCTACGCGATGATGGATGATGCCATCTGGGGTATGATCCTGGGTAAGAGCGGAAAGATTCCTGGCACCATTGCTCCTGAGTTGATGGAACTGGCAGAGCAGCAGAAGCGCGAGTTCACTGATGTAGATCCTCACACCCTCATCCCCAACGCGCTCGAAGGCTTCAAGAAAGAGATGGATGAGAACGGATGGGATTACGGTAAGGACAACGAGGAACTTTTCGAACTGGCTATGCACCCAGAGCAGTACCGTCCCTTCAAGAGCGGACAGGCCAAGAAGCAGTTCCTGGCTGACCTGCAGAAGGCTAAGGATGCTAAACTCGGCTCGAAGATGAGTGCCGAGGAATTGGCTGCCTTCAAGCACGCTAAGGCCGACGCATTGGTTTGCCCGTCTGCCGGACAGATTTTCTATGAGTTCAACGGCGAAGGTGAGTGTGCTCCCTGCGTAGAGCCGTTTATCGGACAGAAGTACGAGGAGGGTCAGACCTTCTGCTACCTTATGGAGAAATGGGGTGAGATAGTGCCCATCCCCGCTGCACTGGGTGGTAAGCTCGTTGAGGTCAGTGCCAAGCAAGGCGCAAAGGTTCGCAAGGGCGACGTGCTGGCATGGATAGAGAGAAGTGAAAAATAAATAATAAAGGCTGAGCAATTGCTCAGCCTTTTTATTTTCGTTATATCGTTATCACGTTATAACGCTCATAATTAAGAGTAAAGCTTTGCTTTCTGCTCCTTGATGGCTTCATCGTAGATATAGTCATCATAGCTCATCAGCTTATCAATGGTGCCCTTCGGTGTGAGCTCAATGATGCGGTCGGCTACGGTATTGATGAACTCATGGTCATGAGAAGCAAAGAGGATGTTTCCTTTGAATTGAATCAGGTTGTTGTTGAACGCCTGAATAGACTCCAGATCGAGGTGGTTCGTTGGCGTGTCGAGAATCAGACAGTTGGCATTCTTCAACTGCATACGGGCAATCATACAGCGCATCTTCTCACCTCCTGAGAGTACGTTTACGTGCTTCAGCACATCCTCTTCCTTGAAGAGCATACGACCCAGGAACGACTTCATCGTCACTTCGTTGCCGGGACCCCATTGTGAGAGCCAGTCAACCAGGTTCATCTCACTCTGAAAGAACTCGGTATTGTCAAGGGGCAAGTAGGCGGTGGTGATGGTCACACCCCATTTATATGTTCCTGCTTGAGCCTCACGGTTGCCGTTGATAATCTCGAAGAGGGCAGTCATAGCCTTGGGGTTGTGAGAGAGAAACACGGTCTTCTGACCCTTCTCGATGGTGAAGTTCACATTATCAAAAAGCACGGTTCCATCGGCATCGACAGCCTTCAGTCCCTCTACCTCCAGAATCTGCGTACCCGGCTCGCGCTCCATTTGGAAGATGATGCCAGGATACTTTCGCGTAGAAGGCGTAATCTCCTCAACATTAAGCTTTTCAAGCATCTTCTTTCGAGAAGTGGTTTGCTTGGATTTTGCCACGTTAGCCGAGAAGCGACGGATAAATTCCTCCAGCTGCTTACGCTTCTCCTCGGCCTTCATCTTCTGGTTCTGAGCCTGACGCAGAGCCAGCTGAGAAGACTCGTACCAGAATGAGTAGTTACCCGAGAAGAGGGTCACCTTACCGAAGTCGATATCCACGGTCTGGGTAGATACGGCATCAAGGAAGTGACGGTCGTGACTGACCACGAGCACGCATTGCTCCAGGCTGCTGAGGTATTCCTCCAACCACTGTACGGTATCGAGGTCGAGGTCGTTGGTAGGCTCGTCGAGAAGCAGGTTGTCGGGGTGTCCGAAGAGGGCCTTAGCCAGCATCACGCGCACCTTCTCGTTATTTGAAATATCGGACATCTGACTGTAGTGTACGTCCTCCTTAATGCCCAGGTTCTGAAGAAGCTGTGCAGCTTCGCTCTCAGCCTCCCAGCCGTTCATCTCGGCAAAAGCCATCTCCAGTTCGGCAGCACGCACACCGTCCTCCTCAGTCATCTCATCCTTGGCGTAGAGGGCCTCACGCTCCTTCATGTTCTGCCACAGTGGCTGATGTCCCATCAGCACAGTGTTCATCACCGAGTATTCGTCATATTTGAAGTGATCCTGCTCCAGTACGCTCATACGCTCGCCAGGCAGCATCTCTACGGTTCCCTTGTTGGGTTCCAGCTCGCCGCTGATGGCACGCAACAGCGTAGACTTGCCTGCGCCGTTGGCACCGATAATACCATAAATGTTTCCACTCGTAAACTTCAGGTTCACATCCTTGTAGAGAACCTTTTTACCAAATTGAATCGCCAGATTCGTTACTGTAATCATGTTGTTTTATCCTTCTATTTTTCTTAGCGGGTGCAAAGGTACAAATAAAAATGAGAAATGAGAAATGAGAAATGAGAAATTTGCTGCTGTCATGCTGATTCGTGGCTTTATCGTTGGAATTTGACGCTACGCGTCTTGCCGCTGACGTTCCATGTTGCGATGTAGATACCCTGTGGGTAAGCCTCCATTGAGAACTGCTCGTTGGCACGGAAGGTTGCCAGCAGTCGGCCTGATGTGGTGTAAATGCGTACAGGGAAGGTAAGCTCTGCAGGAGTCTCAGAGCCGAAGTGCAGCGTCTTGGTCTGCTGATTGTATGCCAGCGCATATTCCTCAGGCTCCTGATGATACTCCACGCCCGTTGTCTCGTAAGGCAGAGGACTGCTTGGCTCCAGCAGCCACATACGATTGGTGCTGGTGCTGTTCTTGGCATCATTGGTGTAGCTCAGTATCTGTGTATAGTCGTTGGTACCGCCGCCGTTCAGGTTGGCAATGTGCTGGGTCTTGATGTTGAGCAGGTTGTAGTAGCCCTCAGTACCTTGGGCAATGAAGTCCCACATCTGTGCCTCGCTATGCTCGTCGGGTTCTGCTACGTTAAGCTGTGTACCCACGTTCGTAGTTGCGGTAGCGTTGCCGTAGGTGGGGTCGTTGAGTGCCAATCCCGTTTCGCGGTTGAGGATGACGTAATAGTCACCGTTCTTCTGAATCTGCCATTCCTGACTCTTTCGTCCGTCGGTCAGGGTGTATTGCACTATCTTGCTATTGTCCAGGTCCATCGCCTTCATCGTCTTCGCGTTCACGATTCGATAGTAGAAGTCCTCAGGCTCGAAGGGTGGTGTGGGTTCGGCTGGCTTCTTGGAATAGAAGGCATTCTTCAAATACTGGCAATGCTCGTTGATAAATGTCTTTAAATCAGATACATATTGGCTGTATGAAGAATACAGTACCACCTCATGGTACATCTTGCGGTTGATGCCCCATTTCTCGTAGTTCAGCTGCTGCGATTTCTGTAGCAAGCCACTCAGACTGTCAACTTTCGCTTGCAGATAATCCACCAAACCGTTGTCCAGTAACTCCTGATAGCGGGTATAGACGGTTTTCTGGAACCACGGGTCTTCCCACATACGGTTGACCCAATTCTTTGAACCGCTGTAGGCAATGTATGTCATCAGCTGGTTGACGCTGCTCTGCAGCCTCATCTCATTCTGAACGCGATGGTCGTTGTTGTAGGCGATGTCATAGTCCCACAGAGGCCCCCAGTACAGTCGTGGGTCGTTCTGCTCCTTGTAGAAATAGGTGCTGAAGAATCCGTCGATGTTGGCACTGATCTCCGTACATAGATACCAGTCGATGAGCGAGGTGGTGTCTACATAGGCCCTGTAGCCCGTTTCTGGGTCGGTGAAGTTCTGCGACGAGAGTGCAGCTTCGAACGTGTTGTTGATATAGTTGCGTATGTAGTTTGTCTGTCTGCTGTCTATCTCTTCGTCATCAGGATAGTGGATGCGCACGGGTGCCTTGTAGGTGTTGGAGGTGAAGCAGTTGCCATCCTTGAACCCGTCGACCTCAAGCAGGTAGCCGCCACTGATGTTGGTGGTGTCGGCAATGGGGTAGGGCTGCTCGGTGATGTTGACACGATGGGGGCGCACGTCTATCTGGTCGCTGATCTGATAGGTACCCACATAACTGCCGTTCAGCACCATATCCACGAACTTGTAGGCGGGGTTGAACTTCAGGGTGGTGAACTCTCCCATAGCCGAGGTGACGGCATTGCGGATCATCGTCTTGTCGCCAGCATTAGCCAGCAGTGTCCATTTCTTGGCTTTCGCATAGCCCTTGCCTAAGAACTTCTCCTTGTTCAGGAACTTGATCCTGTAGGGCTTCTTCGACAGGCTCCAGGTGGAATTGCCTCGTCCGCGAATAGAAACGGAGTCGTAGGATGTCACTGCTCCGGCCTCGTCGACATAGTGCAGACGGCAGTATTTATAGACCTCCTTGCTCTTGATGTCAGAGCCGTCGAAGGTCTCTATATAGACAGTGGGAAGGTCTGTCTTCTGCAAGTACTGGGCATTGGCGTTCAGTACTGAAAACAGGCATAGGATAATGATTTGAAGTAGATTTCTGTTCATGTTAGCAGTCGGGTTTTACGTTCTGGCTACAAAGGTAGTAAAAAAGGTGGAAAAAACAAAGAAAACGACAAAAGAATTGAGGAATCCTTTGTGGTTCATTTATTTGTTTGTACCTTTGCAATCAGTTATGAATTGGAAGTTTAAAATAGCTTGGGCTGTAAAGTTTGCGTTGTGTATGGTGGTTTATTCGTATGCCGCCAAGTTGACGAATAGTTTGTGGTGGGCTTTTCTGATGGCTTTGGGTATTCTGATACTCATTGCGATATTGGAAAGCTATATCATGGATTGGATAGAGAAATGGAAGGAAAAGCGCAAATGATACGGTCGTTGCTGAGTCTCTTGCTCGTTGCCTGCAGTGCTTCTTTCGTAGAGGCCCAGATAGCAGGTGCCTTGCCTTCGTATAATGATGGCAAGCAGAATGTAGAGCGCACTCAGCAATATTTCCCTGAAGGTGATGCCTTCGTTTGCGAAAACGGTAACAACCGTTTTACGCGAGCATTGTATGGCAGTCATACGGATTGGCGTGTGGAGACTTCCGATCGTCCCGTCTTTGCTGTGGTGAAAAAAAATCATCATCGTCATATCCGTTTCCAGGTGAATGGCGTGCCTATAGACTCTACCGATTATTGCAAAGCAAGTTATGTGAACGGCATGCGAATCTATTGTCTACGTGATAAGCGTTGGGGTGAGGATGCCGAACTGGCTTTGACTGTTGTGGCGATGCCTGATAGAGAGGGGGCTGTGTGGCTGTTTGATGACAGACGTTTTAAATCAAAAGCTCAGTTCCTGGCTCAGGTATGTGCTATTGCTAATCCCAAACTGCAACGCAATGGTGATATAGGTGCCGATAAACCTGGTGTCTTTGAGGCATCGCCCACGTTGGCACAACTCTCAGAGAGTCGATGGGAAGGTGGACATGAAACCTATTTTGTTATTGATTCCATTAATAAGATTACACCTGTCAGTGAAGAGCAAGGCCGACAGCTGTTCATGAATGCCGTGATGTATAACGGACGTTTGGCTGATAGAATATCATTTAAGACTCCCGATCCTTATATTAATACCCTGGGAAGTGCTTTGGCTTTTGCTGCCGATGGCGACTGGGACGGCAAGACCTGGCTTCACGGATGTATCGGTTGGCGTATGCCGCTGGCTGGTTGGCGTGCTGCATACGTGGGTGATGTGCTTGGATGGAACGACCGACAGATTAGTCATTTCGATGCATACGCCAAAAGTCAGGTGACGAACGTGGAGCCTACGATACCTCATCCTTCGCAAGATGCGAAGATGAATATGGCTCGTGCCGAAAAGAAATGGGGCACTCAGATGTATTCCAATGGTTATATCTGTCGTAACCCAGAGCGTAATGATCAGATGCATCATTACGACATGAATCTGAACTACATGGATGAATTGCTCTGGCACTTCCAATATGATGCAGATACAGCCTATATGCGAAAGATGTGGCCCGTTATCAAAAGTCATCTGGCTTGGGAGAAACGCAACTACGACCCAGATGGTGATCATCTTTATGATGCTTATTGTTGTATTTGGGCCAGTGATGCCTTATATTATAATGGTGGAGCCGTCACCCATTCGTCGGCTTATAATTATAGAGGTAATAAATTGGCTGCTCGTATCGCAGAGATAATTGGCGAGGATGCGAAGCCTTATCACGATGAGGCTGAGGCTATCCTGAAGGCGATGAACGACCGGCTTTGGATAAAAGACAAAGGCGTTTGGGCTGAGTATCAGGATGCTATGGGCTTGAAACGTCTTCACGAGAGTCCTGCCGTATGGAGTATCTATACGCCTATCGATTGTGGGGCTTGCTCGCCAGGACAGGCATACGAGGCAACGAATTGGGTGATGTCGCATATCCCTCATATCCGCGTTGAGAAGACGGGCTATCGTACTATCGCTACATCAAACTGGATGCCGTATTCATGGAGCATCAACAATGTTGCAGCTGCAGAGGTTATGCATACAGCCTTGGCATTCTTTGAGGCTGGACATAGTTCATGGGGCCATGAGTTGCTGATGGGAAATATCATGGATCAGATGTACTATGGACAATGTCCTGCCAACTTCGGACAAATCAGTCATTATGATGCTGCCCGTGGTGAGTGCTATCGTGACTTTGGCGATTGTATCGGTATCAGCAGTCGCACGTTGATTCAGGGTCTCTTTGGCATCGTTCCCCAGGCACTCGATGGACGTTGCTTCATCCGTCCAGGCTTCCCCAATTCATGGGATAGCGTTGAGGTGAAGACCCCTTATCTGGAATATAAGTTCATACGTAAAGGAGAGGTAGAGCGTTATGAGATTACGCAGCATTTCCGTCAGCCCTTGAAAATTGTGCTTCGCCAGAACACAGGACTTGGCAGTTATCGTGATACAGAGGGAACCTGTGAACAACATCAGGTGATAGAGGTGAAGAAACCTGATTACATGATGAGATTATCTCACCCAGTGGTGAGTGTGGGGCCTAATCCGGGTCTCGATGAACCTACAACGGGTGTAAAGGATCCTCAGAATATCGATGCATACTTTAATGCCAAGGTTGATGACATCTTTAAGAATAAGTATCTCTCGCCTCGTCCTCAGACCACGACGCTTCAAATACCAGTTCAGGGAGTAGGAGAGTGGTGCCATCCGCAATATACGCCAGAGATTAATGACTCTGTGTTCCGCTCGTTGATTCGCAATAATAGGTTTGACGTGGCAGGTGTGCCTTTCCGTACGCCTAAGGAAGGACAGAATATTATCTATACTTCGCTATGGGATAACTATCCTGACAGTATCGTGATTCCTTTGAAAGCACAAGTTGCAGCAGCCTATCTGCTGATGGCAGGAAGTACGAACCACATGCAGAGCCGTATAGACAATGGACTCGTAGTTGCTACCTACGATGACAATACAACTGATACGTTGGCGCTGAGGAATCCAGATAACTGGTGTCCTATCGAACAGGATTATTACGTTGACGGCAAGGCATTTTATACTTTCCCTCATCGTCCGTATCGCGTTTGTTTCGGCACGGGAACGGTGAGTCGTGACTTAGGCGAAGCCTTGAACATAAAGGGTGTCTATGGACGAGAGATCCCTGGTGGTGCAGCACAAATGTTGCGTATGCCTTTGAATCAAAATAAGCGTCTGCGTAGTCTCACCCTGCGTACGCTTTCAAACGATGTAGTGATTGGACTGATGGGCATTACATTAGAATGGTAGCACGAGACGTTCGTACTACCATTCTAGTGATTGCTGACTGTTTAAAATGGCTTAACTGAGTCTGAAAGTAACGGGTAAGGTGAACTTTACGCGTACAGCCTCGCCTTTTTGTTTGCCAGGTGTCCATTTTGGCATCTCACCGATTACGCGGAGAGCTTCGGCATCCAGAAGCTCGTTTACTTTCTTGATAACCTTGGCTTCGCTGATACTGCCGTCTTTCTCAACAATGAACTGTATGAGAACACGTCCCTGAATACCATTCTTCATGGCTTCTTCTGGATATTTCACGTTTTCCTGTAAGAACTTCATTAATTCCGGCATACCGCCAGGGAACTCCGGCATCTGCTCTACTACGTCAAAGGGCTTTTCGGCCTCTTCAGGCTTCTTGGCCTTTACAGCCACTTCAACTACTTTTTTCTCACCGTTCTTGACATACTCCTTGGTGTTGATGAAGAGGATGCCATTGGAGGTGTCGGCATTGAACTGCTTGGCATAGACTTTCAGCGCCCCTTCGTTTTTCATGACAGTAATGTTGTCAACCTCCTTCTTGTCGAGGGCTTTCAGTTGTTCCGAGGTGGACACCTTGCCATCGATGACAATCAGCGGCTCGGCATCACCAAACTGCTCCCCGAGGAAAATCAGGTTCTTCTCCCAGTCATTCGACTGCTGTTTGTCGGCTTTCGTCCCAACGGTCTTTTCTTCCTTCACTTCGATGGTTTTGGTACCCATCTTAATCTGAGCATTTTTCTTTCCCTTCTTTACGACTTTTGCCTGTGGCTGTTGCTGCTCCTCCTTATAGACATAGTCGTTGACGGTTTCTGCATTTAGAGCCAGTGCAAGGCCCACGACGGGTAGCAGAGCGAATACTTTGATCCAGCTCTTGCTTGTAGATTTTTTATTGGTAAGCATCATGTTTATGCGGTTTTTAAGGGTACTGTGACTGATACCGTTGGCTACTGAGTACCCACAGTGGCTTACGGCTTTTTGGATAAGTAGATACTGATACTGACGCATATTGATGCCTTGAGAGAGTACCGCTGCATCGGCCTCGTACTCATGGATGGCACGCAGGTCTTGGCGCAGCATCCACATAGCAGGATTGAACCATTGCAGGGCGGTGAGCGTATCAACGAGGATGAGGTCGAGCGAGTGACGCCGACGGATATGTCCCCGTTCATGGGCGAGTATGGAGGCATCTTGAGCCTCGTAGTCGCTTTGAGAGAGTACGATGTAACGCATCCAACTGAAGGGCGATACATCGCCTTTTGCCACGCAGATGACGGTACCATCGTTCTGCGGGTGCTGTTCACTATGACGGATGAGCAACCATACTCGGAGTATGCTTTGGAGTGTATAACCTAATGTGACCACCAAGCCGATGAAGAATACGACAATTGCAGCTGTCTGCCAGAATGGTGCCTGTGGCTCAGCTTCCTCTATCATCATCGTCATTCCACCAAAATCGATGTTGGCCTTCGGCATATCCACAACAACTGTTTTGTGAATGGTGATGACGCATAAAGGTAGTACGAACGACAGAATAGCTGTCAGAAGTAGTACCACGCGATTAACACGGTGAAACGTCTCGTGGCTTAGCAGCAGGCGGTAAAACATATAGAATACTGCCAGTAGAGCTGCTACCTTCAGGTCGTATGTTAAGAACTCCATCATACTCATATTGATTTGAGGTTTCTTTTAGTCGCTCCGCTTTGTAAAAGCGTCCCTTTGGGCCGAGCGGAGATTTGGGGTTTCTCAAACTTTTGATTCTTCTATTTTCTCTATAAGTTCTTTCAACTCGTCCACTGAGATTTTCTCTTCCTTCACGAAAGAAGAGACGGCACTCAAGTAGGAATCATTAAAGTAGTCCTTAATAATACCTGTGAGACTGCTTCGTCCGTATTCCTTCTCCGTAACAAGTGGGAAATACTGATACGAGGTGCCATATTGCTTATGATCCAGGAAACCTTTCTTTTCCAGTATGCGAACCGTAGTAGACAGTGTATTGAAATGAGGACGTGGCTCATCGTAGTACTCCAGCAGTTCCTTGACGAACATCGGTCCGTGCTGCCAGTACAACTCCATGATTTCCCGTTCTTTCGTGGTCAGTCTTTTCATCGTTTTGGGTTTTTAATCCTTTTCTTTCTTAACGCTTCTGATGCGTCAGTATCTATATCCGTTGGCAAAGTAACTAAAAATATTAGTTCGATGTAACTAAATGCTTTAGTTTTTAAATTTTATTAAGTAGAAAGTGACTCTTTTTTTAGTTGTTCACACAAAAAAGTGCTAACTTTGCGCTCAAAACAGAAAAGACCGACAATATGAAACAACTCATAGAACTATATAAAGAATGGTGTGGCTCAGAACCCGTGCAGACAGAGAAGCTTCCAGGTGCTGGCAGTAATCGTGCGTATTACAGGATGACTAATGCCGATGGTGTCAGTGTGGTGGGATGTGTAGGTACCAGTCGTGACGAGAATCATGCGTTTGTCTATCTGGCTCGACATTTCACGATGCGAAAGCTGCCTGTCCCTCAGATATTGGCTGTCAGCGATGATGGATTGCGCTATTTGCAGACAGATCTTGGTTCCGTTTCGCTGTTTGATGCCATCCGAGGTGGACGTGAGGCAGGCGGTCGTTATACTTTACAGGAGCAAAACCTCTTGAAACGTACTATCCGTGAGTTACCGAATATTCAGATTCGTGGAGCACGTGAATTAGACTTCTCTAATTGCTATCCACAACCTGCATTTGATACGGATTCCGTCCTTTTCGACCTTAACTATTTTAAGTATTGCTTCTTGAAAGCCACAGATCTGGACTTCCATGAGTTGAAACTGGAGGCCGACTTCCGTCTGTTGGCAAAGGACTTGACTGCAGCTGGCGATGAACAATGTTTCCTGTATCGAGACTTCCAGGCTCGCAATGTGATGCTTGATGATAAGGGGAATCCTTATTTCATTGACTTCCAAGGTGGTCGTAAGGGGCCGTACTACTATGACCTTGCTTCGTTCCTGTGGCAAGCCTCTGCGAAATATCCCCATAAGTTGCGTCGTGAGTTGGTATATGAATACTATCATGCATTGAAACAGTTTACAGAGGTGCCAACACCCCATGTCTTTGTGGCACGTCTGTCGCTCTTTGTGCTGTTCCGTACCCTTCAGGTGCTGGGTGCATACGGCTTCCGTGGTTACTTCGAGCGCAAACAGCATTTCATAGATAGTATTCCACCTGCAATCCAGAACCTGCGTGAGCTGCTTGCTGTCACAGACTTCTCATATCCATATTTGGTTTCACTCATCAAACAGTTGACTGAACTGCCGAAGTATCAGCAGATCACATCTACTGCAAAACGTGCCGATGGTTATAAGATAACGGAAAACAACCCCTATAAACCTCATCCCTTGGACGGACCTGCTACGTTCTCGAAATACGATGCTCAAGGTCCGTTGGTGGTAAAGGTATTCAGTTTCTCATACGGCAAGGGAATTCCTGAGGATGAGAGTGGTAATGGTGGTGGTTATGTATTCGACTGTCGTTCAACCCATAACCCTGGTCGTTACGAGCCTTATAAAAAGTTGACAGGTTTGGACGAGCCCGTTATTCGTTTCCTTGAGGACGATGGTGAAATCCTGACCTTCCTGGATTCTGTTTATAAGTTGGCCGATGCTCATGTGCGTCGTTATATCCAGCGTGGCTTTACCTCGCTGATGTTCTGCTTCGGTTGTACGGGTGGTCAGCATCGCTCTGTTTATAGTGCGCAACATCTGGCTGAGCATATCCACGAGAAGTTTGGCGTGGAGGTGCGTATCTGCCATCGCGAGCAAAACATCATGCAAGTGCTTAGTAAGTGACGTGCAAACGAACGACGAACTGACTGATCAAGACCGAGGAACTTTGCTCTAAACACACGTTTTCTACGGCAGAAAACGATGTTTTCTAACGCAGAAAACGATGTTTTCTAAAAAACAAAGCGATGTTTTTTGATTAAATAAAATATCGTTTTCCCTATTTTGCTGCCACCTGCTGCCACCCTCCTGCCACCCATTTTTGCCCATAAACAGGGCATTTCAGGAAAATGGTGGCAGTGTGGCAGCAGATTTGAAAAATTAAATAAATGAAGAAGATGCATTGATGATGAATGGATGATGGATGAGGTATGATGGAAAATGGAAGATTGAAAGTTGAAAATTAAAAAATAAAGGTACTTTCGAATCGAAAAAGCTCAAATAATATTTGGCTTTTTACTCACTTATTCGTATCTTTGCACCCATGAAACAAGCGATGATATTCGCAGCGGGCTTGGGAACCCGCCTTAAACCGCTTACAGACACCATGCCTAAAGCGTTGGTGCCAGTGGGAGGAACGCCTCTGCTCGATATTATCATCAACCGACTCCGTGAGCAAGGTTATGATCGTTTCATCGTTAATATCCATCATTTTTCTCAGATGATTATCGACCACGTGGCGCAGCAAGACTATGCCCCGTTGGTTCGTTTTAGCGATGAGAGTGATGAGTTGCTTGAAACGGGTGGGGGCTTGAAGAAGGCTGCACCGCTGTTTGATGACAACGAGCCCATCCTAATACATAATGTCGATATCCTGGATAATGTAGATTTCGGATGGTTCTCGCGTCAGCATCTGCCTGATGAAGATGCTGTCCTTTTGGTGAGCAAGCGCAAGACCAAGCGTTACCTGCTCTTTGACAATGCCATGCGACTGAAAGGCTGGATAAACAATGAGACGGGAGAAATACGCAGTCCTTTCCCTTGGCTTCGTGAAGCTGAGATTCATATTGATAATGATCTGAATGTTGTGGCGGCAGCAAACTCTACACTCTACACTCTTCACTCTTCACTAAACGCATTCGCGTTTTCCGGCATCCACTCTTTCTCGCCCCGTCTGTTCCCGCTCATGGATCAGTTCCCAGAGCGATTCCCAATTATAGATTTCTATCTTAGCATCTGCCACCGTTCCAAAATAGTAGGACTGGTGAAGGACGACCTGCGTTTGATGGATGTAGGTAAGATTGAGACACTTGACCAAGCAGAAAATTTCTTAAATCAATAAATCATTAAATGCAAAAGATTATAATCCTTGATTTCGGTTCGCAGACGACCCAGCTTATTGGTCGTCGTGTTCGCGAGCTGGACACCTTTTGCGAAATTCTGCCTTACAACAAGTTCCCTGTTGGTGATGACTCCGTTATTGGTGTGATCCTCTCTGGTTCGCCCTATTCGGTTCATGATCCCGAGGCTTTCAAGGTAGACCTCTCGCAATTCGTTGGAAAAATCCCCGTGCTTGGCATCTGCTATGGCGCCCAGTTTATTTCACACACACTGGGGGGTAAAGTAGAGAAAGCAGATTCTCGTGAGTACGGTCGTGCCAACCTTCAGACGGTAGACACTACGAATCCTTTGTTCAAGGATTTCGTGCAAGGTTCGCAGGTATGGATGAGTCATGGTGACACCATTACTGCCATCCCCTCTGACTTCAAGGTGATTGGTTCTACGGCCGATGTGAAGAATGCAGCCTTTGCTTCTACTACACAACCCGTTTGGGCCGTACAGTTCCACCCTGAGGTGTTCCATAGCCTTCAAGGCACACAGTTGCTGAAGAACTTTGTGGTTGATATCTGTGGTTCTAAGCAGAAGTGGAGCGCAGCTTCATTTGTTGACACTACTGTCGCAGAGCTGAAAGCGCAGTTGGGTAATGATCGCGTCATCCTTGGCTTGAGCGGTGGCGTTGATTCTTCTGTTGCTGCTGTTCTGCTGAATAAGGCTATCGGCAACCGACTTACCTGTATCTTCGTCGATCACGGAATGTTGCGTAAGAACGAGTTCACTCAGGTGATGGAAGACTATAAGGTACTGGGCTTGAATGTGATTGGCGTTGATGCCTCAGAAAAATTCTTTGCTGATCTGGCTGGCGTTACTGATCCAGAACAGAAGCGTAAGATCATAGGTCGCGACTTTGTCGAGGTTTTCAATGCTGAGGCTCGCAAGATTACCGATGCCCGTTGGCTGGCTCAGGGGACTATCTATCCCGACCGTATCGAGTCGTTGAATATCACGGGTAAGGTCATAAAAAGCCATCATAATGTAGGTGGGCTGCCTAAGGAGATGAACCTGCAGTTGTGCGAACCCCTGAAGTGGTTGTTCAAGGACGAGGTGCGTCGTGTGGGTCGTCAGATGGGTATGCCCGAGCATTTGATTACGCGTCATCCCTTCCCTGGTCCTGGACTCGCTGTACGTATCTTGGGTGATATCACTCGTGAGAAAGTTGAGATCCTGCAGAATGCTGACGATATCTATATCCGCGGTCTTCGTGATTATAAGGTGAAACTCTCTGGCGAAGAGGCTCGTAAAGTGCTTGCTGCAGGTATACCTGCTGATATGAAAGACGGCGAGGTCGAGGTTTCGCTCTACGATCAGATCTGGCAGGCAGGTGCTATCCTGCTTTCTACTGTTCGTAGCGTAGGAGTGATGGGTGATGAGCGTACTTACGAGCATCCCGTTGCTCTGCGTGCTGTCACCTCTACTGATGCCATGACAGCCGACTGGGCTCATCTGCCTTACGACTTTATGGCTAAGGTCTCTAATGAGATTATTAATAAGGTACGTGGCGTGAACCGCGTTTGCTATGATATCTCGTCAAAGCCACCTGCAACAATCGAGTGGGAGTAATTGCCTGTTATTATGAAGTTCCATTTGTATCAACCACTGGCCATCAACGAGTTGGGTGGCCGCCAGAACCAAGAAGACGCTATCTACCCTCTAATGGGTGAGGCGTGTACGGATAGTCGTGTGTTTGTGGTATGCGACGGCATGGGTGGACTTGACATGGGCGAGGTGGCAAGTGAGGCTGTGAGTAAGGCTCTGGGACATCTGGCTGACGTTATCCGTGATGCCGTCCCCGTCTTTACTGACGAGGACTTCTGTCAATGTCTTTCCAAGGCTTATGATGCGTTGGATGCCGCAGATGTGAATAATGAGGCTCAGATGGGTACCACTATGACGTTCCTCTGTTTTCATGACGGAGGTTGTCTGGTGGCCCATATCGGTGATAGCCGCATCTATCACCTGCGTCCGTCGTTAGGTGATTGCAGGGGCATTCTTTTCCGTTCTCGCGATCATTCTTTGGTGCAGCAGCTCTACGAACAGGGTCAGATTACTTTCGAAGAGATGCGCACCTCACCCAAGAAGAATGTCATCCTGAAGGCGATGCAGCCTCATCAGTCTTCGCGGACGGAAGCCACTATCGTACATATCGCGGATGTGGAGCCAGATGATTATTTCTTCCTCTGCACCGATGGTATGTTGGAACAGATGGATGATGCTGCTCTGATGAGCATCTTTGCCGATGAAAGTACTACCGATGAGCAGAAGCGTCAGCAGTTGATTGATGCAACGGTGGATAATGCCGACAATCACTCCGCCTATCTGATACACGTGAAGGATGTGGTAGAAGACAAGAAAGAGCCGGTTCTTGATTTGAAACCGGCTCCTAAAAGGAAGACAAGTCTTGTAAAGACAGTTTTGTTTGTTCTGTTCTTTGTCTTTGCACTACTAGCTGTAATCCTCGTGTTCTTGAACCTGTGAGTGACTAAGCCACCAGCTCGTTAGCACGAGCCAAGGCCAAGTCAATGTGATTACAGATATTCTTCTCACCTAATAATTTGTGGAAGTTGTTGCGTCGAAGCACGGCTTCCACTTTTTCGTTCACGCCAGACAGCACCACAGTAATACCTTCCTTCTGGCTCATCAGGCACATATTTTCCAAGTTATGCAGGCCAGTAGAGTCGATGAAGGGAACCTTACGCATACGGATGATGCGCACCTTAGGACGATTGCCGTAGCGACCCATTAAGTCCTCGAACTTGTTACCGGCACCGAAGAAGTAGGGACCGTTGATCTCGTACACCTCTACACCCTTAGGAATGGTGAGATGCTCCAAGTTGCCACGCTCCATATCGGCATCCTCGTTCAGGTCAATCTCATCGTAGACGGCCTTCACGTCTGTAGTTTCGCTCATGCGGCGCATGAAGAGCAGGCAGGCACAAATCAGTCCTACCTCGATAGCTACGGTCAGGTCGAAGACGATGGTCAGCAGGAACGTCAGAAGCAGCACGGTGATGTCACTCTTAGGATTGCGCATCAGCGCAGTAAACGAACGCCAGCCGCTCATGCCGTAGCTTACCACTACCAATACACCTGCCAGGCAAGCCATTGGGATATACTGTGCCAACGGCATCAGGAACAGGAAGATGAGCAGCAGCACCACTGCATGTACGATACCTGCGATAGGCGTGCGACCGCCATTATTGATATTCGTCATCGTACGGGCAATGGCACCTGTAGCAGGAATACCGCCGAAGATGGGCGACACGATGTTTGCCACCCCCTGACCTATCAGCTCTGTATTAGAGTTGTGATGGTCACCTATCACACCGTCGGCAACGGTAGCAGACAGCAGACTCTCGATAGCACCTAGAATTGCAATGGTCAGCGCAGGAGCCACAAGACCCTTGATGGTCTCCCAAGTCAACTCTGGTACTGTAGCAGCAGGCAGTTGGGAAGAGATACTGAAACGGTCGCCGATGGTCTCTATCGATGTTACGCCAGCGTACTGCTTCAGCAACAATACGGCTACCGTCATTACGATGATAGCAATGAGCGAACCCGGTATGCGCTTGCTGAACTTAGGTGTTGAGGCAATGATTGCCACACTTACCAGTCCCACACCAGCACTCCACGGGTCGATGTTCATCAGGTTCTGTCCGTAGGCAATCCATTTCTCAATAAAATCGCTAGGTACGCTCTCCATCTGCATTCCCAGCAGGTCTTTTACTTGTGTGGTAAAGATGGTTACGGCGATACCGCTGGTGAATCCCACAATGATAGGATAGGGGATGTACTTGATAATCGTGCCTAAATGCAGCAGACCGAAACCAATCAGGAAGACGCCAGCCATCAGCGTAGCAATCGTCAGTCCCTGCATACCATACTGGTTGATGATGCCTGCCACGATGACGATGAACGCACCTGTGGGACCGCCAATCTGTACTTTCGAACCACCCATGGCTGAAATCACGAAGCCAGCCACGATAGCGGTGATGATACCTTTCTCTGGTGAAACACCGCTGGCAATACCGAAGGCGATAGCCAGAGGCAGCGCCACAATGCCTACAATCACACCAGCCATGAGGTCGGCCATGAATGTCTGTTTGTTGTAATTCTTAATCGCCGATACCATTTTCGGCTTGAAATCCAAAGTTTTCATTACTAAATGTTGTCCTTATAAAAACGTGTGCAAAGTTATGCAAAATATACTAAATATTTCACTGTGTGCGAAAACAATTGCCAAAATTCCTCACTTTCTTGATTTATATCGTGTTTCTACCTAAGTTTTTTAACATGAGATGAAGAAATAATTTGGTGATATGTAATTATTTTTGTACCTTTGGCATTTGAATTATGGCAGAACCATTAGCAGAAAGACTGAGACCTCGCACGCTGGATGACTATATAGGTCAGCAGCACTTGGTAGGCGAGGGGGCAGTGCTCCGAAGGATGATTGATTCGGGGCGCATATCGTCGTTTATACTCTGGGGTCCTCCAGGAGTTGGAAAGACGACGTTGGCACACATTATAGCCAACAAACTGGATACACCCTTCTATACGCTGTCGGCAGTGACCAGCGGCGTGAAGGATGTGAGGGACGTGATAGAGAAGGCTCAGAAGGGTAGATTCTTCAACGAGGCTTCACCAATCTTGTTTATAGATGAGATTCACCGTTTCTCGAAATCTCAGCAGGATTCGTTGCTGGGAGCTGTGGAACGTGGCATCGTGACGTTGATAGGTGCTACGACAGAGAATCCGTCGTTTGAGGTGATTCGTCCGTTGCTGTCGCGCTGTCAGCTCTATGTGCTGAAGTCGCTGGAGAAAGCGGATTTGCTGAAGTTGGTGGAACGTGCCATCACGAAGGATTTGATTCTGAAGGAGCGAAATATAGAGCTGAAAGAAACGAATGCATTATTGAGATACAGTGGTGGCGATGCGCGTAAGCTGTTGAATATCTTGGAGTTGGTGGTGGAATCTGAAAGTGGTGATGTGGTGATTACCGATGAATTGGTGGTAGCCCGTCTGCAACAGAATCCGTTGGCCTACGACAAGGACGGTGAGATGCATTACGATATCATCTCGGCCTTTATCAAGAGTATTCGCGGCAGCGATCCTGACGCGGCACTCTACTGGATGGCACGTATGATTGAGGGGGGGGAGGATCCTCAGTTTATTGCCCGACGTATGGTGATCTCGGCATCTGAGGATATTGGGTTGGCTAATCCCAATGCGTTACTGTTGGCCAATGCCGCCTTTGATACGGTGATGAAGATTGGGTGGCCAGAGGCGAGGATTGCTTTGGCTGAGTGTGCTGTCTATCTGGCTACGTCGCCAAAGAGTAACTCTGCCTATCTGGGGATAGATGCCGCATTAGCATTAGTGCGTGAGACGGGAAATCAGCCCGTACCGCTGCCAATCAGGAATGCTCCAACACAATTGATGAAAGAGTTGGGGTATCACGATGGCTATAAGTATCCGCATGACTATATTGGACACTTTACTGAACAGCAGTATATGCCTGACGCATTGAAGGATAAGCGCTTGTGGCACGGTCAACATAATCCGTCGGAGGAAAAGCTGTGGCAGCGGATGGTGAACTACTGGGGAAAGCGCTACGAGGATTAGTTGTCCAGGGGTAGGGTGATGATGATGCGTGTGCCGGTGGTATAGGCTTCATCGATGCGAATATTGCCTCCCATCTGGTCGATGGCTTTACGGCAGAGGGAAAGACCTAAACCAAGTCCCTCGGCAAACTCATCAGGTTTATAGAACAGGTTGAAGACGTGATCCTTGTCTCGATCGGATATTCCGGAACCGGTATCCGTGACGCTGAAGCATACGGAATGCTTATCAGGCTGAGCGACTCCGAGGGTGATGGTACCCTGATGGGTGAACTGGTCGGCATTGCTGATTAATTCGTGGAGCACTCTTTGAAGCATAACCTTATTTGTAAGCAACTGTAGGTCGTCGGGTATCGTTGTGCTAAACTGTAGCGTCACTGCGTCGGGATGTGAAAGCGTGATTCCCTGAATAGCATCGCGACAGATTGCGTTGCACGACAGACGGTCGTGCTTCTCTATCTTTCCCTTGCTCTGCAGGATAGAGAGAGCAATGAGTTTATTGACTATAGCGGTAAGTGCATTGGTGTTTTTCATCATCTGACCTGTCATCATCTTGATCTCTTCCTTGGACAGGGTGTCGTATTCTTCGTTGATGACCTGAGCAAAGCCAATGACGATGTTGAGTGGCGTGCGTATCTGATGGGTCATGTTTTGGATGAAAGCCGTCTTCAAACGGTCGGATTCCATAGCGTGTTCGCGGGCTATGGATAGTTCCTCATTACGATCTTTGAGTTCTTCGTTGCTCTTCTCGAGTACGGCATTTGCTTGTGCCAACTGTTTGCGCGAGCGTCTGTAGATGGTATTGATGATGATGAGTAGGATGAAGGCTACACCTCCCAACAGATACCACACCCATGTGGGGATACGTAGGCCGTTGAAGGTAGATTTGATGACGTAGACATCATCGGTGATGCCCTCGTTCTCCATTCTGAGCAACTCCTTGTCGATGATATTAATCAGGGCTTTGCTATGGCTAACGTAGCAATATTCGCGTGGGGGAAGGGAAATATCGTCGGTGAGCAGGTTTTCGAAATGATGAAGGTTTATCAAGTATCTGGCTTGGTAGCGGTAGCAGATGACGGCATCGTATTTCCCTTTTACCAGGTCGAACATGGCTTCTTCCAAATTGGTCACGCTGAATTTGATGGCATTCTCACTGCTAAGCAAATCGCCAACGGGACGTGATTTCATATAGGCGATACGCTTGCCTTCCAGATTGCGGAAGTCGAAACGCTCGTCATCACTCTTCTTTGGATAGACAACTTGATAATAGAGACGGAAAACAGCCCGGGAATAGTTGGTACTGTCCTTGCGGTAGGGCGAATAGATCATCATACCCAGGTCTACCACTCCGTGAAGCACGTCGGGAGCAATGTTTTCCCACGAGTTGGCACGATAGACATAAGGAAATCCCAGTCGCTTCATGAGAATGTTAGTAAACTCTACGTCATAGCCACGTGGACGGTCTTCGTCATCTATATACTCTAAAGGTGCATAGTCTTTGTCGATACCTACGATAAGCGGGTCTTCTTTGCTGAATCCTAACTGATTAACCAGTGGTGAACTATGCGCATTAGTGTCCTTATCTGTACACGTAATGAGTGTTAGACATACTGAGAAAATCAGTAGGATATGGGTTGGATTTGATGTCAATAGCTTCATAGGTAAAGGTTAATGAGCGGATTCCGGTGCAAATTTAAGAAAAAAAGTTTAAAAGTCATGCAAAAAAGAGGAAAAAATTGTAACTTTGCACACAAATTTTTATTAAAATGAATCAGGATATCATAATTAAGGTCATAGAATTGCTTGGTACGTTTGCTTTTGCAATCTCTGGTATTCGCCATGCAGCAGCCAAGCACTTCGACTGGTTTGGCGGTTATGTGTGTGGCATTGCAGTAGCCATCGGTGGTGGTACGATACGCGACGTGATACTCGACGTACCCATCTTCTGGATGACCACACCTATTTACATGATATGTACTGCTGTGGCACTGCTTACTGTGGCTTTTATGGGTAAGTGGATGGAGCCGTTGAAGAATGCGTGGTTTGTGTTTGATACGTTCGGCCTTGCTCTTTTTACCATAGCAGGCATCCAGCGAAGTCTGGATGCTGGTCAGGCGTTTTGGGTGGCCATCATCATGGGATGTATCACGGGTGCTGCCGGTGGTGTCATCCGTGACGTATTACTCAATAACGAGCCCGTCATCTTCCATAAAGAAATTTATGCAATGGCTTGTGTCGTAGGCGGATTGGCCTACTGGGGTGGGGTTGAGTTGGGTGTGCCTGTGGGTATCACTGCTATTATTAGTTTTGTTGTAACGTGCGTGATTCGTTTCCTTGCCGTGCGTTACCACATATCACTGCCCATACTAAAGAATGAAGAAAAAAGCGACGAGGATTAAACACCCCATCGCTTTTGCTCTCTATTGAATGATAGTTTGTTATTGCATTCGTTGCAGGTTCTCCCAACGTACGTTCCATGTACCGTCTTGTGGGAATCCTGGATTATTAGGATTTACACATCCGTCCCATCCGGCACACATCATGGCAACTGCCGTAAGCAATGCCCCGTTTCCAGGGAGGTAAATTCGCAGACGGTCTAGTGTCTGGAAGTTATGACCATTCTTCAGATAGGTGTTCTTTTGCGTATCAATGAGCAGAGCTTGCAGGGCTACATCGGGTTTCCCTAGGCGTGCTGCCGTCATGGCCACCATACCATAGTCCCATCCCCATGTTGTTGCCCAATTCCAGTTCTGCATCACATCAGTCAGGGTGGCGCTCATCACGTCAGTGGTGTAGAGCGGATGCGACTTCGGTATAGGCAGTAAACCGCATGCCCCCAGCACGGCGGGATGGTCGTTGTGGGTCTTTGCTTTAAAGGTTTCCATCTGTGCGTTGTTGTTCGTATTGCCTGATGCTACGGTATCGAAGGGGTCGAAGGCTTTCAAGGCCTTGGTATTTCCCTTGGGCAAACCAGCGGTATAGAAACTCGCTTCCTTGGGCAAAGACGAAAGCCCTGCGCAAATATCGTCCCACTTCGCGTTACGAGATAGTCCCTGACGCTCGCGCCAGTCATTGGCTATGCTAAGCCCATACTGCCAGTAAGCCAACTCGAAGGGATGATTATAAGAAAAGTCTTTCGACATACTCTCTTGCATGGCTGTGGCTCCTTGTAAGAAATATTTCTTGGTCTTGGCATCATAGCTCACAAAATCGGCCATGAACTCAGCCGTTTCCTCTACCTGTTTTGCATATTTCTGTAGTGTCACCATCGAAGGATTGCTGCGATACATCTCCTCTGCCATATAGATATAATGTGGCTGTTGCCAGATAAGGAAAGAACCAGTATTTGAAGGTGCCTCACCAGCCCAAGGGTCGGTCATCTTCATCCAACGGATGCCTTTAAAACCTTGTCGTTCAGCTATTTTCTTAGCCTCCGTATATGCAACGCGGTTGTACCAATTCAGTACTTTTTCGACTACGCGAGGACGGTTCCACAGAGCAAAGTCCACCATGTGCCACCACGTCATCTCCAAGTGCGGACGACCAAACCACGAGTTGTAGGTCAAACCTGTCTCTTGCGGTGGCATGTAGTTGGCGCAGTTCACTTGCGTGAGATACTGACTGAGCACCACACGTCGCTCCAATTCCTTGGCTCTTGGGTCGGTACATTCTGAGAAATCCACTATAGCCCCCTCGTCCCACCAACGGTTCCATGCCTTCATCACAGCGCGCAATTCCTGGTCATACACGATGATGGGATCGGGGATAATATTGTTATCTCTATCTTTCCTGTATGACATTGTTGCAGAGTACTCAGCTTTGAATACAAGTACATCGTTAGTGGCACTTAGTGTAAAATCATGATCGGCTGTGCGTGTCAGCTCTCCATCGCCTGTCCAGTTGAGTTTCAGAAAATAACGGATAGAGTCGATTGAATGCTCAATAATGGCCGAATGCTTGTCGTTCATCACGATGCGCGACTTATGGAGTTCTGGTTTCGATAGGTCGGTGGCAGCATCTGCATGACGGCCAGTGGGATAGGGAAGGCGGATGCGTATCTTGGCACGTCCATCCCTAAGCAGTTCGGACTTGATGCGATAAATCGTAGCATCTTTATTTTGCAGGGCAGCAGTGGTCACTTCGACGGACTCGTTGTCAGCTCGAAACGAAGATTCGATGACACCGTCGTAGAGTTTCAACTCTTGGCGAATATCGGCCAGCGACTGTAGTTCAACCTTCTGTCCGCTGCGGTCTTTCATCTCCAGGCCTACAATGCCCAGATTCAAACGGTGAGGGTTTACGCGAAAGTATTCTGTTGCAGCCACGTTGCGTGCGGAATCGCCCTTTGAAGCCTTATATTCGATGGCGTAAATCTCTTTATGCCTGTGACCTAAGTCAAATGCTTTCTGTGTTTCTTCAGGTGTCAAGTGGCTAGTGTTTGGAAACGAATGCCATCCCCAATCTGACATTGCTGTAAGGGGAACGCCAGCCTCATATTCAAAAGGGAAACTCTGCAAACCAGTTACGTCGACCGTTGTTGCAAAATGACCGTTACCAACGGTGAGTGAAGCCAGCGGGTCGGCCTTGGTGATAATGGGATTGTTTCTTCCTGTAACGGCTTGACGATTAATATGTTTCATCACATTGTCTGTAGTAAAACCCATTTGCTCCATTTCTAATGAAGCCCAGATAAACGGACCTATGCCCTTGGCATCGTTGTCTCGTATCTGCTCAGAGAGATAGTAGTTGTACGAGCCGTTGCGACGTTTATTCTCCTTGGCTTGCGCCTTAGGATTGATACGCTTCAGAGCAGCCTCCACCTCAGGACTAATGCCAGGTCCGAGGCCTGCTACGGCGCAGCAATGGGTCAGTGAGACGGTCTCGTCATCATTAACCTTGATGAAATTATTGATAATGCCACGATAGGCCTTGATGCCTGCATCGCGATATTTCGTGCCTACGTAACCTTTTCTGTAGGCTTTCAGCAGGGCGTAGGTGAACATAGCCGAGCAGGTGCTCTCCAGATAGTTTCCCTCGCGATCTGGTGAATCCATCACCTGATACCATAGACCCGACTGCTTGTCCTGCCATTTCAGGATGGCGTCGAAATCTTTCTGAAGTAGTTCTATGAGTTCGCTACGACGTGCATAGTCGGCAGGCACGGCATCAAGTACCTCGATGAGAGCCATAGTGTACCATCCTTGAGCTCGTCCCCAGCAGTGCTGGCTTAAGCCTGTCTCCTTGTCGGCCCAGAACATATTCCTGTTCTCGTCATAGGCATGGCGGTTTAGGCTGGTCTTGGGATCAAACGTACGATTGTAGGTAATGGACAATTGATCTACAGCGTCGTCATAGATTTTGTTCACCGTCTTAGGACTCTTCTCCGTGATTGGTGCTGTCAAGCAACGGAATGGCAGTCCCATGAAAATGCCGTCGAGCCATACTTGATAGGCATAGATGGCTTTGTGCCAATATACTTTGTCGACCACTGTTCTTGGCTGCTCCTGCAGTTGCTTCATGAGCGTCTGCATGGCTATGAGGTTTTTCTTTTCTGGTAGTTGCTGGTACATTCGTGTCATGAAATGGCCTGTGCGTATGTTATCCAGATTATAGTCAAGGATGTTGTAGCCGCGAATCTCGCCCTGCTCGTTAATCATCGTATCGGTATAGAGCTTGCAGTAGTCAAAGATGTCTTGCCCACCATAGCGCAGATAGGTGTCGAGCATACCCTCCAGTTCAATACCCATTACGTAACTCCACTTGGGACGATTGGAAAAGTCCAGCAGATACGATTTTGGATAGCGTTTCATCTCGGAGCGGGTCATCCATTCCGAATAATGCTTGTAGGGTTTCTTCATGAGTGCGAGACCACCATTCACATAGAGTTTCTCGAACATAATATTGCGAGTCTTACCCGTAATCGTATTGCCCTGCTGTACGCCATTGAATCGACAATTACGCACCGTGATATCGTTGACGAAAGTATCTTCTTCCAGTCCGATGATCTGGACACCATATTTCGATTTCTCGCAGGTCACGTTCTCCATCAGTACATTGCGCACCGTTGGGTAGTTACCTCGGCAACAGATTTCATTATGCTCGTAGTCGAGGTTGATTTTCAGTACGCTCTCGCCACACTGGCCTACTTTCACATCCTTTACGTAGATGTCCTCAATGATACCGCCTCGACAAGAGTTGGTCTTGATACGCAATACGCGGTCAAGGTTGGGCGAATCCATCACGCAATCGTGAGCAAAGATATTCTTCGCACCACCACTAATTTCTGAACCTATCACCACGCCACCGTGACCGTTCTTCATCTCACAGTTACGGATAATGATGTTTTGCGAGGGCATTGCACGCTCACGTCCATCGCGGTTACGACCACTTTTGATGGCAATGCAGTCATCGCCGGTATTGAAGTAGCAATTCTCTATGAGTACACGGTCACATGACTCAGGGTCACATCCGTCACCGTTAGGACCGTCGTTGTTGATATGTACGCCGCGAACGGTGATATCTTGTGATTTCAGGGGATGAATTACCCAGAAAGGCGAGTCGAGCAGTGTCACGTTCTCTATCAGGATACGCTGGCATTGAGTGAAGTTCACCAATTGGGGGCGCAGACCGTCCTTTTGTCCAAAGGTGCGCTCCTTGGTGGGATTACCTTTCTCGTCAGTCATAGGCACACCGTCCTCACCATTCTTCAACAGGCGCGGACGAGCCTCGTTCTTCTGGGCAATCATGCCAGGCTTCCATCCGTACTTCTCGGCACCGCACCAAGGCCACCAGGTCTCTTTCGTTCCACCGCCGTCAATGGTTCCCTTACCCGTGATGGCAATATCGGTTTGTTGGAAGGCATAGATGCAGGGTGAAAGGTTATAGCAGTCAAGTCCTTCCCATGAAGTTTCAACGATGGGGTAGAGCTCTGGCTGGAAGGCGAACTTCAGTACAGCTCCTTCCTCAACAACAAGGTTGACGTGACTTTTTAGGTGGATAGCTCCTGTTAGAAACGTCATATTTGCAGGTACGACAACACGTCCACCTCCTTTTTTCGAGCATTTGTCAATGGCTTTCTGGATTGCCTTCTGATTATTAGTTGCGGAAGCATCAGTCTTAGCTCCGCATTTGGTAATCAGTATGGTTGCCTTTCCGAACTGTGGCTGTTGAATGCTTTGTTCAATAGATTGATACTTTTTACCATCCCAGTCGATAGCCATGCATAACGATGGGAATAGTATCACGAGAAGTGATAGAATCAGTTTTTTAGTATTCATTTTAATAGTCTTAGTTTTTATTTGTGTGCAAAGGTACGAATATTATTCTGTATCTCCAAATTCATTCGTGATAAAGCCCAAACATCGTCCTTTGTACTTCTGATACAAGCTGTCAAGATCATTATTTGCTGAAATTCCAGATATTAGGATAGGGTGCGTGCCTTGATATTTGTCTATTTCGTTAATGTCAATTACAAAAGCATCAACACAGTCTTCATATGTCTGGCATTTCTCGTTGTTAACTTCTTTCCATATCTGTAGGTTGGGGGTAATGTCGGTTGTCAGAGTGCGCCGAAGGTTTCTAATATAGGTGGGCGATTCTTGACCGCACAACAAGATGGTGTTGAGTTGGAATTGTACCACGCGGGTAATGATATTTTGAGGCATCTCGTCTTTGAATGTACAAATATATGCTTTACCTTGGGGCTTTGTATCGCCAGCCCTATCAGGGATGATGCCAGCAAAAGAAGGTAACATCGGAAAAGTCTCCGATGTTACCTTATAATAAATATTGTAGCTTGTTTGTTTGTTCATAAAAATTACAGATGAGGCGGTACCAGTGTTAATACTCAAATGTACCGAATTCGCTCTTGATGGTCAGAGAACGTGGACCTTCCTCAATGTGTCCAATAACCTGTGCATCGATATTGAATGACTTTGACAACGCAATGACCTTCTCTGCCATCTCAGGACGTACGTAGATTTCCATACGATGTCCCATATTGAATACCTGATACATCTCCTTCCAATCAGTGCCAGAGCACTCGTGGATAGCACGGAAGAGTGGGGGAACAGGGAACATATTGTCCTTAATGACCTTGCAGTTCTCGTTGACGAAATGCAAAACCTTTGTTTGAGCACCACCAGTACAATGTACCATACCATGAATCTCAGGCCGCATCTCATCAAGCAAGCGTTTGATAACAGGTGCATAGGTACGGGTAGGCGAGAGCACCAACTGTCCGGCATCGACGGGTGAACCTTCAACAGCATCTGTCAGTTGATACTTACCGCTGTAAACCAAATCATTGGGCACTGCGTGGTCAAAACTCTCAGGATATTTCTCTGCCAAGTACTTTGCGAATACGTCATGACGAGCTGAAGTCAAACCATTACTTCCCATTCCACCGTTGTAGCGCTTCTCATAAGTTGCCTGACCTGTGGACGAGAGTCCTACGATGACATCACCAGGACGAATGTTAGCATTGTTAATCACATCGCTGCGCTTCATGCGACAGGTAACAGTAGAGTCAACGATAATCGTACGAACAAGGTCGCCTACGTCTGCTGTCTCGCCACCAGTAGGATAGATGCCGATACCCATCTCACGGAGCTCTGCCAACAATTCGTCTGTGCCATTAATGATAGCTGAGATGACCTCGCCTGGTACCAGCATCTTATTACGGCCGATGGTGCTTGATACCAAGATATTATCTACAGCACCTACACAGAGCAGGTCGTCGGTATTCATCACGATAGCATCCTGAGCAATACCCTTCCAAACAGAGAGGTCGCCTGTCTCTTTCCAATACATATAGGCGAGACTTGACTTCGTACCAGCACCGTCGGCATGCATGATGTTGCAATAATCAGAATCACCTCCAAGAATGTCTGGGATAATCTTACAGAATGCCTGTGGATAAAGCCCTTTGTCTATGTTCTTGATAGCTGCGTGGACATCTTCCTTTGCGGCACTAACGCCACGCATCATATAGCGGTTGTCAATCATTTCAAATCCTTAATTGTCTATTTTTTCCTTTCAATCAGAAAGATACTTTTGGAGCCTTCTCTGCACCGGCTTCAGCCTCAAACTTGTTCATCTTCTCGAATCCAAACAGGCCAGCGAGCAGATTGCTGGGGAAACGACGAATCTTGATGTTGTAGTCTTGAATGGCCTTGTTAGCTTTGTTGCGCTCCTCGTTGATACGGTTCTCTGTACCTTCCAGTTGTACCTGCAATTCGCGGAAGTTCTCGTTGGCTTTCAAGTCGGGATAGGCTTCTCCAATAGCAATGAGTCGTCCCAAAGCACTGCTCAACTCACCCTGAGCCTTCTGGTATTCCTCAATGTTGTCAGCGTTCAACGACATACTTGTAGCTTTGGCACGTGCGTTAATGACACCCTCTAAGGTCTCTTTCTCATGAGCAGCATAACCTTTAACGACTTCTACGAGGTTAGGAATCAGGTCAGCGCGACGCTGGTAGGCCGACTGCACGTTAGCCAATGCTGTCGTGGCTTCTTCTTCCACGGTAACCATACCGTTGTATGTGCTCTTTACCCAGCCGATGATGAGGATTACAACAACGGCAATTCCAATAAGAATCAGATAACTTTTTTTCATAATACTTACCTTTATTAGTTGTTTATTTGATGTTTCTTTGTATTACCAACTTGATGTGGCACCACCGCCACCGCTGCTTCCTCCACTGAAACCTCCTCCGAAGCCACCGCCTCCAAAGCCGCCTCCACCGTAGCCTCCGCTTCTGCCACCTCCACTTAGGATACTTCCTGCTACGTAGCCAGCAGCGAGTGCTGAACCATTGTTCACAAACGGGTTTTTTGCAAGCATACCGCTGTAATAAGTCTTCATGTTCCAGCCGTGACGATGGGAAGCAAACAGATATATACCTAACCATGCAGCAAATAGGAAAAAGTAGAGGGCTGGCAGCACATCGTCGGCATCATCATCACTATTAGCACTGTCTAATCCTGTCATCACTGGCAGTTCCTTACCTTGCAGAAGGTTATAGATAGCTTCTGTGAAATATATCAGTCCGCTGTCTGGCATTTCTGCCTTCATACTCGGAATCAGATAGCGTTCCTGGAATCTGAAGACCTCGGCATCAGTCAAATCGGCCTCCAGTGAACGACCTGTATGGGAACGGAACTTATGGTCATCGTAAGCCAGCACCATGACCAGTCCCCGGTCGTTTTTACCTACTTTATATATGTCAAAGATGTCTTGTGCAAAGCGGAATACATCTCCATTTTCTACACGACTGACAATAGCCAGTACGGATTCAATACCCAGCGAGTCGTCCATCTTCATAAGTTGGGCATCCAGACGTCTTACGGTCTCTTCCGATATGATTCCGTCTGGGTTTGATACATAGCGGCGGCCATCTGTAAGGTGGGGCATAGGTATTGATTTGGCATCCCATACTCTTTCCTCGTGTGCCTTTAGTGTTTGCTCTATGGGAACCTGTGTCTGTTCATCCTTCTCTCCCAGCCTGACAATAGACTCTGTGCACGCTCCTAAAAGACAGATGATGCCTGTTACCATGACAACCACCCAGTAGCGTTTCCACCATTGGTTGTCTTTTTTTGCAGAGCTCCATTCCCTGATAACAGTATCGGCTTCACGATTGTAGTCCGACTTTGTAATGATGTATTTCGCTTCGTATTTTTTCAGAATGCTTCTGCTATGATTCTTTTCTCCTTTGTATTCCTTTTGGAGAAGCTTTACCTGCTGGTTGAAACGGCTGGCACAGCTTTTTAACCTGGCACGCGTATTGTCCAGCAGTTGCTGTGTAGTCCCCTTGCCTTTCTTGTCGCCCAGTATTCCAACTGTAACAATCAGGCCAAAGATGGCTATATACATCTCAAAGATTGTCCAACTTGTTTCCATTTGTTTGTTACTCTTTTCCGTTCCAGAACTCCCACGATGCGAATGCCTGCAGCAACAACATCTCCAATCCGTTCTTCACATTGGCACCATACCTGGCTCCCTTTTTCATGAACATTGTTTCATCGGGGTTGTAAATAAGGTCATAGAGTATGTTTTTTTCATCCATTGCCTCATAGGGAAGCTGTGGACATTCTTCTGTCTTGGGGAACATACCAAGTGGAGTGCAGTTTACAATGACGTTGTATTCTTCCACCGCTTCTGGTGTGATGTCGTCATAACAGATGGTTTCCGGACGACGATATCTACTTACGAACACCGTCTCAAGTCCCAAGGCCTTCAATCCGTAGTCAATAGCCTTTGATGCGCCTCCTGTTCCCAATATCAGTGCTTTCTTATGATATGGTTCCAGCATGGGTTCAATACTTTGCGTGAAGCCGATGACATCAGAGTTGAATCCTTTTAGTATGATTTCCTTTCCTTTATGGGTCACCTTGATGACGTTGACAGCACCGATGGCACGGGCTTCAGGACTAATCTGATCCAGAAACTCCATGACTTTTTGTTTGTAGGGAATCGTTACGTTAAGACCCTTCAGTTCTGGATTTGAGTCGAGCACTTCTGCGAGTGCCTCAATAGATGGAATCTCAAAGTTCATGTACTTGGCATTGATTCCCTCATCTGCAAACTTCTGGTTGAAGTAGTTGATAGAGAACGAATGCCCCAGTGGGAAGCCAATAAGTCCGTACTTGTCCATAACAGTCGATTATTTTGTTGCGAAATACATTGTGCAGATACCAAAAGTAAGCCGTTTGAAAGTAGCCTCTTTGAAGCCTGCCTGATGCAGTATCTCTTGCATCATCTCACCTTGAGGGAAGGCCTCAATGGTCTTTGTCAGATACGAATAAGCGCTGGTGTCTTTGGATATCATACGTCCGTAGACAGGCAGCACTGTATGAGAGTAGATATGGAAGAGTTGTTTCATGGGGAAACTGACAGGCGTGGTGAGTTCCACGATGCTAAGATGTCCGCCAGGCTTCAGCACGCGACACATCTCGCTCAGTCCCTTGTCCAGGTTGGCAAAGTTGCGGATGCCGAATGCTGCTGTGATGGCATCGAAGGTATTGTCAGCGTAGCTCAGATTCAGACAGTCTTCTTTGGCAAAGGAGATGGTGTCTTGCAGTCCTAACTGTTTCACTTTCCTCCGGCCTATCTCCATCATTCCCTCGCTGATGTCGGCACCTATTAATTTCTTGGGCCGTAGCATCTGAGCCGACAGAATGGCAAAGTCGCCCGTCCCCGTAGCGATGTCGAGCATCGTCTGGGGCTTGTGGGGCGTTAGTTGCCTGATGGCCTTCTTTCGCCATCCCTTGTCGATATCCCACGAGAGACGGTGGTTCAGCGTGTCGTAAGTGGGAGCGATGTTATCAAACATCTGCTCCACCTGCTGCGCTTTCTCACCCTCGTGATAGGGTTTTATCTCTTCCTGTTTGTACATTTATCTGGTTTTCAGATAGTCTGAAACATTTTTTTCGATACGTGCTGCGATGTCGCCAGTCTCAGTAGCCTTGTCGAACTTGGTACCAGTGATGTGCTCGTAGAGCTCGATGTAGCGCTCTGAAACGCTTTCAGCATACTCGTCCGTAATCTCAGGCATCGTCTGTCCTGGCTCGTTCATGAAGTTGTGCTCAATGAGCCACTGACGTACGAACTCCTTTGAAAGCTGTTTCTGAGGCTCGCCCTTTGCCAACTTCTCTTCGTAGCCCTCAGCATAGAAATAGCGGCTTGAGTCGGGGGTGTGAATCTCATCGATGAGGTACACCTTACCATCGCGTTTGCCAAATTCATACTTCGTGTCAACGAGAATCAGGCCACGCTTTGCGGCAATCTCCTGTCCACGGGCAAAAATCTTGCGGGTGTAGTCTTCCATGATGGCATAGTCCTCAGCAGAAACAATGCCCTGAGCAATGATCTCTTCCTTTGAGATGTTCATGTCATGACCCTCGTCAGCCTTTGTCGTAGGCGTGATGATGGGCTCTGGGAAACGCTCGTTCTCCTTCATGCCATCGGGCAGCTTAACACCACAGAGTTCGCGACAACCGTTCTTATACTCACGCCAAGCAGAACCGGTGAGGATAGAGCGGATAATCATCTCTACGCGGAAACCCTCGCACTTCAGACCTACGGTTACCATTGGGTCTGGGGTAGCCAGTTTCCAGTTAGGGCAGATGTCGGTTGTAGCATCCAGGAACTGGGCTGCAATCTGGTTCAGAACCTGTCCCTTGAAGGGGATTCCCTTTGGCAATACCACGTCGAAAGCTGAGATGCGGTCGGTGGCTACCATCACCATCAGGTCATCGTTGATGTTGTACACGTCACGGACTTTTCCGTGATAAACGCTCTTCTGTCCTTCGAAGTTGAAGTCAGTCTTTGTTAATGCTTTCATTGTTGTTGTTATATTCTTTGTCGTAACTTTCGTATGCATTGACGATGCGGGTCACCAGTTTATGGCGCACGATATCCTTCCCGTTCAGATTTACCACACCGATGCCCTCCACATTATTTAATATATGCAGGGCCTCTATGAGTCCGCTTTTCTGAGATCTGGGCAGGTCAATCTGCGTCATGTCGCCCGTGATAATCATCTTGGTGTTCCATCCCATACGGGTCAGGAACATACGTATCTGGGCTGGGGTGGTGTTCTGTGCTTCGTCTAAGATGACCACCGCGTCGCTTAGTGTGCGACCTCGCATAAAGGCCAGCGGTGCTATCTGTATGATGTGCTTTTCCATCATGTCCTGCAGTTTTACCTGTGGTATCATGTCTTCCAGTGCATCGTAGAGCGGCTGTAGGTATGGATCTATCTTGTCCTTCATGTCGCCAGGCAGGAATCCAAGCTTCTCACCCGCCTCAACAGCAGGACGACTAAGAATAATCTTCTTTGCCGTTTTCTCTTTTAATGCTTTGACTGCCAATGCAATAGACAGGTAAGTCTTTCCTGTTCCTGCAGGCCCTACAGCAAACACCATATCGTTCTGCTGATAGGCATCGATGAGTCGTTGCTGGTTCTCACTGCGTGCTTTGATTGGCCGGCCGGAGATGGAATAGACCACTACATCATCTGGTACTTCTGTATGCGTGCGCTTACCTTTTACGATGTCAAGGATGTCTTCTTCAGTGATATAATTGAACTTCAAGACGTGTAGGCGCATCTTCTCAGTACTCTCTTCAAACGCAGCCATTTGCTCTTCATCGCCCATAATACGAATCACATTATCACGGGCTATGATGCGCAGTTTGGGATATAGTGCACGTAACATCTGTAAATGCACGTTCCCCACCCCCATAAACATGACGGGGTCAATATCTTCTAATACAAGATGCTTCTCTATCAAAACAATCTAAACAGTTTTTTTCGTGTGCAAAGTTACAATATTATTTTCGAATAACTCTATCAAAATGCAATATTTTGTCAAAGCAGAGGTGTAATTAGAAAGGCATGGGGCCGTTCGATGGTGGTGGAATGGGCATTCCACTGCCGAATGGGTCGTAATCGTCAGGCATTGAACCGTTCATCTGACTGTCGCCATTCACCTTTGAACTGATGATTTCTCCACCATTCTGCGGCTGATGTGCATCCAGTCGTCCGTCCTCAGGGTTCTCAAATCGCGTGTATTCACCTCGGAAAGTCAACAACACATCGCCAGTGGCACCCTTACGATGCTTTGCAATAATGATTTCTGCCATACCGTGCAGGTCGCGTCCTTTGTCATCCTGGAAGATGCGGTAATACTCTGGACGGTGTACGAAGAGCACCATATCGGCATCCTGTTCTATGGCACCCGACTCACGCAGGTCGCTCAACTGCGGGCGTTTGCCTTCCAAACCTTCTCGATTCTCTACACCACGATTCAATTGCGATAGAGCCAGGATGGGAATGTCGAGCTCTTTAGCGAGTCCCTTCAGCGAGCGGCTGATGGTAGACACCTCTTCCTGACGGCTTGAGAATCGCATACCGTTGGCATTCATCAGCTGCAGGTAGTCAATCATGATTATCTTGACACCATGCTCGCGTACCAGTCGGCGTGCCTTTGTACGCAATTCAAATACGGAAAGACCCGGAGTGTCATCTACGTATAACGGTGCACCTAACAGGTTGTTGATTCTCTTGTCCAACCTGTCCCATTCGTCTGGCTGCAATTGTCCGTTGAGAATCTTTTTACTGTCAATCTCACAAGCGTTGGAAATCAAACGGTTGACCAACTGCTGGTTTGACATTTCAAGCGAGAAAAACGCCATTGGCACTTGGTTGTCGGCAGCGATGTTCTTGGCCATCGACAATGCGAAGGCTGTCTTACCCATGGCAGGGCGACCGGCGATGATAACAAGATCAGAAGGCTGCCAGCCACTCGTCTTGTCATCCAATCCATGATAGCCGCTGGAGATACCCGTCAATCCGTCTTTGTTCTTTGCCGCTTCCTGAATCACCTTTACGGCTTGGGCTACCACGGGGTCAATTTGCGTGTAGTCCTTTTTCAGGTTCTTCTGGGAAATCTCAAACAGTGCGCCTTCTGCGTGCTGCATCAGTTCGTCTATGTTGATGGTCTCGTCGAATGCCTTGGTCTCTACATCACTGGCAAACTGTATGAGCTGTCTGGCCAGGTATTTCTGAGCCACGATGCGAGAGTGATAGTCGATATGTGCCGATGAAACGACATGCGACGATATGTCGGCAATATAAGCAGGACCTCCTACTTCTTCCAGTTGTCCGCTCTTCGACAGTTGGTCAACAACCGTAAGCACATCAACGGGTTGCTCGTTCATCGACAACTGTTGGATGGCCTCGTAGATGATTTTATTGCGAGGCTCATAGAAGCTTTCCGGCTTCAGAATCTCGCAGACAATGGAATAGGCATCCTTGTCAATCAGTAGTGCGCCTATCACGGCCCGCTCCACTTCCAATGCCTGTGGCTGAAGGTGGGCGTATGTGTTGTCAACAGGCTGCTGCTGTCGGGGTTGTCTGCGTCGGGATGTATTTTGTTCGGCCATATAGTATGATTTTGAATGTGCAAAGTTACTATTTTTTCCTAAGTTAGGAAAGAACTGATACGTTAAAGAAATTAAAGAATCGGTGATATAAAAAAATAATAGTGTATATTAAACTTTTATTTCGTCACCGCGTCATACTATCAGTTGAAATCATAAAAAAACAAAATATGAAGCGTATTTTACTTCTGATGGCCGTCGTTCTTTCGGCCTTTTCAATGCAAGCACAGCGAACAATTTCGGGTAAAGTGGTTGATGAAGCCAACGAGGGTGTCATTCAGGCTACTGTATCGTTGTTGAAAGCCGACAGTACCTCGGTGTCTCATGCAGTGACTAACATGAACGGACAGTTCTCGCTAACAGCCCCTGCGGATGGTAAGTATATTGTCCGTGTGACGTATGTGGGATACAAGACAACGTATAAAAACCTCACAATGGAGGGTAAGCCCGCAGATCTTGGGACAATGTCGCTGAAGGTGGATGCCGTGATGCTGAAAGGTGCTGAGGTGGTGAAGAATATGGCCCGTGTCTATTCAAAGGGTGACACCGTAATATATAACGCAGGCGCGTATAAGACTCCAGAGGGGTCTGTCGTTGAGGAATTGGTGAAGCGTCTGCCTGGTGCACAGGTCAGCGATGACGGTACTATCACTATCAATGGTAAGACGGTGAAGAAGATTAAGGTTGACGGTAAGGAGTTTATGACTGGCGACACGCAGACGGCAATGAAAAACCTGCCTACCAGTATCGTGGAGCGTATCAAAACTTATGATGAGAAGAGCGACCTGAGCCGTATTACAGGTATTGACGATGGTAATGAGACCACCGTGCTCGACTTTGGCTTGAAGGCAGGTATGAACCGTGGTATGTTTGCCAACGTGGATGCTGGTGTGGGAACGGAAAATCGTTATACAGGTCGTGCATTTGGTGCAGTGATGAAGGATAATACACGTATCATGTCGATGCTCAATGCCAACAATGTTAATGATATGGGCTTTGGCGGCGGTGGCTTCGGAGGTCGTTTCGGCGGTGGAGGCCGCAGTGGCTTGCAGGCTTCCAAGATGGCGATGGTGAACTTCAACTATGAGAAGACTGACGTTATCCTGCTCGACGGTTCTGTAACGTGGAATCATCGTGACGGTGATACATGGTCGCGCACATCTTCTGAAAACTTCATGAACCCAGCAGGTCGCTTCTCTGAGTCGCAGAACCAGAACTTCTCTCGTTCTAACAGCTGGAGTGCCCAGGGACGTGTTGAATGGACACCCGATACGGCTTGGAATATCAGTATGCGCCCCACATGGAGCTATAACACCAACGACGGGCAGTCGCGCTCAGAGTCGGGTACATTCACTGCCGATCCCTACGACTACGTGTCGAATCGTAGTATCTTGGATATGGTTAACAATATGCTGGGCGACTCACTTGTGGTGAACAAACGTACCAATGGTGGCATGAACTACAGCGACTCCAAACGTATAGGAACGACTCTGCAGGTTAATCGTAAACTGAGCAACACGGGAAGAAATATTACATTGAGAGCAACAGCTAACTATAGCGATGGTGACTCTGAACAGTTCTCGCAGAGTCTTATCAGGCTTTACAAGACACTTACTGGTGACTCTACTCAGACAAACCGCTACAATGTAACACCTCAGAAGAATTATGACTATAGTCTTCAGGCTACCTATAGCGAGCCGATAGCCAAGGCTACATTCTTGCAGTTCAGCTATCAGTTCCAGTACAGCTATACAAAGAGTGACCGTAATACCTATGACTTCTGGAGACTTGACGATCCTACACGCCGTGTTTCGATGACTGATGTCTTCCCGGAATATCGTCAGTGGGATGCTGTCTTTGATCGTCTGGGTGGAAGAAACTATACGGATTTTGAGAATGATACGTTGGGACGCTATTCGAATTACAGGAATTACACACATACAGCTGAGATCATGCTGCGCTTTATCCGTGAGAAATTTGATTTCAACATTGGTGTACAGATTAAGCCGCAGTTGTCGAAGTTCCATCAGGAATATTTGGGTAACAAGATCGACACCACCCGTACCGTCATCAACTGGAGTCCTACTGCCAACCTGCGCTATCGAATTGGTGACCGCGGTCAGCTGCGTTTGGAGTATCGTGGCAACAGCAGTCAGCCTTCAATGACCGACCTGCTTGAGATTAAGGATAATACAGACCCCCTGAACGAACGTACTGGTAATGCAGGCTTGAAGCCCTCGTTCACACAAAGACTTAACCTGCGTTTCAACAATTTCATTGAGAGCCACTCGCAGTTCATCAATGCCAATCTGAACTTCTCGACTACAAGCAACAGCATTGCTCAGAGAACGGAGTATGTAGCAGCAACTGGTGGAACCAAGTCACAGCCTGTGAATATCAACGGACAGTGGAGCGCAGGAGGTAGCGTGATGTACAACGTAGCTCTTGATACATTAGGTTACTTCAATGTGAACACTGAGACAGGCGTGAACTACAGCAACAACGTGGGTTATTTCTACGATGGTACCAGTTTGACTACAACAAAGTCTACTACCAAAGCCACAACCCTGCGTGAGCGTTTAGGCTTTAGCTACCGCAACGACTGGTTTGAGGTGGAGCTCAACGGTAGCGTGGATTATAACCATAACTCGAATGCCCTTCAGACTAATTCTAACCTGAATACATGGAGCTTTAACTATGGTTTCAATACAACCATCAATGCACCTTGGGGCACGCAGTTCACAACAAACTTGGGAATGGCTAGCCGTCGTGGTTTTGCCGATGCTGCTGCCAACACCGATGAGCTGATTTGGAATGCTCAGATTGCTCAGAGCTTCCTGCAGGGCAAGCCTCTCTCAGTGCGCTTGGAATTCTACGACCTGCTTCATCAGCAGTCCAACTTCACACGTATGGTCAGTGCCTTCTCGCGTAGTGATATCGAGTACAACGCCATCACCAGTTACGTGATGCTGCGTGTGAACTATCGCTTGAACCTCTTTGGCACCAAGGCAGCCCGTCAGCAGATGCGTGGTATGGGCGGTATGGGGCCTGGAATGGGCGGTGGTTTCGGTGGAGGCCGTGGTGGTAACCGTGGTGGAGGCAACCGTGGAGGCGGTGGCTTCGGAGGTCCTATGAGATTCTGACAAATTTTTTGTTGAAAAATAGGTCAAGCCTTCATATACTTACCTAATCATTTGAATATTAGGCGATTAGTATATGAAGGCTTGCCTTTTAAGCCTTCATATAGCCTTCATGTAATTTCAGTCACGTCATAGATGCCATTTATTCGTTGTAAGTGGCTTACTTTTTTTTATAAGTGGCTTACTTTTTTTTATAAGTGGCTTACTTTTTTTTATAAGTGGCTTACTTTTTTTCATAAGTGGCTTACTTCTGCATTGTAAATGGCACGCTTACTTGTGCTGAGTGACTTAATTTGAGTATGAAGGCTATATGAAGGCTACATGAAGGCTTAAAAAGCAAGCCTTCATGGGTTAATATATTAATAATCAATGAGATAACTGCTAACATGAAGGCTTGACCTATTTTTTGTATTATTTTTCTTTGTATATTCAAAAAAAATGTGTAACTTTGTAATCAATTCTATTACATATCTATTATGAGTACACGTATAACCATCATCAGAAACTATCGAAACAAGGAGACACTGCGCACGATGGACCTTCAGCAATTGGCCGATACTATTAGAGATATTGACGGAAAAATTGCTGGTTTGTCGGGCAGTGCCAACGAACTGCCGCGCATCTGCTTTGCACAGGAACAGGAGAACCGCAATGGGGAGCGCGTAACGAAAGCATACAACGGACTGGTGCTGCTGGAGGTGAACAACCTGACGGGACCCGACGAGGCTGATGCCGTACGACGCGGAGCCGGCGAGATGCCGCAGACGCTGATGGCCTTCGTGGGAGCCGACGGACAGTCGGTGAAGATCGTGTGTCGCGGGGAACTCTTTCCAGAGTCAAGGGGACAGCTCCATGATTCAAGCCTGAATAACGCGACCTGTCCCGTTGCCCCTGACCAGATTGCGCTGTTCCATGAGAACCTCTACGAGCGGGCGCGCATGATATACAACGGTCAGTTGGGCGTGACGATAGAGAAGCTGGAACCCCGTCTG
>CACZZQ010000016.1 GCA_902785695.1 uncultured Prevotellaceae bacterium | reverse complement strand
TCTTGCGTCCTTCCAGTGGCAAGCGTCACCCTTCGGGATGCCGAGCGGTCGAAGACCCACGAGTGCTCGCAGTAAATCTGTTAAATCTGTGGTAGGAAACGAAGGGTGGGAAACTTGAATTCGTTAACTTCGATAATTTCGCTAACGAGAAAAGAGAGGCTGTGTCGTTGATGATGACACAGCCTCTCTTGGGTTCCAGTATTTTGACCTTACTGATTAGTTGTTGTATTCCTGCCAGCTCTTGATCTTGATGTCGTTAAGACTCATGGCGGTGAAGGCTTCGATGAAGGCCTTTGCCAAGCGGACGTTGGTCATCAGAGGGATGTTGTGGTCGATGGCACCGCGACGAATCTTGTAACCATTGGTGAGCTCGCGAGAGGTGTGGTTCTTGGGTACGTTGATGACCAAGCCAACCTTGTGCTGTGAGATGAGATCCATCACGTTCATTGAACATTGACCATTGACCATTGAGCAATCTTCGTCAGGCCAGGCCACGCTGACGGCCTTCACACCGTTGTCGTTGAAGAACTTAGCAGTACCGGCAGTGGCGTAGATGGTGTAGCCCTTCTTTGCCAACTGCTGTGCAGGCTCAAGCAGAGAGACCTTACCCTTAGCACCGCCAGAAGAAATCAGCACGGCATCCTTAGGAATAGAGTAGCCAGTAGCGATGAGCGAGTTGAGCAGAGCCTCGTTGAGGTCGTCACCCAAGCAGCCAACCTCACCCGTAGAACTCATATCAACACCCAGCACGGGGTCAGCATTCTGCAGACGGGCAAACGAGAACTGAGAGGCTTTTACGCCGATACGGTCGATGTCGAACTCACTCTTCTCAGGACGCTGATAGGGAGCGTCGAGCATAATCTTGGTGGCTGTCTCGATGAAGTTGCGCTTCAGAATCTTCGATACGAAGGGGAACGAACGAGAGGCACGGAGGTTACACTCAATTACCTTCACCTCACGGTTCTTAGCCAGGAACTGGATGTTGAACGGACCGCTGATATTGAGCTCGGCTGCAATCTTATAGGCAATCTTCTTGATCTGACGGATGGTAGAGAAGTAGATGTGCTGGGCAGGGAACACCATCGTGGCATCGCCAGAGTGTACACCGGCATATTCCACGTGCTCAGAGATGGCGTATTCGATGACCTCGCCCTTGTCGGCAACGGCATCGAACTCAATCTCCTTGGTCTCGGTCATGAACTTTGAAATAACCACAGGGAACTCCTTTGATACCTCGGTAGCCATGTTGAGGAAGCGATGCAGTTCTTCATCATCGTAACACACGTTCATGGCAGCACCAGAGAGTACGTAAGAAGGACGCACGAGGACGGGATAGCCCACCTTGTCGACAAACTCTTTCACATCGTCGAACGAGGTCAGCGCACGCCAAGCGGGCTGGTCGATGCCGAGCTTATCGAGCATAGCCGAGAACTTGTCACGGTTCTCTGCACGGTCGATATTGACAGGTGATGTACCAAGAACGGGCACGCCCTGACGATAGAGCTTCATGGCGAGGTTGTTAGGAATCTGACCACCCACAGAGACGATCACGCCGCGGGGCTGTTCGAGATCCATTACATCGAGCACACGCTCCAGTGACAGCTCATCGAAATACAGACGGTCGCACATATCGTAGTCGGTAGATACGGTCTCAGGGTTGTAGTTGATCATGATAGACTTGTAACCCAGTTTGCGAGCCGTATTGATGGCATTCACAGAACACCAGTCGAACTCTACGCTTGAACCGATGCGATAAGCACCAGAACCAAGCACAACAACCGATTTCTCATTATTATAATAGGTGATATCGTGAGCCACAGCGTATTTCTCGCCTTCCATATTACCAAAAGCAGGCACATGGGTGTAGGTGAAGTAGAGATAGTTAGTCAGCTCAGGATGCTCTGAGGCAACGGTAGGAATACGCTTAACAGAAGGCACGATGCCACGCTGCTTACGAATCTTACGCACCTCGAGGTTCTCCTTCTCCATGTTGGTTGACTTGGTCTTCAATACGAAACGGGCAATCTGGAAGTCAGAGAATCCACAACGCTTCACCTCTAAAAGCAGTTTGTCGGAGAGCTCTTCTAACTTATTGTATTCCTGCAATTCGTGCTTCAGGTCAACGATGTGTTTCAGACGCTCCAGGAACCACACGTCAATCTTCGTGAGCTTCTCGATGCACTCGATGGTGTAGCCCTCTTCCAGTGCCTGTGCGATAGCAAAGATACGCAGGTCGGTGGGGTTAGCCAACTCATCATCGAGGTTTTCGAACTTCGTATGGTCGTTGCCTACGAAGCCGTGCATACCCTGGCCAATCATACGCAGACCCTTCTGGATCATCTCCTCGAACGAGCGACCGATAGACATGATTTCGCCCACAGACTTCATTGAAGAACCAATCTGACGGCTAACGCCAGCGAACTTCGTCAAGTCCCAACGAGGAATCTTACAGATCATATAGTCGAGTGAGGGAGCGACGTATGCTGAAGAGGTGGTTCCCATCTCGCCAATCTGATCGAGGGTATAGCCAAGTGCAATCTTGGCAGCCACAAAGGCAAGGGGATAGCCCGTTGCTTTTGAAGCCAGAGCAGATGAACGGCTTAAGCGGGCGTTGATCTCGATGATACGATAGTCGTTGGTCTCGGCGTTGAAGGCAAACTGGATGTTGCACTCGCCCACGATGCCCAGATGACGTACGCACTTGATGGTGATTTCCTGTAGCATCTTGACCTGCTCTTCAGTAAGCGAGCAAGTGGGAGCTACCACGATAGACTCACCCGTATGGATGCCCAGAGGGTCGAAGTTCTCCATCGAGGCCACGGTGAAGCAACGGTCGTTGGCATCGCGGATGCACTCGAACTCAATCTCCTTCCAGCCCTTGAGGCTCTCTTCTACCAGAATCTGAGGTGCAAAGGTGAAGGCTGATTCTGCCAACTCCTTAAAGGCTTTCTCGTCAGGACAGATACCAGAGCCGAGTCCACCCAGGGCGTATGCCGAGCGAATCATGATGGGGAAGCCAATCTCATGGGCTGCCTTCAGGGCATCGTCCATGTTCTCTACAGCGTGGCTTACGGGAGTCTTCAGGCTGATCTCGTCGAGCTTCTTCACGAAGCGGTCGCGGTCTTCAGTATCCATGATAGCCTCGACGCTGGTACCTAATACCTCGACACCATATTCTTTCAGCGTGCCGTTCAGATAGAGTTCGGTACCACAGTTCAGGGCTGTCTGTCCGCCAAAGGCCAGGAGGATGCCGTCGGGACGCTCCTTCTTGATAATCTCCGTCACGAAATGCGCGTTAACCGGCTGGAAATACACTTGGTCGGCAATACCTTCCGAAGTCTGGATGGTGGCAATGTTGGGATTGACCAACACACTCTTGATACCCTCTTCACGCAGGGCTTTCAGGGCCTGTGAGCCAGAATAGTCAAACTCACCTGCCTGTCCGATTTTCAGTGCGCCCGAACCGAGTACGAGCACCTTCTTAAGATTCTTTTTGTTCATGTAAATATTGGGGTTAAAGTCATTTCGCGTGCAAAGGTACTTATTTTATTTGAAATATGGTGTCGTTTTTTGAAATTATTGCTTCAAAAAATGACACCATGAATATGCTGTTTATGAAAATGCATCTCTTATCGTTTGATACTGAAAAATCCGATGCGGTGGTTGCGCCCTTTCCTTCCCAAGGAGCGGAGTTGGTAGATGCCGTCGGGCAGGTTGTCTACATTGAGGGAAGTGGTGTAGGGACGGATGGCAATCTTTTTGCCATCCAGTCTTTCGATGATCACGAAGTCTGCGTCCAGCGTCTGCTGCTTGTCGGGCAGGGCAATGGAATGCCCGTTGGTCTTGCTGATAGTGGTAGCGGCATGGCTGGGGCCGGCGTTGAGCAGCAGTTGGGCTGGCTGGCTCTCCATGCCGTAGCGGTTCATGGCAGTGACAGCATAGTTCTTGTCGTTGACAGGTACTTGCAGACTTGTCGTTGTCAGGCGCATGGCCATCAGGTTTTCTGCCTTGTTGATGTCAACGGGGAAATCCTCGCTGGCATAGATATTATAAAGAAGGTAGGGAGCATCGCTCAAGTCGGTGGCTGCATCCCAGGAAAGCTTGTTCCCGCTGAGTCTCAGCGACTTTGGCTCTGACGGTGCGCGCTGTCCGGCCCACGTCATGGGCGGCAGTAGTGCTGGCGTTGCGTCGAAACGACTGCCGAAGTCGTAGATGCCTTTGACGTTGTCCGTAAAGAACTTGGAGCGGAAGTAGCAGTGTCCTAATCCTAAGTCACGGCTGACGTTCATCTGTCGCTTCACTTGATCAAGCGTCCATTTCCCCTCATGCGGATCCAGGAAGTAGATACCCAGTCCTGGTACCACGATGCGACCGTAGCTCTGTTCCTTCCAGTCGATGGCAAAGGGGAAGAAATTGTTGCCTTGGAAGTACATCATGGGGAAGAGAGCGTCCATGAGTCCTTCGCGTAGCCAGGCTTGAGCATCCTGGCATACCGTCGTGCGTGCGTTCCAGCCTCCTGCACGATAGCGACGCAAGTCATCGTATTTGCCTATTGGTGCGCATGATAGCTTGACCCAGGGCTTCTTGCTTTTGACCGCCTTGTTGATTTTTCTGACGATGCTGGTGATATACTCACGGCCCTGCGACCGACTGACTTTTATTTTCCAGGTCTCAGGATAGCGGATGTAGTCGAGGTGGATGCCATCGACATCGTAGTTGTTGACAATCTCTTTGCAGACAGATGCAATATAGTCGCCTGTCTGTGCCTGCTCTGGATCCATAAATCCGTCTTCGCCAATACGTTTGATAAGCTTGGGGAATTTCTGTCGCAACTGCTTGCATCCCAGTTTGTTCCACTTTCCAACGGGTATTGTTACAACCCAAGCATGACACTCCATGCCGCGCTTGTGGCATTCGTCAATGCACAGTTGCAGGGGGTCGTAGGTGGCTCTCTTGCCTGGTGTGCCTGTGATGCAGCCGTCCCAAGGTTCTATGGCTGAAGGGTAAATGGTGGTGCCTCGTACACGTGTCTGAATCAATATGGTGTTGATACCTGCCTGTTTGAGCTTGTCGAGTGTTTCTGACAGTTCTCTTTTCTGGGCTTCTGCATGGTATGAGTGAGGCCAGTCGATGCCTCCTATCGTAGTCAGCCAGACGGCTCTTACTTCGTGTTTTGGTGATTGTGCGTATGTGTTAAAAAATAGACATACAAGTATAAGGATGCCGATAATTATTTTCATTTTTGCAAATTTGCGTGCAAAGTTACTACTTTTAGGTGAAGAGAGGAAGATGAGGAATAAAGATTTTCCCGTTTCTATGTTTTTTTAACTTTTTCGCTTTTCGGCATAGATTTTGCTGTTTATGGAAATAAAGAAAGGAGTATAGATTATGGCATTCATTGATTATTATAAGATTTTGGGGGTTGACAAGAACATAGCCCAGAAGGATGTGAAGAAGGCCTACCTGAAACGTGCCAAGCAGTTTCATCCCGATTTGCATCCCGATGACCCTAAGGCAAAGGCAAAGTTCCAGGCTTTGAATGAGGCCTATGATGTGATTGGTGACCCTGAAAAGCGTAAGAAATACGACCAGTACGGTGAGCAGTGGAAGCAGGCCGATGCCTTTGGAGGTGGCGGTGGCTTTGGAGGCTTCTCGCAGGGTGCTGGTGGCGGTTCGCCGTTCGAGGGCTTTGACTTCTCTGGCTTTACTGGTGGAGGAGGAGCCGGCGGTTTCAGCTCATTCTTTGAGGATTTGTTTGGTGGAGGCGGTATGCGCGGAAGGGCAGGCGGCTTCAGTCATCAGCCTCGTGAGACTCAGGCCAGTGTGAATATAGATATGTACACGGCATTGTTGGGTGGTGATGTCATCGTGACAGTACCCGACGGTGGCAAACTGCGCCTGAAACTGAAACCAGGCACGCAGCCTGGCACGAAAGTGAGGCTGCGTGGAAAGGGTAGGGATGGTGCTGATTTGATTATTACCTATCAGGTGACGCTGCCCACAAACTTGAGCCCGCGTCAGCAAGAACTTCTCAGACAGATGCAGCAAGGATAAACTGCTCGGCTCGATCAAGGTCTTCTGGGGTGTCGATACCTACGGTCTCAACATCCGTCAGGCCTACTTTGATGCGATAGCCGTTTTGTAACCAGCGCAGCTGCTCCAGACTCTCGGCCAGTTCCAGAGAACTTTGGGGCAGCTTCGTTATTTCCGCCAATACGTTGCGACGGTAGGCATAGAGTCCGATGTGCTTGAGGAAGGGGAAGTGCTGAAGCCATTCCGACTGCTCCTTGCCTCTGACGTATGGTATGACGCTGCGGCTGAAATACATCGCATAGCCATTGACATCGCAGACAATCTTGGGAGAATTGGGATTCTCAACAGCTTCCATTGACTCGAAGGGCTTTCCAAGTGTTGCTATCTGTGTCTGGGGATCATCGAAGAGATGCTTTACCGTTTCTAACTGTGACTTCTGGATGAACGGCTCGTCGCCTTGAACATTGATAATCACATCGGCATCAGTCTGTAGTTTTTGGGCTGCTTCCTCAATACGGTCGGTACCACTCTTATGGTCACTGCGAGTCATGACGGCACGACCGCCAAAACTCTCTACGGCTTTGAAGATGCGTTCGTCGTCGGTGGCTACATAGGCTTCACCTAAAACGCTTACGACTTGTTCGTAAACTCTCTGGATGACAGGCTTGCCGCCCAGCATGGCGAGCGGTTTTCCTGGGAAGCGCGTCGAAGCATATCGCGCTGGAATAATACCAATGAATTTCATTTGCTTTGCTAAATTTTGACGCAAAGATACAAATATTTCTTAATTAATTGGGTTTAATGCGTAAAAAATATTGCAGGTTTGCGTTTTTTTTGTACCTTTGGAGTGCTAAACTTGAAAACAATGAAAATATCGACATATATTCTATCTTTTTTCTTGCTTACTATTCCAGCATCGCTTGATGCCCAGAAAATAACCCTTGGGACGTGTGTCACCAAAGACGGCGGTGACTATAACGGTGAGATGGTGGCAGGCAAGCCGCATGGTAAAGGCAAGACAAAATGGAAAAACGGCAATCAGTACGAGGGTGAGTATGTGAAGGGCAAGCGTGAGGGTCACGGCATATACACTTTTACGGATGGTGAGCGGTATGAGGGACAATGGATACAGGATCATCAGCATGGTCAGGGTACCTATTATTTCCAGAACAACAATAAGTACGTGGGGCTGTGGTTCAAGGACTATCAGCAGGGCTACGGCGTGATGTACTATTTCAACGGCGATACCTACAGGGGCAACTGGCATGAGGACAAGCGCAACGGCAAGGGCAAGTATGTGTATGCCAGCGGCGCTTATTATGACGGTGACTGGAAAGATGATATGAAGTGCGGTCATGGGAAGCACGACTGGGCCGACGGGTCAACCTACGACGGTGAATGGCGTGACAATAAGCGTAATGGCAAGGGCATCTTCAAATACTCTACCGGCGATGTCTATGTAGGCCAGTGGCAGAACGACGTTCAGCATGGCAAGGGCATCTATCGTTTCCAGAATGGTGACATCTATGAGGGCGACTATGCCAACGGGCAGCGTACGGGCAATGGTATCGTGAAGTTAGCCAACGGTGACAGATACAACGGACAGTTCCTGAATGGTGACCGATACGGCAACGGCACGGTGCAATGGGCTAATGGTAATTCCTATACCGGTCAGTGGAAGAACGATATGCCCAACGGTCACGGGAAACTCACTACGAAAGCCGGTGATGTCGTTGAGGGACAGTTCAAGGACGGACAGCCGGACGGTGAATGCATAGGACACATGGCCGACGGTTCGAAATTCAAGGCTCAGTATAAGAATGGTATGCGTCATGGAGCTGCTGTCGAGGAAGACAAGGACGGCAAGCGCATTGAATGCAACTATGACAACGGAAAACGTAACGGCCCGTTTGTAGAGAAAGACCGTAACGGAGTTGTCGTGGCTCAAGGCACCTATAATAACGGCTACCGTAAAACAGATAAATAAACCACTTTATAACTATACATTATGATTATCGACACACTTGACAATTTGAGCAAATACGTTGGAATAAATCCGCTGTTTGCTGATGTGGTAGAGTTTCTGAAAAAGAACGACCTGAACACGATGGAGGCTGGTAAGTATCCCATCAAGGACAAAGACCTCTTTGTCAATATCGCTATTGCCAAAGGCAAGGCCCCTGATGAGGCTGTGCTTGAGACTCATGTCAAGATGATAGACATTCAGATTCCCATCGACGGTCCTGAGACCTATGGCTATACGCCTCTGTGCCGACTCCCTGAAGTAGAGTATAATGCAGAGAAGGACATCACAAAGTATCCTGACTTGATGGCAGAGAGTTTCATTGACTGTTTGCCAGGTATGTTTGCCATCTTCTTCCCACAGGATGGTCATGCCCCCTGTATCTCTATGGCACCAGAAATCAAGAAAGCTATCTTTAAAATTAAAGCATAAAAAACAAGCATTATGGCAACGACAAGAAAATCCGAAAAGAAAACTGTGGAGCAGCCTAAGCATATAGGCCTTGTTCAGAATGACTCATGGCTGGAACCCTTCGAGGAAGCTATCCGTGGCCGTCACGATCATGCTGTGTGGAAACTGAATCAGTTGACGCATGACGGCAAGAAGACATTGAAGGACTTTGCATCCGGACATTTGTATTTCGGATTGCACAAGCAGCTGCGCGGCTGGGTGTTCCGTGAGTGGGCTCCCAATGCTACGGAGATTTACCTGATTGGCGACTTCAACAACTGGCAGGAGGACGAGAAGTATAAGTGCAAGCGCATTGAGGGAACGGGCAACTGGGAACTGAAACTGCGTGAGCGCGACCTGAAGCACGGACAACTTTACAAGATGAAGGTGAAGTGGAACGGCGGTGAGGGTGAGCGTATTCCTGCCTGGTGTACACGTGTGGTTCAGGACGAAGAGACTAAGATATTCTCGGCTCAGGTATGGAACCCAGCCAAGAAATATGACTTCAAGAAGCAGAACTTCAAACCCAAGAAGAACCCGCTGCTCATCTACGAGTGCCATGTGGGTATGGGACAGGATGCTGAGAAGGTAGGTACCTATAACGAGTTCCGTGAGAACGTGCTGCCGCGAGTTATCAAGGATGGCTATAACTGCATTCAGGTGATGGCTATTCAGGAGCATCCCTATTACGGTTCGTTCGGCTATCATGTTTCTTCATTCTTCGCTCCATCAAGCCGTTTTGGTACGCCAGAGGAGTTGAAGCAACTCATCGATGAGGCCCACAAGAACGGTGTGGCTGTCATCATGGATATCGTGCATAGTCATGCGGTGAAGAACGAGGTCGAGGGCTTGGGCAACCTGGCTGGCGATCCCAATCAGTTCTTCTATCCCGGCGACCGTCACGAGCATCCCGCTTGGGACTCGCTCTGCTTCGACTATGGCAAGGACGATGTGATGCACTTCCTGCTCTCCAACTGCCGTTACTGGCTTGAGGAGTTCCAGTTCGACGGATTCCGCTTCGACGGTGTCACCTCCATGCTCTACTACAGTCACGGATTGGGTGAGGCCTTCTGCGGCTACGGCGACTATTTCAACGGTCACGAGGACGATAATGCCATCTGCTATCTGACGCTGGCAAACAAACTGATTCACGAGGTGAACCCCAACGCCATCACCATTGCCGAGGAAGTGAGCGGTATGCCTGGCTTGGCTGCTAAGTTCGAGGACGGCGGCTTTGGCTTCGACTATCGTATGGCGATGAATATTCCCGACTATTGGATCAAGACCATCAAGGAACTCTCTGACGAGAACTGGAAGCCATCAAGCATTTTCTGGGAGGTGAAGAACCGTCGTCCTGACGAGAAGACTATCTCATATTGCGAGAGCCACGACCAAGCTCTGGTAGGCGACAAGACCATCATCTTCCGTCTCATTGACGCTGATATGTACTGGCACTTTGCCAAGAAAGACATCAACGGCGTGGCTGAGCGCGGCATTGCCCTGCACAAGATGATTCGACTGGTTACCGCTGCTGCTATCAATGGCGGTTATCTGAACTTCATGGGCAACGAGTTCGGTCATCCAGAATGGATTGACTTCCCCCGTGAAGGAAATGGCTGGAGCTATAAGTATGCCCGCCGTCAGTGGAATTTGGTTGACAACAAGGATCTGTGCTACCACTGGCTGGGCGACTTCGACCGTGAGATGCTGAAGGTTATCAAGTCGGTACGCAACTTCCAGGACAAGCCCGTTGTGGAGATTTGGCATAACGACGGCGACCAGATACTGGCATTCATGCGTGGCGACCTGCTCTTCGTGTTCAATTTCTCACCCACGCAGTCGTTCACCGACTATGGCTTCCTCGTTCCTACAGGCAGCTATGACGTTGTTTTGAACACTGACTCGAAGGACTTTGGTGGCTTTGGCTTCGCAGACGATTCGGTGACTCATTTCACTAATTTCGACCCGCTTTATGTAAAAGACCACAAAGAGTGGCTGAAACTCTATATTCCTGCCCGCTCGGCTGTGGTTCTTAAGAAGAATTGATGGACAATCAGATTTTTTCCAATAAAGATGGCACCATCACCATAAAGGTGGTGTGTGCCATTTCTTTCTTACTGTTCTCTTTCCTGTGGCTCTATGGGTTGCAGGCCGACACACTTACCATAGCCCAGCATGTGCTGAGCCAAGGTGTCACCCATTATAACAAGACGGTGGGTACCATCATCTCTATTCCGGTACTCATGTCCGTTCAGTTCCTCGTGGCACATCTTGTGAAGATGCCGCGTCGCACTTATGCCTTGAGCTATTTCCCCTCGTTGCTCATCCTGGCATTCCTTTCCGACCTGAAGGTAGATGAAAACCATGAGGTGTCCGTATCTTCGTGGCTATGGCTGTTCCCCTTGATGCTGGTTCTTTGGGGTGCGTGTGTGTGGCTGGCTCGTCAGGCGTTGCCGTTTGCCAATAACCAACGACAATATGTGGGTGTGATGTCAACGCGCACGTGGCTCAATCTGATTCAGATGATTGTGATGATGCTACTTGCTGTATTGTTGGGCAACACGAATGCCGTTTATCTTTATAGCACCCATGCCGAGGTCGCCCTTGTTAACAATGATGTTGACGAAGCCATCAGGGTGGGGGATGAGTCGCTCGAAAGCAATGAACGGCTGACGATGCTTCGTGCGTATGCGCTTTCAAGAAAAGGTGTCTTAGCTGACAGACTCTTCTCTTATCCTGTCAAAGGCACCTCCCAGTCGCTTCTTCCCATGGAAGTGAAGCCCTTGATGCTCGCTGAAGACTCCATCTGGAAGTTTTTGGGAGCCAGACCGCACGCGGAAATGCCTGTTGAGCGTTTCTTCGACCTGTTGGAAAAAGATTCCCTTGCAACGCCTGCTGTGGCAGACTATAGGCTATGTGGCTATCTGGTGGATCGTAATCTGGATGCTTTCGTCAAGATGCTACCTGCATATTACGAGGTGACCGACTCGCTGCCCCTTCCCCAGCATTATCGTGAGGCTCTCGTCCTTTATCATCATCAGGTCAAGTCTCCGAAGATAGAATATCGCGACTCGCTGCTTGAAGAACAATGGAATGCTTTGCAGCAGCTGAAATCAGAATACAAGACGGATAGCGAGCGTCACTACCACATCTTCGAGTCGTTCCAGAAGTCTTATTGGTATTATTTCTTCTATAAGGATTAGGCTTCCCTTATACCTTATTAATATCTACGTAGCCGTGGGTCACAGCGTAGATGGTAAGAGCTGACACGCTTCTCAGCCCCAGCTTCTCCATGATGTTCTTGCGATGGGTGACCACGGTGGCCAGCGCAATGTTAAGCTTATCGGCTATCTCCTTGTTGATATGGCCCTGTACAATCAGTGCCATCACCTCGATCTCGCGGTTCGATAGGACTCGCTGCGTCAGTGCTTTTGGCATTGGTGGCAGGTTGCGCCCGTGGTGATGCCCCTCTTGGTTCAGGATCAGGAGCGACCGCACCAGTTCATGCTCTGGCACATTGACGCACAGTGAATGGAATGCCCCCAGATGGCTGCTGTCGTTCAGCGACATCGTCAGTACGATGGTCTGGCGCGGATGCTCTGCAAAGAACTGCCTGTTCTCCAGAAAGATGTTCATTGCCACGAAATAGTGCATATAGTGCTCAGGATGGTTGGCCTGGAACTCCGTCATACTTCCAAACCCCTCAATTTCCGCAATGGGCATGAAATTCTGAAGCAGCTGCTTCAATCCGATGCAAGAAAGCGTGTTCGCGTCAATGATGGCTATTTTGGGACGTTGTTGGTTCATACAGTGTGCAAAGTTACTAAAAAATGTCCATTTCTCAAAAAAGAAATGGACACTTTTTATATGTTGATATGGAAGGACGTGGAATCAGAACTCTTCGACCTCTCCTACGGCTTTGTTCTCTTCAGTAGCAGCAGCCATTTGCTCGGCCAGCTTGTCAGGGTCTTCGATGTTGACTGTTTCCACCTTGGTAAGGTCAACACCATCGATATTGCTGGGGTCGATGCTGGCATCCTTTAGCTGACCTTCTTCGTTGTAGCCCTTGCGCAATGCACGGATGGCCTTTGACTGCTCTTTGATCATGTTGACGATTTCGCCAACTTCTTGTGTACCCATCTGAGCAATCTTGGGGCCAGCCTTGATGTATTTTCCGTAGGACAGTGCTTTCATGCCAAGTCCGGGCAACGATGCGGTGGCAGCTGCCGAGCTGACAGAAATCAGTGCGATGTCAGCCAGCAGGTTAGTGCCTTGCAGCGTCAATTCGGCATATTGCTGGAGTGCTTTTCCTGAACTGCGGTAGTTACCTTCATCGTCGAACACGCCCATGACTTCCTTCTGCTCGCCGGTCTTCTTGTCGGTGACGATACCTTTCTTCACTTTGTAGAACACGATGCTGTCGCTGTAGGTGCGAATGCGGTGATAGATGGTGTCGCAGGTCTTCAGGTAGTTGTCGAAGCCCTCGTCGCCAGTCAGTTCTGGCATTTCCCATACGTATGGCTTGGTGTCCTTCTTTTTCTTCTCTTTCTTTTCTTTCTTGTCTTGAGCAAATGTCTGCTGAGGCATGATGATTCCCATTGCGAGTGTGCAAAGGAGAATGGTAAATAATTTTTTCATCTTGTTTTTAAATTATAGGGTTAATAATGATATAAAAATGAGGTTTTATTTCTTTCCGAAAACGATTTTCAGAGTTGAGTCGCCACGATCCTTCATGGGGATGACCTTGTTGGCCTTGATCTTCCCGTTGTGTGCTCCCACTACTACGATGAAGTCGTATTCGCCAGCCTGTACTTGGAACTTGAAAGAGCCGTCGGTGGCTGATGTCGCCAGTTCATGGTCATTTTTCCAATAGACGTTGGTGCGTATGCTTTCGCTGACAGTACCCTTGACTCCATAGAACTTGCAGCCTCCGAGGTTGCTTTCCTCGACGAGGCCTTGATGGAGTTCAGAATAGAGTGTCTTTCCTTCCAGAACGATGCCAACCTTGGCTCTCTCGCTGATGAGTTTCTCCATCTGTGTCTTGAAATACTCGTCATCAGTAGAGTTTGCCAGCGAGCGGTAGGCGAGGATAGCCTGATCGAATGCCTTGAGGAGCAGTGCTTTCTTCACCTCGCGTTTTCCGCTGACGATTTCATTGATCATCGCTACGTATTTCTCGGCCGATGTCTGTATGGTGTCGTATTTCTGGGAAGAGGCTGCCTTGTCAAGTGCTATGCTGCGCTGCTGTTCGTTGATGCCTTTCTCCTTGGCAGCCAACAGGAAGAACTCAGCTGCTTTGGCATATCGGCGGTCTTGGAACTCGTTGTCGGCTTGTCTGAGATACTCGCCGTATTGTGTTTCAACCACCACTTTCGTCTCGTTGAGCACCACGATGTTATAGGTAAGCAGGCTCATGGGGCTCATGCCTTTCACCTGATTGTAGTCGATGGTCATCTTATTGGTCTTGTCGCCATAGACCTCGATTTTCAGGATGTTGGCCAGTTGGTTGGAAACGCTGTTGAGTTCCTCTGTGAGCTGAGGAATCTTAGCCTGGAGTGCATCGTAGGTGTCGTTGTCGAGTGTTTCGGCCTCTTTGGCAAGTCGTTTGTTGGCTGTTTCCAATTCCTCGGAAAGGGTACTTTCTTTCTGTGCCAGTTCGGCATACTGCGTGGCATCGAACACGAGAGAGTCGAGGTAAGTGCCTGCAGCACTTCGTCCGTAGCGTATAGTGTGCTTCAGGTTGGGGCAGTTGACGGTGAGCTTGATTTTGCTGTTGAACACAATCAGTGCCTCGCCTTTCTTGCCGTTGATCCATCCCATGTTGCTGTTGGGATCGAGCTTCAGGTCAATGCCGTTCTCTACTTGGTCGATGTCGAAGTAGATTTGCTTGTTGGCTGTGAGCATCACCTTTCCCGTCTTCTGGCTGTTGGTGGTGCCGTATTTAGTGACGGTGAAGAAGCGTGCGCTGCTGCCCGTGATGTCGAGCACCATCTCATAGTGGTACATATTACCCACTTTGACGGCTTTGGGCGACTGTGGGTCTTTGTTGAGGTTGGTCGTGATAACCATATCGTTGCTGTTGGCAACGAAGACCACACCAGCCTTGCCATTGAGGGATGCGACATTCCTGGTCAGGGAGCTGTTCTGCGAGATGGTGATCATCTGTTGTGCGTGTGCTGTCAGGGCGCAAAGACACAGCAGACAGGCCGAAAGAATCTTGCTGACAGTTTTCATTGTATCATCTCCTCTACATCGTCAATACTAAAGATGTCTTCCTGCTTCAGCTTATTGCCTCCGCTCTTCGGGCCTACGTAGGTGGGCTGCCAGGTACGTACCTTGATTTCCGGATGGTCTTCGTCCCTGAAGTCCCAGAGCAGGAAGACGTATCCGTCGTCGCTATAGTTGCTGGAACGCCATTCCTGACGCAGACGTACGCCATAGACGTTGGGGTTGTTTTGCGACTGGGTGACACCGCATTCGCCGTCGAGCACTTCAAACTTTACCTCAATGTACTTGTTGCGTGCAAAGGCGCGACGCAGGTTGGCAAGATATTGCTGTTTGTTCTGACGGTTATAGACCACCTTGGTGTTTGCCTGTCCTAAGTCGTTGGGACGTGTCTGTACCACGGTGCCGGTAACGATGAGGGCATCATCGCTGAAGATCTGGTTCATGAAGTTGATATCCTTACGGCAGTAGGCAGTACGGAAACGCTCCACGAAACTCAGGATTTTCGTTCTGCGCTCTACGTTGGCCACATTGCCGCATTTCTCCATACTTTCTGAGACCTGGGCATCGAGTGCGAAGCGGAATTCCGAGATGTCGCCGTTGCGGTCGAAGGTGACAGCGACTTCCTGGAACGTGCTTTCCCTGACCACCTCGCCATCGGGGTCAAGAATCATGGGAATCTGGCGAACGAAGAAGGTACCGTCCTTCATAGGCCAGAGGCGGTCTACCACTTCCTCATCATCGCACTGGAAATGGGTCATATCCCACAGCGTAGCCAGCTCGTCTTTCACGTCGGCCTCGCCAAATTTTGGTGTGTGCAGGGGCAGATGGCCTAAGTTCAGGTCTCGCTTCTGCTGGTATGCTGCATTGATTTCCGTGAGGAGTGCAGCTAAGTTGTTCTGTAGTTTCTGAACCATTGCAACATTGTCATATCCATCGTCGGTAGTAAGCGTTACGTTGATGGCATGAGTGCTGACAGCGGTCAGTATCATGAACAGGCTGCAAATAAAAATCTTTTTCATCTCTTATGTGTTTTATTCTGATTACTGATTCACTTTTACGCCAATGGCTCCGCGACCCTTGTAGTTTGCCAGCTGGTCGGCATTGCCTGTGGCAAGGTTTTTACGGCTTTCACCCTCACTGAGGACAGCTTCCACGTTGCCCTCCTTGTTGAATACCACCATGATGTATTCTTGCTGGTTCTTGTCCTTCAGGCCTTTCAGGTTGTCGTATTCTGCTACCTTTCCGCTCTCCTTCAGCTCCTTCAGCTTTGAAGCCAGCTGACCGGTGTTGGTGACAGAGAGCAATTCGCCTACCACCACATCGTGGTTGGTGAGTGGAGCAGCAGCGGCTACCTTGGCACCAGCCACTTCTACAGGGGTCTCTCTTATCTCCACGTTGTCGGCAGGGATGATGTCCGACTTCTTCACATACATGAAGGCACGAAACATATTTGCCCTGGGCATCGTGATCTGCTCAACGTCGTAGTTGGTGTTCTTGGTGATGATTTTCGATGAGCCGGCAAATTTTTTCTTTTTTGCGGCCCATTCGTTCACGTTGTTATGAAGCATCTCCGTAGCCAGGTCGATAGCCTGCTGCTGATCGGTGGTGGTCACTTCAGCATAAATGTAATTGCTGTTTTTCTTGATGGAAGCAATCTTTTTCTTCTGCTCTTCCACGGTCTGGGCAAACGAAGCCATTCCGAAAAGCATTGCAAATAGAATGATGAGTGATTTCTTCATGTCTTTACTTATTTTATGGATTCATATTCTACGTTGTGTAGTAACTGTGCACTGACATTATAAAGAGGTATATAGGCGTACATACGGGCTTTTGCCAAAGAGGTGCTGCTCTCTTTTATCATGCCTTCAGGAATGTCGATGCTCAGCAGATGGACATAGCCGCCTTTCTTGTTGACCATGAATACCGTGCCTTCATACCATCCGTTCTGCTTGCTCTTCAAACCGTAGTAGGGTAGGCACCCCTCTTCCATGCACAGCTGCTGCCATACACGATAGGTGGTGCGAAGGCTGTCCACTTCATAGCCGTACTTGTCGATGGTGATAACCAGAGGCAGTGCGTTGTTGCTCTCAGGGGCTATCATCCAGTTGTTGATGGTCTTCGTGGCACGCGAGGCATCTTCAACCAGCGTCCAAGGCATATTACTGGCCTTGCGGGTGTAATAGATGTCGTTGCGTACCATAGGGCTCATGTAGTAGCTGTCAGAGCGTGTGTACTCCGTACCGTCTGCAGGTATGTTTCCTGCAACATCGGAAGAGGCGGGATGAGCCTGATAGCGGCTCAGATGTCGAATGAACCGATGCTCCAGCTCCACGGCATCGCAGCCAGTGAGCAACTGGTAGTCCATGTTGAACGAGAGTTGGAGTACAGTCTTGTCCTCTACCGTCCATGAGACGCGATATACATGCAGGTCAACGTATTCGCTGCTGAATACTGCCGTTGTGTCGAGCGTCAGGGCTGTGTTCGTGTTTCCAATATTGAAGTTCACCTTCTCCCATTGCATTCTCTGGGCATCCTCCGTTTTGTCTGGCGTGGCCATGCGTGCCAGCAGGTAACGCTCCAGGAAGTCGTACACGGGAAGGGGCTGTAGCCGTCGCAAGGACTCAGGGAAGAGTTTCAGGCCGATATGGTCTATTTCGTCCCATTGGTTCTTATGAATGGTCAGTGGGTGCTGTCTGTAATGATAGGTATCTGTAGTCCCCACAGGCAGTGTGTCCAGCTTCTGTAGGTTAAGATAGCCAGCGAGCCTTTCTAATCGCTGGGTATCAAAAGAGGTAGCCCTCATGCTGATACAGCATGTGGCTACCATCAATAATACTATGATACCTCTTCTTGTCATTAATGCAGCTTGATTTTCGTCACAGTACCGTCTTTCTGGTAATAAGTGACAAAGCTGGGCTTACCGTTCTCGAAGATACCCTGGATATACTCGCCTGGCTGGGCAGTGTATTCCGCATTCAGGCGATAGGCACGGAAGAAGGTGACCTTACCTGTACCGTCGGGCAGACCGTTCTTGCGAGACCCGGCATAGTTTCCGTATCGCTCGATTTCAGATTTCGGTCCTTCTGTTGTTTGCTTCTTCTTCACCGTTACGTTGACACTGGCGTTGACGGCCGACTTGCTGGCAGCAATCGTGATGGCTGCGCTACCTTCCTTCACGGCAGTGACATTGCCATTAGCATCGACAGTAGCCACTGCCTCGTTGCCTGATGACCAGGTGAGCTGTTCGTCGTTCTTCTCAGGAATGGCCGTTGCAGTGAGCTGCTTGCTCTCACCCTCGGTCAAGGTGAAATCGCCCTCGGCAATGCTCAGCTGTTCAATAAGGATTTCCTGGGGGGGCGTTTCCTGTTTTGGTTTAACGGTATCTACTTTTTCTTTCCCTCCCTTTTCTCCTCCTGTCACAGGTTCTGTAGCTGGCTTGCTGAAAAGGAAGTAGGCTCCAATACCCAGACCTGCTACCAGAACTACGGCAGCGGCAATGATGCCTACCAGCTTTGTGGGGAATCCCTTTTCTACAACTTCCTCCAGTGTATGCTGGTGACAGCAAGGACATTCTGGAATGCCGCCTAATGTCTCTATGGCATCGATCTTGATGATTTCATTAGAGTCGGCTTTGGCACAAGCACCAAAGTTGATACACTTGTATTGTTTGATGTCTTTATTATTTTTGTTAGCCATGTTGTTATAAACTAATTGTTATACGCTTCTGTTTTCTTTTTTAACTCAATAAACTGCTAAAGTCTATTCCACCTACGTTGTTGTCCTGCTGAGGAGCATTCTTACGCTTAATGGGGGTGGGGTCTTGGATAATGGCAAGTGCCTTCCTCGTCCATCCCACGAACTCAAGGAACTCAGGTGAACCTTGGTTGCCACCACACTCAGGAAGAACCACCTGTCCCAAGAGCTGCTGTACTTTAGGAATCATGGTTTGCTTGCGCAACTCAATGTTCATCAAGGTAGTAGATGCCACATCCTCGTACATATCCTTCAGCTGCTCGCCGAAGTCCTCAGTGAATTTCTGGCTGTAGCCGATGCCAGTGAACTTGTCTGCCAAAGCATTCAGGGTCTCCAGTCCAAGCAGAGGATCCTTGGTAACGGTTCCGAAAGCCTTACGGCCTGTTCCGTCGGCCAGGTCACCATACTTGATCAGGTCGAGGGCATAGTCGGCAATAGCGTAGGGCATGAACATCTCACGCAACTGAGAGCCCAAGAGCTCGCCCTGTACCTCCAGCTTGGGGAAGTCTTCGCCAGTACCCTCTCCGTGGAGCACGACGCGCATCTGACGGCTTTCGTTGCCGTTGACCAACAAGTCGTAACGCTCCTTGTAGAATGCCAGGTTCTTGAGACAACGAACGGGGAAGCAGTAGGTGATGTTCTGTACTGTCAGCTCGTTCTGACGTGTGCCGTTCATATCGACATATACATGCGTGCCAGCTGTTACGGCACCGATAAGGGCATCCTTCAGCTTGGTGGCAAACTTCTGTACCGTCTCATTGCCCTCAACCTTCGGCAGGTTGATCAGTACCACCTTGCGGTTGATGTTCATACCTTGCTCTGGTACGGGGTTCTGTCCTCCGATGCTGCGCTGCAATTCGGCAGAGTTCAACTCCAGGAACACGCCGCTTTCCTCGATGATACTCTTGGCAAACTTCTTCAGCTCTTCGCCGTCGCTGTAACGCTCGCTGAGCTGTTCCAGGATGTTGCGGTTGATAAGCTTCTCGCTGGCTTCTGTCAGCAGGTCTTCGTGGATGGCCACAGACTTCTGACGCACTACGGTATCCATCAAGTCAGCAATAGTGTCCTTGTCGATAACGGCGTTGGCATGTTGGAAAGTCTGCTCTGACCCTATGATGTCAACCAGTTTCAGACGCACCTCATCGGCTATTGACTTCTGACGCTTCTGGTCAGTGATAACGCGCTGTGTAAACTCTTTCACACGTTTCTGGTCGTAGAAACGGATGACGGTGTTCTGGAGATTCTCTATGCCGCCTTCGTCCTGACAACGGGCTCCAATCATCGCCTCGTTGAACTCGATAGCCTCGTTCAGGGTTGTCACGAATGACTCAATGCGGCTGCGAAGCAGATTGAGCTTCACGCTGAGAGCGGCTAACAGCTGCTGGGCAAACTCGCCTCCCAGTACTTCGCACTGCTTCACCATGATTTGCTGCATGATGGTGCTGTGCTTGGTCAGATACTTACCCTTGACAACAGCCTGGATCAGCACGCCGGCAAAGGCTTTCTTGTTGAGGTCGCGCTGCTGGATGAGCTGGTCGATGAGCTGACGGTTCTTCTGCACAGAGGCCTCCATGTTTTTGCGCTTCTTGCCCACTTCGGTGTTGATACAGTCGATAAGCTGAAGCATATTATAGAGTGAGAGGTCGCCCATCTTCCACTGGTCGAAGATATAGCGCTCAATACGGTCGCATATCTCCTGGGCATGTTGCTCGCGAGCGGCTGTCTTGCCCTCGTAGAACTGTACTGCGCCCAACTGACGGAAGAGCTCGTTGTAGCCTTTCTGACACAGTTCTTCCAGTTTTGCCAATGGCTGGTTCTCTTTTTCAGCAGCCTGTGCCCAACGTGGGATGATGCCTGCCCAATAGGGTGCAAAGGCACCAAACTTGTTCTCGTCGCTTGGGAGGACGGGAAGTTCCAGCATCAGGTGCTTGTCGCTGATACGCCACTTCTCCTGAAGCTCTGGCTTCAGCACCTCAGAGCTGTAGTCCTTGTTGGCTGGGGTGTCGCGGAAACCAAGGTCATCGTTCCAGTTGTTGTAGCGCATTTGGAGGAGCGACTGGCGTCCAAACGAGAAGCTGAAGTACTCGACGATTTCCTCTTCAGGAATGATGACGCGCTTGAAGCCGAAGCTACTCACTGCCTTTGTACGATAGGGCTGGATAGCTCCATTCTTTGCTTTCTCATAATATTCCACACGCCAGTCATTGATATTCTCGAACGAGTAGGCACGCAGGAACTCTTCGGTATTGCCATTGTTCTCAAGGAAGATGCGGCTGTAGGTGAAGTCGGCCAGAATCTGAGGAAGCTCGTGCAGGGACTCTACGGTATAGCCATGCTCATTGACATTACTATAGAGAATCAGACCGTCGGCAACCTTCTTTACCAGATCCAGATCCAGACGCTCGTGCTGTCCGCTGACATCATAGGGCTTGAAATTGCCAGTGAGCAATGCGTTGAGCTCTTGGATGGCTGCATAGCCATTGGCATGATATCGGCCGGCATCGCAGGTTCCCGGAGGAGCCAACTCTGGAACCATTGCATTGACAACAATGGCTGTACCCGTCTTTCCGTCTTGCGACAGCTCGTCGCGGAACTGAGGTATCATACGTGTCTGGGCAATGACATCGATGATAGAGCCAGAACCTGTTCCACCAGCAAGGCCGGTGAAAATATAGATGTTGGTTCTCGAAGCCTTACTGATGGCATTGACACGCGAGAACTGCTTCATGATGCCCTGCTTGTACTTGTCGATATTGGAACCGAACAGGATGCGGCCGGCACGACGCTTCTGTGCCGCGGCAGCTCCTACCTCGCCCAATGTCTTGCGCATCACCTCAGCATCGCCGATGATGCCTTTCAGACCCGGGTAGTTACTGGGATTTGCCAAGACGGCGTTGATGTCGATGCCCTTCACATTGACAAACTCGTTTTCAGAGAACTGGGCATTCTCTCCTAATACCTGCCAGGTCTTATCGTCTGGCTTCATCATCTCTATGCTGGAATCGACATACAAAAAGCCAATAGGCAGTTGTGCACGCTGCTCTGCATTGAATTCCTGATACAGGCGTTTGCGGAAGGCTTTAAGGACTTTACCTCCGGTACCTCCAAGACCGACAAGAATATGATTCTCTTTAGCCATAATAAAAAATATTTAATGTTTAATATATTTCATCTAAGTTATTGATGTCGTATGTGTAGTCAGTAGGCTTGTTGAGCCAGATAATCGCAATGGCTGCCACTATCATAAACCCTAACGTCCATAATACGCGCCTAAGGATATAGTAGTTCAGGGCGTCATGGATATCGTCGGTTATAAAATCCACCAGCGTATGCCCTTTGGCCATATACTCCTGGGCATCGCTGATGTCTATCTTATTAATAATAGGTGTAACTATCGGATATTCCTCTGATATCTGGTCCAAGATGTTGCTGATGTCGTCGATATTGCCACTTACCGAGCCAGCCATATCCTCGCCAGTGGAAACAAGCATATTGGCATACTCGCCAATATCGGTGAGATAACCCTTCGCATACATCGTACCCACCATCATGGTACATTGTGCACCTGCCAAGAGGAAAAAAACGAGCAGCACGGCGTATGTCCATACGGATCTGGCACGATCCAGGACTTGGCATAGCAGCCATACAGCTGCAGTAAGGAGGAGGGCAATCAAACCTCCCCAAAAGATACTTCCGATAATGTTCCCAATGATGAACATAGCTAATTCTTGGTTTTAGGTTTGGCGAACATGGCATTCGCACTTCTTTATCTCAGACCGTTTTCAGGTCTCTGTGCAAAGATACGAAGAATTTCTATAGTAACAAAAAAAAATGGGAAAAATTTGCTTGCCCTCGTCACTTCTCGCTTACTTCTCGCTCCTCGCCATCATCCACTTTTTCCACAATCGCCTTTTGGGGATACTCCGTTTTTTGCGTTAGAAAATAATGTTTTCCAGCATAGAAAACATCGTTTTCTGCCCAAGAAAACGATGTTTTGAGTGTTTCTTTTAGTATCCGAACAAAATGAACAGACAGAAATTATTATAATGTCGGTTTTTTTTCGTACTTTTGCAACATGTTAGAGAAAATGACAAGGGCTGTCTGCGAGATAGCCAAAGAAGCGGGGACGTATATCAGGGAGGAACGAAGGAAATTCTCCTTAGCGAGTGTGGAGCGCAAACATACTCACGACTATGTGTCGTATGTAGATAAGGGTTCTGAGAAACGGATAGTGTGTGCTCTGAGAAAACTACTGCCAGAGGCGGGATTCATCACCGAAGAGGGTACGACAAAGACGGATGAAAGCTCCAACCTCAAAACTCCAGCCTCAAACCTCGTTTGGGTGGTTGACCCGCTCGACGGCACCACGAACTTCATCCATCAGTATGCACCCTACGCAGTGAGTATTGCGTTGCTGAGGGGGAAAGAAATCCTGTTGGGCGTGGTCTATGAGATTTGTCAGGATGAGTGCTTCTATGCCTGGAAGGATGGGGGTGCCTTTGTGGAAAGGGGAAATGATAAGGGAGAAAGGGTCAATGTGAAGTTGCAGGTGACTGCTAACAGGATTGACGATGCGCTGCTCTGCGTGCAGCTGCCCTATAACAGTGAGGCTTACAAGCCCGTGGTGAAGCATCTGATTGACCGGCTCTATGGCAACGTGGGCAGTATCAGAATGTGCGGGTCGGCTGCTATGGCGCTTTGCTACGTGGCTGCTGGAAGATTGGACGGCTATGTGGAGAAGTACATAGGCCAGTGGGACTTTATGGCAGGTGCGCTGATGGTGGAAGAGGCTGGCGGCAAGGTGACTGATTATCAGGGCTCGGATGATTTCACGCAGGGCAACAGTGTGGTGGCAACGAATGGCATCGTACAGCAAGACCTGTTGGATGTCATTGGTGAGGTACAATAACACGATAGATACGATGGAGGATTTCGTACTGAATGATCACAACAAGGAGGAGTTCCCGCCTGCGCATACGGCAGAACATCTGCTGAACCAGACGATGATAAGGCTGTTTGGCTGTGGCCGCAGCTACAATGCTCACGTGGAAAGGAAAAAGAGCAAGATGAGCTTCCACTTGGAGCATAAGCCGTCGAGACAGGAGGAGAAGGAGATAGAGCGGAGGATGAACGAGCTGATAGCGGAGGACTTGCCCGTAAGGTTTGAGTTCGTTACACGCGACAACCTGCCAGAGGGGGTGACTTTGGACCGTTTGCCCGACGATGCCAGCGAAACAATACGGTTGGTAAGAATAGGTGACTATGATGTGTGTCCGTGTATTGGAAAGCATGTGAGGTCAACCAGTCAGATAGGACGCTTCGAAATGTTAGGTACTAACTGGGATGAGAAGGAACATTCCTTCAGGGTGAGGTTCAAGATAGTATGAGATTAGAAAGCTATCTTCGAGAATACGGGATAGTGGTCAGAGTAGGTTAGCTCCTTGATATAATAGGACTCACTCTGGAACTGCTCGTCATGGAAGATGTAGTCAATGCGAACCCGCTTCTTGCCTGAATAGGTGTACATAATCCCTTCGCCGCCCTCGCGGAAACCGTCTACGAGGTTGCCCAACATGGTCTTGTAGACATAGGAATAGGGTACGTCGTTGAAGTCGCCGCAGACAATGACGGGATATTGCGAGCCCTTGATCAGTTCGGCCACCATGTCGGCCTGACGGGCTCTGATGGCCATGCCGCGAGTGTAGTTGCCGTAGAAGGTGCGGATCAGGGCATTGTCTTCAATAGAGCGACCTAAGGCCTGTTCCTTGCCCAGTTGGTGGAGAACACGGTTGAAGCCGGTGGTCTCCAGATGGCAGTTGAACACCCTGACAATACGGCTGTTGACGTTGATGTCGGCCCACATGGCACTGTTGTTGGTCTTGCCGAAGTCGATGATGTCGTGGCGTTCAATAGGGTAGCGGCTATAGATGACCATATCGTTGCGGCCCGTTGCCATGTGTGGGAAATAGGTCTTGTAGCTGGTGGAATTCAGCTTGTCGCCGCGTATGTCCTCATATTCCTGAATGCAGAGGATGTCTACGTTCTGTCTCTTCATTTCGGAAAGGATATCCTGCGACTTGAAACCAGATGTCTCGCGGCTGAACTTTGCCACATTGTAGGTAGAGACCTTGATGCCAGAACGGTTTGTCTCGCCATGATGGAAGAAAGATGGCTGATAGACAGAACCGATGTAATGGATGCTGCAAAGCAGGGTGACGGCAGGTATGGCCATCCAGTGCCATTTGCGGCGTATGGCCCAGTAGAAAAGCAATATGATGTTGAGTCCGAGAAGGAACGGAAGGATGTAGACCAACATAGCCATAGCTGTGCCGGTAGCAGGGTCTACGGTGCCGCCGAAAAGTCCGAAAAGCGTAAATGTTGCCGTCATTGTAGTAATGACGAGCAACATCAAAGAGATGTATTTGTAAACTGCCAGCTTCCCCATTCCTGTCAGATGTTAAATGCCTATAAAGTGCTCTATCTTCTCAATAAGGTCTTCTACATTGAAGGGCTTGGCCATGAACTCGTCGCATCCTGCAGCTTTTGCTTTGCGAATGTTTTCAGGGAAAGCAAATGCGCTAAGTATGATGATGGGAACCTTGCTGTTGACTTCTTTGATAATGCGGGTGGCATCAAGGCCGTCCATCTCGGGCATTCTGACGTCCATGAGGATCAGGTCGGGATGCTCCTCCTCATTCATCATCACAGCCTCTATGCCATTGTGTGCACGCAACAGGTTGTAACGCTTTTGCAGCACGATGCGTACTAATTCATAGTTGCTCTCTTCGTCTTCTACCACGAGAACAGTCTTGAGGGCTGTCTGGTCCACAGGACTGCTGACACGGAGTGTGCGCATATTGGTGGAGCGGCTGGTAACGGCCATACCGCTGACGGAACCGCTGAAGGGCAGGGTGAAGGTGAACAGGGAGCCTTGGCCCAGCGTCGACTCCACCTGAATGGTGCCACCCATCTTCTCAACGATGATACGACAGAGGGCAAGTCCCAAGCCGAAGCCGCGCTGCTGTTCTGCATCCTTGGAGGCATAGGTGTCGAAGATATGGTCTATGAATTGCGGGTCAATACCTGTACCTGTGTCTTTTACGAAGAACTGGATTTCGTCTGTTTCGCTGATCAGCTGATATCCGTATGTGATTTCGCCTTTTGAAGTGTGCTTCAGGGCATTGGATATCAGATTGGAGAATACCTGGGTGAGGCGGTTCTCGTCGGTATTCATGGTGACAGGCGACGATGGCTTCTTGAATACGAGATTCACGGTTTCTGGACAGCGGAACTTGAACAGCTGCTTGATGCTGTTCATCATGTAGTTGAGGTCGGTGGGTACGTTCTTGACAATGATTTCACCCGATTCCACGCGTGAAAGGTCGAGAATCTCGTTGACCAGACTTAAGAGGCGGTTGTTGTTGCTCTCAATGATTTCCATATAGTTCATACGGTCTTCCTGAGAGTCCGTCTCTACCATCACTCTTGAGAAACCCTCGATAGCATTAAGGGGAGTGCGTATCTCATGCGACATGTTGGCAAGGAACAGAGATTTCATTTTGCTGGCTTTCTCTGCCTTTGCTGCTTTCTCTTCATATTCCTTCAATTTGCTGTTAGCCTCTTCCAACTGTTTGCTGGTAGTTTCAAGCTTTTGGCATATTTCGGAATATTTTTGCCGAAGTAATTCAGTTTCTTCTAAACCCATGTTCGAGAGATATTGCAATTTTGAGTGCAAAGTTAATAATTATTTTTCTAAACAGCCAATTTTTTTACAGAAAAAAGGATTAATTATTATCCTCGCTTTGTTTTTTCCCATGTGCCGCTGGTCTTGTGGCTCATCAGATAAGAGATTCCTTTAAACACATTGATGTTCATGAACAGGAAGTAACATGGCACATAGAGCAACTTGTTGCGATGTCCTATCTTCTTGAGCAGATGGCCTGTCAGTGCTGCTGCATAGAACAGTAATTGTATGATTCCGATGACGTAATAAGTCCAATGACCGTCGAAGAGGATCAGTAGGATGTTAAGCGGTATGAGCGCAAACAGTGCAAGGGGAGTGACGCTCCAGCGAAGCACGCGGTGTGAGATAAACTGGAAGGCCACTTTGGGATAAGCGAAGGGGTTCATAAGGCTGCGCAGCCACCAGATGCTTTGCAATCCGCCTGCGGCAATGCGCCGTTTGCGTTTCGACTCCTCTTCTGTGTTGGCAGAACCGTATTCAGTGGCATAAGCATTCTTGGTGTAGGCAATGCGGTGACCGTCTTTCAGAATGAGCATCGACATCATGAAATCGTCGAGAAGTGCATTGCCGGGGGCTTCTCGGTAGTGGCTCATCCTGACTGCGAAGAGTTCACCGGCAGCACCCATTGCCGAATAGAGGTCACTGTCCCATTGCTTCAGTTTGCTCTCGTACTTCCAATAGAGACCTTCGCCTTCAGCAGTCGCCTGACCGGATTTGCGTGGTTTTACGCGCTTCTCACCAGATACGCAACTGACGTTTGGACGCATAAACTGTCGCACAATCTCACGGATGGCATCAGCATTGAGCATCGTATTGGCATCGGTGAAGATGACGTATTCAGACTTGTTCTTACGCAGACCGTGCTGCATGGCTACTGCCTTGCCTTTGCGTTCAGGCGAATAAACCAGTTTCACCTCAGGATAGGAAGCCAACAGCTTGTTGGAGTCGTCAGTACTTCCGTCGGTCACCCACATCACGCATAGCTTGTCTTGAGGATAGTTGAGCTCGCGGATGTTTTTCATCTTCTCCTCAATGACATCGGCCTCATTGAAGGCACAGATCATCAGTGTCACCTCTGGCAGCAGCTCCTGGTCGAGGGGGAGGATAGGCTGGGCTTCTCTTCTTACAAACAGCTTCTTGATTTTCAGGATGCTATACAGCACGGCACCGTAGCCTAAGTAAGTATATACTACGAGTGCCAGACAGAGCCAGAATAATATCTTGAACGAAATCATAACGCGCAGTTAGTATTAGTTTGATGCAAAGGTACAAAGTTTTTTGGTAATTGTACTCTTTTGTGGAAAAAAGTTTTGTTATTATAGGAATCTTTAGTATCTTTGCAGTCAAACTTAATACTATAATTATGAAAAGACTATTATCCTTCAGTATTTTTATGCTATTGGCTATTGCCGGATTTGCTCAAGGCGTGAGTGAAGAGAATCCCGTCGACAAGACATCCCTCATCACAAACCCCAGTTTCGAGAATAGTACCAACGGATGGACTTGCGAGAACTTGGGTTCTCAAAGTAATAGTTCGTTTACGAAGAAATCTGGTAGCTATTATATTGAGAAATGGACGAGCCAGGGAAACACAGTGGGCGATGCGATGGTGAAACAGACGCTGAAGAATGTGCCTATAGGAAAGTACAAAATGACCGTTGCTGCGCAGAACCTGTCGCAGGCGAATACGACGAGAAAAAACACAGGTGCCTATATCTATGCGGGCGATCAGAAGGAACCGGTTTATACCCCTGCCGACTATTCTGTGATATTCACCAATATCATAGGTGAGGTGGAAATCGGATTCGTGGCTCAAAACGCTACCGGCAACTGGCTGGCAGTAGATAACTTCCGTCTGTATCAGATTGGCGAGATTACTGCTGAGGAAGTCGTTGCAGAACTGAATCGTATCATTGCCATTGCCGATAGTGTGAAAAACAATATGATGTCGGCTGCTACAGCATCAGCACTTCAGCAGGCTATCACTGAAGCAAAAGCCATTACCATGAGCTCTTCCGAGGCAGACATACAGACAGCAGGAAAGGCATTGCTGACGGCTATTGACAATGCGAGTGTTTCGATTGCAGAATACAAGGCATTGACAGACAAAATCACAGAGACAGAAAAAAGCTACGACGAGTCGAAGCAGGGAGCTACCGATTTCAAGGCAGAGCTCGACAAAGCCAAAGCACTGGCAGCCAACGCAGATGCCACTTCTGAAGAACTGGCACAGCAGATCGCTGATCTTGACAGAGCACGGCTGGCATTCTGTCTGGCTAATGCTACACCAGGTACTGGCACTGCCCCCAAAGTGACCGTCACCCATCACTATGTGGCAACAGGTGCCACCCAGGCACTGATGCGAGCTACGATGGTGGGCTCAAATATCTTGGAGCGTGGTGTTTGCTGGAGCACAGAGCATAATCCTACGGTGTTGGACAACAAGTCGACAAAGTATTTCGACCTGAAAGGCTATCTGTTTCATATCAAAGGACTGACTCCCTCTACCGTTTACTATCTGCGCCCATACGTGATGAACAAGACCTATACTGTGGCTTATGGCGATGAAGTGAAAATCGTCACACATCCACAGGGAACATGTCGCGGAACGTGGGACGAGGGTGCACCCGACGAGGCTGCCAATGCCCGATGCCGCAATGCCATCCAGCAGACTATCAACTATTTCAATGAGTGGACGGGAATCAAAGGCTTTACGCTGTCAGGTCATTATGGGGCTCAGACTCCCACGGCCGACTGCTCGTATGGCGGCTGGATGCGCATCGGGCCCAACGCTGGCAACCAGGCTATTGGTACCGTGCTTCACGAAACGGGTCACGGTGTGGGCGTAGGTACGCACTGGCGTTGGTCTGACTGTGCAGATACGCGTGAGAACACCACTCACGGCCTTTGGCTGGGACGCGAGGCTAACACGGTGCTCCGCTTCCTGGAAAACTGTGACAGCAAAAAGGTGGCTTTCACTGGTGATGGCGTTCATGGATGGGGAACGATTGATAACAGAGTCACTGCTACGGCACCCAATGCCTCAATCACTTTCGACTGGCTGGTGAATGGTTCCGATAAGGACAAGCATAAGGAAGAACAGTACATCGGCGGTATGTGTATCCTCTACGGATTGTTTATCGACGGACTTTGTCCCACAAGTAGTGATCCCAACGGTATTTCCGGCTATACCTATAATTTCGATGACGCCAAGAAATACTATCTGATGAATAAGCATACTGATCGTGGATTGGGAACAGGATTGCTGTTCCAGAGTACCAAAGGATATGCGGTATGGAGACACATCCTTGAAGAAGAGACTGTCAACGACTCGGCAGCATGGTACATGGAATATGATGCCAAAAACTGTCGTTATATGTTCAAGAATGCTGCTACAGGACAATATCTGACACGATCGGGCAATTACATGAAAACCAAGAAGGTCACTTCTTCCATTTCTTCCAGTGAGCGATTCCAGCTGATGCCCGACAGAGTGGACGTCACTATTGGGTCTGAAGAGAATAGCATCACCACTCATGGATACTGGTTTACATGGAACGACGGCGAGAACAAGGCTATGTCGGCTTCTGCTTTCACCAGCATCTTTGGCTATGGACAGGCTTCGGTTGCGGCCTTTAGTTTCAAAAACACGGCTACCGCTCAGCAATGGATTATTATCAGCGAAGATGAGTTAGAGGCATTTAAAAATGCGCTGATAGCCACCAGTATTCAAGATGTCAACCGTCATAATGATACCATGAATCAAGAAATGAAGGGTATTTACAATACTGACGGCCGACAGTTGCAGCAGATGCGGAAAGGACTGAACATCGTTCGCTATCAGAATGGTGATACAAGAAAGGTTATAGTGAAGTAGACCAATATTGAAAACATAAAGAACCCCCTCAACACCATGATGTGCTGAGGGGGCTCTTTTGGGTTCACTTGCTTACTTCGTTTTCCTCCTGCATATCTATGAACTGACGATTCGTGTCATAGAACTCATATTGCAGGAATGCCATCTTCTGGTTGGGAATGATTTTGACACCAAGTCCATACTTCAATTGCCAGCGACGTTTCAGCGAGAATACCCCCTGATTAATAAAGGCCGCAACATACGGATGGACATGCAGTGTGAAACGCTTGATGCCAATCTTGTTGACAAGTCGGTCAATCTTACTTTCAAGCTGATCCGTAAACAGAATGCTGGACTTGATCTTGCCTGTGCCGTGACAGGTGGGGCAGCTCTCTTCTACAGCCACGTCCATAGCAGGACGCACACGCTGACGGGTAATCTGCATCAGTCCGAATTTCGAAAGTGGCAGGATATTGTGGCGAGCACGGTCTTTCTTCATGTTCTCGCACATCCGCTCATAGAGTAACTGGCGGTCTTCGGCCAGGTTCATGTCGATAAAGTCTACGACAATGATGCCGCCCATGTCCCTGAGGCGTAACTGGCGTGCCAACTCGTCGGCAGCTCCCAGGTTCGTTTCGAGCGCATTGGCTTCCTGGCCGTTTTCTTTCTTGATACGTGTACCACTGTTGACATCAACAACATGCATGGCCTCCGTATGATCAATAACGAGGTAGGCTCCGCGTTTGTAGTTGACTGTACGTCCGAATCCCGATTTAATCTGCTTAGTTACGTCAAAGTTGTCGAAAATGGGTACATTGCCTTTGTAGAGTTTGACAATGTCGGCCTTTTCCGGTGCTATCAGCGAGACGTAATCGTGAATCTGATTATAGATTTCGGAATCGTTGACGTGGATACCGTCATACGTGGGATTGAACAAGTCGCGTAGCAGTGCAACGGCTCTGGTCTGTTCCTCAAAGACCATCTGTGGACGTTCTGTCGTCTTCTGTACCTTTGTGATGCAATCATCCCAGCGCTTAAGGAGTACTTTCAACTCCTGGTCCAGTTCGGCTGCTTTCTTGCCTTCCGCAACAGTACGTACTATCACGCCGAAGTTCTTGGGCTTCATGCTCTGTACCAGCTGCTTCAGTCGGCTACGCTCTTCTCCACGTTTAATTTTACTTGATACAGAAACTTTATCGCCAAATGGGATTAAAACCATATAGCGTCCAGCAAAACTCAAGTCGCAAGTGAGTCGCGGCCCTTTGGTGTTAATGGGTTCTTTGACTACTTGCACCATGATTTCCTGTCCTACCTTCAGCGAATTCTGGATGCTTCCTTCTTTGGGAAGGGTAGGTTGGATGACGGCTTTCTGTATGGGATAAAGTTTCTTCCTGTCACTTGTTACCTGTTTAAGGTATTTCTCGAAAGAATTGAATTGAAGTCCTAAGTCAAGATAATGTAGAAAGGCATCTTTCTCAGAACCTACATCAACGAAGCAAGCGTTGAGTCCAGGCATCAGTTTCCTTACTTTGCCCACATAAATGTTACCCACAGCATACGAAGCCTCGCGAGGCTCGTTCTGATATTCCACCAAACTCTTGTCCTCCAAGAGTGCAATGGAAATCTCTTTGGGTTGTACATCAATGATAACTTCGCTTGTCATGTGTGAATTTTAATTGATTTGTTACAACAAGAAACTGAAAAGGGCGCACCAAACACATCAAATTGTTCGGTACACTCCTTTCATTTCTTCATTTTCCGTCTATGTGAGCTTACTTGCTCTTATGACGATTCTTGCGCAGTCTCTTCTTACGCTTGTGAGTAGCCATCTTGTGACCCTTCTTTTTCTTTCCGTTTGGCATAGTTGTTAAAAATATTATTTGTTATTTGAGTTTAAAATCACTTTCTATGATTAATTATTCTCCATGCGTTCAATAAAACTCTTGCAAGGCTTGAAAGCAGGGAGGTCGTGTGCGTCAATAACCAGAGTGGTGTTCTTGGAAATATTGCGGGCGGTCTTCTGTGCACGATGCTTCACGATGAAGCTGCCAAATCCACGCAGGTAGACATTCTCTTTATTGTTAGCGAGACTGGTGCGGATTTCCTCCATAAACGACTCTACAACAATCGACACTTCCTTGGCATTAACGCCGGTTTTCATAGCTATCGTCTTGACAATTTCAGCTTTGGTCATCTCTATTTTCTCCTAATTCTTTTATGTTCTTATTATTTTGAGAGTGCAAAGGTACTTATTTTCAGCGTGATATGAAAACTTTTTTGCTTTTTTTTCAAAAAAACATTCAAAATCCTTTGTTCTTAGTCTTTGAAATAGTCTTCCAGTTCATGTTGGGCCTCAGAGTTGACATCAGATAGGTCACGAATAATATGTCCTTTCTCCAGCAGTGCTATGCGTGTGGATATGTCCATAGTGTGTTGCAGGTTGTGGCTGCTGATGATAATGGTGGCCTTAGTATCCTCGACATATTGCTTGAGCGTTTTTTTCAGGATGTTCTGGCTTGTGGGATCCAGGAAATTGAAAGGCTCATCCAGAATGACAATCTCCGTTTCCCTGATAAGTGCCGAGATGATACCTACTTTCTGTTTGTTTCCAGCAGACAGGTTGCGGATCAGTTTTTTCTGCCCAAACACCTCTCCACCTGCAAAGTGTTCATACTTTTGCAGCCTTTGCGACATGACATCCGTTGTCAGTCCGCTAATCTTGCCTAAGAAGTCGAAATATTCCTCAGGGGTGAGATAGTCAATCAGGAAGCCTTCGTCAATATAGGCACTGACGTATTTCTTCCATTCTTCTGATGATGCAGGATTGATACCGTTGATGCTTACAGTACCATGATCGGGCTGAAGCAAATCAAGTATCATGCGGAAGAGGGTGGTCTTGCCTGCACCGTTGTTGCCTACCAAGCCGAGGATATCCCCGTCGTTGATAGAAAACGCAGGGATATCGCAGGCTATTGTCTCACCAAATTGCTTCTTAAGATTGCTGATTGTAATCATAATTCTCAATTCTCAACTCTCAATTAAACCAGTCCTTTGCCGTGACAGTTCTTGAATTTCTTTCCGCTACCACATGGACAGGGATCATTACGTCCTGGCATCTTGTCTCTGACGATAGGCGTGCGAGGCTGCTGTGCGCGTGTGTCGTGCTGAGCGGCTGCCTGCTGGCCTCTGTCCACGAGTTGCTCTTCCTGGACATTTTGCTTGTTCTCCGTATATTGCTGGCGGTTGGTATGCTCTTCTGGTGCAGCCTCACGTACCTCCTGTTGCTGCATCTCTGGTATCTGACCGCGATTCAATACCGACATGGTGCGGTTGTTCATCTCGTTGATCATGTTGTCCCATACCTTGGCACTTTCCAACTTAAAGATAAGGAGTGGGTCTTTCTGCTCGTAACTGGCGTTCTGTACAGAGTGGCGCAGTTCATCGAGTTCACGCAGGTTTTCCTTCCATGAGTCGTCAATGATATGAAGCAACATCTGCTTCTCAAACTCCTTGACCACTGCCTTACACTCTGTGTCGTAGGCTTCTTTCAGGTTGCAGGCGATATTGTAGACACGGCGACCGTCAGTGATGGGTACCATGATACGCTCGTACATATGTCCCTGTTCCTCGAATACGCGCTGAATCACAGGCCATGCTACCTCGCGGATGTGTTCTGTCTTGCGGTTGAAGTTTGCAAGTGCGGCCTGAAAGGCCTTTTCAGCCAATTCTTCTGGCTTGGTATTCGTAAACTCCTGCTCAGTGAAAGGAACCTCCATAGCAAAGAGATGCAGGAACTCCTCTTTGCAGCCTTCGTAGTCGTTGCGCTCGATGATAGTACTCACGCGATCCCAGATGGTATTGGCGATATCCATTCCGATACGCTCACCCATCAGGGCGTGACGACGTTTCTCGTAGATGACGGTACGCTGTTTGTTCATCACGTCGTCGTATTCCAGCAGGCGCTTACGGATACCGAAGTTGTTCTCTTCGACCTTCTTCTGAGCGCGCTCAATGCTCTTCGAAATCATCGGACTCTCAATCATCTCGCCTTCCTTGAAGCCCAGACGGTCCATAACAGATGCGATACGCTCTGAAGCGAACAGACGCATCAGTTTGTCTTCCAATGATACATAGAATACAGAAGAACCTGGGTCACCCTGACGTCCTGCACGACCACGTAACTGACGGTCTACACGACGACTCTCATGACGCTCTGTACCAATGATAGCCAGACCACCAGCAGCTTTTACCTCTGGTGACAGTTTGATATCGGTACCACGACCAGCCATGTTGGTAGCAATAGTTACAGCACCCATACCGTTGCTGTCTTGCTGACCAGCCAAAGCCACGATGTCGGCCTCCTTCTGGTGCAACTTAGCGTTCAGTACCTGATGGGGGATACCCTCGCGCTTACCCGTCTCTGGGTCAACATACATGTCGAGCATACGGCTCAGCAACTCTGATATCTCCACGCTGGTGGTACCAATCAGGGTGGGGCGGCCGGCCTTACGCATCTTCACAATCTCCTCGATGACAGCACGATATTTCTCACGAGCGGTCTTGTAGACGCGATCATCCATATCGTTACGAGCCACAGGCTTGTTGGTAGGAATCTCTACCACGTCCAGCTTGTAGATATCCCAGAACTCACCAGCCTCAGTAGAAGCCGTACCCGTCATACCAGCCAACTTGTGGTACATACGGAAGTAATTCTGCAAGGTAATGGTGGCAAAGGTCTGAGTAGCAGCCTCTACCTTCACGTGTTCCTTGGCTTCTACGGCCTGATGCAGACCATCGCTCCAGCGACGGCCTTCCATGATACGGCCTGTCTGCTCATCTACAATCTTTACCTCGCCGTCGATGACCACATACTCATCATCCTTATTGAACATCGTATAGGCCTTGAGCAATTGCTGCAGGGTATGTACGCGTTCACTCTGTACGGCATAGTGGCTCATCAGCTCGTCCTTCTTGTTCAGACGCTCTTCGTCAGTAAGACCCGTCTCGGTCTCCAATGCAGACAACTGTCCGGCAATATCAGGCAACACGAAGAGCTCAGCATCGTTCACCTGCTTTGCCAACCAAGCGGTACCCTTATCAGTGAGGTCGCAAGAGTTCAGCTTCTCGTCAACCACGAAATACAGGGGCTCAACAGCCTCAGGCATCTTGCGGTTGTTGTTCTCCATATATTTCTCCTCGGTCTTCAGCATACCAGCCTTGATACCTTCTTCAGAGAGATATTTGATAAGTGGCTTGTTCTTGGGCAGCGACTTGTGAGAGCGGAAGAGAGAGAGGAAACCCTCATCAATCATATCCTTGTTGTTGGTCTTCTGACCCTCGGTAATCTTCTGTTTGGCATCAGCCAGGAGCTGAGTAGCCAGTTGCTTTTGTACGCCGAAGAGCTTTTCTACCAGTGGCTGGTATTCCTCGAACATCTGCACCTCGCCCTTGGGTACAGGACCGCTGATAATCAGAGGTGTACGTGCATCGTCAATCAACACCGAGTCAACCTCGTCGACGATAGCGTAGTTATGAGCACGCTGCACAAGGTCGGCAGGTGAGATAGCCATATTATCGCGCAAATAGTCGAAACCGAATTCATTGTTGGTGCCGAAGGTGATGTCAGCCTGATAAGCCTGACGACGGGCTGGGGAGTTGGGCTGATGCTTGTCAATACAGTCAACACTCAGTCCATGGAACATATAGAGCGGTCCCATCCATTCCGAGTCACGCTTGGCCAGATAGTCGTTCACCGTTACCACGTGTACGCCGTTACCGGTTAGCGCATTCAGGAATACGGGTAGGGTAGCCACCAGTGTCTTACCTTCACCCGTTGCCATCTCGGCAATCTTACCCTGATGCAGCACCACGCCGCCGAAGAGCTGTACATCATAGTGTATCATCTCCCATTTCAGGTCGTTGCCTCCAGCTGTCCAGTGGTTGTGGTATATCGCCTTGTCGCCGTCAATGGTGATGAAGTCCTTGCGTGGGTCGCCAGCCAGTTCGCGGTCGAAGTCGTTGGCAGTGACGATGGTCTCCTCGTTCTGCGCAAATCGGCGTGCTGTCTCCTTCACGATGGCATATACCTCGGGCATCACCTCATTGAGTGCCTTCTCGTATTCTTCGAGAGCTTCTTTCTCTATCTTGTCTATCTTGGCAAAGATGTCGGCACGCTCGTCGAGTGGAGTATCCTCAATGGTTGCTTTTAGTTTTTCTATCTCTTCTTTCTGTGTCTTTGCTGCAGCCTGCACCTGCTGTCTGATCTCCTGCGTACGAGCACGCAGCGCATCATTGTCAAGTGCCTCAATCTTTGGTGAGGCAGCTTTTACTAATTCTACGAAAGGCTGAATCTTCTTCATGTCGCGTGACGATTTGTCACCGAACAGAGCCTTTAGAATACTATTAAAGTTCATATTTTGTTGTTGTTTTTGTTTCGTTAAAATGAAAATTGCGTGCAAAGTTAGCGATTTTTTGCCAAAATACAGCATAAATCGGCCATAATTTGATGATTCCTCTTTAGAATAGGGGTTTCGACGAGCACGCATTAGGAGCCCTGATGCGTATGCAGCGTGCTACGGTAGGTGCTATTTGATCTACCGTAACAGGTGTCTGTATGCGCTCTGCTTCTGTTCCTGCTCCAAAGAAAATGATGGGGAACTGTATAAACGAAGCTCTTGATATCTCGCTCTCCTGAGTGTCTTCGTTGAGGATTGTCCAGCCTGGTGCCGTTTCTATGATGATGTCGCCGCAGTTGTCGAGTGTGTAGCCATTGCGTACCTTTTGTATCTGTTCGTTCTGACTGGTCAGCAACTGCAGTGAAGTGTACACGTTTCTGACTCCTGACATCATTGCCAGGAACTCCTGCGAACGGTTGAGGGCATCGGTCATGCTGATCTTCCTGGTTTCCAGTAGCTGGCGGTTCAGGAAAATGTGGTTCCGATAGGTTGTCTCTACATAATTGCCCTGTCCCCAGATGGCCCCTAAGTACATATTCATCAGGTTCACTGTCCGAGCCATATAGAATGTGCCAGAGGGAATCTTGTATGCACTATAGTCCACATCCTCTTCATGGCAATAGCCCGTGCTGGTAAGGACGTAGAGTACGTTGTCGTTGCCTATTGCTTTGTCCAGATGGTCTATCAGCCGTCCCAACTCATTATCCAGTCGGATATAGGTGTCTTGCACTTCCAGCTGACAATCGGTCACTGCCTTCTGGTCGTATGTTCCTGCGTAGTAAGTGATGCACAGCAGGTCGGTCACTTTGTCGTTACCCATCCCAGTGCTGCTGACACATTGCATGGCCATTTCTGTCACGTCTTCATTGACCAGTGCGCTGGTCTTGTAAAGCTGATACTGGCGTGTGCCGCTGAACTTATGATTGAATGGCTTTACCTCGCCCCCTTGGGTAAGATAGGAGTAGTTGCTGCCCAGGAGCGAGATGGGTTCCCACTCCGTAGATGCTATCTTGTTACGGGGTGCGCTGAGCCTGTTACAGGCCTGTACCCAGAGGGGTAGTGCCTGTGAATAGTAGGAAGTAGAGCACCATGTACCCTGGTGATTATCAATCCATACGGCACCGTTGGCAGCATGGCCTGCTGACAATAAGGCAGCTTCGCGGAATGGGGCTATGGCATATACGACGGCTTTTCCCTCTGTTGCCACTTTCAGCTCGTCGCCCAGTGTTGACGTAATCAGTTGGTTGGGCGATGCTGTCTCTGTGGTGCTGAGTCCTGGGAATTTAGAATCGTCCACACATCCCACCGTTCTCAGCGTCTTTCGGTTCAGCCAACGCTCACCTATTATATTATTATAATAAGGTGTAGTACCGGAATGGATGGCGGCTGTTGCAGAAGCCTGGTCAATGGGTGTAAACGGGTAGGCTGCGTTGGTATAAACCTTTCCCTGTCCAAGCAGTTTCTGGAATCCCTTGTCAGAGTAGAGTGGTAAGAAGGCTTCCATATAGTCGCTGCGCAACTGGTCGATGGTGATGCTCACAACCAGTCGTGGCGCACCCTTCACAGTCCCTTGCACCTGAGCAGTGATGTATTCCGCGTTGAAGCCAAGAATGGCAAGCAGCGTGATGTATAGATTCTTATTTGTCATTGTAGTGTCTTAGATATCTTGTCAGCAAACATAATGCCACAATTTCCATTCCCTCTGCGTAGTCTTGCCAAAAGCCTCCGATGAAGAATGCTATTGTCAGTATCAGGCTGATGTGGAACCACACTGTCTTTCGGCCTTTCCATACTTTCCAGATGAAGAAGAGTGATAGTGGATTGAATACCATGATCTGCAGGTTGATGCTGGTGGCAGGATGCTCCGAGAAAATCATGACAAAGAGTGCTAACCCGCCGAGACCCGTCAGTAGCATCAGTATGACATCATACCATCTGGCGGTGATTTTTTTCTTCTGTTCGTAGGCCAGAACCGCTAAAGATACTATCAGCAGCAGTATGCTGCATTGTAGGGGTGTCAGCGGGAAATCCTCTTCTATGATTTGCACACCAGGTGTCACTAACTGTCGTGTTTCCTTGACCAGCGGCACTTTCACGCTGTCACGGTCAATCACGGCACGTGAGAAGTCATAGCGCAGGTTCTCTGGCAGGAAATGCTGTTCTCTCTGGGTGGTTCTCCTGTCGGCATTGATGCCCAGCAGGATGTTGTTGCCGAATGTTGCCCAGGGATGATGCTTCGTCTTCTCGTTGATCATCTCCCGGTACGACGGTTCGTAGCCTGTCCTTGGTTCGTAAACGATTTTTCCCCTCAGATTGCGCTCTATGATGTCCCTGGGTCTGGTGGAGCAGTTGTCATAGAAGAAATTGTACCTGTAGATACGATTCTCAGGGCTGTAGTTGGTGAAGAGCGAATTGATGATGTCCTGCTTCTCTTCAGCAGTGAGGTTCAGTACCTGTTCCGTGACCTGGCTGCCCCATTCCTTATAATACATCAGGAATGGCATAGTAGGTGCTGCTCCAAGCATATAGTCTGTTTTCCCGAAAACGAATCTCAAGGCGAAGTGAGGTGTCTTGAAATTGAACTCGCCGTAGTTGAAAATGCAGTCAAGGTTGTGTCGGGGGTCTTTCAGTCGGATGGCACTATGGCCGTAGAGACTATATACTTCTTCATGTGGCGAACAGGTGACCAGCCCTATTTCCACGCTGTCCATCTTGTTCTCCTCTTCTGTTTGGGCTGGTGAGCTTATTGAACAGAAAAGACAGACAATGACAGTAAAAAGAGTCCTAAAATTGTTTTCGAAATGTTTCACGATGCAAAATTAATCTATATTTTCCACTTTCGGTGCTAATAGTTCGTTTTTTTTTAATAATTTTGCACCCTGGAAAAGAAAAAGTATATGAACAAACAAATAATAGTAGCCGCTTTTGCATTTCTTTCTGCTTTGAATGTACAGGCTCAGAGCGGTACCAATTCCCCCTATAGCCAGTATGGCTTGGGTATTCTCTCAGACCAGTCTCAGGGTTTCAGCCGAGGTATGAACGGTGTAGGTCTTGCGCTCCGCAAGGGTAATGTGGTGAATACGCTGAACCCAGCCTCATACTCTGCCGTTGACTCTCTGACCATGATTTTCGATGTGGCTCTTTCCGGTCAGATCACTAATTTCAAGGAAGGCAATCGCAGGCTTAATGTGAAGAATGCCGACTTTGAATATGCTGTGGGTAGTTTCCGTCTGATGCCTAATGTGGGTGCCAGTTTCGGTGTCTTGCCTTATTCCAATATCGGCTATGACTATTCCACTACGCAGACCCTGAACGAGTCGCTGGGCTCGGTACCCATTGAGATGAAGGGTTCCGGCGGTCTTCATCAGGCATTCGTGGGCTTGGGTTGGAAGGTATTCCGTTCGCTCTCCGTAGGAGCCAACGTGGCTTATCTGTGGGGTACGTTCGACCGTTCTGTAACATCGGGCAGCACTACCTATGTCGAGGATTTCTCCAAGTCGTTCACAGCCAACGTGAACAGCTATCTGATTACCCTTGGTGCACAATGGGAGCATCCTTTGACACTGAAGGATAATTTGCTGGTGGGTGTTACGGTAGGCCTGGGGCATAAGCTTCACTCCGATGTTGCTGTCAGCGATGGCGACTCTACGGTGTTCTCTGCCGAGAAGGGTTTTGAGCTGCCAATGACCTACGGTCTTGGTTTGGGGTGGACTCATAGCAAGAAGTTGTTCGTGGGTCTCGACTTCACGATGCAGAAGTGGGGTAGTGTGGAATTTCCTGGTACTGTCCAGCAGGGTTCGAAGAAAGTGTATGCCCTTCGCAAGGATATACTGAAAGACCGCTTTGGCGTGAATGCCGGTATCGACTATGTACCCGATCCCGCAAGCCGTCGTAGTTTCATCAACCGTGTACATTATCGCTTTGGTGCAGGCTATGCTACACCTTATTATTATATTAATGGGAATGATGGGCCCAAGGAGTTGAGTGTCAGTGCCGGCTTCGGTATTCCTTTGCAGAATGCCTACAACAACCGTTCTGTACTGAATATCAGTGCCCAGTGGGCGCGTACGTCTGCGAAGGACTTGATTACTGAGAATACTTTCCGCATCAATCTTGGCCTGACGTTCAACGAGCGTTGGTTTGCTAAATGGAAAGTGGACTAAGCGGTCTGCGACCTAAATAAGAATTGATAAATGAGAAATGATAAGGGTATTGTAATGATTGACACGATGAAGAAAGACAACACATTCCGTTGGCGTTCTGTGCTGATGGCTTTCTCATTTGTCATTTATCATTTGTCATTCAGCCTTGCTTGCAGCGAGGCGCACGAACATACTGCTCCTGCCGTGAATCCTGAAGATTCTGTGTCGATGATGACCTCGTATGGGGTGAATACTTTGATCAGTGACTCGGGTATCATCAAGTATCGCATCGTTGCCGAGCGTTGGGATGTCAATACTGTGCGCCAGCCCTCGCGATGGGAGTTCATGAAGGGCATCTTTTTCGAGCAGTTCGACGAGCAGTATCATGTCAAGGCTTATATCCAAGCCGATACGGCATGGTATTTTGACCAGAAGCGTCTGTGGAAACTTCGCGGTCGTGTAAGCATCCGCAATACCGACGGGCTTGTATATACCAGTGAGGAACTCTATTGGGACGGTCTCAGTCACGAGTTCTACAGCACTGTCTTTTCGCGTTTGGTAACCCCAGAGCGCACCATCGAGGGTTCCAATTTCCGCAGCGACGAGCAGATGACCCACTACAGGGTTACCAATTCCGTTGGTTCCTTTATCCCCAGCGACTTGGATGACGAGCCTTCCGACTCTACCTCAACCGAAAAGAAATGACATCGTTAATCATAGGACTTATCATAGCCATGGTTTTCTCGGCCTTTTTCTCAGGTATGGAGATTGCCTTCGTGTCGAGCAATAGGATGCTGGCCGAGATGGAGCGCGAGAAGAACACGCTGCCCCAGCGTGCCCTCGCCCTGTTCTACAAGCATCCCAACACCTTTGTCTCTACGATGCTGGTGGGCAACAATATCGCATTGGTCATCTATGGCATCCTCTTTGCCAAGATTTTCGATGCCACGCTCTTCTCGGCCCTCGACCCCGCAGCGCGTGTCACTGCCGACACGTTACTCTCTACGGCTATAGTGCTTTTCACCGGCGAGTTTCTTCCGAAGACTATCTTCAAGAGTAATCCCAACACCATGCTCACCATCTTCGCACTGCCTGCGTGGCTCTGCTATGTGGTGCTCTATCCTATCTCGCGCTTTGCCGCATTGCTCTCCAAGGGACTGCTGGCTTTGGTTGGCGTGAAGATGAATGTAGCCAATGAGGAACGTGAGTTTACGAAGGTTGACCTCGACTATCTGGTTCAGAACAGTATCGACAATGCCAAGGACAATAACGAGATCGACGATGAGGTGCGCATCTTCCAGAACGCACTTGATTTCTCGGACACCAAGGTTCGCGACTGCATGGTGCCTCGCACCGAGATTGATGCCATCGAGGACACCTGCAGCATAGAGCAGTTGAAGCAGAAATTCATTGAGAGCGGTCATTCGAAGATAGTAGTCTATCACGAGGACATCGACCATATCGTGGGCTATATCCACTCTTCCGAGATGTTCCGTAATCCTGAAGACTGGACCAAGAGCCTCCGCACAATGACCTTTGTGCCAGAGACGATGGCAGCCAGCAAGATGATGCAGACCCTGCTCAGCCAGAAGAAGTCTCTGGGGGTGGTGGTCGATGAGTTCGGAGGTACCAGTGGACTCATCTCGCTTGAGGACATCGTTGAGGAAATCTTCGGCGACATTGAGGATGAGCACGACTCTAACCACTACGTCTCAAAGCAGCTCGACAACGGCGAGTACCTGCTTTCTGCCCGTCTGGAGATTGAGAAGGTCAATGAACTATTCGACCTTGATCTGCCTGAAAGTGATGATTACATGACCGTGGGCGGGTTGATTCTGCACGAGTATCAGAGCTTTCCCAAACTCAATGAAGTGGTGAAAATAGGCCGATTTGAATTCAAAATCATTAAAAATACAGCTACGAAAATAGAACTTGTGAGGCTAAAAGTGACAGGAGATGCCAATTTTTTGTAAAAAAATGCCGTTAATTCAAGAAAACTTAGTAACTTTGCGGGCTGTAAAAACGAAAACAAGAAAATAATAAATAAAAAACTAAAAACAAACAAATGGCAGCAATTGGAAAAATCAGAAGCTGGGGCCCCGCGTTGGTCGGTATTTTGGCCTTGGGTTTGCTCGGCTTCATTGCACAAGATGGTTTTAGCACATGTAGAGGTCGCGCTCAGATGAACAGCAACGTGGCTGGTTCTATCGATGGCGAAAAGGTTGACATTCAGGAGTATCAGGCTCTCGTTGGCGAGTACCAGGAACTGCTGAAGCTTCAGGGGCGTGACAATCTCGACGAAGATCAGCTCAACAGCCTTCGTGACTACATCTGGGAAATCACCGTTCAGAACAAGATTATCGAGAAAGAGGCTAAGAAATTGGGACTTACCGTCACCGACGAGGAAGTCATCAACGTGCTCAAAGAGGGTACCCATCCTGCTATCATGCAGACACCCCTTATCTCAGAGTTCGTGAATCCTCAGACCCACACCTTCGATGCTACTCGGGTCAGTGCCTATCGCGAGTACATGAAGTCGCAGGCTCAGACCAATGCTCAGGCCGCCGAGCAGTATATGCTCTTCGAGCAGTGCTGGCCTCGCATGGAGAAGATGCTTGCCCAGAAGATTCTGGAGAACAAGTATCAGATGCTCCTTGCAGGATGCGTGCTCTCAAACCCCGTTCAGGCCAAGGCTGATTTCGACAACCGCAACGTGGAGAGCCAGGCTATCGTGGCTTCTTTGGCTTACAACAAGATCAACGACAACGAGGTTGAGGTGACCGAGGCCGACATCAAGGCTAAGTACGACGAGCTGAAAGAAGGCTTCAAGACCTACCAGGACACCCGCGACATCAAGTACGTAGCTGCCAAGGTGGTGGCTTCACAGAAAGACCGCGAGCAGCTCATGTCTGTCATGAACAAGGCTTACAACGAGCTTCTGGGCGACAGCATCGCTATCAGCGAGATCTTGCGCAGCTCTCAGAGCACAGTGGCTTACCTGGGTCTTCCCCTCTCACGTGCCGCTCTGCCTTCTGATCTGGCCGACTCTATCACCCACATGAACGCTGGTCAGGTGACAGCTCCCTTCGAGAGCCGCGACAACACGTTCAATGTAGTTAAGTTCATGGGTAAGGTCACTGTAGCCGATTCTATCCAGTACCAGATGCTTAGCCTCGTAGGTGCTCCCAACGCAGCCGCTTCAGCCGACAGCATTATCAAGGCCGTTGCTGCAGGTCAGCCCCTCGACTCTATCTCTAAGAACTACGGCCAGCGTTCCGAGAAGACTTGGATGCGCTCTACTGAGTACGAGAGTGCCAACTCAATGGCAGCCGACAACAAGACACTGTTCAGCGCACTGCTCAACACACCCGTTGGTCAGGTGAAGAATATCACTCTCTCGCAGGGTAACATCATCCTGCTCGTCAACGACCGCCGCGGCAGCGTCGAGAAGTACGACGTAGCTATCGTGAAGCGTCCTATCGACTTCTCTAACGAGACCTACAATGAGGCCTACAACAAGTTCAGCCAGTTCGTCAGCGAGAGCCAGAACGTAGCCGGACTTGAGGAAAAGGCTGCTGAGTTCGGTTACACCGTGCTCGACCGCACTATCACCAACGCCGATCATACCATCGCTGGCATCCGTTCTACACACGATGCGCTGAGATGGATTTTCAACGAGGCCGAGGACAACCAGATCTCTCAGGTCTATGACCGTTGCGGCAACAACGACCAGCTCCTCGTAGTAGGTCTGAGCAAGGTCAATCCTAAGGGCTACGCTTCCCTCTCTTCTGTTGAGGAGAACCTGAAGGCTGAGGTGCTGCGCGACAAGAAGTTCGCTAAGCTCGCCGAGCAGCTCAATGGTGTGAAGACCATTGCTGATGCTCAGGCCAAGGGTGCTACCATTGACACACTGCGTAGCGTCACCTTTGCTTCGCCCTCTTACGTACCCTCTGTCATGATGCCCGAGGTAGCACTGAGTGGTGCCATCGCAGGTGCAGAGAAGGGTGCTGTGGCTAAGGCTCCCGTCAAGGGCTACGGTGCTGCTTACTTCTTCCAGGTAATCGACCGCGCTCCACGTTCAGGCGTGCAGTTCGACGCTACCCAGCAGATGAAAACTCTGCGTCAGCAGGCTATGCAGCAGACCGTCGGTATGGCTCTGCAGGAGCTTCGCACCAAGATGGATATCGAGGACAATCGCTACATCTTCTTCTAAGCAGCGGTTCCGATAACATACCCAAAAAGAAGAGGGGGTGAACATTTTGTTCATCCCCTTCTTCGTAGTTGTACGCTAACATCTGCTTTTTTTTCTCCTTTTCTTTTGCATTTCGCTCATTTATTTGTAACTTTGCGGGCGGTTTATGAAGACGATAGAGAAGAAAGACGAAGTCTATTCTGCCGTAGAGCGCATTCTGGATAATTATCTGGAGATGAACAATCACCGCAAGACGCCTGAGCGCTATGCGATTCTTCGTGCGGTTTACGATATGGAAGGACACTTCACCATTGACGAACTGGGCGAGAAACTGGCGGCAGAAGACAAGTTTCCCGTCTCGCGTGCCACGCTCTACAATACGCTGAATCTCTTCATGGAATTAAGGATAGTGATTCGTCATCGCTTTCAAGGCACTACGAAGTACGAGTCGTGCTATGCTGGCAACAACCACTGTCACCAGATTTGCACGGTGTGTGGTAAGGTGTCTGAAATCAAGGTACCAGAGCTGGCCAGTGTCATTGAGACGATGCACCTGAAACGCTTCCGTAAGGACGGTTTTTCGCTTTATATCTACGGCATCTGCTCCACTTGTCAGGGGGCTATTACGAGAAAAAGCAAAAAGGTGAAAAAACAGAATACAAAAACATAATACGACAATGAAACAAGGTAAGGTTGATGTCCTGCTCGGATTGCAGTGGGGCGATGAAGGTAAAGGAAAGGTTGTTGATGTGCTGACACCGAAGTATGACGTGGTTGCCCGTTTCCAGGGTGGTCCTAACGCTGGTCATACGCTGGAGTTCAACGGCGAAAAGTATGTGCTTCGCTCTATTCCTTCTGGCATTTTCCAGGGTGGTAAGGTAAACATTATCGGTAATGGCGTGGTGCTGGCTCCCGATCTCTTCATGGAGGAGGCCAAGGCACTGGAGGCAACGGGTCACCCTCTTCGCGAGCGTCTGCATATCTCAAAGAAGGCTCACCTGATTATGCCTACTCACCGTGTGCTCGATGCTGCCTACGAGGCTCAGAAGGGTAAGAACAAGGTGGGCACCACTGGTAAAGGCATCGGTCCTACCTATACCGATAAGGTTAGCCGTACAGGTCTGCGTGTAGGCGATATCCTTGAGAACTTCCCCGAGAAGTACGCAGCTGCCAAGGCTCGTCACGAGGCTATCCTGAAGTCGCTGAACTTCGAATATGATATCACTGAGGTTGAGAAGAAATGGCTGGAGGGTATCGAGTACCTGCGTCAGTTCCCCATCGTGGACTCAGAGCATGAGATTAACCAGATTCTGCGTTCTGGCAAGAGCGTGCTGTGCGAGGGTGCTCAGGGTACCATGCTCGATGTAGATTTCGGTAGCTATCCCTTCGTCACCTCTTCAAACACCATCTGTGCTGGTGCATGCACCGGTCTGGGTATCGGTCCCAATAAGATTGGCGAGGTGTTTGGTATCATGAAGGCTTACTGCACACGCGTTGGTGCCGGTCCTTTCCCCACAGAACTCTTCGACGAGACAGGCAAGAAGATTCGTGACCTGGGTCATGAGTACGGTGCTGTGACGGGTCGTGAGCGTCGTTGCGGATGGATAGACCTCGTAGCCCTGCGTTATTCTATCATGGTGAACGGCGTTACTCAGCTCATCATGATGAAGAGTGACGTGCTCGATGGCTTCGACACCATCAAGGCCTGCACCTCATACAAGGTGAACGGTGTAGAGACACGCGACTTCCCCTATAACATCGAGGAAGGCATCGAGCCCGTTTATCAGGAACTCCCCGGATGGAAGACCGATATGACCAAGTTTACCAGCGAGAGCCAGTTCCCCAAGGCTTTCAGCGACTACATCGCATTCCTGGAGAAAGAACTCGAAACACCAATCACTATCATTAGCATCGGTCCAGACCGTGAACAAACAATCGTGAGATAGCCCACCCAAGCCCTCCCAGAGGGAGGGATGTCTGTATAGACAATTATTTTTCATGGGCTTCTTCTTGTCAATGGCAACTTGTAATATATTTAATTTATAATAAAACTAACCAAACATCCCTCCCTTTGGGAGGGCTTGGGTGGGCTTAATAGTTATGAAACCAAGTATTCCAAAGGGAACACGCGACTTCGGCCCCGTAGAGATGGCCAAGCGCAACTATATTTTCAATACCATCCGTAGCGTGTACGAGCTCTACGGATTCCAGCAGATTGAGACACCCGCCCAGGAAACCCTTCAGACGCTGATGGGTAAATACGGTGAGGAAGGCGACAAGCTGCTCTTCAAGATCCTGAACTCAGGCGACTACCTCTCGAAGATTGAGGATAGTGAACTTACAGAGCGCAACACTCTGCGCCTGGCATCTAAGATTTGCGAGAAGGGTCTGCGCTATGACCTCACTGTACCTTTCGCCCGCTACGTGGTGATGCACCGTGAAGAGTTGCAGTTGCCCTTCAAGCGCTATCAGGTGCAGCCAGTGTGGCGTGCCGACCGTCCTCAGAAGGGTCGCTATCGTGAGTTCTATCAGTTCGATGGCGATGTCGTAGGTTCCGACTCCCTGCTCAACGAGGTGGAACTGATGCAGATTGTCGATACCGTATTCACCCGTTTCGGCGTTCGCGTGCAGATTAAGATCAACAACCGCAAGATCCTGACGGGTATTGCCGAGGTGATCGGTGCTGCCGATAAGATTGTGGATATCACCGTGGCTATCGACAAGCTCGATAAGATTGGCATCGACAATGTGAATGCAGAACTGCGTGAGGATGGCCTCAGCGATGAGCAGATTCAGAAGCTCCAACCCATCATCATGCTGGAAGGCACCAACGAAGAGAAGTTGAATACCATCGCTGAGGTACTCGCATCAAGCGAGACCGGTCTGAAGGGCGTCGAGGAAACCCGCTACATCCTGAATATGCTCAGTGGTAATCATAATTCTCAATCCTCAACTCTCAATTCTCAATTGAACAACGAGATTCAGCTCGACCTGACATTGGCTCGCGGCTTGAGCTATTATACAGGTGCTATCTTCGAGGTGAAGGCGCTCGATACGCCTATGGGCTCGATTTCTGGTGGTGGTCGTTACGACAACCTCACGGGCATCTTCGGTATGCCTGGCCTTTCTGGCGTAGGCATCTCGTTCGGCGTGGATCGTATCTACGACGTGCTGAATGCCCTCGACCTCTATCCGAAAGACTCGCTGCAAACTACGCAGGTGCTCTTCATCAATTTCGGTGAGAAGGAGACGGCCTATTGTCTGCCCATCCTGTCGCAGGTGCGCCAGGCAGGCATCCGTGCTGAGATCTATCCTGACAGCACGAAGATGAAGAAGCAGATGTCGTATGCCAACGCCAAGCAGATTCCTTACGTCGTACTGGCTGGCGACAACGAAATGGCCGCTGGTAAGGTGACGCTGAAGAATATGGAAAGCGGTGAGCAGCAGCTTCTTACAGCAGAAGAACTCATTAACGCAATACAATGAAACAAATCAAACTACTTACTATGTTGATGGCCTTGGTGCTCCTTTGCACCTCGGCCACCAACAAGAAAACTACTACTATCTTTATAATTGGTGATTCCACAGCTGCCAAAAAGGATATTTCCAACGGCAAGCAGGAGCGAGGGTGGGGTATGGCCCTTCAGGAATACTTCGACCCAGAGTACATCGTGGTGGATAATCACGCCGTCAACGGACGCTCTTCCCTTTCCTTTATCAACGAGGGCCGTTGGGACAAGGTGCTGGAGAAGATGAAGCCAGGCGACTACGTTATCATCCAGTTCGGACATAACGACGAGAAGCCCAAGGCCGACCGACATACCGATCCAGGCTCTACGTTCGACTATAATCTGGCGAAGTATGTGCGCGAGACGCGTGAGCACGGTGGCATTCCCGTATTGATGAACTGCGTAGTGCGTCGTAATTTCTTTGTGAAAGCCCCAGAGATTGAGGACGATGAACTGCTGCGCACCACCACTTTCAAGGACGGTGTAAAAATGATTGAGGGCGATTCCCTCATCGATACCCACGGACTCTATCGTGTGGCACCTCGTGATGTGGCTCAGCGGATGAACTGCCATTTCGTAGATGCCAACAAGATTACCCACGACCTTGAACAAGGACTTGGTCGCGAGGCCTCCAAGAAACTCCACATGTGGTATCGCCCAGGCGAAGAACCCAGCGAACCGAAAGGCAAGCAGGACAACACTCACTATAATATCTATGGTGCGCATGTCGTGGCCGGCCTCTTAGCCGATGCCCTCTGCGAGGAAATTCCCCTTCTCTCAAAGTATCATATTAAGAAATAGTCCGAATATAGTTATGAAAACGAAACATATTATGTACCACCCCACAGGGGTATGCTCACAGGTCATCGATGTGACGGCCGACGAGAACGATGTTATACAGCAGGTGTTTTTCCTTGGAGGTTGCAACGGTAACCTGCAAGGAATAAGTGCGCTGGTGAAGGGGCAGAAGATTGATGATGTCATCAGCAAACTGCAAGGCATCCGTTGTGGCATGAAGCGCACCTCTTGTCCTGACCAGCTTACTGAAGCACTGAAGGAACTAAAGGCAATCGAAGCTTCCTGAGGTCGCAATGACCTGATGGAAGAGTTGGTGTAACACACTCTTGCTTAAAATTATTATCAGAATGATATATATGATGTAAGATTTTATGTATCTTACACTGTCTAACACTGCCTGTTCTTCATGTAAAACAACTTGTTTTACTTCTTAAAACGGTATCTTTTAGAGTCGTAAATGGCATACTTTAGAAGGTAAAACAAGTTGTTTTACTGTTAGAAGTCATATTCCTTCAACTCTAAAGGCTGCTCCTTTGCTGTTACGTTTGCGCTCATATCCCATATAAACCAGCCTCATTCTATAATTTATGGGTAATTCATGGCTATTCATGGTAATTGCTGCCACCTGCTGCCACCTTGCCGCCACCACTTTTTGCCTATAAACAGGGCGTTTCAGAAGATTGGTGGCAGAGTGGCAGCAATTTTAAAATTTTCAAAATTTGTATGAGTTAAGCAAATTGCTTGAATATAGGACGCTTTTTCCAACAAAGAAGGCTTGTGAAGAGCAATTATTGTTTTGATTAGAAAATAATTTGTATCTAATATTTGGTTTTTCATTCAAATTGCATTATCTTTGCAAACGTAAAAAGTTATATGGGCGTAACATTCGACGATACAGAGAAGAAGTTTGTGTTTGACTTCGAGCATGATGGCGCTGATGATATTGTTTGCCTTATAGGTAATGACTATCAGGTAGAGGCATTTGGTAAATGCTTCTATTATGGCTATGAGTTCTCAGAGCAGATTGACAGTTCTGTACGCACCGCCTTTATCAAATATGTTAAATTCACAGATGCATTACAGGATACGCCTGATTTAACGAACTTCATCAAGAAGGCCGTTGATAATCTTGACAAGCATATCAATCTGTTTGATTATGATTTGGTAGTTATGCCAGAATCATCAAGCAAGGTAAATCAATATATGTTGCGCTACATCTACCGTTTTGCTCAGCCAACCTTGAGGAAAATGGAGTTGGTAAAGGCTCTTCCATCAAACATTTCATTTGATATGGACGGTTTTGAACAGTCATATTTGGATGATGTACTAGAGAATGGACGGCCTCGTTATACTGAGGCTCAGAAAGAAGAAGTCCGTTTGTCAATCAACAAAATGCTTGATCTCATTCACCAAAAGGATTATTTCACAATAGCAAAAGACGTAAAGAAAAGTCGTTTCCGTCCCTACATGATTCAATTCTTAAAGTTTGCTTCAGATGCTGATAAGGAGCTTTATGCAACCATTCGAAAGCAGAATGTATTGGTAATCGATGATGTGACAACTAGTGGCTCAACGCTTAACGAAATTCTTCGTTCCCTTAGAATAGTCAATGATGACAACAACATCACGATATTCAGCCTTATAGGACGAAAGGATTTGATGGCAGATTCATTTTGATGTAATCACCAAACGAGGACATAGCCCACAAGGTTATGTCCTCAGTTTTTCCATCAGTAATATACCATCATCCTTCTGCCATCTTACATCATACATCTTTCCTCCCTACCACGTCCATATAGACGTGTTTGTATTATTGCTGTGCTGCTGCGTGTTTCGGTTGCCGAAATAGTCGTAGGATGAAGTGGATGAACCCTGCGTTTGTCCATATTGGTTACGATACGTAGTTGTGGTATTGCCATAGTAATCAGTAGAGGTTGTTGAGGTACCTGTGGAACGTCCATAAGGATCAGAGTAAGTGGTATTGGTGTTGCCAAAGTAATCTGTATTCGTTCTTGACGTTCCTGTTGTCTGCTCATACTGATTACGATGAGTGGTTGTTCTGTTGCCAAAGTAATCCGTAGAAGTCGTTGATGTGCCTATGGTTCTCCCATACTGATCACGATGCGTAGTCGTTCTATTGCCGAAGTAGTCCGTTGACGAGGTCGAAGTTCCTGTCGTCTGCCCATACTGATTACGATGTGTTGTTGTCTGATTGCCGAAATAATCAGTCGACGTTGTTGACGTGCCCACATTATAATACTGTGCGTTTGCTGTGGCTGCAAATACGATTGTCACTAACATCATAAATACTTTTTTCATAATCATTGTTGTTTTAGTTGTTATTGATACTGCTGATTATCTTCTCTTTCTCCTTTGCTTCTGCTTTTCCTTTAGTTGTTCCATAGCAAGGACTGCCCGATACGAGCCATTCTTCTTGCCTTTCCGATAGTCTTTCTTTGCCTGCCGTTCATTTCCCAGCATCTCATAGGCACAGCCACGCAGAAAGAAAAGTTCCCCGTTGTAATACTCCGTTTCCAATGCTTCGTTTACATAATAGATAACGTAGTTCCATTGCTTCTTGTTGAAAGCCTCATCAGCCAGATTGCTATATCGCTCGAAGTTTGCCTTCCGCCTTGCTGCAGTCTCAGCCAATGCCCTGACATACATATTCATCGCCCCATCATCATAAATGTCCCTTGTAGGCATCTGCATCCAAGTGTCATAGGCATATACCTGAGCGTTTGCTCCCATAGCCATTGAGCAAAGCAAGCTCATTGTCAAAATCTTCTTTCTCATAATCATATCTCTTTTTGTTTGCAAATGTAGCTGTATTAGTGATAAGCTCCAAGTAAAATACGAAAACAAGGCTTGCGAAAATGAAAATAATTGTTCATTGGCAGTAGGGATTTAGAAGAAATGTTGTATCTTTGCAATGTCCAATAATTAAAATGAAGATTTGCGATCATTGTGTTCGTATTAGCAGCGTACCTTTGTCGCAAAAATAGGAAGATATGCCTACAAACAAAAATGCACTCATAAGATATAAGTATTTAGACAGTCTGCTGTCAGACTATCACCATTTCTATGACATTCATGATCTCACAGAGAAGGTGAATGATATGCTGTATGAGGACGGATTTCCAGAAGTGACTCAACGTTGCATCGAAAAGGATATAAACACATTGGAATATGCGCCATTCTCAGCTCCCTTAGAGCGATTTAATAAGAATGGGAAACATTGTATTCATTATGAAAACCGTTCTTTCTCAATATTCAAGAAGGAGATAAGTCGCGAAGAACAAAACCTTCTTCGCGAAGTGTTAAGTACGATAGGTCAGTTTGATGGACTTGACAACTTTGGCTGGCTTGAAGATTTTAAGATTGGGTTGCACATTGAAGAACGCAGACAAATTATTAGTTTCAGCAATAATCCGTACTTGCAGAATTCAAATTTGCTTGGAACTCTATTCGATAACATATCAAATGAGGTGGTTATAAAGCTGTCGTATCATACCTTCAGCGACGAGACTATCAGAAGTATCGATTTTCATCCTTATCTTCTGAAGCAGTATAATGACAGATGGTTCCTACTTGGCGCAGCAGATAGCGACCAAAAGATTCTAAATTTTGCATTGGACAGGATAGACAAAGTGGAACCATTACCTGAGAAAAAGTATATAGAGTGCCCCGATGAAATCTATGATCGATTCGAGGATATAGTTGGTGTTACTCTTTATGAGGAAAGACCTGTTGAACATATTTTATTATGGGTAAGCGATTTTTCAAAAGGTTATGTAGACACCAAGCCTATTCATGGCAGTTATACGTCAATTAAAGGTGCTTTAGAACAGCAGTTACGGCTCAAATATCCTCAACTTAAAAGCGGGATGTTCTTTACTTTAGATTGTATCCCCAATTTCGAACTTATCCGTGAACTATGTTCTTATGGAAAAGAATTGATTGTGTTACAATCCGATGGACATATCCAGGATAATATATTCAAGCGGATTTCCGAGATGAATGAAATATATTCTATTGTACGAACGTAGTGTTCGTAATTTATTGGTATTTTTGCAGTAGAAATCAAAAAATAATAAGAAAATGGAAAAATTAAGTGAAAAAGCATATAGCTATGCAGAAGAGAATGTACTTGAAATCCTGAAAGAGGCATTTGCGAAAGTGTATGCCGATGGATATCATGATGGATATAAGGATTGTAAAGAAGAAATACCCATTGATATTCGAAGTGTAATAGAAAAATATGTTGATCTTGGACTTCCAAGTGGAACTTTGTGGGCTGCTGGTTATGAAACAGATAAGAATGGTGAACTTTTGTTTCTAACATATGAGAAAGCAACTGCATATAGTATTCCAACGGAAGAACAATGGAAAGAATTGTTGGATTATTGTAGATTTGATTTTCACTATAGCAGTTCTGGCTTGTCTTTCTATGGAGTTACATGTATTGGTCCTAATGGTAATACTATAAAATTTAGGTCAGAAGGGTATATGGTAGACGCAAAACTCGTCCATAAGAACGTATCGTATGGAGGTGGTGGCTCTGTATATTTTTGGATTTGTAATAAAGGCAATGGAGTTGAGAAGGAGGCTGTGGTCATTTCGTCTGGAACTAATAGTATTAAAAATTTTGGTTTAGCAAACGTATTCTCTGGTTATAGATTGCCCATTCGTTTGGTTAAAAAGCGATAGCTATTAGTCCCATATCTTGAATTAAGAAGAGTCGTTCTTCATAAAATGAAAATAAGCGGTCTTTGACAGTCTGGAAACTGAAATGGTATTTTGAACTTCGTCCTGCGTGGTGCAAGCCCTACCTCTTCGGAGGTAGATTCGCAAGATGTCTTCAGTCTCTTTGGAGTTCTGGAGAGAAACAATGTTAGAGCGTCAACGTTGCACTATTTCGTACGTTGTACATTGTTATTGTATTATGTGATTGGCTCGAATAAGCCATCTGTTACATATTATATTGGATTATTATCTTCTTATACAAAGAAAAGACATTTCAGTAGAAAGACCTCAGAGACCGCTTCCTAATTATAATAGAAGTTAAATGGATAGAAAACAGATAGTTCAACAAGCTTCACAATTAAAGACGAAGGATGATCTTCTCAAAATCCTCAACCTGATAAAAAAGGCTGAGATTGAAGACATGGGGTTCGATTCGTCTATGTATCATCCATTCACAGAAAAACAGATCAACTTCTATTGTAACCCTAACCATACTTTTCATCGCTATAGGCAGTTCAAAATAAAAAAGAAGTCAGGTGGTTTCCGGCAGATAACAGCACCAAGGACACAGAGTTATATGATGATGCTTTCTGCTATCAATGAACTATTGCGTTCAATGTACACGCCATCGGAATATGCGATGGGATTTACCGATGGACGTTCTGTTGTCACCAATGCTAATGTTCATGTTGGGATGGAATATGTGTACAACATTGACTTAAAGGATTTCTTCCCCAGCATCCATCAGGCACGTGTTTGGAAGAGATTACAAGTTCCGCCCTTTAAATTCACTCAGTCTATAGCGAATTTATTGGCAGGCTTATGCTGCATGAAGGAAAGTCGAGAGGATGATAAAGGGAATAAAAAAGATATCTATGTACTTCCTCAGGGATCACCAACTTCTCCCATTATCACTAATATGATATGTGATAAACTTGACTATTACCTGAGCAGGTTAGCCAAGCGTTTTAATATGAACTATACACGCTATGCAGATGACATAACCTTTTCATCTATGCGTTTCGTGTATAGTAAAAACGGTAAATTCATACAGGAACTCCATCGGATCATTAAGGAACAAGGGTTTACTATCAATGAATCCAAAACACGATTGCAACGAAGGGGGGCTAGACAGGAAGTGACAGGCATTATTGTTAGTGACAAACTTAACGTCACACAAAAATATGTTCGTGATATCCGTAACTTGTTATACATGTGGGATAGGTATGGATATAATGTGGCCTACAGCAAATTCTTTCCAAAGTATAAGGAAGAGAAAGGTCATATTAAGAAAGGTAATCCTGATTTGATTAACGTGATTGATGGTAAACTCATGTACTTGAAGATGGTGAAAGGTGAAGAAGATTCTGTCTATACCAGACTTCATACAAAGTTCATCAAATTAGCTAATAAGGACGTCATTGCTGAAAAGACGAACTCAAAGGGTGTAACCTATTTGGAAACGAATAGTATTGCTGATTTCGAAAAGAAAAACTTCACAAAAATCATCTTTGCCATCAGTGAAAAAGGACACCATTACGCTTATTTCATGCTTAACGAGAAAAAGATTCTGGTATCCGTTAATAAATCTCTCACTATCGAAGAGGAACAAAATAAAGATATTCTTGTCATATCAACTTGCCGAGGTAAGGATGACAAACCCTTTTGGCTTATTCATAGGAAGGATAAAGTGATGGTACCACCTCCTCCTATTGTTGACATCGATAAACTAAATGAAGAATTGGATTCACTATTAAATACGTGTTAATATGGAAGAAAACAAAAAAACTGCCATAGAAAAGATATATCTGTTGACTAAGCAAGATGCTGAATTCAATGAAGAGTTGCGAAAGAAGTTGGGAATAACTTCTGTCGCAAATTCTGCTATAATAGAAGATGAACGTTTGAATCAGATATACGAATATTGTATAGAGAAAATTATTCGTAAACAGGCTGAGGAGTTTTATAAAGATTTCCCCATTGCTGCTATTATTCCAACATTGATTGAAGATTATGTTAGAATGGAATCTTTCCATCGGAAAGACAATTTTGGCGATTTCTGTTTAGCATTGTATCAGCAGATTGAGAATATTTCCAACAAAATATGTGAATCCTCCGTTTTAGCAGAAATTACAGATAAAATGTGGGGCCATTTAGCTTATGTAAAAGCCCCTGAGGGACAACAAGAACCTGATTTTAAAGATAGAACAGGCAAAACTGATATTGCTAATTTGATTTTCTATGGAACTAGTAAAAGTGGCCTTCCAAATTCAGTAGAAAAGTCAAAAAAATCTCTCCAGAATCAATTCGCATCTGATAAAATGAGAATTATTGTATATTTCTATGGTTATGGAACTAAATTGAAAAGTAGCGATTTTGATAGCTTTCGTGAAATTACTGGCTTGCTAAATGATATCTATCAATGCAGGAACATGAACCATAGGGGGAATACATTAACCCAATGGGAAGAAGAAACACTTGGTCGTATTGTTCCAATGAAATCATTCTATTATTTCAAGTTTCTTGGCTGTATGGCTCAATTTGTAGATTATGTGCGAAATGGTTCAAAAATGATTCCAGAAATCGCGACATATGCAGAATCAATTGAAGTCAAAAAGGTAGGAATCGAACTGAATGTAAAAGGGAAAATGGATCTTTCCCAATTTGATAAGTATAATAAGAAAGAAAAGAAGTAATGCAAAAAGTCTATTTTGAGAACATTGAGAGTGTCTTATCAACGAACATTACATCTGCGGAAAATAGAATATATATTGCAGTTGCATGGTTTACTAACGTTGTTTTATTCAATAAACTCCTAGATGCTTTAAAACAAAATGTCGAAATTAAAGTATTGATTTTGGATGACCTCTTGAATCGAAACGAATTTGGTTTAGACTTCGGAACTTTATCTAATCAAGGTGCAGAAGTTAGGTTTACTATCCCAAGCAACGGAACAATGCACCATAAGTTCTGCATAGTAGATGATAAGGTCATCACTGGCTCATACAACTGGACGTATCATGCAAACCAAAATAACGAAAACATTATATTAACTGATGAAGCTGAAGTGGTGAGGAAATATTGTGTTGAATTTGAGAATATCTTCAAGATTGCTTCTCCTATCAAACTCCCCTATGAGCATCTGAGATGGACAGATGTGAAAGAGGGAGATTTTTCAGACCTCCGTAGAAATATACTTAGAGAGGTAATTGCTAAAAATGATATTAATCAAGAACTAAAGCGAACCAAACTTGTCATGCTTAATGATGCATATAAGAGTGGTGATTCTGAAGAACTGATAAATGCAGCCTTGCTTCCCATTGAAAAGCATTTCAGAACAATTACAGATGTTTTGACAAGCCGAAGCCAAAACTATAAATTTAAATTGTGGGAAGAAAGTCAAATCGGCATGCCAAATGATAATGTAGATGGCTATAGAAACTTTGGTAAATGGTACTATATTCCCTTTAGCATAAAAGAAGACGAAAATCGTTACGAGTTTCTTGAGGGTACACTTAAAACAGAAAGAAATAGAATGAGTAGAGGTGTCAGGGGCCTAAACCTTAAAATCTACGATGAGGAATTTATAGCAACAATCAAACATTTCTTACAGGGGAATTCTTTATCTGTTGTAACCAGAAGGCTGATTCCTGAATGCCTATTGTGTATAAATAGTGTAGTTTAACGATTTTAGTTGACTACTTGGAGTCTTACTCACGATAAGGGTTGACCCGGTTAAACTTAATTTTTAATTCACGTTGACTCGTCTCTA
>CACZZQ010000015.1 GCA_902785695.1 uncultured Prevotellaceae bacterium | reverse complement strand
AATAACGTATTACAGCCGCTTTGCGGCAATTTTGAAAGGATTTCACAGACTCTTCCCTGCTAATTTGTGAAAAGCAATCGCGGCTTTAGCCGCTGTAATTTTAGAAAAACCAGTGTAATTGAAAGCCCGTGCGCGGGCCTCTTGTAAGGCTTACAAGTCCTTCGCGCGGGTTGGCGGGGCCAGTTGTAAAGTTTCTACTCACGCTTTCCGGCCTGCGCGGGGGAGTAATAAGTTTATTACTCATGGTTTCCGACCTGCGCGGGCGAGTATCTTCCGAGATACTCATGGTTTCCGGCCCGATTCGCTCACTTTCCTGTCGGAAAGTCGGTGTTTCAAACCTGATTTGCCAACTTTGGGGCTCCAAAGTCGGTTACTCCGGCGGAGGACGCGAATCTTTATGTGGTTTTCTTATCTTCATGTTGCAAATTGACGCAAAAATCCCGAAGGGAGTGTCTTCCCCTCGGGATTCTATGATAATTTAAGATATTCGTGCGGCAGCGCCGCCCTCCTTGGGTATTATCCATTGCCGCTGTCGCGGCAAAATAGATAAATGGGTGAATCAATCAACAGGTTAAAAAGCGAGGCAGGCACGGACAAGATTGTTGTCGGTCTTAAGGCCCTGGCTACCGACGGCGATTACGTCGGAGCCGTTGATGCCCCAGGTGCGGGCCATGTCGTCATAGTTGCCAACCGTAGATAACCAGTATTTGCCTGTCATGGCATCGGTTTCGTCATCAAAGTGGATCGTCGGGATGGCTGTGCCTCCGGCATTTGTGATAGCGCTGTTCAGAGATGAACCGCTAATAGCGTTTCCGACCAGTGCCCACTCCTCCTGGCTGGGCAGTTTCCATGAGCAGCCTGATACGACAGGCGTGTGTGCGGCGGCTCCGCTTTCATCGCAGGCCGTAGCCCAGTTCATCATGCTGGCTTCGTCGGCTCGCGCGATGCCGCGAGGCACTCTTGCCTCCACGCAGTTGGTTCGCGCGACGCCGCGAGGCGGATTGTCATTTACCAATCTTAGTAGTCGCCATCTTCGTCATCGAAACCGCCTTCCTTCCAGGTGATGCCGCTGTCGGTGCTGACACCCTTGGCACTGAAGCTGCTGGTACAAATGATGTGATGTGGCTGTGTCTTCACTACCCGCATCGCGGGCTTCATATAATCTTTCTTCATATCAGTGTCCTCCTTACTTTACTTGATGACTAACTTCTTTCCGTTCACGATATATACACCGGGCACTGTTGGCATACCCTCGATGCGGCGGCCGTCCAGCGTGTAGATGGCATCGTCGGCAGGGGTAGCCTCGTCGGCATAAATGGCGATAATGCCCGTGGCCTCGCCGTCGCCGAAGTCCAGCATGAAGGCGCGGGCTCCAGCATTGCCATCTTTGGCAGGCACGACGAAGTGGCAGCGGAAGGTCTTCAGCGTCCTTGCGTTCTTCGAGTAGCCCAGCTTGCTGCCGCTGCCCAGAAGGATGATCTCGTTCAGGTCACCGTCGAAGTCGCCATTATCGGTGTCACCGATACTGAATGGCGAGTACTGACCCACGAACTGGCAGCTGCCGCCTGTATTGGCATTGTTGGCGAACTCCACTGGCGTCGGAGCCGTTGCGACGATTTCCACATCGTTGAACACAGGGTCGCTCACCGTGCCGCTTGCGTTCTCCCACTTCACGAGGTAGGGCTTTCCGGCCTCGATGCTGCTGGCTGTGGCGAAGTTCAGCGTCAGTGTGCCATCAATGGCGAGGTTAGATGTCGCAGTGTCCAGCTCCTTGATGATGGCTCCGTAGAGCGGATGCGTCGTCTCGGCTATCTGTGCAGCAGTTACGCCAAACGGCAGGCACAGTGTGTTCCATTCGCCCGACTTCGTCAGCGTGCGGCCGGTAAGCGTCACGTTGGCCTCGCATTCATTCCACTCGCCTACCTTCGTGGTGTTGTCGCCTGCGTCGGCCAGTTCCAGTTCGGTTTCATATTCCACGATTAGTCCCACGGCGTACTCGGGCATTGCGTCGAGCGTCCATGTCTTGTAGTCGGTCGTGGTGAGGTCGATGTATTCGGGCTCTTGTGCCCATGCGCCCGTCGTTGCTGCCATGAGCAGCGCGAGCATTGAAAATAATTTATTTTTCATATGTCGTTTCTTTCTTTATTTGTTTATACTATGGTCTGTTTATTCACTAGGCCAATCACGAATCACTTTATCCCAGTCGACGGTCACCGTGCCGTGAGTACCTTTACAGTAGTCGTAGTCGCCCCCAACAGGAACATGTTCACCACCGATGGCGGAGTTAGTACGCACTTCGGTTACGGCACTCGTAATTGTAATAGTGCCGCACGTTGATCCATCGGCAGTGCCGATACCGTCTGCAAAAAAGTTCCGCATATCATCAGGGTCATAGTACCATGCACGAATGGTGCCGCCATTAATAAGGATATTTCCACAGCTAGCACTAGAACCACAACCTATGCCTGCTCCAAATTCACCGGCGTTAGCAGTGATGTTGCCGCCAGAAATGGTGATGTTTCCGCATGGGCTAGAGTCGCCACTGCCAATGCCGGCAGCATATGTGGCGCCTGTAGCATTAACAACGGTACTAGCACCAGAAATGGTAATAGGGCCAGCGGATGTGTTAGAACCGCCGCTGCCAATACCGGCACCATAGCTTATACTTCCATAAGCTGAAACATTTCCGCCATCGATGGTAATGGAAGAATAACTGCTAATACCAGCTCCAGCACCTATGCCAGCTCCACCTTCACCACCGCGAGCCTCAATCGTGCCGCCGTGAATGGTGATGGTTCCGCAGGATCCGGGTTCTGAGTACCCCCCGCCAGTGCCATGGCCGCTGCCGATACCTGCTGCATAATAACCTCCAGTAGCATGGATTTCGCCGCCGTTAATCACAATATTGCCAACCGCTGCCTTATCGGTACCGCCAATGCCTGCTGCACCATATTCGCCGCTTTGGGCATAAAGGGTGCCAGGGCCGTTGATGGTGAGCGTCGTGCCACTGCCACCAATCCTGATACCACATGTACCATTCGCACGGTTCGTAGTTCCTTCGGCCAAGTTGATGGTAGCGTTGCCTGAGCAGGCGATGGCTGAACCACCGGCAGAGATATTCACGTTCCAGAGATTCGCTGTTGCGCCAGCGCCAATGGTGATGGTGTTGGAAGTAGCCTCACCTGTTCCAATGATCAACCATGTTGCATTGTTCGGTATGCTCGCTGAGGATTTGTTGATGCACTTCACGGGGTACGACATGCTGATCTGATAGACATTATTAGCAGCGTAGGTGCGGTTTGTCAGAGTCTTCTCGAAGGTGTGGGTGCCGTTGGTGATTGTAGCCTTGAGGGCAGCGGTGACGGGTTTCATGGCCACGTAGATCATATCATTACCGAAATTGCCGCCACCTGAGGGTGCGATGGTGTAAGTGTTGGTACCATCGCTTATGGTCAGCTGGGAGAATACATCATTTAAAGTAGAGACATTATCAATGTCTTTGATATAGAAGGTGCAGATGGCGAACCTGTTGGTCAGCGAAACAGAAGGCAGCGTGAACGTCGAGCCAGCCTGGGTCATCGTGCCTGAGCCTTTGGCGTAGTCGAAATTCCTCTCGAGTGTGGCCTTCGTTCCGTCCTGCGAGAGGATGGATGCTTCCGTACCATCGTCGTTAGCCATTGGTGCGGGATATACGTATTCCACCGTTCCGGCCTTGGGATTATCCAGTGTCACAGTGAAGTTGGCAGACTTTCCATCGTTTGTGATGTCTCTGCTGGTAAGTTCTTCGCTTGTCGCCTTCACCGTTTGGTCGTTGGTGTTAGTATATATCACGGCTACCTGATCGCCTGCTCTGAAGGTTTTTACTAATTTGGTGCCAGAATAATGAGGAGTGAGTGCGCGGGTTGTGTTACCGTCATTGTCACCGCTATCGTCACCGGAGTTGTCAATGCTGATAGTGGTTTTCACCGTTACTATGTTATTTGAGTTCACGGGCTGCTGCGGGTTGTTGACAATATCATCGTCGCTGGAGCAGCCGGTCATCATTGCGCCCACCAGTGCGAGGGCGGCTATGCTAAGAAATTTGATAGTCTTCATTGCTTTCATCGTTTTAGTGGGTTCGTTATTCATTAATGATTGTCACGTTGTAGTCCTGCAAGCTGCCATTGCCTTTAGGTTTCTTCACGGCTTTTACGCTCTTCACCTTCTTCTTGCCGCTGTAGGTCGCGGTCACAGTCTGTCCAGCCTCGGCTGGGGTCGGACTGATGGCCCAGTTGGCGAAATCCTCAGTGCCTACCTTCAAACTTACGTTGTATATGGGAACCCATTGGGCGTAGAGGTTGAGTGCAGCGTTGGTTGTGTAGGTGGCTCCTGGGGCGTAGCTGTCGCCACTGCCGTCGGTTGCAGTGTTCCACCCAGTGAATCTGTAGTCATCGCGGGTGGGCACGGTGCTACTGAGCACGATGTCAACGTTCTCCTTCTTCTCCTGTGTATCGGGGGCGCCCGTGCCACCGTTGGCGTCGTAGGTCACGGGATAATACCACTGGGCGTAAAGCGTGGCTGCAGCGTTGGCCGTATAGGTGGCTCCTGCGGCGTAGCTGTCACCACTGCCGTCGGCTGCGGTGTTCCAACATTTGAAGGTGCAGCCGTCGCGGGTGGGCACGGTGTTGCTGAGCACGAGATTAACGTCCTCCTCCTTCTCCTGTGCACCAGGTGCGCCCGTGCCGCCGTTGGCGTCGTAGGTCACGGTGTAGGTTTCGGCAGCGGATTCCTCGCATCTGACAGTGATGTCGCGGCTAATATCTGCTTCATCCCAATCATCAGGATCGATGTAGTAGGAGGCATTGATTCGGATGGTTGCCGTGCCCGAAAAGGAACCGTTGACGACGATGACCACATCTTCCCAGGAATCGCAATAGGCGCTAACCTTCCCGTTGCCACCGCTGATGACAGATACGCCGTTGACTCCCGCCATATCATCACGACCAAACGCTTCATAAATATCAATAGGGGTTCCATTAATGTTGGTAATTTCCTGGGGCATCGAGTTATAAGTGACCGACCTGTTCATGGCATTGTTGCCGAAGCCTCCGAAGGTCACAGTGTAGGTTTTAGCCCACGCGCCCGTCACTGCCACCATGAGCAGCGCGAGCAATGAAAGTAATTTCTTTCTCATAATTCTTTTAATTTAATGAGTTAATAATGTTATAGATTTAAAATACTTTTGTTGTTTAGTCCTTGCGACCATCCAGGCCGAGGCCTGATATAGTTCCAAATCTTTGCAAAGTTAGAACAAAAATGTCTGTGCCGCAATAGCACAGACAAGATTACAAGTGTTTTCAGACAAGATTAATAGTCCAAAGACAAGATTGAAAGTCCGACAGACAAAATCTAAAGTAGATTTACGGAAATTCAACCTGTCAATATTGTCATTGCTGATGGGCGCTAATGGCTTCGCGGCGGTAGTCGGTGGGAGTCAAGCTGAAGTGCTGGCGGAAACAGTTGCTGAAGTAGGCGCTGTTGCTGAAACCGCTATCGGAGGCAATCTGCACGACGGTCTTGTCGGGCTGTTCCAGGAGCTGCTGGGCGGCATAGTCCAAACGCAGCTTCAGGATGTAGGTGCTCATCCTGCCATGTTCGCTGCCTTTGGAGAAGATGCTGCCTACGCGTTCCTTTGACAAGTGGAATCGCTCCATGATGGTCTCCCGCCCGAAATTGGGATCACAGAAGAGATGTTCGCGGATGACGATGTCGGCGATATACTGATACAACTGCTCGTCGGTCATTGAATTCAGACTTGACGGGTCGGGAGTATTGTCACTTAACAGACGGAATTTCTCCTTATACTTCACGGCCTCGGCTATCTGCTGGGCCAGGGCGTGGTTCTTGTGCCTGATACGATGATTCTGGATGATGATGGCGACAGCGAAGACGAGGAACAGCAGGGCGAGGATGCCGATGGTGACGGCCGTCTGTTTGGCCTTGTCGGCAATGGTCCGCTGCCGTTCAGCCTCCATCTGCTGCTGCAAGGCGTTGTAGCGGGCAGTGTGCTCGCGGGCCGTCACGTCGCGCACGTCGCGCTCTAACTTCTTGAAGACCTCTTGCATGTTGCCCCGTTCGCCAAGCGAGGCGTAGGCGGCGGTCAGGTGGTTCATGGCCTGGCTGCGGTAGAAGTGGATGTAGTCAGCGCGCTTCTCATCGGTCTTCGGCTCGCGGAGGCTGCCGTCGTGGAAGGCATCGGGGTCGTTCTCGTACTTGTCCAGCCGTTCGAGGATGCGGCGGGCCAGGGGTAGGATCTCGGCATACCGGTCGGGCGAACTGAGCAGGAGAATCTTGCGCTTCAAGGCGATGATGAGGGCGTCGAGCTCGTTGAACTTGAAGTCAGGCTTTTCGCTCAGCACCTCTATCACGTGATCCAGCTTGGCCATGCCCTCCTCACGCCGCCCCAGCGCATGGAGTGCCGCACCGACCTCAGCCTCCGAGCGCAGGGCGTCGGTCTCTGCCGGGCCTCCTAACTGTCGGCACACGTCAATGAGTTCGTACGTCCACTGCATCCATCCCGTCGTGTCTTTCTTCATGCGTGCAGTGTAGGCCAGAATCTCCAGCACGTCCTGCCGCCTTCTCAGATCGTTCTTGATGGTGTCGTTGTGGAGTATGCGCTCGCCGATGGCCTGCGCCGAGTCCAGGCACACGTCCTTCGGCCCGCCGAGCAGCGAGTCGACCCGTTCCTTCATCAGGCTCATACAGTAGATTCTTGCCCGGCACTGCTCGGCCTGCAGCTCGGTCATGTTGCCCACGATGAGCGCCGAGTCGACAATCTGCAGCGCCCGCTCCGGCTGGTAGCCATAGATGCCCATCGCCGCCTTTATGGTGTAGATGGTGTCCTTCGGCTGTTGGTCGTGAGCTGTTGTCTGTTGGCCTTTATCCGTTTTTGTGCAGCCTGCGGTCACGGCCGCAACTATCATCATCAAGTATATGAACTGTCGCATAGTTTATGTTGATTATTTCCTAAATTCCGCAGCACTTTAGTTTAACTTTCTTTATAAGTACCTGAGCAATAAAAAGTTCTTGCTGGGGCAAGCGGCAAAGCCGAGCGGCTCAGGATTTTATCTTAGTGCTGCAAAATCAAAACAAGCAAAATCATCAATGACATGGCAAAGGTAAGCATAAAATCTGAGAAAATCACTCCTTTTGGAGGAATATTTCACGTGAGAGAGCAATTTCAGAACTGGCCACGGCCAACACGACCTACACCTCTGACACGGGCAAGAGCTATGACTTCAATACGGCCGCGAAACTGAAAGCCCCTGTAATGCTTGACGGGGTAAGGGGAAACTGGGCATGACCCATGCATAATCACGTCTGTAGTGGCAAGTCTGTCGCCAGATGGAGAGGTGAACTGCGAAATTATTGTGCATCGCCTTCAAGCTAATTGAAAAAAAATGTTGAAAAGTACTGATTAACGTCACTTTCGTTGCTATCAATCTGTAAATAAATAAGATAGCCTATGACGATGTACTCAAAATAACATCACTATAACGTCACTTTTCGTCATTTTCGAGTCAAAAACATGGCATTTTATGAGCCAAAACAGCTTGAAACACCTGTAAATAAAGGCAGTTTCCGAATAACATCTGCCATGGAAACTGTCAGTTCCCGCTATGGAAACTGTCAGTTTCCGGCCAGAAACTGTCAGTTCCCGCCGTGGGAACTCGTGGGAACTAAGTTAAACCAGAGGGTGAAGAAAGGGCGACGAGGGGGCAAAACAGTATAGAAGTGATGTTAGAGTGACGTTAATTTGAGTACATCGTCATAGGCTATCTTCCTGAAAATAAGAATAATAGCCCTCAAAGTGACGTTAAATAGTAAAATTGAAAACTCTTTGTGACAAAAATTTTAGTATCACATTCTTAAGCATCTTTTCGGTAAAGAAATACGTAGGAAGTAATTTTAGGCGTATAGGTCACGCATAGAAAAAGCCGCCGGTACACCTCTCAGTGAAGGTATGCCGGCGGCCATTCATTTGGATATATCCCTATAGGCAATCCTTAATAGTCTCTACGATGCGTTCCACGTCAGTATCACTCACCATCGGGCCACTGGGCAGACACAAACCACAACGGAACAACGCTTCCGACACACCGTTGACGTATGCCACACTCTTGACCGATGTCTGGAACACAGGTTGCTTGTGCATGGGTTTCCAAAGCGGACGGCTCTCTATGCCTTCTAAGCTTAGTGCGAGCCTCATAGCTTCTACATTACGATTCGGTTCGCAGTCAGTATGGATACCATCTCCACCATGTACCACACCGGCAGCACCGCCCACGGCTCCCTGTATGGGCTTGGTATAGGCGATCTCTTCGCCCTTAACCTTCAGACCTTCATCAAGTAGGATGGTAGAGAGCCAGTAGTTGCTCTCCATACCCTCCATCTCACTATGGAATTCTATACCCTCAACATCAGCAAATGCCTCCTGATATAGCTTCGCTACATGACGGTGGTGGGCGATATGGTCATCAAGCACAGTCATCTGGCCACGACCTATACCAGCACAAACATTCGAAAGACGGTAATTATAGCCTATAGCCTCATGCTGATAATATGGATAGGCCTCACGAGCCTGAGTGGCATACCACAGCACACGTTCGCGAGCCTCTGCAGACGGACAGATAAGTGCACCGCCACCACTGGTAGTAATCATCTTGTTGCCGTTGAAACTCAGCACACCATACTCTCCGAATGTTCCCATCATTTGTCCTCTGTAGCGTGAGCCAAGCCCCTCTGCCGCATCCTCCACTACAGGAATATCATAGCGACGAGCCACAGTCATAATCTCGTCAATCTTATAAGGCATACCATAGAGTGTAACGGGCACGATGGCCTTGGGCTTACGTCCAGTCTTGGCAATGCGGTCAGCTATCGCCTGTTCAAGCAAAGCTGGATCCATGTTCCAGGTATCAGCCTCAGAGTCCACGAACACAGGTGTCGCTCCCAAATAGACGATGGGGTTGGCAGATGCACAGAAGGTAAAACTCTGTGTCACCACCTCATCGCCAGGCCCCACACCAAGAGCCAACAATGCCAAATGGATGGCAGATGTTCCCGATGCCAAAGCTACTACTCTCTTGTTGCACAGGTAATCACTCCCCTCTCCCTTGCGAGAGGGGCCGGGGGTGAGGCTGTATTTTTCAAGCTCCTTCTCGAACGCATCCACATTAGGTCCCAGTGGCACCACCCAGTTCGTGTCGAATGCCTCCTTGATGTACTTTAATTCTTCGCCCGCTTCACTCATGTGAGCAAGGCAAAGGTAAATCTTCTTTACCATTTCTTTTATATTGTTTTCTTATATCTAATCAATTATGCCCATTAAATGCCTCTATCGTTGCCTGGCCTTCCTCAGAAATGTCTGCACGTTTCAGCACCTTCAACACTGTTATACAAATCACCTTCAAGTCCGTCCACAACGTACAGTGGTCTACATACCATACGTCCAATTTGAACTTCTCCGTCCATGAGATGGCGTTTCGTCCATGACATTGTGCCCACCCTGAGATACCCGGTCTCACTTCATGCCGCCGCATCTGCTCTTTCGAATAGAGCGGCAGATATTTCACTAATAGCGGCCGTGGGCCAATCAGAGCCATATCACCCTTCAGTACATTAATCAGCTGTGGTAGTTCGTCAATGGAAGTAGAGCGGACAAACTTACCAACTTTCGTCAGTCGCTGTGCATCTGGCAGAAGTTTTCCCTCTGCATCCCGTTCGTCTGTCATCGTTTTGAACTTGATGACCTTGAAAATCTTTCCATCCTTTCCAGGTCGCTCCTGAAAGAACAAAGCGGGAGCCAGCCAACGCTGGAGGATATTACACCCCTCGCCCATTGGAGAGGAGGTGGGGGTGAGGCATCCCTTTTTATTGGCAAAATGCAACCATATTGTTACAACAAACAAGATAGGCGATATGCAGACTAAGGCTATGAACGAAATCCAGAAATCAAAAAACCGTTTGAAGAAATGCTTATACATCTTATTATAATGATATTGTATTTATCTTATTCCACTCAATCATCTTATCTGCCTCCTGAACATTCATGAACTCATACTCAGAGAGCAATCTCTGTAGCTTACCGTATGCGTCACCTTTTCCTATATTCATCTTCACGTAGCGGACAACTCGGTTCTTGAGCGTACCCGGTTCCATGAAATTCTTTTCATATTCAGCCTTGCTCTTGAACTCAAACCTGTGATGTATTAGGTCGTTTAGGTGGAAATAGCAGATGTTGTAGTCGCGCTGCTTCATGGTCTTCGACACTATCCAATAAGGCAGCAGCCTGAAGAAGCCTCCACCCGAATAGGCCATTGTCTTACCGAAAAATGATACCAGACTGATTGGATACTCCTTCAATGTAGCCCCTTGGTGGCTGATGATGCAAGGCGTATCCTGCGGAAATCCCTTATAACCTCCGAATTCCCTACTCGTCGGGAAGATAGATGCGTCATTCTTGATTCCACAGTCTGCCAGCACATTGATAGCCCACTTGTTCTGCAGGGTGATAGAAAATGCAGGAGCCCGAAAGCTCACCACTTTCTGACCCGACACATCCTCCAGTGCCTTGATGGAATCGGAGGTGTCCCGCCGCAACTGTTCCTCTGTCATTTTGTTCAGCCAGATATGCTCATTCGAGTGACATCCCACCTCATGTCCGCGCCTCGCAATCTCACGAACCACTTGAGGGAAGTCCGTTGCCATTTTCCCTAAACAGAAACATGTTGCCTTGATATTTAATCTATCAAGTTCATCTAAGACCTTTGCAAGAGTCTCATCAAACTGCCGGTATCTGAAAGCCCTGCCGTCATGCAGTATCTTCTCTAAATACCATTCTTCTATGTCAAACGTCAGTATGTTCATTCTCTCTTTGTTTGATAAAATCTTCTCGCAATCTGGTAGCCAGGAGCTTGTCAACCCCATGTACTTGCTTGATACCGAACTTACTACGAAAATCTTCAGAATATTTTCTGCGTTTTTCCACATACTCGTCGAAACCACAGATGCGACGAGCTGGTGTACCGGCATATACTGCATTGCCCGGTAAGTCTTTGTTAACTACACTATTTGCCCCAATGATGACGTTGCTGCCAATGCGTGTGTTATACAGGATTGTCACGTTTGAAGAGATGAACACGTTGTCCATTATCTCAATACAACCCACTTTCTCTACAAATTCTCCCGTTTGATATTTATTATTCAACAGCCGATGAATGCCATCATGTGCCACAAACTTGGCGCTTGGCGCCACGTACACATTGTTGTGAATGAATATGAGATTAGAATATAATGGCACTCGCCATCCTTGCAGTATGCATCGTTTCCCGACGCAGCCATACACATGATATTTGTCAAACATCCGTGCTCTCTTGCTTGGCCCCTTTGGATGAAGGACAAGCATCAATGACAGAAGCGAAAAAAAGAGTCTTCTAAAACGATTCACAGCTATAAGATAGAATTATGTTCCGGTATTTCTTTCACTACTTTGGCTGGCCGCCCCGTTGCTATCGTCCAGGCTGGAATATCCTTTGTTACCAACGAGTAGGCTCCGATAATCGCCCCGTCACCAATGGTAACGCCTGGCATGATCATAGTCCCGGTTCCTGTTGAACATCCTTTGCCTATATGTATTTCACCTTTCATATAAGGAAGTTTAGCATAGTCGTCATATTTATAATATGCCTTCAGGTCTTTCTTATGGCAAAGCAACACTGTACGTGCTGTAATATGGGTGTGGTCGCCTATATAAATCAAATCAGCATGGCCAGAATCGACCCAAACTTGCGAACCAATAAAAACATCCTTTCCCACATGACAACCTATTTTCCTCAACACCCAAGGTCGCACCTTTCTCGGAGCTATTGGATTGAGCAGCCACGAATTCATCATGAATTTCAGCAGAAAACTATCTCTATACGTTTTGTAAACACGCTTAAATACCTGCCAAAGCGATACCTGCCCATACTCTTCTTCAGGGTAGTTCAATCCGAGTTTACGTAATATTTTATATGTTGTACTAAGCTTTTTCATCATTCCTTTTTTGTACTAAATCCTGCTACCACAGGATTATGGTCACTCAGATCTGTATCTATCACTTTTATACTTTTCAATTCCAATTTTTCTGAATGAAGTATATGATCAATTCTCAATCGCATCCATCCCGCATGGAAAGTATGCCCATAGCCATTGCCGCCTTCCCACCAAGAATCCCTGAAACCATTGATAGTAAAAGAATCTAACGGAGCAGAACAGTTGAAGTCATTCATGTCTCCCATAAGGATAACAGGATGTCTCGATCTCAATGCAGCCTCTTTAGTCCAATGCGCATGGGAACAACGCAACTCTTGTGCATCCTTGTATTTGTCGTATGAAGTAGTATCATTTAGCAATTCCTCTTCTAAGGTGCTACCATCATAATGATTGCTTGCAAGGTGAAAACCAAATATCTGCACAGAGTCACAACCTATCGCTATGGTAGCTTTTATAGTTCTAATTATCTTTCTCTTTCCCTTTTCAGTCTTTCCTACGTACCCGGAGTTTGTCATCTCTCGTTTACTGTAAAAAATATCGCCGCTTCTTCTGTGACTTCGACATTCCTCTGTAAACGGATATCTCATTTTAAGAATTGAATCCGTCATCCGACAACTGTCCTGCTGATACTCGTTCAACAGAACGAAATCTGCATCTTCCTTTAATATCAGTTCTGCTATACCTCGCTGCCTCTCGTTGTCAGTGCCATTAGGACAATGCACGTTCCAAGTCATGACTTTCAGTTCATAATTATCATCCCCATAAAAGGGGTGGACGGCAATTACCTCATACTCCCGATTGCAATAGGTTACAGTAACTATGAAACAAAGAAATGTAGCAAATAAGTATATTCTATTTGATTTCAACCTTATCTTACACTGCTAAATAATCAATAACTCTGGCACTACCATCGGTTTCGTCTTCAGCAACATGGTTCCCCAGCTAAGGCCAAGGCCAAAGGATGAACCGAGAATCGTGGTAGGCTCTTTGCGCAACTTGTCAGCTATACGTGTCACCATCAGCGATGGAATGCTGGCTCCACCAAGATTTCCGAACTCTTCCAGATTATTCGGACACTTTTCCAAGGGAAGCTTCAACTTCTTAACTACTCGGTCTACAATCATCTTGTTGGCTTGATGAATCAGGAAATAGTCAATGTCTGTATTACGGTCTAAATGGTAATCAGCAAGGAATTGCTCAACGGATTTCGGTGGCTTGCTGATGGCAAACGTCAAGACATTGATGCCGTTGATCAATGTATGAATCGGGGCACGGACGATGCCATTACCAAAATCCTCATACTCAAAAGACTCTGGTGTCACAGGATGACGGAAACCGCCATGAGGTGTCATCAGCGCATCGGAACCCTTACCATAAGTATGGAAATCAATAATGATGTCGTTGGCACTTTCGTCAAACTCCAATGCCAATGCTGTACCGCCATCACCAAACAAAGGCACACGACTCTTGTCCTTCATCGAGCCCATACGTAAGGCTGTGTCGCCTACAAGGACAAGAGCACGCTTGATTTGACCTGTCGTCAACAGATTACCTGCCACTGTAATGGCATACATACAACCGCAGCATCCCATCGGAATATCCACACAGAAGCAATCCTCACTCAAGCCCATCCTATCCTGTAACAAACAAGAGGTAGGCGGTGTGCGGTAATCGCCTGTCACTGACTCAAAGACAAGAGCATTGATGCTTTCCTTTTCCCAACCTAACTCTTCTAACAGTTTCTCGCCTGCCGCCTGACACATATCTGAGGCACACATCGTGTCAGGGGCGATATGGCGACTTTTGATACCAACTGTCTTGTCAAAGATATCTGCCTCTTCCTGCGTAAACAAATCTATCTCTGCCGTTTTTACAGTATGCTCCGGCACAGCCATCGCCACGCCGGCAATATTCACATTTTTAATTTTCCACCGGGCCATCTAAGACATTAAACATTAAAGATTAAACATTAAATTTAGAGGGCTACGTCGTACTTAGCGAGGAGGTCTTTGCCTTTGGCGTAGGAGGTCATATCCATGATATCCTCTGGATCGAACATGATGTCGAATGCTTCCTCCAATTCAGCTATCAGACCTAACTGATGTACAGAGTCCCATTCCTCCACAGTTTCTTTACCATAGCTATCGTTCAGATCTTCAACTTTTGCACCAAACACTTGCACGAATGCGTTGTTGTACTTTTCTAAATTCTTCATATTTTTACTTTATTTTTTTCGACCACAGATGGTACGGATGACTACTGAAATTAATAATCCGTCAAATCCGTGTAATTCGTGGTTCTATTTATTCTTAAGTTTTGCATAGAGTGTCTTTCCTGCCTCGTTTTTGGGAATCTCGTTGACAATCCTTACTTGAAAGGATGTTGCAACGAGTTTCAGGCGACTCACCAATTCCTCTTTCACCTGTTCCTTATATGTCTCATCTGTCAGATACACCAACATCTTCTCATCAGTCCCGACACATGCACATTTCAAATTTGGATACTTCCCTTTTATAATGCGTTCACACTCGTCCAATCCGACACGCATACCGAATAGTTTGAGGAAACGTCCCATGCGACCTACGATATAGTAGCAGCCATCCTCGTCAAAATAGGCTAGGTCGCCTGTGCGGATAAAACCGTTACGTTCATCATCTAATAGCAGGTCTTCGCGACTGCGAGCATAGCCCATCGTCACATTTTTGCCCCGATAGCACATCTCGCCTTCTGTATTCGGTGTGGTGATAGGATTTCCCTCCATGTCTATCAATGAGAGTTCCGCATTGGGTACTGCAATGCCAATACTACCCACTTTCTCGACAGCCCATTTATGAGGCAACCAAGCCATACGAGCCGTACATTCAGTCTGTCCGTAGGTGGCTATCCACTTCTTATCGTTGTCACGACAATACTCTGCAAACCTCAAATTCAGTTCCTTCGGCATACGTCCCCCACCCTGCGTCAACAATTTCAGGTTAGGCAAATCCATACGGAAGAAGCGCATCAGGTTCAATATCTCAAAGCTATAGGGAACTCCCGTAAAGCTTGTGGCACGTTCATTCTTGATGAATTGCCAAAAGCCGCGATCAGTCATGCTCTGATTGGTAATCAAGACCGTAGCCCCTACATAAAAGTGACTGAACACTATCGAGAGCCCCATGGTATAATATAAAGGCAGCACCATCAAAGGGCGGTCTTCCGCTGTCAATTCAAAGAACGTAGAAATATTCAGGGCTGCCGCCTCGATGTTTTCATACTTGTGGCGCACCAATTTCGGACTGCCTGTACTGCCAGATGTTGGCAACAAGTGTGACAGTTCGTCATTCATCGGACAGGCCTCCTGACCAGTTCTCATCAACGTATATCCGTAAGAACTCGTGACGGTCTCGTATGGATACTTCTCCGCCATACTGTCTGGCACACAGACAAATGGAGGCTGATAGAGCTCATAGAGGTTCTTGTATAGTTGTTCATCCAGATGAGCATTCAGAATCAGCGGCACATTCCCTGCACAGATATTCCCTATTGTCCAGGCAATACCTCCCACATTATTCTCAATTAATAGGAAAAGCAACGAACGTGCAGGCATCAGTTGCCCAGCTCTCTCCGCAAAGTCCCTCAACTCACCATACGTCAGTTGATTACCCTGCGCATCAATTGCCGCAACAGCTCCCCTCTGCCACTTGTTTAAATTCAAAATCATATCATTACACCAGCGGTAGCAAATTGGCTTTCCCCTTCGGGCCGCCGAGCTAAACCTTCTTCACTCTTCATTCTTCACTCTTCATTCTTCACTCTTCATTCTTCACTCTTCACTTATATTGAAGCGCAGCCGTTCACACCCAGTATCTCGCCTGAGATATAGCTGGCCCTGTCTGAAGCCAGAAACGCACAAGCATTAGCCACGTCTTCCGGCGTACCCAAACGTCCCAACCCTATCCGTGAGATACGCTGGTCTATCTTTGCTCCATCGCTTTCATAGAGTTCCGCAAATCGCTCAGTCTTCACGATGCCCGGAGCCACCGCATTTACGCGAATGCCTTGCGGTGCCAGTTCCTTGGCAGCCGACTTGGTAAACGAGATGATAGCACCCTTCGTAGCTGAGTAGGCTGACTGACCTGGAGAGCCAAGCACCGCTGTTACAGAAGCAATGTTCACGATGGATCCACCTCCATTGCGAGCCATCAAGCGTGAGCAGAGCTGTACCATCTCGATGACAGCTATCACATTGATTCGGAACATCAATTCCGTTTCTTGCCTGACTATCATGCCTATCTTCTTGTTAAACACCACACCAGCGTTATTCACCAATGCGTCAATCCGCTTCTCTGCTTTGAAAATGCTCATAAAGGCGTTCTTCACAGCCGTAGCATCCGATACATCAAAACACATCGGAATAACGCGGGTACTATTTCGCTCAGAACATTCCTTTGCCCATTCATCCATACAGCCCTCACGCAAATCGCAGGCATAGACTATAGCACCATCAGCAGCAAAACGCTCGGCAATACCCTTACCGATACCTTGTGCAGCACCAGTGATGATGCAAACCTTATTTAATAGAAGTCTTTCCATATAATTCTTTTCTGCCGTTTTTGATATGTACTCCACGAAGATTTCTCTCGTCCTTATATTGTTTTTGTCCCAAGAGGTTGTAAATATTAGGTGAAATACCGAATTCGCTTTCTTTTAATGAATCAACTGAAGATATTGAATCAGGATTGATGCATTCGTATATGTGCTCTGTGGCTAAAACTGCAGCTTTCTGGGCAACAAGTGCATTCTCGTCTGTCACGCTGATTGAAGGATATTGGCTACTTGGTGCCTGGCTTGCATCATATCTGGCTGCATTGCCCAGTACGGAAATGCCCCTACGTGGTGCTATCAGAGATTCATAATAACAGCAGGCGGCAGCATATCGCCCCAATCCGTATGCGAGATGGGTACCATCACGGGTCAAGTCGTATTCATTATTTAGAGAACTTGAACGTAGGTTTTCAATGGCAGTCCCGTATGGGATAATGAAATCAATCCCATAGTCCTCTTGAAGTTCCTTCACAGATGAGCAAATAAGTTTCCATCTCTCAAAGGACGAACATTCCTTATTCCTTGCGTGATGATCCCATAGACTATGTATAATATAAAAACCTATTACAACATTTAGTTGATGCTCATTGATGACAGAAAGCAATTTATTTAAATAGCCACGATCTGTGCCGTACAATAGCCCGTAATCGGGTTGAATGATGATGATGTCCCATTGTTCATCCGTTAGTAGCTTCCTGAAAAGCGAGCCGTTTCCCTTTTCTCCTGTTCCAGTACTGACATTTGCACTTAGTCCACCAAGCACTTTTTCTATTCTATAAGTATAGGCAGTATCTTCGTCGCAATAGACATCATACCAACTCTTAAATGAGGCACTACTCCTGATGGCCTTATATAGGCAGATGTTACTGACATCAGAGCCACTGGCTTCCATAATAAGGGGAAGGAGATCTGTAGCATCGTTGGTATAACTATTGCCTATATCCAACACCTTAAGTGTTGGCTTGTTAAGAACAGGATGAGCAGCATCTGCCATAAGGCAGAAAGCAAATAAAACGATGGTTGATAATACCTTCAAGAATCTCATTGCTTCACAAATCTTGAGACATTTATCACGTTCTTTTGGGCTGTTACATAAGGCAGGTATTTCTTCATTAATGGAATCAGAATCTGATAGCTGAACATAACCACACATAATAATATAACAATTGCTACTAGGATAGGTAGATGGGCTTTTCTAAATAAAGGAGATAATATTTGTAGAAGCAGTTGGTGGCTTACCAAAATCATTATAGAATAGCGTCCCCAGTATGAAATGAATGGCAGATTGTGAATAATCTTCGCAGAAAAGATGACAAACAAAGTGCCTGTTACACCGCAAAGGTGTTGGGCGATTGGATTGATATGGAATACATTATGCATATAACTGCATCTTCCACCGAAAATGAATGTCAACGCGAAACATACGATAATGAGAACTGGTAAATACTTGTCCCATGCGTTAGGACGCAAGACATCTGTGAATTTGTTGAATATATATCCTACGCTAAAGAAGGGAAGGGCAGCTATCGCAGAGTCAACAAAGCCCAAAATGTTGATATGCGAAGCTATGAACAAGGAATTAATCATACCTATGGTAAAACAAAAAAAGGCCAGAAGAGTTGCTTGCCAAACACTTGAAGCACATATTTTCTTGACCATGATAACACACAGATAGAATATTATATTAACGATGAAAAGACACCAAAGGAACCATAGTGGGCCGTTGGCCAATTTTTCTATTGGAATAAATGACCATAGCCCCTGAATGCCTAGTGCTTCTGTATGTGGAACCGTTACTCCACAAAAATGCAGAAAATTGGGATAAAGAAAAGATGTCGTAATATAGAAGAAGCAAAAGGGTATGAATAGTTTGTTTATTTTCCTAATTAAAAATCCTAAGAATCCTTCATATTCTTTGAAGAAAAGACCTGACAAGAAAAAATAGAGTGGCATTCGAAATGTCGATAAAAAATAGACATACTCCGATTGTACACGAAAGTGTTGTAACACATGGTATAGAACCACCAAGATAATGCAAAATCCTTTTGCTAAATCAATATATTGAATTCTTTGCCGCATAATTGGAATTACCTACTTAATACAATGTTTTGCCACCATCAATTATCAACGAATGACCAGTGACGAAAGATGATGCATCCGACAGCAGATAAACAATACCTAATGCCACCTCACGTGGCTCGCCATAGCGTTTCATGGGGTAAGTCTGCATATCTTTCATACGGTCTGCTTCAGAATAAGTGCCAGGCTTTAGCAATCCAGTATTGATCATGCCTGGATTCACGCTGTTGCAGCGAATGCCCATTGCGGCAGACTCCAAGGCGACATTTTTCATGAACACCTGCAACGCACCCTTCGAAGAACCATACATGGCATTACCTATTGCCGTGGTATAGACGCCACCGATAGAGACCGTAAACACGATAGACGCATTCTTCGAAAACTTCCTTTTCCTCAGAAGTCGTTGAGTTAAGAACATAGGAGCCATCGCATTGATTTGCATGATACGCTCCATGTCTGTGCGGTTGACAAATGTCACAGGGGCTGGTTTCGTCACGCCAGCGTTGCTGACAAAACCATCCAACTTATCAATTTCTCCGACAAGCATATCCAACTGCTCGTCAACGGTCAGATTGGCAACCACATAGCGGTGTTCTTCAGGTCGTTCCAATAAATCAAAGGTTGCTTTCAAGCCCTCTTCATTGATATCTGTCAGGATAAGATTAGCCCCCAGTTTAGCGCATTCAAAAACTGTAGCTCTACCAATACCACCAGCAGCACCTGTTATAAGAATTGTTTTTCCTGCGAGAGAAAACGGGTTATAGACTTCCATTACTTCTTGGCCTTAACCGTATTAAACAAATCTTCAATGGTAACAGCTGCTGCCATTTCATTGGCATCTATGGATACTCCATACTCCTCATCAATCATCAAAATGATGGTTAAGGCTATCAGCGATGTGTATTCATCCAAATCATGAAACACTGTCTCTGGTTTAAACTCACTCAGCTCTGTATCATAAAACTGCTCGGCAAAATGCTCAATAAACTCTTTTATTTCCATTTTTATTGTTGTTATTTATTCTTTTATATTCAAGTTTCCTTCTTATATCTGAGTAATCTGTGAAATCCGTGTGACGTTCTACATTAGTTTCTTCGCGGGATTGCCCATGACCGTTGTTCCTGCCTTCACTCTTTTTATGACAAAGCTCAAGGCTCCTACATGGGCACCCGTCTCTATAAACACACCATGACTGATAACAGCTGAAGTATGAATGTTGACATCATCTTCAATAACGGTGCCACCGACACAAGTCACATGTGTATCAATACGATTAAAGTTACCAATCTTTGCGTCATGCCCAATGATGGTATATGACTGTATCATATTGTAGTCACCAATCACTACATCATTGCCAATCGTTGTGTAGGCTCCAATAAAGTTACCCTTGCCCAGTTTTACATTCGTTAATAGGCGTGCTGTTTGGTGAATCAGTTCTATAAACTCTCCACCCCTACGGATGATTTCCTCCATACATACACGCCGAGAAACTCCACCGATGGACGAGACAAAAACATCGTTTTCTTGTGGCAGATAGTCACGGATGGTATCTATTACTGGAGGATAGTTCGAGAATCCGTCCAATGCTTTAAGGTTATCATCAATAAATCCTTTGACTACGAACTTCTCCCCGTAGCCTACGCTCTCCAGTGCATTGCTATAAACCGTGCGACCCATGCCGCCAGCTCCGATAATAATCAAATTCTTCATATCTTTCATCGTTATTCTTCTCTATCTCGAGTTGCAAATTTATAATAACTACTGATGATGTTATATGCCACTCTTGTTGGCAGGTATCTTATGGCAAATGCAAGTAGGGTGTATTTGTCTTTTGAAGCACCAATTCCTGTAAAATACACCAACAATTTTCTGTACTCATCATCTTGTTTGACAATATTCATCAATTTCCCAACTTCACTATTGTACTTTATACGGCCTACATATTTTATTAAATAAAATGCTGTTACCATAAAAAAAAGAGGCAAAAGGAAAGACCGCTTACTTTTTAGTTTGGGTTCATACTTGTCCACATAATCCAAAAGAATATGTAAAGTGTCAAGTATCGATATGTCACGTTTGTAATTGACACTTGTCGTAGCACTTTCTCCTGCCCGTTTTAGATAATACATCACTGGAATGTGTGAAACTCCAATTGTATCTGCTAACACTAAACAATGGATAAAAAAAGTATAAACCTCACCCACTCTTAACTGCTTATCAAATACTATTCCATTTGATTTAAGTAAATCCAGTTTATATAACTTGAATGAGACCGGTATTATTTTCGATTTTGCGAGATAATCATCCTTACTATATATTCCTGCCTTGATAAACTTTGCTTGGTCAATCCATAATCTCTTTGACTCAGGATGACCTTCTGAGATTCTATAATTGTTCATCAAAAGAATGTCCGGCATGTTGTCTTTACATGCCTCATACATCTTTTGACTTGCGTCATCGGTCAAAAAATCATCTCCATCAAGGAAGAACACATACTCCCCCTTAGCAATAGCGAGTGCATTATTCCGTGCGGCACAAACGCCTTGGTTCTCTTGGTCAAGCACGACCACCCTACTGTCCCTCTCAGAAAATTGTCTGATAATCCTTAAGGTTCCATCTTTAGAACCGTCGTTTACCATAATGAATTCCACACCATGACCTTCAACGCTTTGCTTTTCCAAGCTTTCGATACACTTAGGGAGTTGTTCCTCTATATTGTAGCAGGGAACTATATAACTCAAAAACACTGAATCCATTTCAATCATTTACATCATTATTTGTTCCATTTAAACCGTTTCCTGTGACATTCATTCCATTATTCCCGAAACTCGTGCCATCGTCTGTCCCTAACATCAAGACATTGCCGGTCCCTAACATCAAGACATCTGGGGTTTCAAAGTCATTCTCCCAATAGAAGGAATACTGCGCTGTGCTGGCACTATTTGATAACATATTGATAAAAAGCGGTATTTGGATTAGCATAATCAATAAGCCCCATTTCCTCATCTTCCTTATTCCTGTATTAAAACAATAATATACATAAAAAGAATAAACAATAATCGGGAAATTTCCCATAAAATAGTTGACCCTATTTAATATAATAGAATTTCCAAATAACAATGTAAAGATTGCACTTGCGAAATACAATACATACAACAAATTAAAATAGCTAGATTTATAATACTCTTTTAGTTGCTTGCTAAAGATGATAATTGGAACAGTTTTCAACATCTGGGATATAATGCCCAATCCTGTATTATTGCCAAAACGGTTACGACTGTCCCATTCTGCTTCCAAAAGCGTTTCGTATTCGTATTGTTCATAATCCATGGTACCTGTTAAAAATTCAAATGGTGTTTCTATCCAGCGAATCAAAAGATCACCATTGTAGTGGATGAAAATGGCAAATGCATAGAGAAGAAGTTGTACTGATACCTTATCAAACCAATTTTTACCAACACGCAACAAGGGGTATGCAATAAACAAAATCATTGAAAGTTTATGAAGCATGACCGCTATTATACAACAGATAATAAAGCCAACTATCTTTTTCTTATCAACATAATATATTGAGAGCAAGAAGACACCGGCAGCAACCTCTTGCCGCATTGTGTTCATCATTGGTAAATAAAAAGAACCGAATATTAAAAAGAATGCAATATACGGATATATAAACTTATACTTTCTTACAGCATAATATAACAGGAAAACATCTGCGAATGCCCAGAATCCGAAAAACACGGAATAATGGCCACCTACATTTTTAATTATTCTGGAAATGTTCAGGAACAGGAAATCCCATCTTACAGGTATTTCTCCAGAATAAGACAACAAATATCGGAAATAATCTCGGCCAACCCCCCATCTGCATCCAAAAATAAAACCGAATGATAATAACAGAACTATTATTTCTGGTGTGAAAAAAGTACCACAATCTTTATAAACGCCACTTCCCCCAACATAACGACGGCATCTCTGTGCAGCATACTTACCACACAAAATCATGCAAAGAGCAAGTAATGAATATATGATAATCGATTCTAACATTGATATATTTCAAGAAACTCGTTCATAAAATCAACTTTACAATTTTATGCCAAGTTTATCAAGTATGCTTTTACAATAATTGCTGGAATAACATATAGCTTCACCATACATCAGCTCTCTCTTACTTTGATATTCATCTCTCCCAAATGCCACATCAGTCAAGAATTCCTTAAGGTCTTGAAATGAATACAAATGATGTCCGGGCATATAGACTCGTGGATCATCAAAAACAAAGCCACGATGACTTCTGTATTCCTCAAAATCGTCCAATGTAAAGGCCATTGGGCGGTTAACAATCAGATAATCTACTGCTACAGACGAGTAATCTGAAATTAAAGCATCAGTCAGACCTATGAACTTGTACATTGGAATATCAGCACTATCAAAGACAGAGTTGTCAATTTCCTTTATATAATTGAATTTGCTGAAAGGGATTTCGTATTCTTTTTGGAATGGGTGCAACTTGACTAATAACACCACATTATGTTCTGCACACACCTTGTCTAATTCACACCAATGTTCCACCTTATCAATGAGTGGAAACTGTGTTATAGTATTAGTGTCATTGTAAACACCATTTTTGTCCGATCTGTAAGTTGGCATCCATAAAACGACTTTTGATTGTTGATTCTTTTTATAAGAATCCAAGAGCTGTTGTGCCATAGAATCTTTTTCCTTCAACCAATCATAGCGGGGGTAGCCTAAAGGTAATATGTTCTCCTTACTAATGTTCCAAAAATGGGACTTTGGGGTAACAAATAGTTTTCCTGGAACAAGAGCCAAATCGAAATTCGCTGACACTTTTCCTTGACTAATACTTTTATCTTTATATCCACACCCATGCCACAAATTAATGATTTTTTGACCTTTTCGGGCACGTTTTCTAATGAGGATTGGCCTGTGTGTTGACATAAGGAATCCTGCGGTATATATTTTCTTCAGGCTACTCAGGTGATAATTACCTATCTTTGATTCACATGATATAAAATGAACATTCTTATTCCAACGCTTAACTTTCTGTAGATCACTTACATCAAAATATATCTTATATCCTTGGTCATAATTATTTTCAAGCATATAGTCAGCCAAAGCTCTGGCATTATCAGCATAATCAGGGAAACTCCTTAATATTATCAATTTTTCATCTACCGCACAATACTTCTTTATATAAAGCACCAAAACAGCTTCAATACATTTATGCAATATATAGTATCCAAAATATAATGGAGCCATATTCTTGCCACATATTCTGGCAATCTCTTTATACTTTCTCTTTACAGACATCACTAATAATCAACTAATTAACGACAGTTATCCTCAACAATCTTTTGATCTTCTTTGGTTCTCAAAAGGGAAGAACTAATACCATCAGTATGTTTGAGATAGACCACATCTGCGCCAAGAGGAGCCAAGTCTCGTTCTGTTTGCGCCCATCGAGCGTTACCTTTCCAGTCATCACCGATAAAAATGGCGTCAAAGTGAACCTTTTCCCAAATTGTAGTTTTCTTGAGCGTATCGCATAGTACGACATCGTCCACACAACGAAGTTCCTTGACTATTTCCATGCGGTCATATTCATTAACAACAGGAGTCTTACTCTTGTATTCTTGAACTAATTGATCTGAATTAATTCCCACGATAAGTTTCTCACACTGCTCCTTAGCCTGTCGGAGCAAATTGAGATGTCCAATGTGGAACATATCGTAAGTTCCTTGGGTATAACCAATTTTATATTTTTTCATCTTCTTTTGTCATCAATAAATGAACTAAGAAAAACATCGAAGTAGGTACTTGATTTCTCTTTTTAATCTCTTTTTAAATGAGAAGTTCTGAGATATAAACATATTATATGTTTTGGGGTCGTCATCTGATTTTATGAATCCAAAGTTTCCATTTTTAAGATACTTTTTGTATTTAGAAAGAGAGATGAAACCATTATAAAAATCATCATAAGCAACTTTCTCATTAACAAATACTGCTTCATTTACTTTGTATATTTCGGTTGTCTGCCCCCTCCCTGTCAAATGTTTTATGAAACAATCGGGAAGATTAATTCCTGAATTCGTCATCGCATATCCTGATGCCCCAAAACGAAGATTCAGTTCATTAAAGTATAATTTCCCATTACTTTCATAGGCGTCTATATCAAACAAACCACAAAAATGCAAGCTCTGCATGAATTGTTTCAACTGGTTGATAAAAACAAAATCGTCTGGATTAAATATCTTTCCTTTCAAAGTAACTCCATGATGCCCACCACTACCACTTTCTAACATCTGAATCATGGCAGGTATAATGACCTCTTTTCCATCCGAGAACCCCAATAAGGCATATTCTTTTGTGATTTCACAATATTGTTCCAGCAACATAGGACAGTCTCGTACCTTGGCGACATTGTCCAATACATTCCTTAATTCCCTTTCATTATTGCATTTCCGCATACAACTCTTATTGCCCTTGAAACTTATCTGAGGTTTAGGAAATACAGGGTATTTGATATCATTAGGGAGCGTATATTGATGATTCTCTATGTTTACAACCCAACCCTCTGCAACATTCAAACCTGCCTGGCGAGCTAACAGCTTTTGATAGTTCTTATCCATCAAGCGATTAACAGCCCCCTGTTCCAAACGAATGTTAGGAAAAAGAAAATCGGCTTTCAGCAGGTCAATATTTTCATCAATGGTAGATGCTGCAAAATCATCTACTGGAATAAGAATAGTTTTACCCTTTTCTGATTTTAAGGATAATATAACGGAAATCAATTCATCTCTATTTGGTTCTTTAGCATAATAGTATTCTTTTACATACTTACTATAAGCATCAATATCTTCTAATATTGGATACCTATTCGTTTTTATGACAGCGACATCATAGCCTGCCAAACCAACAGCCCGTATCATACCTAAACGGGATGTATAATTTCTTCCGATGACGATTACCTTTTGTTTCATCCTATTTATACCCAAAATCGTTTAACTCTGCCCTTCTTAGAATCAATCCTGAAACGGGTTTTCAGATACATTTTGGATAAAAGAAATCTCATTTTTATATACCATGCTGGAAAAGGACAACCATTCAACCATTTGGCACGTACTATATCAAAATGATCCTTACATGCCATATATCCAACAAAATAATAGCCTTCTTGTTTCGTGATTTTTAGCATTCTGGCATTATGTTCATTTGTGGATCTGGTGAGGATGGTTAAGCCCATTTGAGTGGCCGTCGTTTCTGCAAGTTGATACAAGGATCTGTATATACCTTTCCCACTATATTCACTCAATACAGCACCAAAACATAGGTATCCATAGTCTCCAGAGCAGTACCATCTCTTTCCCGTCTTTTTTGATAATGCCAAAGTTCCAACAACTTTGTCACCGTCAAGTGCTGTAAACAGCTTGCCGTCCTTTCCAATTTTGTCCTTTATCTCATCTCCAGAAAGAGCCGGATAAGACATGATAATTCCTTTTAATCGATTATTCTCATGTGCTTTCCAAACCACATTGTGAATATCCTCCCATGAAACCCAGTCTGGTTTTTCCTGAATTTTTATTCTTGGATTGTTAATCATATTACTAAGTAATGTTCAAGTTTATATACCAAAACGTCTCACCCGTCCTTTTCCTGGAACCATTTTGAAACGAGTCTTTATCATTATTTTCATGAGCCTCACCAGTTGTTAAAGAAAGTCCTTTCTTTTTAATATAACCAATTTTATATTTTTTCATTGTATTGGCCTAATGTAGCATGATATTTTTCGGGAATTTCTTCTAAACGTTTTGGACGTATTTGATTGAGTCCTTTAACTACAGAGTGTGACGGAACATCTTTCGTCACAATAGCACATGCGCCTATCGTAACGTCATCACCAATTGTTATCGGGCCTATTACTGTAGCTTTCGAACCAAGAATGCAATCGTTTCCTATTTTCGGATGGCGGCGGATGTGATTTACTACCCTTTCTTCATCACCTTTAAGGGCTGCTACTGCACAAAAAAAGGGATAAACTTTGCAATTATCACCGATTTCTGCTGTTCTACCAATTCTTATACCTTGTGGATGACGGATTTGGAAATTTTTCCCAATTATCGCAGAGCATGGCATTTTTAAGCAATATCTTAATTGCAATTTATTTTCTATTCTCCTTGACCTATATTTGTTGATTAGACCTCCTTTTTCATATAATCGTCTCATTTTCCTGACTTCTCTTTCTGCTTTTCTATCAAGATTACTGATTAAAAGTAGATCCATTAACCATACCTTAATTGTTCTAAAGAATCCCATATATTCAATGTTTATAACTTCAATTTCCTTTTTAATGGGGCAAGTATTGATTTTACGTTCTTACTTGCTTCGGGTTTAAATATATAAGTCCATCCCCAGTAAATGATAACATACACTACAAATTTTGCAATTCCATCAAAATATAGTGATAAATCTAGCAGAGTACTTATACCATAACTAATGATTGCTGCAATAATAGAAACAACCATAACAGGCATAATATCCTTTAACTGGTTCCACCATTTATACCCAATATATTTTGATACCATACCTATATTCACGGCATACGAGAACCAAGTATTGATTACCATTCCCACCAAAAGACCTTTCATTCCAGCAATCAGCAGACCTGTTACGACGAATGCAATTCCCATTACTCGCTTAACTAAAGTCCATATGAAGAGTGTTTTGCTCTTTCCAATTGCTGAGATAGATTGATGGTTCACGGATTGTAAGCTATAGGCCAAACCTGCAAAGCAAAGGACTTGAAAATATGGCACACTATCCAACCATCTCTCCGAATATAAGATAATAAAAATTGGTTTGGCGCAAAGCAACAATATAAACATCAGGGGGAAAGTGATAAAAGATAGTGACATTGTCAACTGCCTAATTATACTTGCTAATTTCACTTTGTCATCTTGAACTTGAGCATAAAGAGGATATGTTACTTGTGTCATGACTTGAGAAATACTTGATGAAGTCAATTTTTCAGTAGCGTTAGCTTTTGAGTAAAACCCCATTGTACTCGCATTGTAAAATCTACCTATTAGCAGCCCCTGAATTTGATGCCCAAATTGATTCAACAAATTAGTCAGAAACATAAAGAAACCGAAACTGAATAGTTCCTTGAAAGATTGCCATGAGAAAGTCAATATCGGTCGCCATTTAATATAAAACCAAAATACCAATGCAGGAATAAGAGCCGTTAAAATATGTTGAGTAACCAATGACCAAACGCCGTATCCATGGTAAGCCATAAAAATGGTTACAGACAAAGCAATAAGAGAGGTTGAAATAGTTACAATTGACAATACTTTAAAGTTTAGTTTCTTCTGCAATTGGTTTCGCTGAACAATATTAAAGGCAAAAATAAACAATATAACACCTTGGACCCTCAATACATCACACAACAGTGGAATATTGTAAAACCTTGCAATAGCAGGTGCAGAAAAAAACAATATGGCATATAACAATACGGCCATTCCCAAGTTCCAGAAGAAGATAGTGGAATAATCCTCCTGCGTTGGTCGCTTCTTCTGAATCAATGCAGAGCCGAAGCCACCATCAATAAAAGATTCTGCCAATACCATGAAAATCATCAGCATACCTATGCAACCATAATCATGCGGCGTCAGTAATCGGGCAAGGATGATGCCTGAGATGAACTGAATTAGCATTGTTGAATATCTCTGCAATGCAGTCCATATCATTCCAGCGGTTGCTTTTTTTCTAAGAGATTCAGCCATTTTGTATAACGATAGTTATTTGATGGACTTAATTATTTGCCCGTTTTTGTACAGAAGAGTAATTCCTTCAGAAGGTTTCGTACTGCAAACACCACTTATATTATAGTATATGTGTGATGTGCTGTTGCTTGAATCTGTGCGGTCAAGAATAGCACTACGTGAAACATTATCCTTATATTTGAATTTAAAAAGTATCCTCTTGTCTTCAAAATATTGTTCAGTTTGGGTGTTATATATAAAAACGTTCGCACTGTCACTATCCGCCGGAAATTCCCACATCATCAACCAATTGTCGAAGCGATAGTCCTCAGCCTGAATATTATGTTCTATCTGAGGTATCTCACGATCGAAGTCATTCTTTCCAAGTGTTAATGCATATAAACTTCCTACATGTCCACAAAGTACGCACCTGATATTGTCATTACACTTAATAAGTTTATTCCATAGCTGTTCAGGAGTCAAATAGCTTGTGTTGCGTAATCTCCTTTCGCATTTTAAATGATCTGTACGTATCCTACCATTTTTCTCAAGATATTCATGGTTCATCAATATGAAATGATGGTCAGGATGTGCTTTTACATAGGCATCAGCCCATGCCACAACCTCTTCTCTTGGACCAAATTCCAGAACCAATAAATCCAAACGCTGTCCGTGGATGGTGTTCTCAACAACGATATTCTCTAAATGTCCTTCTTCATACCAAGCCACAATCTTTGGTGTGGTGGATGTCTGTTGCAAATACTCATTGATATGTGTAGAGCTACGATCTTCTATATGTCCGCCATCTACCCATGTGTAATCATGGTCTCCTGTCATTGTTATTATGGGAATCTCATGAGCTAACAGACTTGTTGAATTCTGGAAGAGTTGCCACTGATATGGCAAATTTGTCATTGTGATGTCTCCTGTATATAGGATGCAATTGAAATGGTAGCCTTCGGTTTTCTTGCGTAGTATCCAATCTACAGACTTTTTATACACTTCTACGTCTGTTTTATTCATTGTGAGATATTGAACATCACCAAAAACTGCCATATATACGGTGGAACTGTCAACAGGTGTAAGTGTCTCGTCCGCCAAACATGATTGCAAACATAAATACAAGAAGCATATCATACAAACTAACTGTAAACTCTTTTTCATTTTTATGATTTGCATCACTTTATAATAATACATGATTTACAGCTTCCTGTAAGCCTTCCTATCTGTTTTCCCGTTAAAGGTTTTAATGAGTGCATCAACGACCTCTATAATCCGAGGAATCTTGTACTTCTCCAGTCTGTCGGAGAGGAAGGCATTGAGCGCCACAGGGTCGAACTTGCTCTTGTCCTCTACCACGACGAGAAGTTTGATGTAGGGAACGCCGTATTCGTCGCGGTCCTCTATGCAGAGGCACTCATGTACGAGTCCCGACTGCAAGGCAAAGTTCTCCACGTCGGTCGGAGCTATCTTGTAGCCGCCAAGGTTGATGACATCATCTTTGCGCCCGATGTAATAGAGGTAGCCCTCATGGTCAAACGCACCGATGTCACTGGAGACAAAATAGCCGTCTTTAAACACTGAGCGCGTCAGCTCCGGTTCGTTGTAATACCCCTTCATCACCAGTTCGCCCTTGGCGCAAATCTGTCCTTCCACGCCGGCCTCCTTGGTGAATCGTCCGTCTTCGGTAAATATGGCAAAATCCATCGTCCTGACAGGCTTGCCGATACAATTAGGGCGGAAACCCTCCTTGTTATAATCGTATGCAGTACCTCCGGATATCTCTGTGGCCTGAAAAGTGTTATAGAGCCTCGAATAGGGCAAAAGCTTCCTGATGCCATGACTGTCGCTGGCAAAAAGAGGTGAGGAACTTGTGAGAACAAAATCTATCTGATGCTTGAACATGGAGAATCTGTCGCCAGTCCTGTTGATGATGATGCGGATGGAGGCGGGTGGCAGGAACAGTGAGGTGACATGATGTTTCTCTATGACGGCAAAAAGCTTTAACAAGTCGCCCATACCCTCCATAAACACGACACAACAGCCATTGGCAAGCTGGAAATTCGTGCTTCTGATTCCTCCGACATGGTTCAGCGGTGCAGCCACCAAGAATCTGCTGTTTTTCTTAAGTCCGTAAGTTTCAGCCGCGACTGCTGTGCAAAGACTCTGTTGGCGATGGGTCTGCATCACGCCTTTCGACTTTCCTGTAGTGCCAGTAGTGAAGACAATATCACAAACCAGGTTGATGTCGGGATACTCCACCGCTGTATCTTCCGTAAACTCGTATTGGTGCTGGGCGGCATATACATCGTAGTATGTTGACCATGAGACAGAAGACGAAGCGGAGTCCTTCTTGGCAATGACAAGACAGGAATCGGTGGCAGTAGCGATTTCCTGAATGCGTGACTCTGGTGCCGTTTTCTCTACAGGCACAGCGGCAGCTCCCACGAGGTGGATAGCATACCAACATGCCGGGCAGGTCACCTCGTGTGATGCCTGCACGACTACGTGGTCGCCTTGCCTGATTCCCTTTGCCTTCAGCCATACGGAGATGGAATAAATCATGCCGGCAAACTCGCGGTAAGTGGTCTCGTGGTCGTTGGCTATGACGGCGATGTCATCGGGGTTCTTCAACGCATTTTCTAATATCCGTTGTACGACAGGTTTCCATGTTTCTGCTTCATCATAGGGAATCGGAGCCCCAAGAGACCCACCCCCTTGACCCTCCCTGCAAGGGAGGGGAGTAGATAGTTCGTCCGCCGAGTTCCCACCTTGAGGGTATTCACTCCCCTCCCTCACAGGGAGGGGTTGGGGGTGGGTCTGCTGGGTCTGTTGTAGGGTGAGGCTTATTTCTTGCATCAAAAGGGCCATGCGGTCAACGCTGTCGAAGTTGTCGGCATTGACTTTCTCAAAGGGGATCTTACAGGAGAAAGACTCCTCCAAAAGACTGACCACGGTGATAAGCGACAGAGAGTCGCAGATACCGTTTGTTATGAGTTGTTTTTCTTTTTCAAAGTCGATGCCACTGCTGTTTGCCGACAGCACCTTGATGACTTTTTCCTTGACAGACCCAGCAGACCCACCCCCTTGCCCCTCCCTGTGAGGGAGGGGAGTAGATAGTTCGTCCGCCGAGTCCCCACCTTGAGGGTATTCACTCCCCTCCCTCACAGGGAGGGGTTGGGGGTGGGTCTGCCGGGTCTGTTTGGGGTGGGTCTCTCTGCTCTTCATAAAGAATTCCCACTCTGCTGCGGCAATCTCTGGCGGGAGCTGCTGGTTTTTAAAGTGATAGGAATGAGCCTTGTTCATCAGTCGTGAGGCAACAAACATATCAAAGCGTCCAATGACCTTGGCTGGGTTGCCTGAGACTACGGAATTTTCGGGCACGTCCTGTGTCACGACACTGCCCGCAGAAATGATGCTGTTCTTGTTAATTCTCACATTCGGCATTATCCTCGCACCTGGAGAGATATATACATTGTCCATGATTTCAATGCATCCGAGACGCTCATCGGGACCGAAATCCTCTCCGGGGACTGCCCTTTTCAGAAAGACATTGACCATATCGTGCGGTACAAGCAGTGATTTGCCATGAACAATCACGTTGTTGTGTAACTTTATCAATTCCGGATAAACCGGTATAATGACTGGCCCCCAGTAGCAATTCTCACCAATGTCTCCTAAGACATGATGCTTCTTGAGCCAGGCAGCACGCTTCCTGCCGCTTCGCAGAAACAACATGGCGACGGAATGAATAAGTCTTTTACCTTTCATATTGTTGTTAATGTTATGCTTACATTTCTATTTTCTCCAGTTTCCTTTTCAATCGCCCCGTCTGAAACTGCCATAACCCATCATTCGTCATGCCAAAGCATGGAAGTGGTATTGCAACATGGACTATATTGTTCAGGAATATGGTCTGTATTACTCTGTAAAATGGACTATATCACTTTGTAATATCGTCTATATTGCAATGCGGTCAATATGCTTTGACATCGCTGTTGATATACTTTGCCCACGGATTTATGCATAAATACAGTTCCATGGATATTGGACATTCAACTTTTCTGCCACCGCTCTATCTGACATTCGTGCTGCTTCGGCCCTTGCATCTCCCTTGCTCAAAATTCTGGCTGTCAGGCATTGTTTTCGACTTTTTCGAGGTAGTATGATGGAATATAAGCGGTGGTTATGCAGGTGTCTAAACCTTTGATGTAAACCACGACACGGTTTTGGCGAGCGACACGGGCAACACGGCCTGTGACTCCTTCAAACGGGCCAAAAGTGACTCGCACCATGTCGTCTGACACAAAGCGACACTTCTTGATGTCCACCTCCATCACGTGTTCGTCCTGTAACGCTGTTACACGGACAAAAGGTATCATATCTTGGGAACTGACGGTTAAGGGGGGATTCAGGCCTTGTTGATCTGTACTGAAATGGTTATAATAGTACGTTATATAATCGGACTCCTTGCCACCTTTGACGTACTGTTCGGCTTCTTGCGCCGTGGTGTAGGCAAAGAGGATATTCATGAAAGGGAACAACTTGCGCTGTTTCTTGCCTGTAACTTTGTTCATGACATCTTTCCAGACCTTCGCCAAATACACGTATGTCCCTGATTCAATCATGGTATCTGCTACAGCTTGCATCTTGCCATACTTGATGCGCAATACAAACCATTGCTTATCTTCGGCTGGCTTATAGCTTACCGACACCCCTGTTTTTGAGCTTATGGCTTCGGGGAAGGCAAAGGGGGCAAGTCCCTTGCTTTTTTCGTCATAGATACTAGCATTATCCAACGCGTTTATATCCGACTTTCAATACAATCATGCAAATCGAACGCAAAGGTATAAAAATTCTTTTAAATTTTGTCCCTTTCACCAAAAAAACATCAATTTACCCTGTTTTTTTCCTAAAAACATAATTTATCACAAAAGAATCCTCCATATCACAATGGTATGGAGTTTTTTTCATACCTTTGCAACTGAAAAAAAAGGATACCGTTTTGTTATAAATGATATGAAGAAAATAGTATTGATAACAGGCGCGACAAGCGGAATCGGACTGGCTTGTGCACGGAAATTTGCAGCTAACGGTGACAAACTGATTCTTACGGGAAGAAACGAAAGTCGATTGGCGGAGATTAAGAAGGAACTGACGGAGAAGGGGTCCGACGTCCTTACTTTGTCTTTCGACGTAAGAGACCGAGAGAAGGCTGAGAAATATATCGAGACGTTGCCTGCAGAATGGAAGGAGATAGACGTGTTGGTGAACAATGCAGGATTGGCTCTGGGACTTGAGCCAGAGTTTGAAGGCAATCTTGATGATTGGGCGACCATGATTGATACCAACATCAAGGGCTTACTGACGATGACGCGCCTCGTTGTGCCAGGTATGGTGGAGCGCAATCGCGGACACATTATCAATGTGGGGTCTGTAGCTGGCGATGCAGCATACGCTGGAGGCAATGTCTATTGTGCCACGAAGGCAGCGGTGAAGGCTCTCTCTGATGGATTGCGTATCGACGTGGCCAACACCGCCATCCGTGTCACCAATCTGAAGCCAGGTCTTGTGGAGACCAACTTCAGTAATATCCGTTTTCGTGGTGACAAAGACCGTGCTGCAAATGTATATAAAGGCATCAAGCCTCTTACTGGCGATGATATAGCTGATGTTGCCGTATATGCAGCTAATGCGCCAGAACATGTGCAGATAGCAGAGGTACTCATACTGGCCACTCATCAGGCCAGCGGCAGTATGATTTATAGAACGTAATTGAGATTGCCTTCGACATAGCGCGAGGGCAATCTTATTTTTAAAACTATGAACCATGAACAACAAAAAATGGACTTTTTATGATGTTTGCGCACACATCACTTGATTTAAATCAAGAATAAGGTACTTTTTTGAGCAAAAATCATCAAAAAACTTGCGAGGTACGTAAAATCGTCGTACCTTTGCATCGTCAAAAGGTTAATAGATTGTTTTAGGTTAGTAGTAATATTTATAGTTTTAGGTTTTTAGTTATTGGTAAAAAAGAAAGTTTTCAACTGTAGGATAACAGGAGGTCGCTGTGAAGCTCCCTTTAAACTTTCAAATTTTTAGTCCTTGTGGACTGAAAATTTCTTTTAGAGTAAAAGGATTTTTAGTTAAACATAGGCTTGTTCCGCTGTTGCTCGCGAGAGTTGCAGCGGACTTTTTTGTGGTATGGCAGATATTTTACACAAAGATTGTTGGTGATATTTGCAAAAAAGCGTATTTTTGCATTGTGAAACAAAGACAAGTGCTTAGAATAGCTATCATCTCATCCCTCCTTGCATTCTTTTTGGGATGTCAGGATATTCGGCATACAGTGACAAGAGACTCTGCCTTTGGCCAGTATGAGGAGCGGCTGGACACTTCCCTCTGCCGCAATTTCCTCAGGAAGGCCATCAATGGCGACACCTCAAGATGGGTGGCCGACAAGACCGTGAGGCAGTATTACAAGGAGCATCCAGAACCTTTATGGTACACACCGATGGGTGTTTCTGAGGATGCCGACTCCCTGCTAAGCTACCTTCGCCGCGAACTGCCGATGAACGGTCTTGACACGACCGCCTTCTTCATTCCCCAGATAGCTGCCAACCTCAACACCGTGCATCAGTTGGCTTTCGACTCCTTACAGCTCGACATCAATGAAGTGCTGCCACGGCTGGACTTTCTCCTGTCGAAAGCATACGTACGCTATACCATTGGCCAACGCTACGGCTTCTCACGCCCTGCCCAGTACCTTAATCGCTTAGACATCAAGCCGGAATCTGAGAGTCATCAAGAATATGCCCGACTCTTTGACTACGAGATCAAGGCCCCCAACTATGAAGAGTCGATGCAGATGCTTTTATCGGAAGAGCGCATGAACTACCTTTATGCCTCAAAGCCAAAGGGGTATGCCTATCAAGCACTGCGCCAACATTTTTCGGATAGTATCAATGCAGCAGAGCGTACCAAGACAGCCATCAACATAGAGCGCTGCCGATGGCAGATTAAACAGCCGTCGGCCGACGAGCGTTGTATCATCGTCAACATTCCGTCTCAACAGCTATGGGCCACCTGTCCCGATTCTGTCGTTCCCATGCGTATCTGCTGCGGTTCCTTTAGCCACAAAACACCTTTGCTTTGCAGTGAGATTAGCTATCTGCAGGTGAATCCCGAATGGATTATCCCGCAAAATATCATCAAGGCCGAGGTGGCAGTCCATGCCGGCGACTCTGCCTATTTCGCCCGCAACGACTACAGCATCGTTGAGCGTACGACCAACGACACGCTAAGTGTTTCATCTGTAAGCAGTTCTGATTTGAAAAGCGGAAGGCTGCGAGTGGTTCAGAAAAGCGGCCCGCGCAACTCTTTAGGCCGCATCGTGTTCCGTTTCCCCAATGATTTCTCCATCTATCTTCACGACACCAACAACCACAGTGCATTCAACAGGGAGCGTCGCACGGTATCGCATGGTTGTGTGAGAGTTCAGAAGCCCTTCGAACTGGCCTGCTTCCTTCTGCCTGAAGCCAATGAATGGAAATTGGAGCAACTTCGTATCTCGATGGACATACCCCCTGTGAGCAAGCGCGGCAAGGACTATCTGAAGGAGCATCAGGACGATCCGCATCCTTATCGGCTGATTTCCTATCATAATGTGTCACCCAAGATGCCCCTCTATATTCTCTATTTCACGCTGTTTCCGAATCCTGAGACAGGCGAAATAGAGTCGCTGCCCGACCTTTACGGCTACGACAAAGCCATCCAAAAGGAGATAGGAGACCTCTTAGAGTTAAGAGATAAAAGATAAGAGTTATAATTTAAACTTCACAATTTCTCAATTAAGGCAACGGCGTAAGCCGATATACCTTCCTGCCTTCCAGTAAAGCCAAGCTTCTCGGTGGTAGTAGCCTTGATGGAAATCTGGTCGGGGTCGCATCCGATGACCTCAGCCATGCATTGCTGCATCTGTGGGATATGCGGATTCATCTTAGGCTTCTCGGCACAGATAGTGGCATCGATATTACCCAAGCGATAGCCCTTAGTAGCAATGAGTTCAACGGTCTTTCGGAGGATGATTTTACTGTCCATACCCTCAGTCTCTGCAGAGGTGTCAGGAAAATGATAGCCTATATCACGCATATTGGCAGCACCCAATAATGCATCGCAGATGGCATGAATCAGCACATCGGCATCGCTATGGCCCAACAACCCCATGGTGTGTTCCAATTTAATGCCTCCTATCCACAGGTCACGCCCTTCCACCAACTGGTGGACATCATAGCCCATTCCTACTCTTATCATATTATTAATGCTTAATGCTTAATTGTCAGACTCTTCACCTAAACAAGTCCTTCAGACCATCCATATCGAATGCCAGGGTGAAGCGCAGTGTCTGGTCAAGGGGATTGCTCTGTGCCGTAGAGATGACATAACCCACATCGAGTGAGAAGACATTCATTCGGAAACCGCCACCAACGGTGAAATACTTTCGGTTACCCTTCGACTCTGACTCGTGATGATAACCTGCACGCAGCGAGAACTGGTCGTTATAGACATACTCAGCACCAACGCTCCACTGAATTTCCTCCAATTCCTCCTTGAAACCTCCGGGGGCATCGCTGAAACTGCTGAAGATACCCTTGATGCTCGACATATCGCTGTACTGCTCACGCACATATTGCTGATACTCACTGGCATTGTATTTGTTGGCATCACCACCCAGACGGTCATCAATATACTGTTGCATGGTAGGCACCGTAGGCACCAACAGCTTGTTGGCATCAAAAGCCAACGTAAAACGATTGTACTCATCAACAGGCACGAGCAACGAAGCACCCAGACGCAAGTTGGCAGGGATGAACTGACTCTCGTCATCGCCATAGAACGATATTTTACTACCAATATTCGTGGCAGTAGCACCCAGGCCCAACTGACACTCTCGGTTACCCAGCATCACATAGTTATTATAATACATGGCGATATCGGCCGCAAAGGCAGAAGCTGGTTTCGAACCCTCGCTGAAATAGTCGTAGCGCAGGTCACTGTAGATCCAACGCAGACCGACACCCAGCGAAAAAGTCTCGCTCAGCATTCGAGAATAGGCCACATCGAGTGCCATCTCATAAGGTTTCACAGTCATCGACTCATCTATTCCCTCCGAGTCGGTATACACCTCACCCAGCGAGAAATAGCGCAACGACCCCGACAAGGCACCATAGTCGCCAATACGATAATAGCCAGCCACATAGGCCAGGTCGATATCGTTAACCAACTGTCGCAACCAAGGCGTATAGTTAAGGGCAACGCCCGCTCTGCTGATACAGAACGGATACTTGGCCAGGTTCCAGTATTGCGAGTTGACATCAGGATCAGTGGCCACACCCACGTCACCCATACCCGCAGCACGGGCATCAGGGGCTATCGTCTGAGAAATAACCGCATGTTCTACAGGGTTAAATGTAGTGGACTTATCCTGTGCATTGACCAAGACAAAAGCTGAGAGACAGCAGGAAGCCGTCAGTATGATTCTTTTCATAATCAGTTTCATTGCTTTATAATAACGAAGTCGTTGCCGTATTATTGTCCTATGACAATCAATTTCTTAGCTTGGGAGGCTTTGGAGCTTCCGTTATTGCTGATAAGGACGCGATAGAGGTACACACCTGTCTTTAATCGGCTGCCACTGTCGGTTGTGAGATCCCAGTCGATAGAATAGGTGTTATCCGTAGGAATGCCCGACTCTGACTTCTTCCATAGCAGACGGCCTGACGTGTCGAAAATCTCGAGTTCCACATCCATCTCGCTGCCCGTTCTGTCGTGAGTGATGATAAAGCGGGTCGAGGTGGTGGCCGGATTCTTGGTGCACACCACATTGCCCATGTTAGGTGTCAGCTTGGCGCTCACCACAAACGACAGCTGAGCCACCGACGAATTGTTCTGGGCATCCCATGCACGGAAGAGCAAGGTATGCGGACCGTCGGTCAGCCCTGGCAGGACATAGTCAACACTACCCTTACGGTAATCGCCAAACTCGTACTGGAAACGGTCGTTCAGGTTGTAAGTGCTGTTGATGTCGTTATCGATAATCAGCTCCAAATCGTGGCCTATGCCTGCTCCCGACACGTTGATGCCATCCTTGTCGATGAGGTCGGCATAGAAATACGGGGTGGAGTTGACGGTGCCGCCATTCATAAACGACTCGCTGTTCAGATAGCAATAGATTGACGGTCCCATACCGTCGTTGACGGTCTCCATCGTACCCGAGAGGGTAAAGTCCCCGTTCTCGCCATGAGCCGTCAGCGTTTTATCGTTGTTGACAGCATAGACCAGGAAAAGGCCAGTCTTATCGGAATAACTGATATCCTTGGGTACGGCAAAGGAAATGGAAAAACGACCGTTGCGGATGCTGTCGCTACCACTATAAATCGTGTTGGGACGGTCGAGGAACGAGAGTGCCGTCTCCGTGCCTGACGGATCATTTCGCTTTCCGACAATCGTTTCCTCCTTATCACGCACAGTCAAGGTCACCACCCCATTGAAGTCGGGCAGGTTCTCCAGATGACCCGTGATCGTGGCACAGGAGCCAGCTCTCAACTGTTGTATGCCAGCCGAGACAGGTTGACCGTTAATGCTGTCGATGACCGCCTCGTGGGTGGGTGCAGCAAGCACCAATGCGGGGTCACCCAACAAGGCATACTGCAGTTTATTGGTCAACAGTTCCGTACTTCCCGACGTAAAGTCGTTCTTGGCCAAATAAGCCGCTTCACCGATGGTGAGGCGACGACCGTTGGAAGAACCCAGCACATATCGCATAAAAGCCTTGTTCTGCGGACGGTTGTAGGTGGCATATACCGTACGCGTAGTGCCGTAGAACGCAATGGCACCGCCGTTCTTGTTCGTCATCGCCGTCTCGCCGACATTCTCGTTCTGGCCGTCGAAGGGCATGATGTCACAGGATGCGGTGACCCACAGCGGAAGGCGCAACGAAGAGGCCTCGCTGAAATCGGTCACACGCAATACGGCTTCATGCGAGAGCTGTGAAGGACCGCCGTGACCGGAGTAGTTCATCACCAGCGCACCAGCCTGCATCTGCTGTTTGGCCAGTCGCGTCACGTCAGGATAGCTGTTGCCAGTTGACGAGGAAACACGTGTATAAGCGTCCCAATAGAGTTTCTTGATATTATAGCCGGAATAGCTGCTCAGCACCTGTTCCACCACAGACTCGGCATCCTTCATGTGGCGGTTCTGATCACCGTCGTCACCTAAGAAGCACAGGGTGTTCTGCCAAGCACCAGCGTACGCATTAGTACGATAGGCATATATCTTGTCTACCAATATCTTAGCCTCGTCAATGGTACGGGCCGAGAGACGTCCTACAGCCGCATCGAACTTATCTTTTAAGACACTACTGCCCTCACCGTCGTCGAGCAGGCAGAAGTAGTCATCAGTGACGTACGACTTTGTAGCGCTGAGCGAGTTCTCACTCTCATAGCAGAGCAGGAAATCGTCGGGCGACAAGTTGCGCCAGGCACTTGAGAGCATACGGTTGTCCCATGCAGCATCACCGAAGAGCAACAGGAACCGGGGTTGGTCTTCCGCCGTCTCGGCTCTGTCGTAGAGCATCTTCATATAACGGCGATAGGCATTGGCATCGGGCGTACCGCTTGAGAACTCATTATAGAGCTCATCAGCAGGCACGATCCTTACACGCAGGCTGTCGTAGGTCTCATGGAGTTGCTGCAGACGCTTGGCTTCAGAGAGGAACTGTTGCGAGGCGGGAATGACAATCACCATATCCACCAACGAGTCAGCATGGAGATCCTGATTGGTGATACGATACAGATAGTCAGGTTCAGGCAGCGACGCTGAAGTCAGGTCGACCATTGGTTTCGGCTCCTGATAGCAAAGGGAGACATAGTCAATGCGCACCTCACTGCCCGTTATCACGGAGATGGTGAGTGTATTTCGGTCGCTGCTCACCAGAGAGTCGGGCAGCGTAAACGTCCAACCCATCTGTGCCGCTACGGCATTGGCGTCAGAAGGAGCCCCACTGCTGTTCACCACACCCGTAGGCTTCATTGAACCAATCTGCTGACCGTTCAAGGCCAGAGTAGCCTGGAAGGTGGCATTGAACGACAGGTTGACATACATCTGAGCTCCACTGCTGACGATTCCCGGCAGGGTGACGTTGCGCATTCCTCCCACTTCGAGTTTCTGACTCTCAAAGAGATTGCGCCCACCGTGATACCAGGCAAAGTCGTCCACTTCATAAAGGTCATGATAGTCGTCGGCACTGGGGTAGAACGAACTGATGAATGTGGTAGTGTCAACCGTCAGCGGCTCGTCATCGCTCTCGGTGAGGAAGTAATAACCGTAGTCGGAATAGGGGTTACGCGTACGTACAAGGGTTTTATCCGTAGCCCAGCTGACGGGTCCTACAGCATGGAACAGTCTTTTGCCATTGACCGTACAGGTAGGCACTTCTTTCAGGTCATCAGTCTCGGCAAGATAGTCGGCAGTAAGCTTCTCGGGCTGTAGGGCTCCACCATAGCCGTAAACCTTCACTTTTGCGGGATTGGAAAAGCCAGCCTGTCGCACCAAGGCATCGGTAAGTTGATAGACGCCTGTCTCTGGTACCCGGATCTTTGTCCACTGGCCATTGGCCAAGACGGAATGCTGTGCATAGCGTTCACCTGTAGCGGCTGCGGCAGCCCGGCGGCTGGCGGCTACGGGATGCGCCACGACCTTCAACTGATAGCTCACCAGCTTCTGGTACTTCCCGTCACGATACACAAGGGGAACAAACTGTGCATAGAGCGTACCCTTTTTGCGCGATACACCTACATACTGTTGTATCGTTGGCAGTGCAGGCAGGGCCTCCGTCGTGATGTCCTGATAACGCTTCACGTCGGCCTCATCCATGTCGATGAACTCCGGGTAAGCAATACTTACCTCATAAAGAGAGTCGGCATAGTCCTCACCCAACGACCACGAATAGCTGACGTAGGGCAACAGAGAGTCAATCCTGACTTGCTCTGCCGTCAAGTTATAGAATTGCTGAGCATACATCGTGATGCTCAGAAACAATCCCAAGGCTATTGTTAGATATTTTCTCACTTACAGTTAAAATTCAATACTTTCCTGTCTTCCAGCCAGCCTTCCAGATGGTCGTTAATCTTGACCGGGCCTACGCCTACGGGGGTTCCCGTATAGAGCAGGTCGCCCGTCTTCAACGTGAAGTAGGTCGAGATATACGCAATCAGTTCATCCACCTTGTAGAGCATATCACTGCTGCACCCCTCCTGCACCGTCTGCCCGTTGATATCGAGATGGAAATGCAGGGCTTGCACGTCACGGAACTTCTCCTTATCCACCCACTCGCCTATCACAGCCGAACCGTCAAAGCCCTTGCAGATTTCCCAGGGCTGCCCGTTCTTGCGGGCCTGTTCCTGCCAGTCACGTGCAGTGAAGTCGATGCCTACGGTCACTGCATCATAGTAACGGTGGGCAAACCTCACGGGAATGCCCTTTCCCAAACGGCAGATACGCACCACCAACTCAGTCTCGTAGTCCACACGCTCCGACCAGTCGGGAATGAAAAACGGCTTCCCGTCCTTCAGCAGTGCGGAGTCGGCCTTGGTGAAAATCACGGGCTTCTCTGGTTTATATAACGCACCGTCCAACTCTTTATTGTGCAGTGCGTAGTTCATTCCTACAGCAAATATCTTCATGATGTATTTGTTTTGAGCCTACAAAACTAACATTTTTACCTGATTTGAGCAAACTTTTCAGTAAAAATACGAGGCATTCAGCCCAACAAGAAAAAAAATTATAGCTATTATTACAAAAATTATAGCTATAATTGCGCGAATTATAGCTATAATTTTATGTAAGAGAAATCAGTATGCTTACTTGATTACGATCTTTCTGCCATTGACAATATACAATCCCTTTGGCAATCGCTTCTGCAGCTGGTCTGCTGCAATGCCGCGAGCCACGAGACGACCGTCAACCGTAAAGACAGTCACCCTACCCTTGGCAGCACCGATGAAGGTAATACCGTCGGTGATGTCGGCAACAAACACGACATCATGTGCGGGCATTGTGGTGTAGGTCTCTGTACTATTCCACTGGTTGAAGATGTAACGCTCGGTCGACTCATACTTACGAAGCACTATCGGCTCGCCGTATGCCACAGAGTCGCATGCCCATACAGTGTCGTTAACCATATAGATCACGGCATATTTGTTGACCTTGAACTGAGCCGTAATCGTCAGGTCGGCAGCAGGCACCGTAGCAGGTATCTCCTTATCCCAACCTGTGAAGGTGTAGCCTTCCTTCGTCGGGTCAGCAGGTTTCACGATGATAGTTTCGAAAGCCAAAGTATCGACTCGCAAGGTATCACCATCAGCCAACCAGTTCACATTGTAATTATTACGTGACCAACCTGCCGTAAAGGTCAGATTGCCATCAGGCATAGCAACAGGAATCGTTGGTGTCCATCCGGTAAATGTGAAACCGTTCTTAACAGGATCTGCCAGTTTCGTTATCTCACTCCCGTAAAGGACCGTTTGACTGACAGTATCGCCATCAACAACGAAACTTGCCAGATAGCTATTACGTTCATAATTAGCTACGAAAACAAGGTCATTGTCAGGAACAGTAGCAGGCACTTCAGGTGTCCATCCCTTGAAGGTGAAGCCAGTCTTACGAGGTGCGTCCGGAGCAACTATCTCTGAGGCATAGTCCTGCTTGATGGTACTCAACGTATCAGTATCATTCGTCTTGAAGGTTACCGAATACTGATTAATGCTGAACTGTGCAGTGTAGGTGACATCCATTGCGGGAACAGTAGCACCTTCCTCCAATGCAGGACTCCACCCTGTAAAGGTGTAGCCAGTCTTCACAGGAGCATCCGCTGTGATGGGGTCACCGTATGCAATAGAGTCTGCCTTAAAGACTTCAGAGTCGACAACGAATTTCACCAAATACTTGTTCACAGAGAACTGAGCCGTGAAGGTCAAGTCTTCTGCTGGCATCGTAGCGGGAATAACGGCATCCCAGCCTGTGAAGGTATGACCTTCCTTCTGGGGATCAGCAGGCTTGGTAATGGGTGAGAGATAGGTTACCGAATCAACACGAGTCTGCTCGTCAACCTTCCATGTTACCGCGTATTTGTTGAGTTCAAACGTCGCAGTGAAAGCCATATCATAATCAGGCATTGCCTGTGGCAAAGCTGGTTGCCAGCCAGTAAAGGTATAGCCTTGTTTCTCAGGATCTATAGGAGCAACTATTGGATCGCCAAACGTCACCTGACTATTCTGCTTCACCTCATCATCAACGATAAAGGTGGCATAATAATCATTGCGATCATAACTTGCCGTATATGTGACGTCATGAGCAGGTACCGTGGTATCCACATTGGGATTCCATCCTAAGAAGGTGTTACCTCCCACTGGTGGCGCATCAGGAGCAATAATCGCTGAACCAAAATCTTGATCTTCGCTCTTTACAATTACGCCATTGGCCACGAACGTCACCTTATACTGATTGATGGTGAACTGAGCCGTATAGACCTGATCATGGGCAGGCATCGTCAAGGCCTGCTGTGGATCCCATCCCGTAAAGGTATAACCTTCCTTCGTTGGAGTAACATCAGGTGTGGTAATTGGATCGTCGAAGAGAACGGATGCCTCAGAGATAGTCTGACCCTCACCGACAAATGTCAACTGATAGCTATTGCGGTTCCACTGGGCTGTAAATGTGGTGTCGCGGGCAGGCATAGTGGAAGGTACATCAACATTCCATCCTGCAAACGTATGACCGGTTTTCTCAAAACCAGTGGGTGGAACGACGGCACTCTTGTAGTCCTGCGTCAGAGTGATGTTGTCCTGACCATTATCCAGCACGAACGTCATGGTGTACTGCTTTGGAGCGAACTCAGCCTTCAGCGTCACATCCTTGTCTGCCACGAAGGTATATGGGTTGCCGGAAACGCCATTACTCCATCTCACGAACTGATAGCCCTCAAGGGGTGTAGCAGTCACAGAGACTGAAGTTCCTGACTTTACTACGCCACTGCCCTCTACTGTTCCCATATCCGCATAGTCAGTCCCCGCGGTAATGTTGTACTCCAGGACTAACGGCTTCGGCGAACTGGGATAGCCTACGTTGGTATCTGCAACAAAGGGTACTGAGACATCGGTAAACAAGCGTTCCTTCGTGACATTCTTATCAAAGCACTTGAAAGTGACCGTCTCACCTTTTTCCTCATTGCTGTAGACCTTGAGGAAACCGTACTTCAAAGCGACGCCTTGCGCACTAATCTGATTCTCGAACGTAGCAACGCCACGGCACTCATCACCTACAAAGGCAGCAACCTCGTAGTTGTCGGGCACGGCAACCATTGCATCACCATTCTGCAACGAGAAATAAACCGTCATCTCATACCGGAACTGCCGGTAGTCAAACGAGTAGTGCGCCTGAGCACTGAGGGCCGAAGCCCACAGTGCCAAGCACAAGCTAACTAATATTGTTTTTGTGTTTTTAGCCATAATCATTATATACTAATGGTTAGCCTTTAATGATCTTCTTATAGAACGTCTGGCCTTCGGCCTTCACCGTTACGATATACATACCTGCGGGCAACTGACTTGTAGTGATGATAGCACCCTTGCCCAGGTCGGACACTGAGATGACAACACGTCCACCCATATTCGTCAGCGACACATAGCTGATGTTGCGGCCTGATGCACTCACGGAGATATGGTCGCGGACAATGGCGGGCGTTACGGTGAACTCACTGTTGAGTTCTTCCACACTAGTCGACTCACCTCCAATATTGAGTGCGAACGGTGCATGCCATGTACCTACATTGTCATCGGCAAAGGCGAGCTGCTCAGTAATATCGTAGTAGGTATCATCGGTCAGATGCTTAGCCACGAAGCGGATATCCTCTCCACGGTCACCATAGACGGTCATCACCAGACGGCCTTCCAGCCACTGGCCTACGCCACGGCACTCAGTGTCAGAGAATGCGCCTACGACATACTCATCGGCATTGACCTTTTCACCGTTGGCATAGAGTTCTGCCGTGAACGGCATCACATTGGGATAGGCGTACTTAGCCGGAGCCCACGGGCTATTGATGAGGTAGTTGCGCTTACCGATGCGGCTGTTCGCATTAGAGACTTTTGTATTGTTGAATACAAGATCACTGCTGGTAACAGCCTTGAGCAGATAGCCCTGACCAGGTTTCAGTCCCAGCTCACCCTTCCATTTGCCGTCAGCAAACTGAGCGAAGCCATCCAGACTAACAATCATGTCACCTTCGTTAGCCTCATAGAATGCCAAAGCCTCGTCCACGCTCATCACCTGATTCACAGGATAGCCCAGCCAGTTCCAACCGGCATAAACGGGGATTGCAGATACCGAAGCGTTGAACTCATAGCCCTTCAGACTGGCTTTTGCTTCTTCAGCCACCTTCACCTTGTAGGCCTCACCAGGCTGCAGTTCAGAGAGGTTACCAATCAGGCCCACATTTGGATCCTTGATGACTTCCTTCGTCTGACTCTTCAGGCACTCAATGTCAGCATTCAGTTTGCTAAAGGCAACAGGTTCCTCCAGATTGTGAGAGATCCACGACCAGCCAGCTGGCAAGTTATAGTTCAGATTGGTCTGCTTCAGCGTATAGTCAAACTGCACCATGTCACTGATTACCATATCATGACCCTTGGCCACTGCCTTGATAGTCACAGCATCGGTTATGATGATTGGGGTGTCATCGCTATAGGTGATGACTGTTTCTGAAGTGGCAGGATCTGTACCGTCGAGCGTATAGCGGATAGTGGCATCCTCGGTATCACTGCTCAGCAACACCTTCGTATTGCGATAGACCTCTGAGCCAGTAACACGTGAAGCTATCGGTGCAACGGTCTTCAGCAATTCAGCCTCCTTCACGTTCACCTTGGTGTGCTTCACCAGGTCAGTGCTGTCCACTTCGAAGGTAAGCACCGTAGAACCCGGCATATCACCCTTCACGGTCAGTTTGGCATGACCTTCTTCGTTAAGGAGCAACGTGTCGGCACTGACTTCGGCAATCATCTTAGAAAGCGACCTTACCAACAGTTTCTTACCCTTGGCGGCATCAGCGGGCTGTGCAGCAACGACAAGCGTACGTTCCTCGCCATACGGAATATTCATCAGCGAGTCAACCAAGATGGTCTTCACCTTTGGTGTCACATTGAACTCCTGCGTATAATTTGCTGCCATTGGAACACCGGCGTAGCTCTTCACGCTGCTGCTCACGGTGAGCACGACCTCATCGGTAGAAGTCAGCTGTAAGCTGTCAGGCATCAGGAAGCGTACCTTCGAGGCGTATGTCTGCTCGGCATTCTCGCCGATAGCCTCTTCATTCAGCAGTTCTACAGTACCGTTGACGATAGAGTCGTTCAGGGTCACCTGGATATTAGCGACATTCAATGTGGCGGGATCCATGAACTTGTCGAACTCAACCTCCACGCCCTCTTCGTAAGCCATGGCATTCTTCACCGTGGGCTGCGACAGCTGAGTCATGGCAATGTTCACGTCGAGCTGTGGAGGAGGCACGGGCAGCCACTCAGAGTAAACGGTCTGATAGCCTTCCTTCTCAAACTTCACCTGCCACAGACCCTGAGGCACATCCCAACGGTACATACCGTTCTCGTCAGTGAACAGCGGGTTCTGCTGAGCATACTCCTCGGCATCCCAGAGAACGATATTCTCGTGGATGTCGCCATAATTATCTTCCACGGTCTCCTTATAATAAATAGTAGCCGTCACACCCTGTATACGGTTTGTGGGCACTGCCTCGTATACGTAGCCAGAAGGATCGATAGGCACATCGGCATCCGGACCGGGATAAGGCACGATGTAAACATATCCACCAAAGGTGAATCTTACGCGTACATTGACTGGCACAATGCCGTCGTACATATTACCAAACTCGCCATAGGCCAGCCAGCACTTTCTACGTGCATCATACGTTGCCACCAACGTGTTCCAACGACCGTCACCAGTCTTCACTTCCAGAATCACATTGGTAATCAACTCCGGATCATTGTTGGTGAAGTTGATAGTGAACGTGAACGAGCGGTTGTAGATATAATAGACATAGCGGAACGGTCTTACCGACGGGGTCAGGAAGTTGTGCACGAGCTCATAGTTCTTACCACGCCACCAGTTCTCCTCCGGATTGGTGTAGTACATCGTGACATCGGCAACCTGAACAGCCTGTGGATTGTAGGTCACCACCTTACTCTCTGTCTGCATCACCAAATTTTCCTTCGTCGTGATAACAGCATAGATGGTATCCGAAGACGGCTGGTTCTCATCTTCCAACAGCAGCTCGATATTAGTTGCCCACGCACCATTGGACAGTGACGTGGTCTGACCCAGGAGGATGTTGTTGGCATAGACCTTGATATTCGACTTGCCAATGGCAGTACCGCTCACGGGTACGCTCTTCTTAGACACCACCTCAGGTACCGTGATTGACAGATCCTTGACGTCATAGGTCACGCTACCGATAGGCTGTGTGAGGGTCTTGCCGTCGAACTTGAACTGTACGGCAGCAGCGGGACTGTAGGTACCGCCTTTGGTAGGAATGATACAGAAGCGGATGCGCTCGTTTAAATTCGTGACAGGAATCATCACCGAGTGCTGTGTTTCGTCGTAGGTATAGCCCGCCATCGCATTACCCACCATCACTGAGCTTTCCACGAACTTGGTTGAGTCAGGCAAATCGACAATGAGCTTCACATCGCTCACACCAGCAGCGTAAGCGTTCTTGAAGGCAATGAAGGCTGTCAGGGTGAGATATTGTCCGGCAGTTACCTGCGACTTGTTCACCGTGAACGATGTCTTCGGGCTCGTGTAATAGAGCTTTGTCTCATCAAGATAAGGAATGATCTGGTTGGTAATCGTGGAAATTTTGCCACTCTCCACCTTCACCTTGTTCTTCACGAAATCAATACCCTCGCGCAGACCGGAGTTGGTGAACTGGCTCAGAGAGTAGATGCTGTTGAAGAACTGGCTACCTGCCATGGTGACCAACGTGTACTGACCGTCGATGAGTTCGTTGATTTCAAGCTGGCTATTCTTATAGTCATACTTCGATACCAGTCGGCCGTTAGCATCATAGAGGATACCCACGATCGATGTGTTGTCAGTCCTGATATAAGTAGCCTTGATACCACCGAGCTGCTTGATATTCAGTGTCACGGAAGCCACATCGTTGTTGTCAACCGTAGTCGTTGCCTCAACGGGCATAAACTTGTTCACCTTACTTGTGGCAGTGATGCGAAGTTTCTGACCCTTATTTACGTCCATGAGCACAATCTTCGGATACTGCAGACTGAAGTCATTAATCTGCACCTTCTTTGTTTCGTTGTAAACGCTAAAGGCTACGTTGATGAAATCCGTATAGCCATTAACGGTCTTGCCAGTCACGTCAGTATAGGTAAGATTCAGTGAAATCGTCGTTCCCGAGATATCCTCCAATATGAAAGTGGGGATATTTGCCGCCAAGGAATCAAACTTCTGCGTCTGGGTAACATAACCCACCTTTGAAGCAGAAATCTCCGTTGGAGCCTGATGCACATCCAATTGCCATTTACCATCACGACCAGCCTGCGTGGTGTACGATTTAGTGTACTGGCCGTTGAAAACCTGGCTCACAGAGATGGCAGCACGTGAAAGAGGATCACCGTACTTGTTTTCTATCACCTCACCACTGATTGTCATCAATGGGATAGCCTTCAGCTGATAGCTTAGGTTGCATTCCTCGCTGACGGTATAGGTCAGGTCTTCGGGCAACTGATACTCCATAGCCAGGGCCTGAGGCAGGGTGATGCGATAGTTCAGTACAGTACTGTCGAGCTGAGCAGCCAGCTGATTGCCACGCGACAGGTAGGTGCCTTCAGCATCCATCCAAGTAATGGTCACCTGATCGGTCACGTCAGTTCCATCCGGAGTCTGTACCTGCAGGCTCACGGTGCGAGGCACCATCAGCGACTTAAAGGTGACTCTCACGTCCTTATCCAGGATCTGCACATTTGGAATGACACCCAGCACCTCGCCCTTGCTGTTCTTCAGGCTGACAGTATACTCAGTGTTGTTCATCAGGCTGTTGAACGTATAGGTCACACGATCAGTAATCACATAGCGATTGGTCTGTCCGCTCTGGTTGTTATACAGCTCAATGTACATACCTTTATATAAACTGGTATTGACATCATGGGGCAGATTCACCTCTAAGGACTTTACATCTGACAGCAGCGGCTGGATGTTAAGGTCTTTCCACACATTAGCCGATCTGTAGAGTGCCAAGGAAGCAGCGGGAACGTAAACCGTCAGATAGTTGGTGTCGATACCATAGAATGCATCACCCGGCACCGTAGGAGGTACTGCTGCCAGCAGCGACAACGACTGCAGAGAATCGCACTCATAGAATGCGCCATTGCCGATACTGCTGATAGAGGCCGGCAGTAGCAGCTCGTGAAGGGTCTGTACATAATTGAAAGCCCACGACGGGATGTCGGTCAAACCTGTGGTACGTGAGAGATCCACGTAGGTGCAATTCTTCATCTCGCGGGTGTTATACCAATCATTAGACTTAAGCTTACCAATGACGGTCAAAGAGTTAATCTTATCCAGTTCTCCACCGACGAGCTGCCAAATGGCATTGTAGAGTCCGTCAGAAAAGTCATCAATGATAGCTTCACCGTTAGCGAAGTAGTTACGTCCAGGGTTGCCGGGCGTAGAGGGATTGAACTCATAGACAGCCACCAGCTGGAAATCGGTCGTGGGAACAGTAAAGACGTAGAAGTTGTCTTTCGACACGGTCTCGCCGTTCATCCTCCACTCTACGAAGCGATAGCTGTTATTGTTAGGATTGGTCCATACATCAATCTGTTCACCCTCCACCACCTTCGAGCGATTACCCCAGTTGAAGTAACCAGCCTGACTGGGTTCGCATACCAGAGTCATCCAGTGCTTCGAAGCGGGAGACACAGGATTGTCAGGAACAGTAGGGTCGAAACGGTATACGGCTGTCAGTGTAGCATTGTAGCCCGGCATCTCGTAGTAGAAACTACGTTCCTTAGAGATGGACTTGCCGTTCTCCTCCCAGCGTTCAAACACAAAGCCGCTGTTTTTATTCCAAGTATTAAGCCACAACTTGGTGCCTTTCTCCAGCCACTGCTCCGTATTATAATCGAAATAGCCAGCCTGTTGAGGCGAAGACTGAAGTGTCAGTTTATAGTTTTCCTGCGCATAAAGCATCAGTTGGCTAATCCACAAGACACATATACATAGTAATCTATTCATAGTTCATGAGTTTACTAGTTCATGGGTATTCTGTTTACATCAAATGGTCGGAGACCGTGGTTATTTAACCACAGTCTTCTTACCATTATTAATATAGAGACCCTTATGAGGCTTCTGTACACGTACACCACGCAAATCGTAGTAAGCATCCTCTGACTCTGAGTTGTCAATGCTTCTGATGCCTGTCACCTCGTCAGAATCGACACGTACCAGGAAGCGGCCATTGGCAATGCCGGCCTCTGCCTCGAAGGTGTAACCATCCTCAGTCATCAGCACCTCAGCACCTGTCAGACGGTCAATGAGGTAAACCTTCTCCTCTGCGCTGGTCTCCAGAATCAGGGTGTAAGTACCCTTCATGGCGAACTCGGCACCGAGTACCATCTCACCATTGCCGATAGGACGCTCGTTGATGGCATAGTGCTGTCCGTCCACGATGGTGTAGATCTGAGATACCTTAGTCATAGCCTCGAACTTAGCAGCATCCTTGTCGGACTCATAACCCAGTTCAGCCTGTTTGTTGATGACGATACGAGTGCGATCCAGAGTCTTATTGTCCTGCTGCAGCATCAGGTTGAATACGCTGCGCTTAGCAGTCATCTCGCTCTGACGGCTGTTGTTGAAGAACACCTCATTGTTCTTGTAACAGCTGTTCTGACGACCGGCAGCCAGGAACTCAATCGTAGCCTGGTCGGCAGGACGCTGGATGAAGAATGCCTCACCCGGAGCGAAGATATAGCTGTCATCGATTGGCGAGAATGCCTCGTAGTTCTGATTCTCCACATTCCATACGGTGAACGGAGCGGTGATATCCATTGCACGGCTGTTGAAGTAAGCAGCGAACGGATTGCCCACCAGGTTCCAAGAACGGTTGTGCGGGAACTCACTCACATACTCTGTCAGCTGCACCTCAGCATTGCCAGTACGGAAGATGTTGATCTTGTTGCTGTTGTTCTGAGCCTTCAGTGTGAAGGTGATGTCATAACGGTCACCGTAGTTCTCGTCATAGTAGCTGGCAGCCTGCCAGATATAGCCGACACCTGCACGCAGGGTGCTGTCAGCAGTCATCTTCACCCAAGTGTTCTCCATATCACCGTCGGCACGACGCTTGCCGTCGTACTTGTAGATGACGTAAGGCACATCTCTGTCAGAGGTGATGTTAGACACCTTGGCATCGAACGGCATACTGACGAAGAACCACTGGTAGGCGTTCAGACGCAGTTTCGCAGAAACATTATCGGCACGCATCGGAGCGTCGTTGATCAATATTGCAGAGTAGCGATTATCGTAACCCAAAGTTCTTGTCCTAAATGCCATGTATGGATCGTAGAACATCTCGAAGTTGTTCAGCGACAGGGTGTTGCTGCCCTCCACATAGAGTGCGGCATAGCTGTTGCTCCAGTCATCATTGTTGGTCTTCGTCAGCGTGATGCTGGGCTTCATGGCTGCCAATACCGAGTCGTTGGCATTTAAGGTAATGTCACTTGTGAGCACCATATTGTCGCCATAGTAGCTGCCGCCCACGATATTAAAATAGTTCCAATAGCTTGTGTTCTGATAGGTTTGAACAGAAATCACAGGAACCTCAAGCGTACACAGAGACTCGTTGCCGCGCATCAGCTGTCCGTATGTCGATGGTGGAACAACGGCCTTACAGGTAATCTTTGTAATCTGGTTGCTGTACCAGAAAGCACGGTCGCAATAGTTCAGCGTGCTGGGCAGAATGACCTCCTGCAGACCTGAACAGTAAGCGAAGCTACAATAGCCTAAGTATTCAACGCCCTCAGGAATCTCCACCTTCGTCAACGCATAGCAATATGCGAAAGCATAGTTGCCTATCGTCTTCAGTGTTGCGGGGAAGCTGATATTCTCCAGTACTGTGCAGTTCTGGAATGCATAGTCAGAGAGGGTCACCAAATTCTTCGGCAGAACCAGTGTCTTCAGGACATACATATCTGTCAGCAGCCAACCATTGATATTGGTCAGGTTGGTCTCCTCCAGATTGAGGGTTACCAGATTGTTTCTCATTTCTGAGAATACCGTCAGGTCTTCATCATTAATATTACCCGTAACAGTCAGACCTATGATGCTTGAATAGTCAGCCACCTGCTGTAAAATCAGCTCACGCAGTGTGCCTGCCTCTTCCACATTGATGGTCAGAGCCACCTTGTTCAGCTGGTTGATATAGTAAGATATCATCTCTGTAGCCTGCCAGATTCCTTCCTCATCCAATTCCTCGGCATTCCACTGAGCCAGAATATCGTTGTAATAAGCCTGAGCATCCTTCAGTATCTGAGGATCACGTACACCGTTATCCTCCAGCATTCCATGGAGCTGTTCCAGTCTTGTTGCCAAGTCTGCATAATTGTTAACGGATGCCTGAGCCCATTCAATCATCCAAGTCAACTCTTCAATGCCTTCCTGCAGTGTATTCACATCAGCAGCATTCTTGTAGTTCTCAATGGCATCGTTCAACTCTGTGCGAACCCAGTTCGTCATCTTAGACTCCATGAGGCCATTAAGCGTAGAGATCAGTTCTGTCAGCTGAGCCTGCAGAGCCTCGATCCTTCCGGCATCGGAAACAGTCACGATGGCTTTTGCATCAGCAAGTACCAATCCACGTGAGCCACCTACAGTTTCAGAACTTGTGGTGAACTTCACGCCAGTCAGCATCACAGTGTAATCACCGGCTGTCATATCCTCTGCTGCCTGCAGATTAATTGCAAACAGCTCTCCGCTATTGCCGGAAATCTCTTCACCAGCCATTGAAGTGCAAACCAACTTAATAGTGTTGCTCCATTCGATATAGTTGTAACTGAAGCTATGACTTTCATCAAGTCTTTCGCTCTTAGTAATAACTATCTTACCCTTACTATTCAGTGCCGGGGTAATACCCTGTGGCAGGTTGATATCCATCTGGAAGCCTACGAACACGTCTTCATTAGTCAGGCTTACTGGCAATGAGAAGGTCTCACCGGTATTGACTGTTACATTCTGAACTGATATCGTATCGAGTATCACCTCTTCATAGACAGCCTTGAAGGTCATATTGTTAGCAGGAACAGTAGCAGGAATTTCGGGAGTCCAATACAGGAAGTTCTTACCTGGGATAGCAGGAGCCTCAGGAGCAACAATCTCCGTTCCGAAGTCCTGTTCTACCTTGCTCACCTCAACACCCTCGGCCATGAAGGTCAACCAGTACTGGTTAACAGTCCACTGAGCCGTGAAGGTGATGTCTTCAGCAGGCATCGTAGCAGGCACCTCAGGTGTCCAGCCAGCGAAGGTATAACCAACCTTTGTAGGATTCTTTGGTGAAACGACCTTTGCGTCGCAATTAATATTTGCAGTGTAATACTGGATACCGTCAACCAACCATGTTGCCTTATAAGCATTTGGAGCAAACACGGCCTGATAAACTACGTTATATCCAGGCATCGTTCCTGTAAATGCTGGTGTCCATCCCTTGAAGGTGTAACCTGCCTTAACGGGATCGCTGGGAGCAGTCAAAGGCTCACCTGGCAAAGTCTCACCAGCTGCAAGAACCTCGCCTTCAGCCACAAACTGATAAGAGCATTCTTTCAGGACCTTTACAACAGTCACTACAGCAAATGCGTCTGCAAGAGGATAACCCTGAGCACCGCCAACAGCCGACGAGCCTGTGGTGAATTTCACATTCGTCAGTGAAACTTCGTAATCACCTTCCGTCATTTCTTCGGCCACATTCAGGTTGATTGAGAACAGTTCTCCATTATTGCCAAAGATTTCATCAGACTCCATAGAGGTGCATACCAGCTTGATGGTATTGCTCTCCTGTACATAATTATAACTGAAGCTATGACTGCTTTCAAGTCTGTCACTCTTCGTGAATACAATCTTACCCTTACTATTAAATACTGGCGTGATGCCCTGTGGCAGATTGATATCCATCTGGAAGCCCACGAACACGTCTACATTAGTCAGGCTCACAGGCAGAGAGAATGTCTCGCCTGCAACGGCGTTCATATTCGGAACAGAGATGGTGTCAAGGACAGCCTGTTCATAAACTGCCTCATAAGTCACATCGTATGCAGGAACAGTGGCATCCACTGCAGGTGACCAATTCAGGAATACCTTACCAGGTATTACTGGAGCATCAGGAGCAAAGATCTTCGATCCAAAGTCCATAGCCGTCTTGCTTACCTCGATACCCTCAGCCATGAAGGTCACCCAGTATTGGTTGACAGCCCACTGAGCCGTATAGGTCACGTTCTCTGCAGGCATTATCTCAGCCACCTCAGGAGTCCAGCCAACGAAAGTATAACCTACCTTCGAAGGATTCTCAGGCATTTCTATCTTTGCGTCGCAATTGATGTAATGTACGATTTCTCTACCATCAATCACCCATGTAGCAGTATAAAGATTTGGTACGAACACAGCCTGATAAACTACGTTATAGCTTGGCATTATTCCTGTGAATCCAGGTGTCCATCCCTTGAAGGTATATCCTGCCTTAGAAGGATCGCTTGGAGCAGCCAAAGTATCGCCAGGCATCAGATTACCCGTAGCCAAGATCACACCATCGGCAACAAACTGATAAGAGCATTCCTTCACAATCTTGGCAACAGAAATGATACCCTTTGCATTCTCAAGTGCAAATCCCCTTGCACCGCCGATAGCCGACGAGCTGGTGGTGAATTTCACACCTGCGAGTGCCACGTCGTAATCACCAGTCTGCATATCATCAGCAGCTCTCAGGTCTATTGAGAACAGCTCTCCCTCATAGCCGTTGATATCTTCTGCCTGCAGCGAGGTGCACACCATCTTAACGGTATTGCTTGCTGCAATGTAATTATAGCTGAAGCTGTGGCTATCCTCAAGTCTGTCGGTCTTCTTAATGGCAATCTTTCCATTATTGTTCACCACAGGAGCGATTCCCTCAGGAAGGACGATATCCATCTGGAAGCCCACGAATACGTCAAGATTTGTCAGGCTCACAGGCAGAGTGAATGTCTCGCCTGCAACAGCATTCAGATTCGGGATAGACACAACGTCAAGGATAGCCTCCTCATAAACAGCCTTATAGGTTACGTCGTATGCGGGAACAGTGGCTGCCACCTCAGGAGCCCAGTACAGGAATCTCATACCTGGTACTGCAGGAGCATTGGGAGCCTCAAATGCCGAACCATAGTCCAACTGTCTCTTGCTCACTTCAACACCCTCGGCAATGAAGGTCACCCAGTACTTGTTGACAGTGAACTGAGCCGTGAAGGTCATATCCTCTGCAGGCATTGTGATTGGAACCACGGGAGACCATCCTGCGAAAGTATAGCCTTCCTTCATCGGTGCATCGGGAGCGATAATCTCCGCGTCACAGTTCACGCTTTGTTGCATCTCCTCACCATCAATCACCCAAGTCACGGTGTAGGCATTCGGTGTATACACAGCCTTATAAGTCACGTTGCCAAAAGGCATCGTTCCCGTAAACTCAGGACTCCATCCTGCAAAGGTATAACCAGTCTTCTCAGGAGCAACAGGAGCCGTCAGTGCCTCACCAGATGTAAGCTCACCAGATGCAAGTACTACACCGTCGGAAATAAACTTATAGGTATATATATCTACAGTAGGCTCATACTCAGGAACAGTAAACGTAGCGGTGGCATCAGCGAATTCATGACCTTGATTATCCACATCGGTGAACTTCACACCTGCCAATTTAACCTCATAATCACCAGGATTCAAACCTGCAGCAGCCTGCAACTTTACAGTAAATAGACTTCCGCTATTACCATAGAACTCGTCACCAGCCATTGAGGTACATACCAACTTCAATGTATTACTGTATCTTCCATTCGATCAGCATCCTTGGTAATCACAAACTTGCCCTTATTGTTTTTATAAGGAGTAATGCCCTCTGGTAAGACTATGTCCATTTGGAATGCCTTGTACGTAAGCTCATTCGTCAATTCTATTGACAACGTAAATTCCGCACCAGCGGTAATCTCTGCCGACTCTATTGATACACGATCACCACCAACAACGATTTGTTCAAACACTGCCGTATATGTAACATCCTCTGCGGGCATCACAGATGCTACAGTTGGTGTCCAGCCTGTAAACTTATAACCTTCCTTCACAGGATCAGCAGGCTTCGTGATAGCTGCGCCATACTCAACCTCTTCCTCAATGCTCTGGCCATCGACCACCCATGTCACCTTATATTTATTAACAGTCCACTGGGCTATATAGGTT
>CACZZQ010000014.1 GCA_902785695.1 uncultured Prevotellaceae bacterium | reverse complement strand
ACAAGTCAAGCTCAAGCGTTTCTAAGCCCAGAGTCAGACAGAATCGTCATAAGCAAGGACTAAATCAGACAATCGAAAAATTATCTGCGGATTTTAGGATTATTTCTTCAAAAAACTAATCAAAATCTTGCATAATTCAAGGAAAAGCATTATATTTGCACCCGAAATGAAGAAGATTCTCGGATAAGATAGTCCGAATCAAACGATAACAGAACCCGTTGGCATCCCGTAGATCTGCTGGCGGGTCACCTTTTTTTATTATATAGACAGCAATGAGCAATCAGAAGCCGCGCACGATAGAAGAGCAAATCAAGCTGCTCCGTTCAAGAGGGATGCAGTTCAGTAGTGAAGAGTATGCGAAGGAATGTCTGTCGCATATCAGTTATTTCCGTCTGAAATACTATTGGACGGATATGATTGACGAAGAAACGGAACATGATTTCCTTAAAGATGCTTCTTTTGATGACGTGATAGCCCGATATAACTTTGACCGCAGTCTCCGTCTGATTCTCTTTGATGCCATTGAAATTATCGAGGTAGCACTGAGGGCTAAAATAATCAACCATCTGTCACAGGCAAAGGATAGTGGGCTTTGGTATCTTGATGAATCTTTCTTTGAAAAGATGGAGTACTACGAGGACTTCCTGCTTGACCTTAAATATGAGTTTGAGCGTAGCACGGAGCCATTTGCCAAAGAATACATTGCCAAGCACACCAATTGGGATAGTGAGTCAATGGAAGGTGATAATCCTGATGCATGGATGATACTGGAAGTTGCTACGTTCGGTACACTTTCGAAGATGTATAAGAACCTGAAGAGCCAGTTACCCCAACGAGCAACCATTGCTAACGAGTTTGGCCTATACTCTGCAAAGGAACTGTCAAGTTGGTTAGAGGCAATATCCGTTTTGCGAAACATCATCGCCCATCATTCGCGTCTTTGGAATAGAAGCCTCGCCAAGCAGCCCATGAACATCAAGGGGCATCGTGACAAGTGGTTGAACGCCCCATTTACAGACAATCAGAAAAAGAAACCTTATGGAGTTATCACGGCTATGCTCTATCTCTGCAATGCCGTATATCCAGAGAACCAAGTCAAGGCGAAGATTCTTTCCTTGCTGGATAATAGCAAGGATATTCCTTACGGCAAGTTAGGCTTCACTGGGAATTGGCGAAATGAACCGATATGGAAGTAAAGAGGACTGCTAATAAGTCCTAATTTATTTTGCCGTCTCAATTACTCTGTGTACCTTTGTCCCCGACAACGAGCCATTGAAACAGGCTGGTGGCTTAGCGTCGGGAGTTCTTTGACTAGCAAAGCGTGAATAGCACGATTACATTGACAAGCAAATCAAAGCAGAATGCGGAATTGAGAACCGTCTCTTATTCGTAACCCGATTTTTCCTCAATCCCTCAAACTGCCTTTATTTACAAAAGGTTTGCGATTTTATCCAATTTTACAAAATAATTTGAATACAAAGACAGTTTTTACGAAAATAACTTTTTACTTCGGCATTAAAGTCTGTTTAAAGTCTGTTCTTTCTCTCACGTCTCAATCGCTTGTTGATTGTTGGTACAACCATCGACTGCACAATCCTTCGCAAGTCTTTGTCGTTTTTGACAGTGAACGACATCTCTTCTTTAAAAAAACTAACAGCCGTATTCGTTATCTGATTCACCTCCCCACCGTCATGAATCAACCTTTTTAATTCCCAGAATTCAATGATGAGATTCTGGACGATTCCACGAAATATGTTTTTTTCCTCAACTTTCAGTTTGCTGTATCGTTTAGTTTCAGACACTGATGTCAAAAGCTTGTCAATACCAACAAATCCAAGATATCCATCATAATAGACAACATCGGATGATTGGTAATCGTTATCGGTTTCGTCAAATGGAAGCTCAATATTTTTGAAGAAGTCAGAATCCTCTTCAAAATCTCCATTCGTCGGACAATTGTTACTTGCCATCGTCTTTTTCCTGTCTTCTTTGGACAACTTGGAACACTTCTTACAGATGTGGTTCTTGTGTCCCTTCCCAGTAAAACTTTCGTTGGACTTGTATTCACCACATACCTTGCAGTAATGCCCCTGCTGTTTCTTCTTTGCCATAGGGATTCATTTGGAGTTGTGAGTGCAAAGGTACTAAATTTTTTAGGTACCACCTAAATTCCGCAGCACTTTAGTTTAACTTTCTTTATAAGTACCTGAGCAACTTTTTGTTGCTCAGGATTTGGCCATGTCAGAAATTTCACTTACCTTAGTGCTGCAAATCAAGACAAGCAAAATCATCAATGACATGGCAAAGGTAAGCAAAAAATCTGAGAAAATCACCGCTTTTGGTGGAATACTTTTCGTTATTTACAACTTTACAAATATGATTAATCACTCCGGGTATTTCCAGATGTTATACGGGCCTAAACAGGTGAAAGAGGTATTCCAGGTGGCGAGATTCACACCCAAAGCCCCAATCTTGAACGACACATCACTGGTAAGACTAAAATCAGCCTTTGCATTAAAAGAAAACATCTTGTCGGGGTCAGGTTCGAGGGGCGAGAACTTCATGTTGCTTTCTAATTCCACTTTCGGACCAGTATAGATTTCCGGGCCTGCTACATGGAACAATGTCACTTCACCACCAATCGCAACCCCGAAACTGGCTTTTAACTTAGCCGTTAACTGTGGTGGTATGAATTTAAATCCATCACCGTATGTATATCCGAATTTATAAGGATCGAATCCTTTGTCTTCATCCCATGAGGCACCAACATCGAATTGACCCTTCCAGTCGTATGAGAAACCTAAACTGGCGCTGGCATCGAATAAGAAGTAAGGACGGATATAGAGTGCAGGCTTCGCACCGATGATGATAGGTACAGGACCTATCAAAAGTACAAACGACTTGGCAGGTATATCTACCACTTTGATATTGCGCAGATCCGCAGGCAGTTCGTATCCCTTAGAGAAGCCCATTATTACCTCGGGGCTGAATTCCAAGGAGCCACATAATGAAAAACCAACAAAGTCGAGATCAAACCAACCGAAATCTGCGTCGCCCCAGAGATTGACATTGGCCTTCACCGGCACGTTGATCTTCACTACTAACGAATCAGGGGAGAAATTGAATTTTAGTTTTTTCTTCAATACCGTTGAAACATCAATCACATTCACAGAGAAGTTTCCTCCTTGCTCTGGCGTGACGAAATCGTAGTCGCCATCAAAGTCGGATGCTGCCCGGGTGATCATAGAGCGGGTGTGTTCGGTATCGGTGAAAACGGGGTCGTCTTCAGCATCATAGCCAGTAGGAACATAGGCATAACTTTTACCCTTCATGGATAAATCCGTATAGAGTACAGCCGCAGGATGCACATAGCCCTCAGGATCCGTATAACGGGCCGAAAGATCGGTCACCTCACTGCGGGTGCCGTCGCTGCGCGTGATGCTTCGGGTGGTAGAGGCTGCGCTGTTATAGTACATTTCGTTTTTATACTTAAAACTGAGGCCTTTCATAAAATCCGCTATACTGATTCGCTTCAAGTCGAGCAGATAGCGGTCGCCGCTCAACTCTGCACCGACAATACCTCTGAAGAAAGGCAGTCGGCTCACCTTCTGCCATACTGCGAGGCGGCGGCCTTTCAGCTGCGTGGCTCCCATCTTATCGATCAGTGCCTTGCTGACAGAGATTTTCATGGTGTCGCTGTCAAGAATGGTCACGTCGTTAGGCGTAATGAAATTGTGATAGGTCAACGAGAGTATCGTTGTGTCGGGCTTTTCTACTTCAGGGGTAGTACCACCACCCGATGATGAATCATCGTCACTACTGCTGCAAGCAGTCAGCGAGGCAGCCGCCAAGTTGCAAAAAAAGATGGCGGCCAGCATCCATAAAATGTTTTTTCTCATAATTGTTTTATTGTTAAATGTTTATTTTTTTACGAAGAAGTCTTTCGGGCCTGTGGTGTAGAGGTTGCCGAAGTTGGTGTAGTTGTAGATGCCCACATGCGAACCGAGGGTGTGCTGGGCGCAGTAGAGGTAGAGGTCGCGGTAGGTGCCGTTGGGGTTGGCCGAGGCATGGCCCACGAGGTTGCGGCTGAAGCGGTCGCACATCCAGATGCCCAGGTCGTTGCTCCACGAGTCGGCAAACGACTGTTCGTAGGGGCCTGCCGAGCAGATGGCCAGCACGCCGGGGATGCCCTCAAGGGCCTTGCCCATATTGGCCGAGTAGCAGGGCTCCAGGCAGACGAGCATCTGGCGGAACTGCTTCTGGTCGGCCATCTGTTGCAGCGTCTGGCTGAGCAGTTCGTCCGTCATGCCATTGCCTGCCAGTTCGTTGCGCCACGCCATCTCATTCACACCGTTGGTTGACACGCTGCGGCCGTGCCCACTCCAGAACAGCAGTACGTTCTGCCCTGCATCGGCAGGCAATACCACAGGTGTTTTGTCGGTCTTCACACCCTTGAGGATGTTACAGATGTCCTGCGGCTTGAGGTCGGCATTCTTATAGTCGATGACGGCACCTTCGAGCAGGTTCCTGCCATCGGGATCGGTACGCACGGCACCGCGGTCGCTGTTCTCCGCAGCATTGGCACATTCGTCGGAGCTGACGAGGATGATGTGATCGTCATCGTAGCCGCCAGCCTTCAGCATCTGGTAAATGTTCAGCACATCGGCCTCGTGGCGGTAGTTCATCCAGCCATTGCTGCCCTGCACCAGCACGGCATACTGGTCGGTAAGTGCGGGATAGTTGATGGGCGTCAGGCTCTTGTTGTATTCGTTGTCAAAAGTCTCTTCGGCATTCTCTACCAGATAGTTCCACGATGCCAGCATCTTACCCGTCTGGGCACTGCCTTTGGAACTGTAGTAGGTCTGGTTGTAAATGTGCCCGTTATTGATAATCCAGTTGACGTAGGTGGTGTTCAGGGCGGCGGTGTAGCACTCGCTGTCGAACTGCACAGGTCCCGAGGCGCCCTTGAAGCCAAGCAGCTGCCCCTGCTCGAGGGTCGAAAGGTAGAGTTCCATTCCCGTCTCGCTCCAGGCATAACCTGACAGGAAGTGGTCGGTGGTGCAGATGGCAATGATGGCATCGTTGAGGTTGTCCACCTCCGAGTGGTGCTCCATATAGTTGGCGCCAAAGGCTGCCAGCAACAGCGCGTCGTAGAACTTACACTCGGCAAACGTGGGTTTGGTGTCGTAACGTGCCTCGTAGCTCATCTCGAAGCCCGACATGGGGTCGGCATAGGGCGAAAAACCCTGATAGCCGGTGGTAAGGGCTATGCCACGGGGACCGAGGGCCTGGATGGCCTCATCGGTGATGTTGGAACAGATGTAATAGACGGGCGCCCATACCACACGTAAGTCATATCCGAGTCCTGTTTCATAACCATAATCCGGATTGTCGGGGTCAATATCCCACCACTCGCTGCGAATGCGGGCTACCTGATAGATTTGCTCCACATTCTCAGTCACGATGAACTGCGGCACAAAAAGGGTGGAATAGAACACACCCGTTATCTCATCGTAGTACCGGCGAATACGCTGGTAGAACGACTCGTAGTCAGCATACTGCTCGCACACCATGAAATTGAAGCCCAGCTCATTGGCCTGGAAAGGCGCCCACTCGACGAAGGTCTGTCCGTAAGTGCCGGCTGGGGCAAAGAGTCCCGACAGGGTGGATGCATCGAACGCTTCGCTGTACCCCTTCTGATAGAGTGAATGGGAGTAGGTGCTCAGCATCACCTCGGAGAGTGAGATGTCGGTCTCGGTGAGCGACCAGAGAAAGGGCTGCTGTCCGTCACCGGTGCTGGTGATGGCGAAGCGGCGTATGACCGTCTCGCTGGTGGCAGTAGGCAGGATGAGCGGCTTGTGCGTCTGCTGGCAATAAGGTGCCAGCTGTTCCACGTTGTCGCTGTCGAAGGGACCGATGACGGCCAGCAGGTCGTCGCGGCTGGCCAGTCGTTCGCCTAGTGCGTTCAGGTCATTGCCGTATTCATCGTACCACTCTACCTTCAAGTCGATGCAAAGCGTATCGTGCAATTGGGCGTTGTGCAGATTCTGTAGCATCCACTCAGCCGTGCGCTCCAGTCGGGCCTTCATGATAGGATCATTCAGCGGGGCCACCACAGCCACCGTCTTCTCCACCCATCGGCGCGAGTTAATAATCACAATGGTGTCATCCTCCTGCTTACAGGAAGAGAATAATGCCAACACGAAAAGCAGGGCGGCAGCAAATTTTTCACTTTTCACTCTTAACTTTTCACTCTTAACTCTTAACTCTTCACTTACCATACCTTTCCCCCTCCTTTCTGATGGCAACCTGACGCAGGCTGTCAACTTCATTGGTTGGCACATCCTCCGCTACATAGCCTAAGACAACATCGGTAGCGTCGTCTTTCAGTCCTAACGTCTGGTGCTTGGGCATCGTGCCTTGCAGCCACATGCCGATATAGTCAATCATGACCATATCGATGCGCTTCAAAATAGAGAGCGCACAGAATCGCCGGTCGGCTGTCATGTCGCCATCGATACCAAAATAATATTCGTATCCTCCGAGAGTCTGCCACAGACTACGTATAAATGAGTGCATGGAACCACCACAAACAGGCACAATCATAAGATAGTCTATGACCTTCAAATATGCTTCTTCCTCATTAATGATACGCGTGGCCGTTGTGTCAGCAATCGTAAAGCCGCCCACAGGCTCGTAGCTCAGATAGCGTTTGTGCAGGACCACTTCATTTTTCACATGGTAGTTCGAGGAATCGTTGAAACCGGCCTCAAAGCCTTCACCTGCCTCAACCACGGTCTGCGTATAGGGGTTGGCTAATATGAGCGTTACAACGCCGTCTTGAATGGCATGCGACAGGCAGCCCCCCATATACATCGCGCCGTAGTAGTCGATGTAGAGCGTTGAGCCCTTGCCCTCGAGCGGCGTGGTGGTCTCCATGTAGAGCAGGTCGGCGTTGGGGTTCTTCTCCAAGCGCTTGTTGTTCTTGCGGATATAGGCATCGTACACGGGGCTGGGCGTGATGAACAGGCGGCGAACGCTGTCGCTGGCGTTTTCCATCTGCCGGAACATCATATCGAGATAGGCCAGCCCTTGTCCTTCGCTCACGGGCGACAGATGCAGGGTGCGCACGCCGTGCTTCTTGGCTGCCTCCTCAACGCCCTTGTAAATCAAGTCGCAATACGAGCGGTCGCCCAGACCGTTGGGCCCGTAGATCACTGTGACGAGCGGCGCCGTGCTGGGCTTTTCCTCGTCAGGATTAGTCTGATATATCGTGTTGCCGTCCTTAGTACAGGCTACAAAAGCCGGAATTAAAACTAATAACAACGTCCATAGATTGCTCTTTGCCATTGTTTTGTTGTTAGGATTATGTGGCAAAGATACAAAATAATCCGTTAAACCGCGCCACCTATCCCCTAAATAACGTTAATTACAACCTAAATTCCGCAGCACAAATCAGCGCTTTTGGTGGGATATTTTGCGTCTTGGACAAATTTGACCGTATTCTGTCCTCTGTAATCGACTCCCACCTGGGACTTCGCAGTAGGCTGATAGGCTAGCGCGAGATTATACGGGCCGTCTTCTCCGTTTTCTGCTGGATAGGAAAAACACCTTCGTGGGACATTCAAGCCGCCAAAGCGATTTTGGGGAAAGGGGAATTGTGCGCCCAAGTGCGACGTCTTGTAAAACATTATTACTTGCTGTGGTCATGAGGGCAATCCATTGGGTTCATGTCCCAATATTACGCATTAAAAAAACTTCTGCGGATTTTGGGTATTACGAAACGAATGCTATCACCGTGAAGACGACTGAGGCGAAGCTCATCAAGATGCGCATCAAGACATTCGGCAACTGGCTCTACCTGAAGAATCCCAAGTATTACGTTGGCGAGCTCAGCACTGTCGACGTGACATTATCAAAATCCGCTCCAACAACTACAACCTCCACGGGCAATGCCGCCGTCATAATCGTAAACATTTGTAAGTATGCCATTTGGGATTGACATGATCAATCGCTTGTCTTGTCGAAGATTAGGAATGATATTGCAAAATGGACGATATTGTTCAGTCAGATGGTCTATATTACTCTGCAATATAGACTATATCACTTTGTGATTTCGTCCATATTGCAATGCTGTCAATATACTCTGACAACGCTATTGATATACTTTTGCAATCAATTACGCCTACTGAGCAAACAGAACTGCGTTCGTTGTTGGCTGTTTCAAAATCTATTGCTGCTGCATTTCAACCAAAGTTTTCACTTATTTAGAACCATCCCCGCAATTATTTTAATTTTAAAATTTGCTGCCACTCTGCCACCAATCTTCTGAAACGCCCTGTTTATAGGCAAAAATGGGTGGCAGTAGGGTGGCAGCAGGTGGCAGCAAAATAGGAAAAACGATTATTTTTTAGTCAAAACAGCCTCAAAAACAGCAAAGAATTGACTAAAAAGCATACGTATGCATCACTTTTTGAAATCCTGTTCGACATCTTGGAATACACCGCTTTACTTTTAGAAAACATCGTTTTCTGCTTTGGAAAATATTATTTTCTGCCGTAGAAAACATCGTTTTCTGCCGTAGAAAACGCATGTTTGGAGCAAATGAACTGTAGCAAAGTGATAGGTGTTTTTTATTTAGACTGTCATTCTCTCGTACAAAAATGTCATTTTGTCTGCATGTTATCCATTGGCACGAATGTTGTGATATACTGGATGAGCAACGATAAGGAGCTCAAAAGAAAAAAGAATAAACAACATTGTAAAACCAATAAAAAACATTAGGAGGACAAAATTATGACACCAATGATGAGAACAAACAACTGGATTCCTGCAGTATTCAATGATTTCTTTGATACCGATTATATGCCGCGTGCTAACTGCACCGCCCCTGCCATTAACGTGAAAGAGACCGACAAGGCATACGTCGTGGAACTGGCTGCACCAGGCATGAAGAAGGAGGACTTCAACGTGCATGTGAATGATGAGGGCAACCTGATCATCAAGATGGAGAAGAAACAGGAAAATAAGGAGGAGGATAAGAGCGCCCGCTATCTGCGTCGCGAGTTCTCGTACTCGAAGTTTGAGCAGACGCTGTTGCTGCCCGATGACGTGAAGCGCGAGGATATCAAAGCCAAAGTGGAACATGGTGTGCTGACCGTAGAACTGCCCAAGGTGGTAGAAGAAAAGGTAAAGCTGAGCCGTCAGATTGAGATTGGATAACCAATTGGCAGGCGCAAAAAGAGAGACAGGCAGTTGCTCAAGAGAAGCAGCTGCCTGTCGTTTGTATTACAGAAAGGGTTATTTCCTCTGATAGGGCGACTCGTTCATAAAGAGATAGGAGGGCTGGTAGCCTCCGAAGTCGACTACTATCTTTTCAAAGACGATGCCTGGATGACGGGGCTGGATAGTCAACTCGTGGACATCAGCCTGACCGACGGGCAGCTCTATGACTTTCTCCACGATGCGACGGGCAATGGTGGGGTAGAAATCGGAGTACATATAGGGCTGACGGTCAACGAGGGTCTTGTTGAAATTGATGGTTTGAGACTCTGAACCGTCGAGGCTTACCGTATATTCATGTCCACCGACGTTGAGGAAATCGAGTGTAGACTTCACGATGACGTGAATCTTCACCGTCTTAGGCGCATCCTTCGGCAGAGAGAAGCGATAGGAGAGCGAGGCATTGCCTACGGGTTTGGTGTAAGGTGTCAAGGCAACGGCACTGCGCGTGCGTCCGTAATAGGGATAGACGCTCCACTGGGTTTCGCCCTCGGCCTTTGAGGCAAAGAAATGCTCGGCCTCCATTGATACATAGCCGTTGCTGGGGGTAAATGTGTAGCCACCTGGCTCACCAACGGGAACGGTGGTGGTGCGAGGCAATATGTCAGCACGGAAGTTGTCGTTCCAAGTGCGATAGCCGATATGCTTCTGGGTCATCATCCCGTCCCATTTTCCGCCTGCCATCACCTTGTTATAATATAGGCACAGCAGGGAGTCGCGCTTGAAGCACTGTGCTACGCGCTCAGCCCATGCGTTGGCATCGGGTGAACCGGCATTCGCAAGATATTGGTTCATGGCCTGGGCATAGTACATATCGTAGAGGTTTGACATTGCCTGAACGGGGAAAAGAATCAATTGGCGATAGGCATCCTGCGCCTCCTGAGGAATATCGGCAAAGAGACGGAGAGCACGTGTCTCTAAGCGCTGATACTCATCAGCCACCTGTTTCCATTCGCCTGTCTCTACGCTATATGTTTTGGCATCCAGCATCTCGGGCGTGACGCGAGCCATATACTGGCAGTTCTGGTTGTAAATGGAAGCGGCCTCGGGGGCAGTATGGGGGGCTAGTATGCTATGGAAGAACTTCGTGGTATGGTCGGTGATGGTCTGCTGGGTGTATTCCTTGGGATTCCAGGCCATATCCATGAAGAGTGTGATGGGGTATTCCATTGGCTTCAGATCGCCCACATTGAGAATCCACATACGCTGGATGCCGAAGTCATAGGCCAACGACAGCTGTTCGAACATCTGTTGGGTCTGGGTGACGTTGAGCCACTTGGTGTTACGGGGTGCTCCCACGTAGTCTACGTGATAATAGATGCCCCAGCCACCTTTATGGGTGCGCTCTTTGTCGTTGATGGGTACGCGACGGATGTTGCCCCAGTTGTCATCGCAAACGAGCATGATGACATCATCGGGTACGCGGAAGCCGGCATCGTAGTAGTCCTGCACTTCTTTATACAAAGCCCATACCTGAGTGGTCTTCTCAGGAGCCTTGCCAGTGACCTCCTTGATAATCTTACGCTGATTATTGACGATACGCTCCATCAGTTTGGTGTCGGCCTTGTCGCTCATCGCTTCATCGCCATCGCCACGCATACCAATCGTCACGATGTCCTCTGTGCCTTTCATGCGCTCAATGCCTTCGCGGAAGAACTGGTCGAGCTTCTGTTGGTTGGTCTCGTAGTTCCAAGCGCCCCATTCCTTGCGATGACGGGCATACTCCTGATGGTTGCGTGCCATAGGCTCGTGATGACTGGTTCCCATCATGATGCCCATCTTATCGGCAGTCTTTCCGTTCTCGGGATCATCGGCATAGAAAGCCCAGCCCCACATAGCAGGCCACATCATGTTGCCTTTCAGGCGGAGAATGAGTTCAAAGACCTTCTCGTAGAAATGATGGTCACCGTAGTTGGTGCCGAAGGTGTTCTTTACCCACGATGTCAAGCAGGGCGCCTCGTCGTTGAGGAAGATACCACGAAACTCTACGGCAGGCTCTCCATCCGTGTACGTACCTTTTATAATATAGGCCTCGTCGTGCTTCACTACAGGCACGTCGGCCCAATAGTACCAAGGCGATACACCCAACTGACGACTCAGTTCGTAGATACCATAGATAGTGCCACGTTTGTCACTACCTGCAATAACGATTTGGCTGTTGATGGTTGTGATGATGAATTTCTCACGTTTGCCCTTCAAATCTGAGAGTTTCAGACGGTCGATGTCAGGGTTGAGACCTAATGTACCCACTAAGATGGTAGCCTCCCCCGACCCCTCTAAAAGGAGGGGAGCTTTGCCCATCACGCGTTCGATGTCAGTCTGCAAGTTGCTGATGGCAATCTTCACTCCTTCGTATTCCTGAGTGCTGTAGCCGATGGTGGCATCAGCCAGCGAGATGGCATCAGGCTGTGACGAGAAAGTGACAAACTGTTGGGCAGCCCGGGCTGTGACTGCCAGCATCAAGCCCATAAGGAAAAGGACGATTTTTCTCATTGATAATCTGTTTTAAGTTTCGGCTACAAAATTACAAAGATTTTCATAGAACCGTCTTGCGATTTTGTCTCAAAAGCTTATGAAAAAAGAAAGGGAGCTACACCCAAATGGCGTAGCTCCCAATCTTTTATTTAATTGATTAAGCTATACTCCTATTCCCAACCAGGATTCTGCTTGATGTTAGAATTCTGATCCAAGACAATCTGTGGATAGGGGAAGAGTCTGCATTTCTCAGTGAAGCCAACCTCGAAGCCGGCATCCTTAGCCTCAGAAGTGTGGGCGATATAGAAGCGGCTGTTGGCCTCAGTGCCATGCTCCCATACTACGTCTCTGTCTTTCTTTGTTACGACCTTGCCCTTTTCATCTTTGACATCCTCTGTCACGACAGGACGGAATAACTTGTCGAAGAGGTGAGGAACATTTGAACCAGCCTGTTGAAGGCGTGCGATGCAGGCCTTGTCGTAATCAGAATTGTCAAGCTTGCTCCAACGGAGGATATCCTGGAAACGGCAACCCTCGAACCAGAGCTCGTAGGACTTCTCTTCTTTCAGCACGTCCAAAGTGGCAACGCTGCTAAAGGTCTTAGAACCGGCACGAGTCTGAATCTTGTTGATATAAGTCAAAGCAGTACCTGCATCACCGGTACGGAGACAGCACTCAGCATAGTTGAGCAGCACCTCAGCGTAACGCATCACGATGATATTGTTCAAGCGGCCATTGTCACCATACATACCACCATCGTTACAGTCGCTGGCACGGAGAATGTGCTTGAATGGGAGGTAGAATGACTGGCCGTAGAGACCCTGGCCAACGTCAGAGATACCAATTTCCTTAGAAGCTTTCTTCTCGTCGAGTGTCATATTGTTGATCGCATCGTCAGCATATTTCATGCCTGCAATACCAGAAGTCTGATAAACAGCATCGTCGATGTGCATCATAGTAGCCTTGAAACGCTTAGAGTCACCATCGTTGTTATGGAAAGCAACGCCATACCACTCAGGAATACCGATTGATCCCCAACCGTCGATACCGCAATACTTGTTGGCAGGATTCACCTTGAAGTTACCAGCACGCCAGTTGAAGCAGTTGGCTTCCATCCAAGTAGAGTGAATACCTACGCCAGTCCACCAGTCGGCAGCAGGATTATACTCGAGGTTGCACTCGAAAATCTTTTCGGGACAGCCGTCGCCTTCCACATGGAAGAGGTTAGCGAAGTCATCGCCAGAGACCAGGTCATATTTACCAGAGTCAATGACTTTCTTCAGGGCTTTCTTCGCATTTTCAAAATCGCCGGCAAACATCAAAGCCTTACCTTCGAGAGCATTTGCAAAGCCCTTCGTCACACGGTATGCACCATTCTTGTCGGCAGTATTTTTACGCTCAGTCAAGTCGGCTTCAGCTTCCTGACACTCCTTGGCTACCCACTTGAAGTATTCCTCCTGAGTCTTCTCATTGTTAGGTGTCATAGCATCTGCATTAAGAACAGACTCAACGAAAGGCGGCTGACCCCAGTAGCAGGCAAGAAGGAAGTAGTTGTATGCACGAAGCACTCTCACCTCGGCAATGGCCTGCTTTTGGAACTTTGTAGGATTGTTCTTGAAGTTCTCTATGAGAAGATTAGCCTTGTAAATAGGGAAATACAGGAATCTGTAGTGGAAGTCAATAGCCTCAGGTGTATGCTTGTAACGGAACTCGTCAACAGAACCGCCAAACTCGTGGTCACCATAGTTGCCACCACCGTAGTTCACATCGTCGCCAGCGTGGTTGGCCAACACCTTTGCAGGGGTATAGATACCAGGACCGTCACCATTTCCGCGACTCTCGGTATAGAGGGTGAAACTTTCGTAAGTGGCAGCCAGAGCTGCTTCGCAGTCGGCGTCGGATGTATAATAGGAGGCGATATCAGTAGCACCTTTCTGCTGGATATCAAGTTGGTCCTCACATGATGTCAATGCAACGCCAGAAACCAGCGCAAGCATTGGGATGATTATCTTTTTCATATTCTTTTTTCGTTTTTCTATTGTCTGTTTTCTATCTTCAATACACAACGCATTAGAATGTAACATTCAAACCAAACACAACCTTCTTAGAGGTAGGATAGGTACCATTGTCGAAACCACGTGCCGAAGCTGTGTCTGAAACCTTAAGAGATGAGCAAGCTTCAGGATCGGCACCAGGATAGTTGGTAATGGTGAAGAAATCGTCGAGAGATACAGAGAGGCGGACATTACTGATCAGGGCCTTCTTGGTCAGATGTGAAGGAATGGTGTAACCCAGCTGAATCTGCTTGAACTTGAAGTAGTTGCCACTGAAGACGGCAGCGTCAGAGCTGAAGAACGTCCAGTCGGTGGCTACGGTCTTCATGTCAGGATACTTGGCATTGTCGCCGGGCTGCTTCCATGAATCCTTCCAGTAAGTATTGATACCATTGATCTGTGAACGGTCAGCAGAAACCATCAGGTTGTAGATCTTGCTGCCAGCAGAACCTGTACCGAATACGGTGAAGTCGAAGCCTTTATACTCAAGGTTAAGGGTGATACCGTAAGTGAAGGAAGGAATAGCGGAACCCAGATCCTGCTGATCCTCTTCTTTTGGAGCACCAGTGAGGTTGCCGTCTTTGTCATAATACTGAGCCTTACCTGTCTCAGGATCTACACCAGCATATTTCCAACCACGGAAGTACCAAATCTCATGTCCTGGTTCGAAGTAAGGAGCCAGTTTGTTGTTGAAGCCGCTGATACCATCGCCTTTCATACGGGGCAGGGTTGAGTTCAGGTCCTTAACCTCGTTCTTCAGGGTTGAGAAGTTGGCACTGACACCATATTTCAAGTCACCGATGTGGTCGCGCCATCCGATTTCTACGTCAACACCCGTATTGAGTACTTCACCAGAGTTGACAGTTGCAGAACCGAAACCGAGCTCAGGCAGTGGGGTGATGGGGATAAGAAGATCCTTGGTAATCTTACGATACCAGTCGAAGCCCAATGACAGGCGATTATCCAGGAAGCGTGCATCAAGACCTAAGTCAGTCTGCTCTGAGGTTTCCCATGTCAGGTTGGGATTAGCAATCTTATTAGGAGCAGCACCTGTAATAGTAGCATCGCCGAAGCTGTAATAACCACCCATGCTGATAGTAGGCAGATACTGGTAGCCGCTGAGGATATTGACATTACCATTGCGACCCCAAGAAGCACGGAGCTTCAAGAAAGAAACGATATCCTCGGGAACGGCGTTCTTGAAGAACTGCTCATTGCTGATAACCCAACCGGCAGAGATTGATGGGAATGACCCCCAGCGGTTAGAGTCTGACAGTTTAGAAGAGTCGAATGCATCGCGACGGATATTGAACTGCAGGAAGTAACGGTTGTCGTAGTTATAGCTGATACGACCGAAATAAGAAAGCTCGGTAGCATCGCCTGGCTGGTTGTTACCCTTCAGGTGGGCAATACCATTGTCATTAAGATAATCAATATAACGATAGTTGGGAGCTGCGTCACCCTTCAGGATTGGCTGAGTGTCTGAAGAGCTGAGACTAGTGTTGTCCCAATGGTTCTTAGTGAACGACATACCTGCCATAGCACCTACGTTGTGCTTGCCGAAGGACTTGTTGAAGTTCACGAAGTTCTCCCACTGATAATAAAGACCGGCATTGGTGCGGGCAGAGATAGAATAACTGCTGCTCTGTGCCATTGTTGACAGCCACCAAGGCTCGCTATAATCATGTTCGTTGTACTGGGTGATGCGATAGCCAAGACGTGAAGTGAAGGTCAGCCAGCTGATTGGAGTAATGTCTGCTGACAGTGTTCCGCGGACATTAATGCCCTCTTTCTGAAGTCTCTGACGGTCACGCATAGCCAGTGGGTTACCTGTAGCATCCTCAATATACTTGGAGGTTCCATACCAAACGGGGTTTGCGTCGGTGTAATCAGGAGCTGTCATCACATTACCGTGATTAGCCAGGTCTGGGTCGTTCCAACGGTTCTTCATGTTCTTACCCATGTCATCGAGAGAGTAGACATAGGCAGGAGTTAACGGGTCGATAGAACAAACAGAGTTCAGGAATGACTGATAACCGCCGGCAACCTCTCTTGTCTTATACTTCTCAACAGAAGTATTGCTGGTCAACTTCAACCAGTTGTTTATCTGATAGTCGGCATTTACCTGTGCAGTGAATCGCTTGTACACATCCTTGTCACCCTTGACAATACCATCGTTGTCAATCAGACCGAGACCTGCGAGGAAGTGACCTTTCTGGTTACCAGCCTGGACAGTGAGATTGTGCTGCAGGCTCCAGCTGTTGCCAAACACCTCGTCGTACCAGTTGGTATCAAGTGTCTTGCCGCCATAGGCATTAGCCTCAACCATCTTGTCGGTGAGGTTGCCAATGTATTTCTGATATTCAATATAATCTGCTGAATTGAACAGGTCGGCCTTCTTGCCCAGTGACTGGCTGGCAGCCTTAAGGCTATATGAAATCTGAGCCTTACCACCACTCTCGGCACCACTCTTAGTTGTGATCAGCACAACACCGTTACCTGCCTGTGCACCATAGATAGCTGCAGAAGCAGCATCCTTCAGGATTTCCATTGACTCGATCATCGTGGGATCAAGGTAGCTGATGTTGTCTACTTTCAAACCGTCGACGATGAGCAGCGGACTCAGATTTCCAGAGTTTGAAGAATAGCCACGGACACGGATCTGGGCGGCTGTACCAGGTGAACCACTATTAATAATCTGTACGCCTGTAACCTTACCCTGCAGAGCAGAACCTGCATCTGTTGTAGAAAGATTCTTGATGGCATCACCATTGACAGAAGCCACAGCACCTGACAAATCGCTCTTCTTCTGAACACCATAACCGATGACCACAACATCTGACAGTGAGTTCATGTCTTCGCTGAGAACGACGGCAATGTTGTTGCGTCCTGCTATTTTCACCTTTTGGGTTATATAGCCCACATAAGAGATAGAGAGTGTAGCATCCTTAGATGCACCAATGGTGAATTTACCGTTCGCATCGGTCACGGTTCCTGTACCAGTACCTTCAATCCTAACGGATGCACCAATAACGGGGATACCAGTGTTGTCATTCACTGTACCATTGACTGTCCACTGAGCCCATACTCCTTGAACGGAAACCGTCATGAGAAGTAGCAAAAGCCCTAGCGTTTTCTTAAAGAAATCAAAGTTTCTCATTTTTGAAAAATGCATAGTTAATAAATAATTAATGTAATAAAGGTTTATGAATAAAAAAAGTATTTTAGGTTTATGATTATTTCCGATGGCAAAATTAAACAACATATCCGAAATAGGTTTTCGAATATGTTGCATTTATAGATAAAGAATGTCTCAGAAGCCCTAAAATAGGCAATTTTTCGCTTTCTTTTGGAGCAGGACTGTTCTCTTTGGCTGTTTTTCTATTGTAAAGTGATGGTTTGCTTCTGCAGGTCTTTATCGTCTGAACTGGTACCAAAGAGAAGCTCGTACTTACCGGGCTTTACACGCATTGTATTGGTTTCGGGATCCCAGAATTCAAATGAATGATGGTTGAGTTGCAGTTCGGCAGTGACCGTCTGGCCTGCTTTTACGCTGACGCGCTTGAAAGCCCGGAGCGATTTCAGCGGTCCGTCAGCATCTTGCAGATTGCGTATATACAACTGAACGATTTCATCACCATCGCGATTACCAGTATTCGTCACATCAACAGACAGTGTGCCATTGCCATCATTCCTCATTTCAATTTTCTCATTTCTGATTTCGAAGTTAGTGTAGCTCAAACCATAGCCAAACGGGAAGAGTGCATCGTTAAAATATCGGTACGTGCGCCCGCGCATGGAATAGTCTTCGTAATCAGGTAACTGACTGGACGATTTGTAGAACGTCACAGGCAGCTTTCCACTTGGGTTCACATTGCCGAAGAGCACATCGGCCACGGCCGTTCCACCCTCCTGACCTGGGTACCAAGCCTGCAGGATGGCATCGCAGGTCTTTGTCTCAGGCTCCAAAGCGATGCAGGAACCAGAGCAATTGACGAAGATGACGGTCTTTCCGGCATCCTTCAATGCCTTGAGGAAGTTGCGCTGGACAGCAGGAAGTTCGATATTCGTGCGGTCGCCGCCTTTGAATCCCTCAATGTCGACAGGCATCTCCTCGCCTTCCAAAGCAGGAGAGATTCCCCCCACGAAGATGACTTTGTTGATACCCTTCAGTTTGTTGATAATAGTCTGATAGTTGATGGGTTGCTCTTTGGCTACGTTGATTTTCAGGTTGGCATTGTAGGTGTGAATATGGGCGAAGCGTATCTCTATTTGATAGTTCTTGCCTGCCTCTGCCTGAATGGGTACACGATTGGGAGTGGTGCGCCAGGTGTGATGACGGAACTGCTGTTCGCCGTTGATGAAGAGCTCGAAATGTCCGCATCCCTCTACGTTGATTACAAATTCACCTGACTCCTTGGGCGTGAACACGGTCTCGTACTTGGCAGAAAAGTCCTCTAACTGTACGCCAGGGGCGAAATTGTGCATACCTGCAGTGGTGACAGCTAATGGGGTGGTGTAGTACTGCGTGGTGACGGGCTTCCCTTCCATCAGACGGTTGTTCCAGAACGTACCCTTCAAACCGTTCTTTCCTTCAAAGGCGCATTGCGAAGCCATCAGGCATTCCACCACCTGATCGTCGGTCAGGTCGCAACCTGGTTCGTAATAGAGTTTTTTCTGTTGGGCCTTGATGCCGTCCAAAATCGTGATGGTGTGATTTGGCATACCGTTATAGTTACCCCACATCATCGGGGCGTTATCGGCATTTGGTCCAATCACGGCAATCTTCTCCTTCTTACTTAGGGGCAACACAGGTTTCATAGCCCCTCCTTCGGAGGGGTTGGGGAGGCTTTTGTTCTGTAAGAGAACGATGCTCTGATGAGCCATGTTCAATGACAGGTTGGCTGATTCTTTGGTTGACATAGCGGAATAGGGAATCTTTGACCATTCCACCAGTGAGGGATCGTCCATCTCGCCCAGGTCGAAACGACCTTCCAACAGGCGGATAACGTGCTTGTCGACCTCTGCTTCAGAGATAAACCCACGACGTACGGCATCAGGAATACCCTTGTAAGCGTAGTTGAAACCACATTCAACATCAGTGCCTGCCAGTGTGGCTTTGGCTGATGCATGGATAGAATCAGATGAACTCTTATGAGAGGTGTAGAAATCGCTGACAGCACCGCAGTCGCTAACTACCAGATAGTCAAAGCCCCAGTCATCGCGCAGAATCTGCTGTAACAGACGCTGAGAACCACAGCAGGGATCATCGTCCAAACGCTGATAGGCACACATCACCTCGCGAACCTTGGCCTCCTGTACCAGCGTTTTGAAGGCGGGCATATAGGTCTCCCACAGATCACGTGGCGATACGTCGGTCAGATTGGCTGTGTGGCGAGTGTACTCAGGACCGCTGTGAACGGCATAGTGCTTGGCGCAAGCCCAGAGCTTACGATACTTAGCGTCCTCAGGACCCTGTAAGCCCTTCACCACCTGTACACCCATCACTGAAGTCAGATAAGGATCTTCACCATAGGTCTCCTGACCGCGTCCCCAGCGTGGATCACGGAAGATGTTGACGTTTGGTGTCCACACGGAAAGGCTGTGGAACTTCTCGTCCTCGCCTTTCAGGTCGTGCATACGATGGTTGTACTGTGCACGGAATTCTGTGCTGGCTACGTCGAACACCTTATATAATAAGTCAGGGTTCCATGATGATGCCATAGCGATAGGTTCTGGGAACACGGTGACGTTGCCCATGTTGGCAGCACCATGAAGTGCCTCGCTCCACCAGAAAAACTTTTTGATACCCATGCGGGGAATGGCTGGACTCTCGTCGAGCATCAGCTTGGCTTTTTCTTCCAAGGTCAGACGAGAACAGAGATCCTTGGCGCGTTCTTTGGCGCTGAGCGAAGTGTCTTGATATGGCAGCATTTGAGCCTGCATACCTAGGCTGAACATGATTAATGTCACGAAGAGGGTTGAGCGTTTCATATTTACAGTTTTTGATTTCTGCTACAAAATTACAACTATGCCATGATTTCCACTTCCTTGTATGTTGCATAGACTTTACAGTATGTCACATTCGCTCATTCTTCGTGCGCGCATTACGTACATATCATTTTTTTTTCATACATTTGCATACGATATTTTTAACAACAACCTTCAAATTACAAATATGAAGAAAACCTTAACTGTTCTGATGCTGGCTGTACCACTGATTGCTGCGGCTCAGAATCCTGTTATTCGAGATCAGTTTTCGGCTGATCCTACAGCGCGTGTTTTTAACAACAAAGTTTATCTCTATCCGTCGCACGACATCGTACCTCCTGCTGGGCAGAGGCAGGATTGGTTCTGCATGGAGGACTATCATGTCTTCTCCTCAGAGAACCTGACAGATTGGAAAGATCACGGCGTGATAGTCACACAGAACAAAGTACCTTGGGTTCGTCCTGACTCTTATTCTATGTGGGCTCCCGACTGTGTTGAGAAAGACGGAAAGTATTATTTCTATTTCCCCTCAGCTCCTAAGTCAGGTTTTGGATTCGGAGTCGGTGTTGCCGTTGCCGATAGCCCCGAGGGTCCGTTTGTCCCTGAACCAGAGCCCATTAAGGGTATCAGTGGTATTGATCCTTGCGTACTCTTGGCTTCCGATGGTAATGCTTACATCTTCTGGGGAGCAGGCCGCTGCGCCAAGTTGAAACCCAATATGAAGGAACTGGCCGACGATACGCCCAAGGAAAAGGTGAAGTTCCGTGATCGCGAGTTCGAGATGATGGGTGTTAACTGCTTGAAAGACCTGCCCAATCGTCAGGCTGAAGGTCCGTTTGCTTTCGAGTACAATGGCAATTTTTACCTGACCTATCCATACGTCAGGGAAAATACTGAAGTTCTGGGCTATGCGATGAGTAAAAACCCTATGGGCCCCTATGAATATAAGGGACTCATTATGGCTGAGCATGCAAACGGTTGTTGGACTAACCATCACAGCATCGTCAACTACAAAGGACAATGGTATCTGTTCTATCATCAGAACTTCTTCTCGCCCAGCGATGACAAGCGCCGTTCTGTGCAGATTGAGAAACTCTATTTCAATCCCGACGGAACGATTCAGGAGGTGAAGCCCACCATGCGTGGCGTTGGTATCAACAAGGCTACAGAGAAGATTGAGGTTGACCGTTATAACGCTGCTTCTGAGGGCGTTACAACAGCCCATGTAGATACTACCATCGCTTTCAGTGGCGACTATGCAAGTATCCCCTCGAAAGGTTGGATGAAATATAACGATGTGGACTTCAGCTGTCTTTATGACGGCTATCTGCAAATCAATGTAAAGGCTTCTGATGATACCGAGTTCTGTATTCGCGAGAAGAGTGCCAACGGTAAAGTAATTGCGCGTATCAAGTTGGCCGTCAGACCACCAGAACCTACTCCTGGTGCTGCTGCCAATCCGATGATGGCTCGCTTCCGTCGTGATCTGCGCAATCAATGGCTTACGCAAACTACAGCTCTGGAATACACACCTACAGGTGTTTCAGACCTCGTGATAACCAACGAGGGAGCAGGTGAACTCTCTATTGACTGGATCATGTTCAAAAACCGTCCTAAGTATTTCAAACCTGCTACCGCTGCGCCTGCAAAGCCTGATAGCGAAGGCTTCATCCGCCGCTGGATGCTCTTGGAGCCAATCGACAAGCCCAATAGCGGTAATACCGTATTCACGGATTCCTATCTGCGCGAACATTTTAATAGAGAATACTTCAAAGATCAGCAGACCATTCTGCCGAAGGATGGTCAGAAGGTGAAGGCTGTGTTCCAGCAGGAACAGGCTCCTGCAGGCTTCGGACGTGGTGCTCAGCAGGTAGAAGGTCCTCAGGTGAAGACCGTGAAGCAGACGTTGACCTGGCACGCACTCGATAGTGAGAACTTCAACGTGAAGCTCTTCCGCTTTGCCGAGAAATACGGTGAGAAGGTCTATGGTGTGCTCTTCTGGGGCGTCACCATCATCGATTGCGAGGAGGATATCGAGAATGTGCGTCTGGCTGTAGGTTCTAACTCAGCCTCTATGTGGTGGCTGAATGGAGATGAGGTTCTTCTGCTCTCTGGCGACCGCCGTATGGTGAAAGACGACTGTATGTCGCGTCGTCTCACCCTGAAGAAAGGTCGTAACATTCTGCGTGGTGCTATCATCAATGGTCCTGGCATGAGCGACTTCTGCGTACGCTTCCTCGATGAGAAAGGTAACCCTGTAACGAATTACAATGTAATAATTAAATAATTTAAAAATTTAAGAATTAAAATATGAAACGTCTATTTCTCATTATATCATTGTTTAATTTTTACATTGCCACGACACCTGTCATGGCGCAAATTGGACAACCCTTTATCCATGATCCCTCAACGCTTGCTGAGTGCGACGGAAAATACTATACCTTTGGCACCGGTGGAGGTGGCCTGATCTCTGAAGATGGCTGGAGCTGGCATAGTGGTGCCGACCGTCCTGGTGGTGGTGCTGCTCCTGATATTATTAAAATAGGTGACCGTTATCTCTGTATCTATGGTGCTACAGGTGGTGGCTTGGGAGGCGGACATAGCGGTCGCATCTTGACGATGTGGAACAAGACCCTCGATCCTAAGTCGCCCGATTTCAAGTGGTCTACTGCTGTAGAGGTGTGTGCTTCCGACGGCATGGAGGATCAGGATGCCATTGACCCAGGTATCCTGCTTGACCCAACGACTGGTCGTCTGTGGGTGAGCTATGGGACCTATTTCGGAACCATCCGCTTGATTGAGCTCGACCCTAAGACAGGTTTCCGCGTAAAGGGTAATAAGGAGAAGGATATCGCCATCGACTGCGAAGCCACCGACCTGATCTATCGCAATGGCTGGTATTATCTGCTGGGTACGCACGGCACTTGCTGCGATGGCGTGAACTCTACATATAATATAGTGGTGGGACGCTCTCGTTCGGTAGAAGGTCCTTATCTCGACAATGTAGGTCGTGATATGTTCCACGGTGGAGGTCGTATGGTAGTGGCTGCTGGCGACCGTAAGACGGGTGCTGGACACTTTGGACGTACCATCATTGACGAGGGCGTGGAGATCGCGTCGTACCACTGGGAAGCCGACTTCGACATGGGAGGCCGTTCCACGCTGGCTATTCGTCCCCTGCTGTGGAAAAACGACTGGCCCTATGCTGGCGAGTTGCTGAAGGAAGGCACTTATGCCATATTGAGTGAGCGTCGTGGTTATTCTTTGGAACTGGCTGTCGATTTCGTACGTATGAACGTAGCTCGTCAGGGATGGTTCAACCGCAACCAAGAACAGGAACCCGTGAAGCCCGTTGCTAATCAGACGCTGGAAGAGGTTCAGGGCTCTTGGCCTGCAGGAGATATCGAAGTGCGCTGTAGCGACTTCATGTTCCGTCCTTGGCAAAAATGGCAGGTGGTGCCTACGGATAAAGGTACTATCACAGGTCCGCTCTATGTGATTCGTATCGAGGGTACCAATCGTGCTTTGACGGCTACAGCTGATAAGGAGGTCATAACCAAGGAATTGGCTAATGCCGATGAGCAACTATGGCGTATCGAGCAACTTACTGACGGCACATACCGCATCATGCCTTATATTATTCCTGGACAGGATGGTAAGAACCAAAAGTACTGCCTCTATTCTGCTGGCGACTCTACGCCTACCTTGGCTGAATACGATTTCAACAGCGATAACTCGAAGTGGAACCTGAAATTACAGACTCGATAAAATATTTTTGAGAAAAGATTTGGGTAATCGGGAAAAAGTTCGTACCTTTGCACCCTGATTGGCGCATCGTGCGCGAAGAAACAGTATTTATCAACAATTATAAAGAAAAATGAAAAAAGGAATTCATCCAGAAAACTATCGCCCCGTCGTGTTTAAGGATATGTCCAACGGCGATATGTTCCTTACGAAGTCTACTGCAAAGACTAACGATACAGTAGAGTTCGAAGGCGAGACTTACCCTGTGGTAAAAGTTGAAATCTCAAGCAGCTCTCACCCCTTCTATACTGGTAAGAGTAAGCTTGTCGACACCGCTGGTCGCGTCGATAAGTTCATGAGCCGCTACGGTAAGGCTTCGAAGAAGTAAGATATTTCTAGGAAATGACACTTACGCGAAGGTGCGTCCAGGGTAGTTGCATATGCCTTGTACGCACCTTCATTGGTTTTCAATAATACTAATAAATACAAAAACAATGAAGACTATTTATGATTTCTCTGTCAAAGACAGAAAAGGTAAGGACGTGTCTCTGAAAGAGTATGCCAACGAGGTGCTTCTCATCGTTAACACGGCTACAAAGTGCGGATTCACTCCCCAGTACGACGAACTGGAGAAACTCTATAAAGACTATCATAGTCTGGGGTTTGAAATCCTGGATTTCCCCTGCAACCAGTTTGGACAGCAGGCTCCTGGCACCGATGAGAGTATCCATGAGTTCTGCAAACTGAACTTCGGCACGGAATTCCCACGATTCAAGAAAGTCAAGGTGAATGGTGAGGATGCCGATCCACTTTTCCAGTTCCTTAAAGAGCAGAAAGGTTTTGCCGGTTGGGATATGACTCATCCCATCGCTCCGATCCTCGATGATATGCTGTCCAAGGCAGATCCAAACTATAAGGAGAGTGCTGATATCAAATGGAATTTCACGAAGTTCCTTATCAATAAAAAAGGACAGGTCGTAGCTCGCTTTGAACCCACAGAGAAGATAGAGCATATTGAGGAACAGATTAAGGCACTGCTGGCATGAAAACAAAGTGTTTGATTATCGGTAGCGGTCCGGCTGGGTACACTGCAGCCATATACGCTTCAAGGGCTAATCTGAGTCCTGTGGAGTATTGCGGTATGCAGCCAGGAGGTCAGCTCACCCAGACTACTGAGGTGGAGAACTTCCCTGGTTATCCCAATGGTGTGGATGGTAACCAGATGATGATGGATATCCGTGAACAGGCAGAGCGATTCGGTACTGATATCCGTGATGGTATGATTACACGCGTCGATTTTTCCAGTAGACCGTATAAGGCCTGGGATGACTCTGGTCAAGAGATAGAGGCTGAAACTGTGATAATCGCCACTGGTGCCTCGGCAAAATATCTGGGTCTCGACGATGAGCGCAAATACAACGGTATGGGTGTTAGTGCCTGTGCCACCTGTGACGGTTTCTTCTATCGTAAGAAAACGGTAGCTGTGGTTGGCGGTGGCGACACGGCCTGCGAGGATGCGCTCTATCTGAGTGGATTGTGCAAGAAGGTCTATATGATTGTGCGCAAGAACTACCTAAGGGCTTCGAAGGTCATGCAACAGCGCGTGATGGAGCGTGAGAATATCGAAATACTGTTTGAGCACAATACCTTGGGATTGTTTGGCGAAGATGGCGTAGAGGGTGCTCATCTTGTAAAGCGTAAGGGAGAGTCTGATGAGCAGGTGGTTGATATCGCGATCGACGGTTTCTTTCTTGCTATAGGTCATAAGCCAAATACGGATATCTTCAAAGAATGGCTGGAGACGGATGAGGTGGGCTACCTGAAGAAGATTGATGGTACGCCAAAGACTAAGATTCCAGGTGTTTTCGTTGCAGGCGATTGCGCAGACCCCATATACCGTCAGGCTATCAGCGCAGCTGGAACGGGTTGTCAAGCAGCCATTGAGGCAGAGCGTTTCCTGCTAAATGCAACATAAACTAAAACAGATTAAACATAAAGCAAAAAAGCCCCGCTTCACAGCGAGGCTTTTTCATAACTAAATTAATCAACCATAAACCTTAACCATTAAAAATCTTTTTACGATGCAAAGATACTGCTTTATCGGAAAAACGAGGTTCAACTTCTATTAAAATATGTTTATTTTTTATTATTTATCATATTTTCAACCTATATTCGCAGAAATTCAACCATTTGACAGACTTTTTTGCAGAAAAATTTGCTTTTCCGAAAAAAAATATGTACTTTCGCTGTCGATATTTAAACTACAAACCGATAAATAATCAGCACCTATGATAATAATTTTAAGCATAGCACTGATAATAGTTGTTGCTTTTGTCGCATGGTTCGGCTATAAGCGTATGATGATTGTTCGCAATCGTCTGCACATGAATCTTGTTCTGACGAATATTTCTCACGAGTTGCTAACGCCGCTCACTGTTATTTCCGCTTCTATCGAGCATCTGCGTGAGCAGGAACCGCGTTATGCTACTGACTATGCCCTAATGGAACTCAATATGGAACGCGTGACTCATTTGCTTCAGGAGATTCTTGAAACAAGTAAGTCGCAGGCTGGAGAATTGAAACTACAGGTATCTCAGGGTGATGTGATGGAATATATCCGTCAGACGGCACTCTGTATTGAACCCCTTATATATAAAAATGGTCTGGAATTTGAATTGGATTGCTCGCCTCAGTCCATGATGGGGTGGATTGATACCGACAAGATTGGAAAGATTATCTACAACCTTCTGTCGAATGCAGCTAAATTCACCAAGGCACCTGGTAAAGTGAATCTGAAAGCATGGACTAACGAGAATTTCGATCGGGTGACGATAGAAGTAACTGATACAGGTATCGGTATTCCTCACTCTCGCATCAAGAATCTCTTTCAGCGCTATTATGATGGCGACTATCGCTGGATGCAGGTCAATGGTACGGGTTTGGGACTTGCTTTGACGCGCGACTTGGTGTATCTGCATAATGGCACTATCGACTGTAAGAGTGAAGAGGGCAAGGGTACCGTGTTTACTATTTCTCTTCCCATTAGTAAAGATGCATATAATGCGGCTCAGATTGACGAGAAGCATGCCATTGATCCTACCATGACACATCGCACAATCATCGATATCCATACTCTTGAACAGTTGCCAGAACAGTTAGAGGTTCCCACCTTGAAGACACGTGACGAAAGTTTTTATAATCTTCTGATTGTAGAGGATAATCAGGAATTATTGATGCTTCTCAATACGCTGTTGTGTAGCAAATATAATGTGTTGACAGCTACAAATGGGCGTCAGGCGCTTGAATTGATAGAGAACAATGATGTGGACTTGGTAGTCTCAGATGTCGTGATGCCTGAGATGGATGGCAACGAACTCACCCGTCGGATTAAGAGTAGCGAGACGTGGAATTTCCTTCCTGTCATCCTCATTTCCTCTCAGACCAGTGAAGAGGCACGTAAGGAGTCGATGCTTATTGGTGCAGATGACTTTATAACCAAACCTTTCCGACTGGGCGATTTGGAATTGCGAATCAACAATATCATTGAAAACCGTAAGCGCATCGTTGGTGAGCGCAATGCTTCAGCCTCCAAGGAGGAAGACCGTCCGCTCACTGCCGACGAGGAGTTCCTTCAGCGTGCACGTGAATGTGTCAGGAAACATCTGAGCAATAGTGACTTCGACCGTGAGACATTTGCTTCAGAGATGGGTGCTTCGTCATCAACGCTCTACAACAAGCTACGTGCACTGACGGGTATGAACATCAGCAATTTCATTCGTGACATTCGTATGAATGAGGCAAAGCGACTGGCTGAGAGTCAGCCCGACATCCGTGTCAGTGACCTGGCATATATGGTGGGCTTCAAGGATCCCAAGTATTTTGCCACTTGTTTCAAAAAGGATTTTGGCATTCAGCCGAGCGAACTAATGAATAGAGCCCAAGAAAAGTCAGCAGCCCGTTGAGCATCAGCAATTCGTAGCCAAACCGATAATCCCACAGCATTTGTGAGAGCATATCTATGCCATAGCAGAGAAAAGGCGATGCTATGCATACTGCTGGCACCCAGCGGTCGTTGACTTGCCTTCGTGTGAACAGTCCAAAGGCAAACAGTCCCAGCAGCGGACCGTAGGTATAGCTTACGATGGTGTAGATGGCATCGATGAGCGACTTGTTGTTGAACATTCTGAACAGGATGATAAACACCACAAACAGCAGGCATATAGCCAGATGCACATGTTTCCTCAATCTCTCATCTTCAGGCTTCTGGCGTATGTCCACGCAGTAGCTGGTGGTTAGGGATGTCAAGGCTGAGTCAGCACTTGAGAACGAGGCTGCTACGATGCCGAGGACGAAGAGGACTTCAATCAGTGAATAGTGAAGAGTTAATAGTGAATAGTTTGCTGCCGCTGTGATGTATTGTGGCAGTAGCTCGTCGCCCTTTGCCGGAAGCGCGATGCCTTGACTCTCAAAGAGTTGTGCCAGCAGGATGCCTAATCCCATGAACAGCATATTGGCAGGCACAAAAGCCACACCATACGAGCACATATCTTTCTGGGCATCCCGAAGCGTGCGGCAGGTGAGGTTCTTCTGCATCATGTCCTGATCGAGTCCTGTCATCACAATTACGATAAAAGCACCGCTCATGAACTGTTTCCAGAAGTTATGTGGTGATGCCCAGTCATCCATGACAAAGATGCGGCTGCGCTCATCATCGGCAATGGCTCTCACGGCATCCACCACCGAGAAATCCATCTGCCTCATCACCATATATATAATAAGGAGAAGGGCTGTGAAGAGGCATAGTGTCTGGAACGTGTCGGTAAATACTAGTGTGCGCACTCCCCCTCTCCTTGTATACAGCCATATTAGCATGACCATGAACACCACGTTTGCAACGAAGGGGATTCCCATATTGTCAAAGACAAACTGTTGCAGGATGATGCACATCACGTAGAACTTCACAGCCGATCCCACCATCTTCGACAACAGGAAAAACCAAGCTCCCGTCTTATACGAGTTGTTTCCGAGTCGGTTACCCAGATAGGTGTAAATGGTTGTCAGGTTCATTTTATAATATACAGGAAGCAGTGCGAAGGCAACAATCAGGTAACCAACGATAAATCCCAAACACACCTGTAGGTAGGTCATCTGTGAGGCGAGCACCATGCCTGGTACGCTAACGAATGTTACACCGGAAATCGAGGCTCCCACCATCCCAAAGGCTACCATGTACCATGGTGACCTTCGCTCAGCCCTGAAGAAGGTTTGGTTGTCGGCCCTGCGATGCGTCAGTCGGCTGATGAGCATCAGTACTGCAAAATAAATGCATATAATCGCAATAATCCACATAACAACTTGCAAAATTACAATTTTTATTTGGCAGCAGCAAATTTTTCACTCTTCACTCTCCACTTTTTACTAATATTTTCTTACCTTTGCAACGCAATAACTAAACCATTATTATTAAATGTTATGAGCAAACAAAAGAAATTCATCCTTCAGGAAAGCGAGATTCCTACGCAGTGGTATAACATTCAGGCAGATATGCCCAACAAACCCATGCCTCCCATTCATCCTGCTACCAAGCAGCCTTTGGGCGTAGATGACTTAGCACACATCTTCCCTCGTGAGTGCTGTGTTCAGGAGTTGGACACTGAGCATCGTTGGATAGACATCCCTGAGGACGTACTTGAGAAATACAAATACTATCGTTCTACCCCGCTGGTTCGTGCCTATGCCCTTGAAGAGGCTTTGGGTACTCCCGCACATATCTATTTTAAGAACGAGTCAACCAATCCCCTCGGCTCTCATAAGATTAACTCTGCTCTGCCTCAGTGCTACTACGCCAAACAGGAGGGTACCACTAATGTGACAACAGAGACTGGTGCTGGCCAGTGGGGTGCAGCTTTGAGTTATGCCGCTAAGATCTATGGTCTTGATTGTGCAGTCTACCAGGTGAAGATTACCATGCAGCAGAAGCCCTATCGCAGCAGCATCATGCGTACCTTCGGTGCTGTTGTCGAGGGTTCTCCTTCTATGTCAACCCGTGCCGGTAAGGACATCCTGACCAAGGATCCTAATCACTCAGGTTCATTAGGCACCGCTATCTCTGAGGCAGTAGAGCTGGCTACCACCACTCCTAATTGTAAATACACCTTAGGTTCGGTATTGAACCACGTTGGCCTTCATCAGACCATTATCGGACTGGAGGCCGAGAAACAGATGCAGATGGCAGGTGAATATCCTGATATTGTCATCGGTTGCTTTGGCGGTGGTTCAAACTTTGGTGGTATCTCCTTCCCCTTCATGCGTCACAACCTGCTTGATGGCAAGACTACGGAGTTTATTGCTGCCGAGCCTGACAGCTGTCCTAAGCTGACTCGCGGTCAGTTCCGCTATGACTTTGGTGACGAGGCTGGCTATACCCCGTTGCTGCCTATGTACACACTGGGTCATAATTTCAAGCCTTCTAATATCCACGCTGGCGGTTTGCGCTATCATGGTGCCGGCATGATTATTTCTCAGTTGATCAAGGATGGACTGATGCATGGTGTTGACATCCCTCAGCTTGAGACCTTCGAGGCTGGAATGCTCTTCGCCCGTACCGAGGGTATCATCCCTGCTCCTGAGAGTTGTCATGCTATTGCTGCCACTATCCGTGAGGCCAAGAAGTGCAAGGAGTCAGGAGAAGAGAAGGTTATCCTCTTCAACCTCTCTGGTCATGGACTCATAGATATGCCCAGCTACGATTCGTTCATCAAGGGCGACCTGCAGAACTATACCGTCACCGATGAGATGATTGCAGCCAACCTTGCTGAGCTCGACAAGGAAATGAAATAAGAGCACCATTATTATATTAATAAGGTACAGATAAAAAAGTTTCGTCCCACACAAAAGGACGAAACTTTTTTATTTCTTTACGAAGGGCAGGTGAGATGCCTGTTCATACATCATCTCTGCCAGCATCTCGTTGTTGCGTTGCTCGCCGTAAAGCAAGTCAAACGCCGCTTTCAGACCAGCGACTCCTCCACCGCTCTTCAGCACATAGGCCAGGCAGAGGTTCTGCAAGGCAACTGATTCTGAGAGGATATCAATATCTGTAATTGCTAACTGTGACAATGCCAACTGGTAGGCTTCTTCACTGTTCTCGTCAATGAAACGCTGTACGTCTCCCAATGTCTCAAGTCCGAAAGATTCAATCACAGGCAGGAACTGCAACATCGGAGCCGGGAAAATCTCTGCCTGGTTCACTGCTGCAATGCGCTGGTTCAATCTTTGGAACGGGTGAAGTTCCAGAAAACTGCGAAACGAGTCAGTGCTTAGCAATACCTCGTCCAGTTTCCCAGACCTTACCAGTGCCTGTACCTGACGGCGATAGTCGGTCATCGTGGTACGCAGGCGGCTAAACTCATCGTCGGCCAGCTCCAGCATTCCCGCCAGTCTGCTAAACTGCCTGCGGTATTCCGGTGGCAGTTTTACCGCTCCTTTGTAGCCGATGTCGTGCTCAATAGCCGACCATACGTGCTGTAGGGCGGTGCGCATCTGTATCTCGAAGGGCATACTGCCTTCCTTCAGCTTGCAGATATAGTGCAGCGAGTTATAACCGAAGCTGGTCAGCTGGTGTACCTTGCGTTTGTCCACCGAGTTCTGCCAGTCCACCTCGAAGAGCTGTTGCACGATGGCTGCCACCTTGTCCACATCATCTGTATAGTACGTGATGATACGTACGCCCACCAAGTCGGTAATTTGTTCCAACGTGGCGTATTTATCGCCCTTCCGCTCCAGTTTCCCAGCCAACGAATCCTCTGTCTTCACCCTGTGTTCCAAGCCCATCAGCTCTATAGACTGAGTTTTCAGGGCTTGTCTCAGTTGGGTGCAGACCTTATCCGACAGCTTTTCCAACGAAGGACGGCACTCCCTGAATTCCTGTAGGAGTGCTTCGCCATGATGATTCAGTTTGGGAATCATTTAAACTCAAACAGGTTGGTAAAGCCAGTCATTGCAAACACCGTACGCAGTTCGTCGTTAATGCCGGTGATAAAGACGTGGCTGCCCTTTGGCTTGGCGTTTTTCAACACACCCAGAAACAGGCGCAAGCCGCTTGACGAGATATACTCCAGCTTTGTGCAGTCGAGCACGATGTTATGCCCAGTGCAGTCCATCAGGGGTTTCATAGCCTGTTCCGTCTCTACAGCGGCAGCAGTATCCAGGCGTCCCTCAAACACGGCGACCAGGTCGCCATCTTTCTCTAAAATCGTAGTCTTCATAATTCTTTGACTTTTATAAATATAATGGATAAATTAGGTTCACTATTACCAGCATCACGGCCAGCAGCACCAAGTGCATCACCACTCCCAGTCGTGCAAAGTCCATGAAGCGGAACGAGCCTGGGCCGTATATCAACATATGCGTACTGGAACCGATGGGCGATGCGAAGCTGATGGTTACGCTCAACATCAGTGACATGACAAACGGCATAGGATTGCATCCCATCAGCACCGCTTGTTGATACATGATAGGGAAGAACACCGCAGCACTTCCCACGTCGCTCACAAACTCGCTGACAATGGATGCCATCAGGCACATTACCGCCATCACCACGTAGGGGTTCGATCCGCACAAGTCCAGCACGCCGTGGGCTGTCACGTCGGCTATACCTGTCTTTGTGATGGCTACTGAGAATACCACCGTGGCACCCAGTATCAAGAGCAGCTCCCACTCGATGTATTTCACCACTCTGTCCATCCTGCAGCATTTCATCATCAGCATGGCACCTGCGGCCAGCATGGTGATAGCCATCAGTGGCAACAGGTGGAAGGTGGAAATCAGGAACATCATAATCAGTATCACGGCCGAATATATGGTGCGTTTTCCCAGCTGAGGTACAAAATGAGAGTCAAAGAACGTCAGGCTTCTGCGGTTAGCCTGCTCCAGTTTCTCGTCAGCTTTCTGCGGACATTCCAGCAGCAGTGAGTCGCCTGCCTGTAGTTTTATCTCTCTTGGCTGTCCCTCCACACGCTTTCCCTCTCGTGCTACGGCAACGAGTGCCACGTCGTTCTTCTGTTCGAAGTCACAATTTGTCATCGACATACCTATCAGCTCGCTGCCAAAGGTGACGTAAGCTGTGCGCATCTTGCGTTTCGAGTCTATATCGTTGATGCTCCACACGTGGTGGTCAGCAGCTGCCAGGCCGTGCGTGCGTTTCAGTTCCAGTATCTCATTGATTTGACCAGCATAGATCAGTCGGTCGCCGCCCAGAATCCATTCGTCTTTCTTTACGGGCATAATGATTTCCTTGTCAAATCGTACAATCTCCACCAGCGAGCCACCCTTCACCTGCATTAGTCCAGCCTCCTCTACCGTTTCTCCCACGGCAGGGTTGTCCGTAGGTACCAGCAGCTCCACCGTATAGTCGGAAGTCGTTTCAAATGACTGCTCTGCCGATTCTCTTGGGGGGATGAACCTTTGAAACAGTACTACCAGCAGTACGCCTACTACCGTGAGTACCAGTCCTGGCACTAACGGTTCGAAGAGATTCATGGTCTGCCCCGACTGGTGCATATACAGGCCCGCCACAATCAGGTTCGACGAGTTTCCCAACAGCGTACACATACCTCCTAAGGTAGCTGCATAGCTCAGTGGCAGCAACAGCTTCGACGGTGCGATATCCAATTTCCTTGCCCATATCTTTACGGCATCGATAAACAGAGCCACCACGTTTACCGAGTTCAAAAGTGCAGCCAGTATGCTCGTAGGCACCATCAGCTTCACTATCGCCCTGTGGTAGTTCCTTGGGTCGCCCAGTACATTCTTTGTCAGCCAGTAGAGTACGCCCGACTGCATCAGTCCTGCGATAATCACGAAGAAGGCAGCGTGCACCACCACCGGTTCAGATCCGAATCCAGCCATTCCTTCTTCTTCTGTCACCACGCCCGTTACCAGCAATACCGTCAGTGCTCCGAGGAAGGCCACCTCTGCCGGTATGCGTGTGCGTGCCATGACGAGGAAGATGGAGAGTATCGTCGCCACCGTAATCCATGCGTGTGCACTAAGTCCTAAAAAAAGTTCTGCGTCCCAGTTCATATCCTTTTGCTGAGTGTCAGTACGTTTTTCCCCTCTTTATATTCATAGTTCACGTTGTCCATGATCTGTTTCACCAGGAATATTCCCAGTCCACCTATCGGTCTTTCCTCTGCCGACAGTGTGGTGTCGGCATCCTCCTTTTCCGTTGGGTCGAAAGGCGTTCCGCTGTCCTTTATCACGAAATTCAGCATCCCGTTGTCCGTTGTTGCCTCAATGGCTATCTCTCCTTTCTCGCCTATTGGGTAGGCATAGTTCATTACGTTCACCACTGCCTCTTCCATTGCCAGGTTCATCTGCATGGTGGTTCCGGCATCCATGCCGACCTCTTCGCAAACTCCCTCAACGAAAGTTGCTAATAGCGGTACTTCCTGAATATCGTTGTTCAGAACGATGCTTTTTCTCTCTTTCAAGTCTGCCATTGATGTGTCCTTTCTTTGTTTTCACTCAATTAACACGCAAAGATAGCAAAATCCTTGGGAATAATGAGCATATTTAAGTTTTTTTATAAGAAACTTATAGCACTATCATTAAAAAGTCTGTATGAAAGCATTTGATTTTGTCTTTTTTTTTGTACTTTTGCGGGCAATTTATGAGAAACAATAAAAAAACAGATATGAGAAAACAATTATTTACTTACATCATTCCGCTTCTGGTATGTGTGTGCAGTTTGAGTACATTGCCTTCCCGTGTTGGTGCGCAGACAACGGTGCTGTCGCAGTTATTTAAAAATATGAATAATGCGGCAGACTTTACAAGTATTAGTAGTTATGAAGGCTGGTCTTTTAAGAATTGCAATGCGAAAAAAGAATCCTATTTGAAAGTAGGTTCTTCAGGCAGTGTGACTTCGCCAGCTTTGGGGATTGAAGGCAGTGTCGTATTATTGATAAAAACTGTATATATTTCAAGCGGAGCAAAATTCCGCATATCAGTTGTAGGTAGTGGAACCGTTGCATCTACTGAGTATACAGTAACATCAGGTGATTTTTATCGTCCTTCTGCAATTCTAATAAATGGTTGTTTGCCATCTACTAAAATTAAAATTGAAAGAACTTCTGGTAGTTTTTTTGTTATGACTGTAAAAGCGTTTGCTATTTCTGATGCTGTTTTTTATGAATCGTTTGATTATTTGACCGCTGGTTCTGGTGGAAATGATGGTTCTTACGATTTGCCGTCATCTCTGCTTAAAGCATCAAGTGCGGACTTGTTTGATAATTATTCTGGTACGAAATTCTCTGATATTTATGTCGGTCATACGTGTATTGCAATAAACACAGACGGGAACTATTACAAAACACCAACTGTCTCAGATGCCACGAATTCAATGTTGCTATCTTTCCGCGTTGCAGGAATCAATTCGGAAAATGAATCTTCAGCAACTATTGAAATATCTGGTGGAGGAACTCTAAGTCAAACAAGTTTTGCTGTGACAAAAGAGGTATGGACACAATGCTATGCCGTTGTCTCTGATATGACCACTTCGACTCAGTTTAAATTCAAAGGTACAAAATATTTCCTTGACGATGTGAAACTGACTCCTATTCCCTCTGGCCTCGACCAGTCGAAGGACAATTCAACGTATATTATGGCTAATGCAGAACAAGTGCGTACGGTAACGCTTACCCGATCACTGACACCCAATGTGTGGTGTCCGCTTTGCTTGCCTTTTGCTGTGACACCTAATCTGATGGCTACTGTATTTAATACCACCTGCGAGTTGTCTGTTTTGTCTGAGATTGACACATCGACAGGCGTTTTCAAGTTTAATAGCGTGGACGGCGAGTCAACGATAGCAGCCGGCTCGCCTTTCTTGATCCGAACTGCTGCATCAGTTGTGAATCCTACGTTTACGGATGTGACTATCAAAAACGCGGATCCTGTGACATATACGGATGGTGATTATCAGTTTGTGGGAATCTATTCGCCTACCTATCTGAAAACGGATGGTACGAACCTGTTCCTGGGTACTGACGGTAATCTCTATAAACCTGGTACAGATGAAGGATATAACCGCCTGGGCGGTATGCGTGCTTATTTCGTGGTGCCTGAGACAGCTTCGGCGCGTGTGGTATTTGACGAAGAACAGGTGGTGACAGGGATTGACAATGTAGAAGAAGAGCAGGGCTCAACAGTTTCTTTCGACCTTATGGGACATCCTGTTTCTGGAAAATCACCTCGTGGCATCATTATTAATAAAGGTCGTAAATGGCTTTCAAAATAATAAAGACAAATGAAAAAGATGAAAACAAGATATTCGAAGCCCTCCGTCATCGTAATACAGACAGCACCTGTTGCTCTTCTGAATACAAGTATACATACTACGAATTCCTATAAAGAAGGGAATGCTCAAACGATGGCTGCTTCACGCGAAAGCAACTCTTCATGGGACGATGAAGAATGATGTAAAAAAAATTTTGGCCATTATTTTTTGAATTTTGGCCAGAATTTAAAGAATAATGGCCAAAATTTTTTTTCATTCCTCATCAAAGTCATACCAAACAGAGTTCGATGAACTCACGTTGGCATATTAAGTGGCACATTTACTGTGCGTACGCCAGTGTCTCAATTATTTTTCTTGAGTTGGCTTTTCTTGTGGCTTCTGTGATGAGGAAGATGTCGATGATCCACCAGATCCATGAGAGGATGCCGCAGGTGAAGACGGTGATGCACAGTTTGGCAATGCCAATACCGATGTCGCCTATCATAAAACGGTCGATGCCCCAGCCGCCCAGGATGACGGAGATGATGAGCACGGTGGTAGGATCCTTTAGGTCGCCAAAGAGCATGGCTGCCTGAGTGTATTCCAAATTCACAAGCTGCTCGTTGATGGTCTCGATATATTCGGGCGAGAGCTTGGAATTGTTGAGCATGATAAGGGACTCTGCTTGTTTCTGTTCCATAATGGTAGGGTTTTAAAAACGTCCCTACGATGGGGTAGGGACGTGGTTGGTTCTTTTTTCGCCTGGTTTAGAGTGAAGCCAGGATCTTCTTGGCGTTGTACTTCTTGGTACGACTGCTTGCAGTGAAGATGTCGATGATACCCCAGATGCCGCAGCCTGCGCAGGTGAGCAGCTTGGCAACGCCAAGACCTGTATCGCCCAGCATGAAACGGTCGACACCCCATCCACCGAGCAACCATGCGATGAGGGTCATTGCGGTGGTACCTTTCAGACTGGCAAAGGCAGCCTGTGCTGTACCTTCGTCGGCGTTGAGCAGGCGTTCGCGGATTTGCTCAACGTATTCAGGAGCGATCTTGTCTACATTAGCAGAAACGAGCTGATTGACTTGTTCTTGTGTCATAGATGTAAAAATTTAATTGGTTAATAATAGTATTCAGATATGTAAGATGTTTCTTATCACGAACCAGCTTGGGGCGATGATACAAAGTGAAATGGTGACCACGCGGCCTTCAAGGATGCGTCGCCACTGCATCTGCGTGTCTCCTGTTAGCAGAAGCCGCTCTATCCCAAAGAGTGCGATATAGGGCAGGAAGATGATGAGGATATAGTTGTAGCTGAAAGCCTCCAGGAACCTGCCGTGCATAAAAGCATGAAGAAATCTTTGCATCCCGCATCCCGAGCAGCTCAATCCTGTGAACTCGTGGAATATGCACTTGGGGGCAAATGCCGTTTCCACGGGGTTGAAGAAATAGAGCAGTGCCAGTATGACGGCGGTACCCGCGATGCCGAGGATGAGCAGGGATTTCTTCATGTCAACGGACTACATATTGTGGGACATGGCTTGCTGGAAGGCTTGTGAGAACTGTGCAAATCCGAAGAAGATGTAGTACATGATTGTTCCCAGAGAGTCAACTACAAGCAATGCCGTAGCGACGATATTGTATGTCTTTGCGTCTTTAGAGGCCTGCTGGGCAGGTAGGATGCCGTTCTCGCCCATCATCAGGTACTTGCTCACATTGTTTGACTTTGTGAGTGCGATGATTGACAGGACGAGGCTGATGATGCCGCAGCATGAGCAGCAGAGTACGATAGAGACGACGAGGTTGATGATAGACCAAGTCTTGTAGTCGTTAGGCTTATTGCTGAAAGCAGCCTGTTCGTAGTGAAATTCCATAATGGTTTGGTTGTATTATTTTGGATGAATAAATGGTTGTCGGGTTACTCAATCACTACGCTGGTCCATCCGTGCTTGTCCTCAATCTCGCCATACTGGATGCCACGCAGGGTATCGTAGAGCTTTTTGGACATGGGGCCGGGCTGGTCGCCGAAACTGTAGCGCTTGCCGGTATCGAGGTCATCTATATAAGAAATAGGTGAGATGACGGCTGCCGTTCCGCAGGCTCCTGCCTCTTCGAAGGTCTCAAGTTCCTCTTCGGGAATCTGGCGACGCTCTACCTTCATGCCTAAGTCCTCGGCCACCTGCATCAGTGAGCGGTTAGTGATAGAGGGCAGGATAGAGGTTGACTTCGGTGTAACATAGGTGTTGTCTTTGATACCGAAGAAGTTGGCTGCGCCACACTCGTCGATATACTTCTTCTCCTTGGCATCGAGATAGAACTCGCAAGCATAGCCCTTCTCGTGAGCCAGATTGTTGGCAAAGAGGCTGGCAGCATAGTTACCACCTACCTTATACTTACCTGTGCCGAGAGGTGCAGAGCGGTCGTAATCGCGAACGATGACGTAAGGATTACTTGAGAAACCACCCTTGAAGTATGGACCTACGGGCGTTACAAAAATCAGGAAGCAGTATTCCTTAGCGGGATGAACGCCAACCTGTGCGCTGGTACCTATAAGGAGCGGACGGATATAAAGGGTAGCACCGCTCTCGTAAGTGGGAATCCACTCCTGGTTGAGGCGTACCACCTTGTTGACCATCTCAGTGAAGAGTTCTGTTGGAACTTCGGGCATCATAATGCCGCGGCAGGTGGACTGCAGACGCTCGGCATTGTCCTTAACGCGGAAGGTACGTACCTTACCGTCCTTACAGCGATAGGCCTTCAGGCCTTCGAAAGCCTCCTGTCCGTAGTGCAGACAGGTGGCTGCCATGTGCAGTTTCAGATATTCGTCAGAACAAACTTCTATTTCTCCCCATTTGCCGTCGCGATAATAGCAACGAACATTGTAATCGGTTGGCCTGTAGCCAAAGGAAAGATTCTTCCAGTCTAAGTCTTTCATTTCTTTGCTTTTGTTTGTGATTTTCGTGCAAAGATAGACATATTTCTTTTAACGTGCAAGTTTTTCTAACTTTTTTCCAGAATTTTCTTGATTTCTGTATCAGTTTTGTATAATTTCTCTTTGCATTGCGCAATGAGCTGCTGGGCGGTCTTTAGCTGCTCGGCCAGTTGGTCTATGCTGTATTCGCCAGATTCCATCTTGCGGACAATCTGTTCTAACTGTGTCAGTGATTCTTCGTAAGTCATACTTTTGATATTATGTTGCCTTTTTCGAGGCGTGTTTCTATTTCGTCGCCTGGTTTTAGAAGGGCGGGGTCCCGCAGGAGGTGTCCGTTGTGTAGGGTGATACTGTAGCCGCGCTTGAGCAATAGGGTGGGGTCAAGGGCTTTCGTACGCTGTTCCAGCAATTCCAGCCGGTGGCTCTCTCGTTCTAAGAGACGAGAGATGAGCTGTGGAAGGTAATCGGCAAACTTATCGATGCGGGCTTCTTCACGTGTCTTGAGCAAGGTGAAGAAGGTGTTGATGCGCTCTGCGCAGGTGTCTATGCGCTGGGCAGTGATGTCAAGGTGCGAGATAAGCAGCTGTGCGGCAGCAGTAGGCGTTTTTACACGCGTGTGACTCACCATATCGAGGATACTTTCATCGCGGTCGTGGCCTATGCCGGTGATGATGGGCAGTGGGAACTGAGCCACATTCTCTGCCAGTGCTAAGGTGTCGAAGCCGGATAAATCGGCAGTGGCACCGCCGCCTCGGATGATGACGACACAGTCGAAATAAGCCCCCCCTACTGCCCCCGAGGGGGCTTCAGTAGACCTTGTGCTTGAAGCTATAGTAGCCCCCTCGGGGGCAGAATGGGGGGCTGCTTTGTATATTTGCTCAAGTGCATGGATAATGCTTTGCTCTACCCCTTCACCCTGCATGATGGCTGGGAAGAGCTGAGTATGGAAGTCGTAGGGAGAGTCAGCCAATTGGTTGACAAAGTCGCCATACCCTGCTGCTGTCTCGCTGGAGACGACAGCGATGTTCAGGCAGAGGAGAGGCAGCGAGAGCTCCTTCTGCAGGTCGAAGATGCCTTCGTCCTTGAGTTGACGGATAATCTCCTGGCGGCGGCGTGCCATATCCCCTAAGGTGTAGGTAGGGTCTATATCCGTGATAATCCACGAGAAGCCATAAGCCTCGTGGAACTGCGGATAGACCTGCAGGCGCACCTTCATCCCTGCGTGAAGCGGTTGTCCGGTAGTCCGTTCAAAATAGGGGGCTAGCATATACCATATACTCTGCCAGCATTTGGCTGATGCACGTGCAATAGGGGTGTTGCTGCGCTCGTCCTTTTGGATGAGCTCCATGAAACAGTGTCCCCTGTTCTCGCGACATTCCGACAGTTCGGCCTCAACCCAGTACTCGCGGTTTATCTCTGTCTCGATAACCCTGCGTACCAGCCAGTTCAGTTCATATAAAGAAAAGGTCTTGTCATTCATCGTTTCTCACTTCCTCATTAAAGGCTTTTCGGAAATTGGGGATGCCATAGCCGAAGATGTTGGTAGGTTCGTGGTATTGGCTGGCACTCCGTCGTACGATATCCATGATTTCTGATGCCGTCTTGTGGGGCAGTGCCTGCCACAGACACGCCACCAGTCCGCAGACAAGGGGTGTGGAGAACGACGTTCCCATGTCGTGAACCAATGTGCCTCGGCCTGATATGAGTACGGTGGGTGCTCCCTGTGCCACTACATCGGGTTTGATGCGCCCGTCCTGCGTGGGTCCCACACTGGAGAATGCAGCCAGCTTGCGGTTTCTGTCGAAAGCTCCTACAGTCAGGATGTCTGGTGCATCGGCGGGCACGCCAATCTTCTTCCATTGTCCCATGCCGGAATTTCCAGCCGAATTACAAAGTATCATGCCTTTTTGAGCCACCATAGAAGCAGTGCGCGAGATAAAAGCCGTCTGTCCGTCGAGATCCTGCAGTCGATAATTGCCCCGTCCCCCGTCGAAGGCATAATAGCCCAGGGAAGAGTTGATGATGTCAGCACCCAACGAGTCGGCCGCTTCAACAGCCATCGTCCAGTAATCCTCTTCCACAGGCTGTTCTGTCAGGGGGTCTTCGCATCGCAGCAGCCAGTAGGAGGCATCAGGAGCCGTACCCATAGTGACTTCCGGGGCATAGGCCGCCAATGCGGAAAACACCTTAGTGCCGTGGTCAATGCTCTCGAAACCTCCTATGGCCTCTTCGTCGCGTGACCTGACAAAATCGTATGTACCAAGAATTTCCGTATATCGGAAGGCTGGGATGCGACTATAGTTCTGGAAACCACCGTCCAAAACAGCGATGGTGACACCCCGGCCTGTGAATTTCTTTTCATGGAGGAAGATACCCTCAAGCGTCTCGATCTGTTGACGAGCCATGCCGTAGGGGTCGTTCTTGACCGAGTCCCAACGGTTGAAATCTTCATGTACATACCATCGGACATCTCCAGTGACATCGGTGGAGTCTGGAGAGGCAAAGACACAGATGCTTTTCTTGACGAACGGAAGAGAGTCGAGAGAGGCTAAGAGCAGGGAGTCGGAGGAACGAACCAGTACGGTGTTCTGCCATCGGCTGGTGCCAATTACCTTAGTGCCTTTCATTTGGAACTGCCTGATATACTGTTTACAGACGGGCAAGTCTGTAGAATCAGTCGCAAGACCTTGTCGTTTGCGTCGTTCCAGACTCTGATGCGACAGAAACCGTTGTGGTTTGTCCAGAGAATAGGGCGTTGGCGTTTTGTCGGTTAACGCATAGCGGTAGATGAATGTCCTCTTACCAGGATATTTGATTTTTGCAGCAGATACAGAACAAATCCAAAGGAAAGCCAGTAAGAGCCATGCTATTCGTCTCATGTCTTCTATAGTTTTAGCGACTGCAAAGGTACGTTTTTTATTGCTATCTGACAAAAGAAAAGGGATAAAATCAATGGTGGAAGCAAATTTTTCACTTTTCACTTTTACCTTTTACCTTTTTTTCGTACCTTTGCAACTTGAAATATGGATAATAGACAGCAAGCACTGGAATTGGGTCAGAAACCGGTGGGGCAATTGCTTTGGCAATATGCGCTGCCAGCTATAGTGGCTATGGTGGCCAGTTCGCTTTATAATATCATTGACCGTTCGGTGATTGGTCAGGTGGTAGGTCCTGAGGCTATTGCCGGTCTGGGCATCACTTTCCCCTTTATGAACTTGGGTGCTGCCTTCGGCGCAGCCGTAGGTGTGGGTGCCTCGACATGCATTAGCGTGAAACTGGGACAGCGCGACTATCAGACGGCTCAGCACTTGCTGGGCAACACCGTGACGCTGAATACCATCGTGGGCTTCCTGTTCATGGCTATCAGCCTGATATTCCTGGATCCTATCCTGCGTTTCTTTGGTGCATCAGATGCTACGTTGCCCTATGCCCGTGAGTTCATGCAGGTGATTCTGCTTGGAAACATGGTGACCCACATGTACTTCGGCATGAATGCCGTGTTGAGGGCAGCTGGCAAACCGCGTCATGCAATGTATGCCACACTGTTTACCGTGGGGTGTAACATCGTGTTGGTGATAGCCTTTGTATGGTGGTTCCGCTGGGGTATCCGAGGAGCGGCCCTGGCTACGGTGCTGTCGCAGTCGCTGGCACTCTGCTGGCAGATGTGGATATTCAGCGACAAACGTGAGCTGCTGCACCTGAAACGAGGTATCTACAAACTGAAAGCCGACCTGGTGAGGAATATCATTGCCATTGGCGTGTCGCCCTTCCTGATGCAGAGCACATCGTGCGTCATCGTGATCTTCATGAACAATCAGTTTGTACGCTATGGTGGTGATATGGCTGTGGGTGCATACTCGATAGCCAACTCGATGGTCATGGTGTTCTTTATGTTCGTGATGGGTGTCACACAGGGTATGCAGCCCATCGTAGGGTATAACTATGGTGCACAGAAGTACGACCGTATGATGCGTTGCCTGTGGTTAGCTATTACCGTGGCTACGGGCATTCTGCTGGTAGGCTGGGCTCTATCGATGCTCTTTCCTCGTGAGATGGCTCGTATCTTTACTACTGATCCCGTGTTGCTTGAGATGTCGGCACGTGGTATCGTACTCGATATGCTGGTGTTCTTTGTGGTGGGCTCCCAAGCAACAATTACCAACTTTTTCCAGTGCATCGGTAAAGTGAAGATCAGCATCTTCCTCTCGCTGGCACGTCAGCTGATATTCTTACTGCCTATGGCCTATGTTTTCCCGCTGTTCTGGGATCTCGATGGCGTGTGGTATGCAATGCCTGCGAGCGACTTTATTGCATTTGCCTTTACCATCCCTATATTGATGTGGCATATCAGAAAATTCAAGTCTTATGGACAAAAAAATCATCATTAACATTGGGCGTCAGGTATGCGCTGGCGGACTGGAAATCGGAAAGCTGCTGGCTGAGGAGTTTCATGCCAAATACTACGACCGTGAACTGCTGAACCTGGCAGCTAAGGAGAGTGGCTTTTCTGAGGAGTTCTTCAAACAGAGCGATGAGCGAAAGGGCTTTTTGCGCTCATTCTTCCATCTGCCGTATAGCAATAATTGGGGTGGGGGTAGCAACTTCTATCAGAGCAACTTTTCGCAAGAGAGTCTGTTTAAGTTCCAGAGCGATGCCATCATCAAGGCAGCACAGGAGGGCTCGTGCGTCTTCGTAGGACGCTGTGCCGACTATGTGTTGCGTGATTTCGAACATGTGGTCAATGCTTTCATTACTTCTCCTATCGAAGCGCGTGCCCAGCTTTTTATGAAGGAAAAGGATGTGACGTATGATGAAGCTGTGAAACGCATCCAGCAGGTGGAGAGCCGTCGTGCATCCTACTATAACTACTATACGGGCAAACACTGGGGCCATGCCGCCAGCTATGACCTCTGCATTGACTCCAGTGCTATGGGGGCGGCAGAGACAGCCCGTCTGATTGCTGACTTTGTCAGAAAGAAATTAGATGTCTAACCTCTCACCTATCCCCCTCACCTCTATGAAACGAATCGGCATTATCAGCGATACACACAGCTACTGGGACGATAAGTATCTGCACTATTTCGAATCCTGCGACGAGATATGGCACGCAGGCGATATCGGTAGTGTGGAGGTAGCCGACCGTTTGGCTGAGTTTCGTCCGCTCAGGGCTGTCTGTGGTAACTGCGACGGTGGCGACCTGCGGCTGATGTATCGTGAAATCAACCGTTTTAAGTGCGAGGATGTAGATGTGCTTATCAAACATATCGGCGGCTATCCTGGCAATTACGACCACTCTGTGATGCGTACGCTCTATACCAATCCACCTCAGTTGTTTATCGCTGGTCATTCCCATATACTGAAGGTAAAATACGACCCGACATTGAAGCTGCTTCATATCAATCCCGGGGCTGCAGGACTGCAGGGATGGCACAAGGAACGTACGCTGGTACGACTCACCATCGACGGCTCCGCGTTTAAGGATATGGAAGTGATAACCTTAGAAGATCCACGTAGAAGATGAAAGAATATATCATTGATTTTGTCACTGGCACAATAGTTGCCGCTGTTCTTACGTTAATATCATATATCGTGGGACTCGACAAGACGTGGGACGATGCCGCCCAGACCTATGGCATCTGTTTCGTGGTTTATATCGCGCTGACGCTGTTCAGCAAATTGAAGAATAAAAACAAATAACATCATAAAAGAAGAATATGAAGAACATTGTCATTACCGGTGGCGCAGGCTTTATTGGAAGTCATGTGGTGCGCCTTTTCGTGAACAAGTATCCAGAGTATCATATCATCAATCTGGATAAACTGACCTATGCGGGTAACCTGGCTAACCTCAAGGATGTCGAGGATAAGCCCAACTACGAATTCGTGAAGATGGATATCTGCGACTTCGATGCCTTCTATAAGCTGATGCAAGATAAAAAGGTTGATGGCATCATCCATCTCGCTGCAGAATCGCACGTGGATCGTAGTATCAAGGATCCCTTCACCTTTGCCCGCACCAACGTGATGGGTACGCTGTCGCTCCTTCAGGCTGCCAAGCTCTATTGGGAGTCGCTGCCTGAGAAATATGAGGGCAAACGCTTCTATCATATCTCTACCGACGAAGTGTATGGCGCACTGGAACTGACGCACCCCGAGGGTATCGAGCCCCCGTTCACTACAACGGCATCTTCTGCAGAGCATCATCTGGCATACGGAGAAAAATTCTTCTTGGAAACTACGAAGTATAATCCTCACTCTCCTTACAGTGCCTCTAAGGCATCGAGCGACCACTTTGTGCGTGCTTTCCACGATACTTATGGTATGCCGGTGGTGGTGACCAACTGTTCTAACAACTACGGTCCTTATCAGTTCCCCGAGAAACTGATTCCTCTCTTCATCAATAATATACGTCATCGTAAGCCTCTGCCCGTCTATGGCAAGGGTGAGAACGTACGCGACTGGCTCTATGTGGTAGACCATGCCCGTGCCATAGACCTGATTTTCCACAAGGGAAAGATTGCTGACACCTATAATATCGGTGGCTTCAACGAGTGGAAAAACATCGACATCATCAAAGTGTTAATCAATACTGTTGATCGTCTCTTAGGACGTAATGAAGGCGAGGATATGGATCTCATTACCTACGTCACTGACCGTGCTGGTCACGACCTGCGCTACGCTATTGACAGCTCGAAGCTGCAGCGTGAACTGGGTTGGGAACCTTCTCTCCAGTTCGAGGAAGGTATCGAAAAGACCGTCCGCTGGTATCTCGATAACCAGGAGTGGCTTGATAATGTCACCTCTGGCGACTATCAGAAGTATTACGATAATATGTATAAGGACCGTTAAAATAATAGTGTGCCATGTGGTTTCCCCACATGGCCCCATTGTTCTATGAAGAAGATATTGCTTTTAGGCTCTGGCGAACTGGGTAAGGAGTTCGTAATTGCCGCCATGAGGGCAGGCCAGTATGTCATTGCTTGTGACCGTTACGATAATGCGCCTGCTATGCAGGTGGCCGACGAGCGCGAGGTGTTTAATATGCTCGACGGCGATGCACTGGAGGCTGTCGTCAAGAAGCATCAGCCCGATATTATCGTGCCTGAGATTGAGGCAATCCGTACGGAGCGTCTCTTCCAGTTCGAGGAGCAGGGCATACAGGTGGTACCTTCTGCTCGTGCCGTCAACTTCACGATGAACCGTCGTGCCATCCGTGATTTGGCTGCTAAGGAACTGGGACTCCGCACTGCGAAATATTTCTATGCCAAGACTTTTGATGAGTTCAAGTCTGCTGCCGATGAGATTGGCTTCCCCTGTGTGGTGAAGCCCCTGATGTCTTCAAGCGGTCATGGACAGAGTTATGTTCATAACGACGATGAACTGGAACAGGCTTTCAAGGAAGCAATGGAGGGTTCTCGTGGTGATGTGAAGGAAGTGATCATCGAGGAGTTCATCGACTTCGACTCAGAGTTCACCCTGCTCACTGTTACCCAGCAGCATGGTTGGCCCACACTGTTCTGCCCGCCTATTGGACATATTCAGAAGTCGGGCGACTATCGTGAGTCTTGGCAGCCATATAAGATTTCGGATGAGGCTCTGAAGCAGGCCCAATATATGGCTGATAAGGTGACGAAGGCATTGACTGGCGCAGGTATATGGGGTGTAGAGTTCTTCCTGACGAAACAGGGCGAGGTCATCTTCTCTGAGTTGTCACCTCGTCCACACGATACGGGTATGGTGACACTGGGACACACCACTAATCTGAGTGAGTTCGAACTACATTTCCGTGCTGTGATGGGCCTCCCCATTGCTGGCATTCATCTGGAACATGCCGGAGCATCGGCTGTCATCCTTTCGCCCAAGGAGGCTTCAACACCTGTTGACCGTTCACTGCTTGACTATAACTTTGTTGACGCCCTAAGGGAAGACCGTACGCGCATTCGTATCTTCGGTAAGCCTGAAGCTCATAAAGGTCGCCGCATGGGTGTCGTGCTCTGTTACGGTGAGGTAGGCGACGATATCAATGATCTGCGTGACAAAGCCAAACGATTGGCAAAGACCGTACTTGGTACTGATCCGTATGCAAAACTTAGAGATTAGGATTATTGACCTGCCAAAGATTGTCGACCCTCGTGGTAACTTGACTGTTGCCGAGGGGTGCGACAAGGTGCCGTTTGATATCAAGCGGGCCTATTGGGTCTATGATGTCCCTGCGGGTGAGAGTAGGGGTGGCCATGCTCATAAGCGTCTCAAACAGTTGGTCGTAGCACTGAGCGGTTCGTTTCATGTCACGCTCGATAATGGCTTTGAGAAAAAGACCATCCTTCTGAACCATCCTTGGCAGGGACTTTTGATAGATACCAATATTTGGCGAACGCTTGACGACTTCTCCAGTGGTGCCGTGTGCCTTGTGCTTGCATCAGAACATTACGAGGAAGACGATTATATCTACGATTACGACGAGTTCCTAAATTATATCAGATGTTCGAGGTAGTTCGTTATACGCCGGAGCACTTGGAAGAATGGAATCTGTTTATTGCGCAATCAAAGAATGGAACATTCCTCTTTGATCGTCGATACATGGATTATCATGCAGATCGCTTTAGTGACCATTCACTGATGTTCTATCGTCAGGAAAAGCTATATGCTGTCTTGCCGGCAAACGAACGGGAACATACTTTCTATACCCATCAGGGACTCACGTATGGTGGTCTGGTTATGGGAACAGAGGCTACGACGGTTCATGTCATAGAGATCTTCGAACTGCTGAACCAATATCTCAAGCAGCATGATATACATAAGGTGGTTTATAAGGCGGTACCCTGGATCTATCATCTGGTCCCAGCGGAAGAGCCTCTTTATGCTATTCATCGTACTTGCCGTTATTCCTTGTTGGAGCGTGATGTGTCATCCACAATCGTGTTGAGCAGACCGGTCAAATGGAAAAAGGATCGCCGACATGGATTGCGCTTGTCAAGAGATAATGGAATAGAGGTGAAGCGCAGCGAGGATTATGCTGCTTTCTGGCCGATACTGGAGGAAAACTTGCATACAAATCATGGCGTAAAGCCTGTCCATTCGTTGGATGAGATATTGTTGTTGCATCAGCGTTTCCCGAAGAATGTCGTTCTTTTTGAAGCCCGTAAAGACGGACAGATGTTGGGTGGGTGTGTTGTCTACCTGATGTCGCAGGTTGTGCATACCCAATATATCTCTGCTACTCCTGAAGGCAAACGCTTAGGTGTGGTCGACGCTTTGATTCATGAGGTGTTATGTACCTATCCCGAATGTCAGTATCTTGATTTCGGTAAGTCTACGGAGACACATAGTGATATGCTCAATGAGAATCTGATTTACCAGAAAGAGGGTTTTGGTGCTCGTGCGGTTTGTTATGATACCTACGGGTGGGAGCCATAATTAGATAGCCGTTATGTCGTTTGTGTCTATTGCCTTTCTGGTGTTCTTGCCTATAGTGTTCTTGCTCTATTGGGGGATGCAGAAATGGCATCGGTGGCAGAACGCCTGTCTGTTGGTAGCCAGTTATGTGTTCTATGGTTGGTGGGACTGGCGTTTCCTGATTTTGATACTCGTTACGTCGCTTTCCAGTTATGTGAGTGGCATCTTTATCGGAAAATCGCCCTATAGACGTTGGTGGCTCATAGGAAACATTGTCCTTAATTTAGGTATTCTGGGGGTATTCAAGTACTATGGTTTCTTTGCTGATAATTTGCACTTACTCCTGTCGCAGTTTGGCTTGTCCTTGGATATGCCTACATGGCGTATCATCCTTCCTGTGGGTATCAGTTTCTATACTTTCCAGTCACTGAGTTATTCCATAGATGTTTACCGCGGACAACTGAAAGCTACCAAGGATATCGTAGCTTTTTGTACTTATATCGCATTCTTTCCGCAGTTGGTTGCGGGACCTATCGAGCGTGCAACGAACTTGCTTCCGCAGATGTTGGGTGAGCGTCGCTTCAACTATCCCGAGGCTGTTGACGGCCTGAGACGTATCCTTTGGGGATTCTTCAAGAAGTTAGTAATAGCCGACAACTGCGCGTTTGCCGTTAATCAGATTTGGGATAGCTATTTTGATGCCAATGCTTTGACGCTCTTTACGGGGATGATTCTGTTTGCCTTCCAGATATATGGTGATTTCTCGGGCTATTCTGATATCGCCATTGGTACGGCGAAACTGTTTGGCATCCGTTTGATGGAGAATTTCCATTTGCCATATTTTTCACGTAATATCGGTGAGTTCTGGAGGCGATGGCATATCTCTTTGATGACATGGTTTCGTGATTACCTTTACATCCCGATGGGAGGCAGTAGGACGGGAACGGCACGTACTGTCTGTAATGTGTTTGTCGTGTTCCTTCTCAGTGGCTTATGGCATGGGGCCAACTGGACCTTCGTGGTATGGGGAGGCTATAATGCTATCCTGATTGTGTTAGGGCGATGGTTGTGGAAATCGTCATCAAGGGGTGAAGAACGGGTTGGATGGCGAGACCTTGGGGCTGTCGCACTGACATTCCTCTTGGTCGTTTTAGGCTGGGAGGTCTTCAGGGCCGATAGCTTATCGGAAGCTGTTGACTATCTGTCATGCCTGGCAACAGCATTTGCATCGGGCAATGTTGGTATGATGGTATGTGGCAAACTGGCTATCATCTATTGTCTTCTGTTGGTTATCGTTGAGTGGTCGCAGCGTCATCGCTTGTGTCCGTTACAGTTAGATGGCTGTTGGCTGGGACGCTATCGTTGGAGTCGCTGGCTTGTGTATTATCTGGTGTTCATGTTGACGTTCTTCTGTCGTGGTGAGGACCAGACGTTTATCTATTTCCAATTCTGACGAGCCAATGAGGAAGTTTCTTTTGCGAATAGTCTTTTTTCTGATTCCTGTCATCGTTTTGTTGATAGGTGCCGAAATCTATATCCGTTCGATTCCTAACAGTTATAAGTTGAAAAATGATTGGATGTTGCGGAATGGGCAGACGGTGTCCACCTTGCTGTTGGGCAACTCCCATGGCTATTATGCCTTGGTGCCATCGGAAATGGGACATGGTGTATTTAATCTGTGTAATGTCTCACAACGGTTGGAGCATGATTATTTCCTGCTTCGTCGTTATGAGTCTGAGTATAAAACTTTGAGGCGTGTCATTCTTGTTGCTGATAATTCCAACTTGTTTGATATACCGATGGAGACGGAAGAACCGGCGCGTATAGCTTATTATCAGTTGTATATGGGCTATAGGGCTTACTCAATGCTCTCATCGTATGGCTTTGAGATATGTAATATGACATATTTCATGCAGAAACTGAAATATCATAGCCAGGGCAAGAGTCTGATGTGTGATAGCTTGGGATGGGGCGATAACTATATTGTAGCTGATCGTAACCCCGATAATTTTATTTTTAAGAACGTGCGGGAACATCATTTTGTGAATTGGGAAAGTACGCTTCGTAATCGGGCTTATATGGATTCTATCGCTGCGTGGTGCCAGCAACATCGTGTCGAACTGGTATTGCTGCAGACACCTGTCTGTGAAGACTATACTAAAAAAGCTGATGCGTGGCAATTGCAACTGGTTAATGCAATGGTGGATAGCTGCTGTACGCAGTATGGTGCCAGGAAATACGACTACTCTTGTGATAAACATTTCCGTGATACGGACTTCTTTGATTCTGACCATTTGTCCGATCAAGGGGCACGGAAATTCTCAAGGATTCTTGCTCGCGACCTGTGCCTTTAGCGTTTTTTATCTAAAAATATGTATCTGTTTTTTCGTTAATACACAAAAACTGCGTATCTTTGCGGCGTTTTAAAGATTAATGAATTATGGATTACGAAGAAATCAATTATCGTTCTTATTCGCGTGATCGCGAGTTGGAAGCATCAGCAGCTTTCCCTGCATTGATGCAAAAAACATATTTGTGGATGGCTATGGCTTTGGCTATTACTGGTCTCACAGCGTATGTTGTGGCAACAAATCCCACGTTGATGGGCTTGATGTTCCAATATCCCAATGCTATCTGGTTGTTCTTTATTGCTGAGATAGGACTGGTCATTGCCCTTAGCGCAGCTATCGAAAAACTGTCATTGCCGGTAGCCACGCTGCTGTTTGTGGTGTATGCTGTCCTGAATGGTGTGACATTCTCTACATTATTCTATGTCTATACAATGGGAAGCCTGGCTTCCACGTTCTTTATCACGGCAGGTACGTTTGGGGTAATGTCTGCAGTAGGCTTCTTTATCAAGAAAGATTTGTCTGCAATGGGAAAATTTCTCCTGATGGCTCTTATTGGCATTATTATCGCTACCGTGGTGAATGTCTTTTTGGGAAGCCAAGGCTTAGACTTGATTGTCACCTATCTCGGAGTTCTTATCTTTGTCGGACTGACGGCTTATGACACACAGAAGATAAAAAATATGTTTCTGATGGCTCCCGATGCCAGTGCTCACACACAGAAATATGCTGTTCTCGCTGCTCTGACATTGTATTTGGACTTCATAAATCTCTTCCTCTATTTGTTGAGATTATTCGGTAATAGGAAGTAGTTTCTTATAATATAATAAGGTGTAGAATTGTAGGTTTGTCAAGAAATTGGAAAACCTACAATTTTTTTATGAAAAAAAGTGCGGAAATGTTTGGTGGTTCGGGAAAAAGTCGTACCTTTGCATCCGCTTTCGCTCAAAAACGAGTAAAGCACTTTAAGAAAGAGTTCTTTGAAAGATTTACATAGACAGAAGTAGTACAAGAAGCGAGTATTTAATGTTTAATATTTAATGTTTAATGTTAGGTAC
>CACZZQ010000013.1 GCA_902785695.1 uncultured Prevotellaceae bacterium | reverse complement strand
GCTGCTCCGTGGTATCGACAAGAACGAGATCAAGCGTGGTATGGTGCTCTGCCATCCCGGACAGATCAAGCCTTTCAAGAAGTTCAAGGCTTCTATCTACGTACTGAAGAAGGAAGAGGGTGGTCGTCACACTCCATTCGGAAACAAGTATCGTCCTCAGTTCTACCTCCGTACCATGGACTGCACCGGTGAGATCACTCTGCCAGAGGGTGTTGAGATGGTAATGCCTGGTGACAACGTTGAGATTACTGTTGAGTTGATCTACGCCGTTGCTCTGAACAAGGGTCTGCGTTTCGCTATCCGTGAGGGTGGTCGTACTGTAGGTTCTGGCCAGATCACAGAGGTATACGAAGATTAAGACTAGGAAACTAGTAAGACTAGTGAGAACTAGTTCAAACTAGGATTTCATGGGTGGGGGCTTACTTACGGGAATAGCTCAGTTGGTAGAGCATCGGTCTCCAAAACCGAGGGTCGTGGGTTCGAGTCCTCCTTCCCGTGCAAATAGAAAGAATAGAAGATGATGAAATTTTTCAACTATTGCAAAGTGTGCTACGACGAGTTGGCACACAAGGTAACTTGGCCAACAGTCAAGGAACTAACTGGTAGTGCTGTGTTGGTTCTTACAGCATCAGTGATTATCGCGCTAGTTGTCTTCGGTATGGACTTCGCATTTGAAAAAGTCATGTCGTTGGTTTATCCCGGTTGATGAGATAGGAAAGAGATGGCAGAAACAGGAAAGAAATGGTACGTCCTTAAAGCTGTTAGCGGAAAAGAAGGTAAGGTAAAGGAGTATCTGGAGGCATTAATGAAAAATAATCAGGCTCTGGCTGACGCTGTCGGTCAGATTCTCTTGCCAACAGAGAAATATGCCCAGCTACGCAACGGCAAGCGAGTAGTCAAGGAGAAATTGTTCCTCCCTGGCTATGTACTCGTTGAAGCACGTCTCGACGGTGAGATAGCACACACGCTGCGTTTCATCCCTAACGTCCTCGGCTTCCTGGGTGGCATGGATAACCCCAGCCCCGTACGTCAGTCAGACATCAATCGCATATTGGGAATCGCAGAAGACACTGCAATTCGCACCGAGGAGGTTGCCGTACCTTACACGCTCGACGAGGCAGTGAAGGTGACCGACGGTCCGTTCAGCGGATTCAGCGGAGTGATTGAAGAGATAAACACCGAGAAGCGCAAGCTGAAGGTAACAGTAAAGATTTTTGGACGCAAGACCCCACTGGAGCTTGGGTTCAACCAAGTAGAGAAAGAATAAGGCGTAGTTACGTGCGCTATTCTAGTATACGGCTGAGGAGGCTTCCACTCTAAGGCTTATATGAAAATCATTCAAAATTAACAAACAGAAATGGCTAAAGAAGTTGCTGGATTAATCAAATTACAGATTAAAGGTGGCGCTGCGAATCCCTCGCCTCCCGTAGGACCTGCACTGGGTTCAAAGGGTATTAATATCATGGGATTCTGCAAAGAGTTCAACGCCAGAACCCAGGATAAGGCAGGTAAGATTCTTCCTGTCGTTATCACTTACTACGCTGACAAGTCATTCAGTTTTGTCATCAAGACTCCTCCCGCAGCTGTTCAGTTGCTCGAGGCTGCCAAGGTAAAGAGCGGAAGCGCAGAGCCCAACCGTAAGAAGGTGGCATCTGTAACCTGGGATCAGGTTCGTGCTATTGCCGAGGACAAGATGGCCGATCTCAACTGCTTCACTGTTGAGTCCGCAATGAAACTGATTGCCGGTACAGCACGTAGTATGGGTATTACTGTAAAAGGGGATTTCCCTGGTGAATAACAAATAACTTCAATTTTAAGACAATGAGTAAACTGACAAAAAATCAAAAGTTGGTAGCTGATAAGGTTGAAGCAGGGAAAGCATACTCTTTGAAGGAAGCAGCCGCATTGGTGAAGGAAATTACCACCACCAAGTTTGATGCTTCTGTGGATATCGATGTACGCTTGGGCGTTGACCCACGTAAGGCTAACCAGATGGTTCGTGGCGTTGTGTCGCTGCCGAACGGAACTGGTAAGGTAACTCGCGTGCTCGCCCTCTGTACTCCTGATCAGGAGGCTGCCGCCAAGGAAGCTGGTGCCGACTATGTTGGTCTGGACGAATATATCGAAAAGATCAAGGGCGGTTGGACTGATGTTGATGTAATCATTACGATGCCCTCATGCATGGGTAAGTTGGGTCCCTTGGGTCGCGTGCTCGGTCCTCGTGGTTTGATGCCTAACCCCAAGAGCGGCACTGTTACTATGGATGTTGCTAAAGCAGTGAAGGAAGTGAAGCAGGGTAAGATTGACTTCAAGGTTGACAAGGCAGGTATCGTGCACACGTCAATCGGTAAGGTGTCTTTTAATGCCGAACAGATTTTCGAGAACGCAAAGGAATTCATTGCTACTATCGTAAAGCTGAAGCCCGCTGCTGCTAAGGGTACTTATATCAAGAGTATCTTCCTTTCAAGCACTATGAGTAAGGGTATCAAGATAGATCCTAAATCAGTTGAATAACTCGTTAAAAGATTAGACAAATGAAAAAGGAAGTAAAAGATACTATTATCGTAGAACTTGGAGAGAAACTGAAGCAGTTCCCTCATTTCTATCTGGTTGACCTGACCGGACTGAATGCAGAGAAGACCAGCGACTTGCGTCGCAAGTGCTTCAAGAACGAGATCAAGATGGTTGTTGTGAAGAATACCCTTCTCCACAAGGCTTTCGAGGCTTCTGAGATTGATTTCTCTCCCCTGTATGACTGCTTGAAGGGCAATACTGCTGTGATGTTCACACAGACAGCTAATGTTCCCGCCAAACTCCTCAAGGAATATGAGAAGGAAGGTATCCCCGCACTGAAGGGTGCCTATGCCGAGGAAAGCATCTTCGTTGGTGCTGACAAACTTGCCGAGTTGGTTGCTATCAAGAGCAAGAACGAACTTATCGCCGATGTTGTGGCTCTGCTGCAGTCGCCGATCAAGAATATTGTTTCTGGCTTGAATGCCGGTGGCAAGATCCACGGTCTGCTTGACGCTATCGCTGAGCGTAACAAATAAGCGAAAAGTAAATAACATTAACATTAAAAACAATTAAAAAATTTAAATAAAAATGGCAGATATCAAAGCTATTGCAGAAGAGTTGGTAAACCTTACTGTAAAAGAAGTTAACGAGTTGGCAACAGTCCTGAAGGACGAGTACGGAATTGAGCCTGCTGCTGCAGCCGTTGCTGTAGCTGCTGGTCCTGCTGCAGCTGCTGCTGAGGCAGTTGAAGAGAAGTCTTCTTTCGATGTAATCCTGAAGGAGACTGGCGCAAACAAGCTACAGGTAGTAAAGGCTGTTAAGGAAGCTTGCGGTCTTGGTCTGAAGGAAGCTAAGGATCTGGTTGACGGTGCTCCCGCTACCGTGAAGGAAGGTCTGAGCAAGGAAGAGGCTGAGAACCTGAAGAAGGCTATCGAGGCTGCTGGTGCCGTAGTTGAGCTGAAGTAATTCAGAAACCAACAATAACATTTGGTTAGGAACTCTCCAGTAGAGGGTTCCTAACCTTTTCTTTGTCTTTTCTAGTCAAAACTAGTTCTACTAGTCTGACTAGTACGACTAGAATCACTAGGAATAATAAACAAAATATATATGACTTCAAAAGTAATAGACAACAGAGTAAACTTTGGCAGTGTCAAGAATCCCATGCCACTCCCAGATTTCCTCGATGTGCAATTAAAGTCTTTCAAAGACTTCCTACAGTTGGACACACCGCCTGAAGAACGCAAGAACGACGGTCTGTATAAGGTGTTCGCCGAGAACTTCCCTATCACCGATACGCGTAATAACTTCGTGCTTGAGTTCCTGGATTACTATATCGACCCGCCACGCTATACCATTGACGAGTGTTTGGAGCGTGGCCTGACCTATAGTGTACCCCTGAAGGCCAAACTGAAACTGTATTGCACAGACCCCGACCATGAGGATTTCGGTACAGTGATTCAGGACGTATTCCTCGGTCCCATTCCCTACATGACGGCTAACGGCACATTCGTCATCAACGGTGCCGAGCGTGTTGTGGTATCACAGTTGCACCGTTCACCCGGTGTATTCTTCGGACAGAGCGTTCATGCCAACGGCTCTCTGCTCTATTCTGCCCGTATCATTCCTTTCAAGGGTTCGTGGATTGAGTTTGCAACGGACATCAACAACGTGATGTATGCTTACATCGACCGTAAGAAGAAGTTGCCCGTAACAACCCTGCTTCGTGCCATCGGTTTCGAGACCGATAAGGACATTCTGCAGATCTTCGACCTGGCCGAGGAAGTAAAGGTCAACAAGAAGGCATTGAAAGAAGTCATCGGCTGCAAGCTCGCCGCCCGTGTGCTGAAGAGTTGGAACGAGGACTTCGTTGATGAGGATACCGGTGAAGTGGTGTCTATTGAGCGTAACGAGGTCATCATGGACCGTGAGACCGAGATTACCGAGGACAACCTCATGGACATTCTGGAGAGCGGTGCAGCCACCATCCTTGTTCACAAGGACGAAGCAGTGGCCCAGGACTTCAGTATCATCTTCAACACCCTGGCCAAAGACCCCAGTAACTCTGAGAAGGAGGCTGTGCTCTACATCTACCGCCAGCTGCGCAATGCAGACCCTGCCGACGATGCCAGCGCACGTGAGGTAATCCAGAACCTGTTCTTCTCTGACAAGCGTTACGACCTGGGCGACGTAGGCCGCTACCGTATTAATAAGAAGTTGGGACTTGACACCGAAATGGATGTCCGTGTCCTGACCAAAGAAGATATCATTGAGATTATCAAGTATCTCATCCAGCTGATCAACTCGAAGGCTGCCGTTGACGATATCGACCACCTGTCGAACCGTCGTGTACGCACCGTGGGTGAGCAGCTGTCTAATCAGTTCTCTATCGGTCTGGCCCGTATGAGCCGCACCATCCGCGAGCGAATGAATGTCCGTGATAACGAGGTGTTCACCCCGATGGACCTGATCAACGCCAAGACGATTTCAAGTGTTATCAACTCGTTCTTCGGCACCAACCCGCTGTCACAGTTCATGGACCAGACAAACCCACTGGCCGAAGTAACCCACAAGCGTCGTCTCTCTGCACTGGGTCCTGGCGGTCTGAGTCGTGAACGCGCCGGTTTCGAGGTTCGTGACGTACACTACACACACTACGGTCGTCTGTGTCCTATTGAGAGTCCTGAAGGACCTAACATCGGTCTGATCTCTTCTCTTTGTGTCTATGCAAAGATCAATGAGCTGGGCTTCATCGAGACACCATACCGTAAGGTGGAGAACGGTATAGCCAACCTGAATGATGACGGTATCGTATACCTCACGGCTGAGGAAGAAGAGAACTACATTATCGGTCAGGGTAACGCACCTCTGAACGACGATGGTACGTTCATCCGTCCGGTTGTAAAATGCCGTCAGGATGCCGATTTCCCCGTGGTGCCTCCCACTGATGTCAACCTCATGGATGTATCTCCCCAACAGATTGCCTCTATCGCTGCATCGCTCATTCCTTTCTTGGAGCACGACGATGCTCACCGAGCACTGATGGGATCGAACATGATGCGCCAGGCTGTTCCTCTGCTCCACAACGAGGCACCTATCGTAGGTACTGGTATTGAGAAGCAGGTATGTGAAGATTCACGTACGATGGTGACCGCCGAAGGTGACGGTGTGATTGACTATGTTGACGCTACCACAATCCGTATCCTCTACGATCGCACGGAAGACGAGGAGTTCGTCAGCTTCGAACCCGCCATGAAGGAATACCGTATTCCTAAGTTCCGTCGTACCAACCAGAACATGACCATCGACCTGCGTCCTATCTGCAACAAGGGACAGCGCGTGAAGAAGGGAGACATCCTGACTGAGGGTTATGCTACTGAAGACGGTGAACTGGCACTGGGTCGTAACCTGCTGGTGGCTTATATGCCTTGGAAGGGTTACAACTACGAGGATGCCATCGTGCTTAACGAGCGTATCGTTCGTGAGGATGTGCTGACTTCTGTCCACGTCGATGAGTACTCACTCGATGTTCGTGAGACCAAGCGTGGTATGGAAGAGTTCACTTCTGATATTCCTAATGTCAGCGAAGAGGCTACCAAAGACCTCGACGAGAACGGTGTTATCCGTGTCGGTGCCCGCGTAGAACCCGGTGACATCCTGATTGGTAAGATTTCACCTAAGGGAGAGAGCGATCCCTCACCAGAGGAGAAGCTGCTGCGCGCCATCTTCGGTGACAAGGCTGGTGACGTGAAGGATTCTTCACTGAAGGCCAACCCCTCTTTGAGCGGTGTCATCATTGACAAGAAACTCTTCGCACGTGCTATCAAGACCCGTCAGACCAAGCAGCAGGATAAGATCGTGCTGGCTAAGATCGACGAGGAGTACCAGGCAAAGGTAGACGACCTGAAGGATATTCTGGTAGACAAGCTGATGGAACTCACCAAGGGTAAGACCTCACAGGGCGTGAAGGACTACACAGGTGCAGAGATTATCTCTAAGGGATCCAAGTTCACCATAACGGCACTGAAGAACCTGGAGTACGGTGATATCCAGACCAGCAAGTGGACCAACGATGAGCACAAGAACGAGTTGATTGGTAAACTCATCATCAATTACATGAAGAAATTCAAGCTACTCGATGCTGAGATGAAGCGTAAGAAGTTTGCCATCACCATCGGTGACGAGCTGCCTTCAGGCATCCTACAGATGGCTAAGGTATATGTTGCCAAAAAGCGTAAGATTGGCGTGGGTGATAAGCTCGCCGGTCGTCACGGCAACAAGGGTATCGTCTCTAAGGTGGTACGTCAGGAGGATATGCCGTTCCTTGAGGATGGACGTCCCGTTGACTTGGTACTGAACCCGTTAGGTGTGCCTTCTCGTATGAACCTCGGTCAGATCTTCGAGGCCATCCTCGGTGCTGCTGGTAAGCGTCTCGGTGTGAAGTTCGCAACACCTATCTTTGACGGTGCCAAGCTTGATGACCTCGCAGCATGGACTGATAAGGCCGGTCTGCCCCGTCTCTGCTCTACCCACCTCTATGATGGTGAGACAGGTGAGCGTTTCGACCAGCCAGCTACCGTAGGTATCACCTACTTCTTGAAACTCGGTCACATGGTTGAGGACAAGATGCACGCCCGTTCCATCGGTCCGTACAGCTTGATTACTCAGCAGCCTCTCGGTGGTAAGGCCCAGTTCGGTGGTCAGCGTTTTGGTGAGATGGAAGTCTGGGCACTGGAGGCCTTTGGTGCCAGCCACGTGCTTCAGGAGATTCTGACCATCAAGTCAGACGATACCGTAGGTCGCTCAAAGGCATACGAGGCTATCGTTAAGGGTGAGCCCATGCCAACCCCAGGCATCCCCGAGTCACTCAACGTGCTGCTGCACGAGTTGCGTGGTCTCGGACTAAGCGTAACTCTCGACTGATGAAATTAAGCGCTCGGCTTTGCCGCTTTTACAAAGGCGGAACGCCGACTAAAAGAATTAAGAATTAAGAATTAAGAATTGAAATATGGCTTTCAAGAAAGATTCAAAGACAAAGAATAACTTCACCAAGATAACCATCGGACTTGCTTCACCCGAGCAGATCCTTGAGAGTTCATTTGGTGAGGTCACCAAGCCTGAGACCATCAACTACCGTACCTACAAGCCCGAGCGCGACGGTCTGTTCTGCGAGCGTATCTTTGGCCCTACCAAGGACTATGAGTGCGCCTGCGGTAAGTACAAGCGCATCCGTTACAAGGGTATCGTCTGCGACCGTTGCGGTGTTGAGGTAACTGAGAAGAAGGTGCGTCGTGAGCGTAGCGGACACATCGAGTTGGTAGTGCCCATTGCCCACATCTGGTATTTCCGCAGCCTGCCCAACAAGATTGGCTACCTGCTGGGACTTCCCACCAAGAAGCTTGATGCAATCATCTACTACGAACGCTACGTGGTGATTCAGCCAGGTGTGCTCGAGGGTCGCAAGGATGCAGAGGGCAATCCTCTGCTGGGTTCGCAGAAGTTCGATCTGCTCTCAGAGGAAGAGTACAACGACATATTGGATAACCAGCTGTCGGAAGACAATTACTATCTGGAGGATAGCGATCCCAACAAATTCGTTGCCAAGATGGGTGCCGAGGCCATCTATGACCTACTTCAGCAGCTCGACCTCGACTCACTGTCATACGAACTGCGCGACCGCGCCAACACCGACTCTTCACAGCAGCGTAAGAACGAAGCTCTGAAGCGCCTGCAGGTAGTAGAGGCTTTCCGTTCATCAGTTGAGAAAGGAATCAACCGTCCTGAGTGGATGATTATGAAGATACTGCCCGTAACTCCTCCTGAGTTGCGTCCTCTCGTTCCCCTGGATGGTGGTCGTTTCGCCACCTCCGACCTGAACGACCTCTATCGTCGTGTGATTATCCGTAACAACCGTCTGAAGCGTTTGATGGAGATTCATGCTCCTGAGGTGATTCTGCGTAACGAGAAGCGTATGCTTCAGGAAGCCGTTGACTCACTCTTCGACAACAGCCGTAAGTCAAGTGCTGTGAAGAGCGACAGCAACCGTCCTTTGAAGTCACTCTCTGACTCACTGAAGGGTAAGCAGGGTCGTTTCCGTCAGAACTTGCTCGGTAAGCGTGTGGACTACTCAGCCCGTTCGGTTATCGTCGTAGGTCCTGAGTTGAAGATGGGTGAGTGCGGTCTGCCTAAACTGATGGCTGCCGAGCTCTACAAGCCATTCATCATCCGTAAGCTCATTGAGCGCGGCATCGTGAAGACCGTGAAGAGTGCCAAGAAGATCGTTGACCGTCGTGAGCCAGTTATCTGGGACATCCTGGAGAACGTCATGAAGGGTCATCCCGTACTGCTGAACCGTGCACCAACACTGCACCGTCTGGGTATTCAGGCCTTCCAACCTAAGCTCATCGAGGGTAAGGCTATTCAGCTGCACCCACTGGCATGTACCGCGTTCAACGCCGACTTCGACGGTGACCAGATGGCTGTTCACCTCCCCTTGTCAAATGAGGCTATCCTCGAGGCTCAGCTGCTGATGCTCCAGAGCCATAACATTCTGAATCCAGCCAATGGTGCACCTATCACCGTTCCTTCACAGGATATGGTGCTCGGTCTGTACTATATCACCAAGATTCGTCCAGGTGCCAAGGGTGAGGGACTCTCATTCTACGGTCCTGAGGAGGCTATCATTGCCCATAACGAGGGTAAGTGCGACCTGCACGCCCAAGTAAAAGTGATGATCGACGACGTGGTGGATGGCATCAAGGTTCGTCATCAGGTAGAGACCTCTGTAGGTCGTGTCATCGTGAATGGCATCGTTCCTAAGGAGGTAGGCTTTGTTAATAAGGTCATCTCTAAGAAGAGTCTGCGCGACATCATTGCCGACGTTATTAAGAACGTAGGTTTCGCCGAGGCTTGCGAGTTCCTCGATGGTATCAAGAACCTGGGTTACCGCATGGCTTATCTGGCCGGTCTGTCGTTCAACCTCGACGATATTATTATTCCTAAGGAGAAGGCCGAGCTTATCGCCAAGGGTAATGAAGAGGTACAGCAGATTACCGACAACTATAATATGGGTTTCATCACCGACAACGAGCGTTACAACCAGGTTATCGATACTTGGACCCACGTTAATAATGATATTGGTAACATCCTGATGAAGGAGATGACCGAGGCCGACCAGGGCTTCAACGCTGTATTCATGATGCTAGACTCCGGTGCCCGTGGTAGTAAGGACCAGATTAAGCAGTTGTCAGGTATCCGTGGTCTGATGGCCAAGCCTCAGAAAGCCGGTGCCGAGGGACACCAGATTATTGAGAATCCTATCCTTTCTAACTTTAAGGAGGGTATGTCAGTGCTCGAATACTTTATCTCTACTCACGGTGCTCGTAAGGGTCTTGCCGATACCGCTATGAAGACCGCCGACGCAGGTTATCTGACCCGTCGTCTGGTTGATGTCTCTCACGATGTGATCATCAACGAGGAAGACTGCGGTACACTGCGTGGTTTGGAGTGCACAGCTCTAAAGAGCGGCGACGAGGTAATCTCTTCTCTCGCTGAGCGCATCCTGGGTCGTGTCAGCGTTCACGACGTGGTGAACCCCAAGACTGGTGAGGTAATTGTACCTGCCGGTGAGGAAATCACAGAGCCTCTGGCTGAGGAGATTGAGAAGGCCGAGATTGAGATGGTTGAGATTCGCTCAGTGCTCACCTGTGAGTCGAAGAAGGGTGTTTGCCGTAAGTGCTACGGTCGCAACCTGGCTACCCGCCGCATGGTACAGAAGGGTGAGGCCGTTGGTGTTATTGCCGCTCAGGCTATCGGTGAGCCAGGTACTCAGCTTACTCTTCGTACGTTCCACGCCGGTGGTGTGGCTGCCAACGCAGCTGCCAATGCCACCATCGTCTGCAAATACGAGTCGGCCCGCATCGAGATGGAAGAGGTTCGTACCGTTCCGTTCGACGAGGATGGTCGCGACTGCGAGATGGTAGTGAGCCGTCTGGGTGAAATGCGTTTCGTTGACCCCAACACCAAGATTGTTCTGTCAACGGTCAACGTGCCTTACGGTTCTTCACTCTACTTTAAGAATGGCGAGGTAGTCAGCAAGGGCGAGAAGATTGCCCAGTGGGATCCCTTCAACGCCGTTATCGTTACCGAGTATGCCGGTACGCTGAAGTTCAACGATGTTATCGAAGGTGTTACCTTCCGTGCCGAGACCGACGAAACCACCGGTCTGACAGAAAAGATCGTAACCGAGTCTAAGGATAAGACCAAGGTTCCTACCTGCGACATCATCGATGCTAACGGTGAGAAGATAGGCACCTATAACTTCCCTGTGGGTGGTCACGTAGTAGTTGAGGACGGCCAGACCGTGAAGACTGGTGAGACCCTCGTCAAGATTCCTCGTGCAGCTGCCAAGGGTGGTGATATTACCGCCGGTCTGCCTCGTGTTACCGAGCTCTTCGAGGCTCGTAACCCATCCAACCCCGCTATCGTCAGTGAAATCGACGGTGAGGTCACCATGGGTAAGGTTAAGCGTGGTAACCGTGAGATTATCGTTACCTCCAAGACAGGCGACCAGCGCAAATATCTCGTTTCACTGTCTAAGCAGATTCTGGTACAGGAGCATGATGCCGTACGTGCCGGTACACCTCTCTCTGACGGTGCTATCACCCCGAGCGACATTCTCGCCATCAAGGGTCCCACCGCTGTTCAGGAGTATATCGTCAACGAGGTTCAGGACGTGTATCGTCTGCAGGGTATCAAGATCAACGACAAGCACTTCGAGATTATTGTACGTCAGATGATGCGCAAGGTGATGATCAACGACCCAGGAGACACATCATTCCTCGAGAACGACATCATCGACAAGCTCGACTTCGCTGAGGAGAACGACCGTATCTGGGGTAAGAAGGTGGTTACCGATGCTGGTGACTCTGAGACACTGCAGAAGGGTCAGATTGTTACCGCCCGCCGTCTGCGCGACGAGAACACCTCACTGAAGCGCCGCGACCTGCGTACCGTTCAGGTGCGTGATGCTGTACCCGCAACGTCAACTCAGATTCTGCAGGGTATCACCCGTGCAGCTCTGCAGACCAAGTCGTTCATGTCGGCTGCATCGTTCCAGGAGACCACGAAGGTGCTCAACGAGGCTGCTATCCGCGGTAAGCAGGACTATTTGGAGGGTATGAAGGAGAACGTCATCTGCGGTCACCTGATTCCTGCCGGTACCGGTCTGCGCGAGTTCGAAAAGATTATCGTTGGCTCAAAGGAAGACTACGAGCGAATGCAAGCCAACCGCAAGAACGTGCTCGACTTTGCCAACGAGCCTGTAATCGAAGAAAAATAAGTTTTTATTACTTAAAATACGACGAAAAAGATGTGTTCTTCATGGAGCACATCTTTTTTTATACACAACGCCAAAGAATATGCATAAAAATTTGGTTATATGCAAGAATCTTTGTACTTTTGCACCGCAGATTTGAATAAATATACCAAGATGAAGGATAAGAAGAATAGATTAGAAGCTCTGAGACTGATTATCTCAAGCCAGCAGATGGGCAGCCAGGAAGAGCTTTTGAATGCCCTGCAAAACGAAGGGTTCAACCTCACGCAAGCCACGCTGAGCCGCGATTTGAAACAACTGAAGGTAGCCAAGGCAGCCACCATGAGCGGCAACTATGTCTATGTGCTGCCCAACGAGTCGATGTACAAACGGGTGAGCACACACTCTTCTGTCCGAGAAATGATGCAGATTCCTGGCTTCATCAGCATTCACTTTTCCGGCAATATGGGTGTCATCAAGACCCGTCCGGGCTACGCCAGTGCCATAGCCTGGAACATTGACCGCAGCGACATCCCTGAGATATTAGGAACCATAGCCGGCGATGACAATATCTTTATCGTGATAAAAGAAGGTGTGAGCCACAAGGAAGTGACCGAAGCTCTGAAAGCAGTCATTCCTAATATGAAATAAAAAGAATATGGAGAAAGAAGATATAGAAGTCCTCGTTGCGTGTCCTGAGCACGAGAAATATGTAGATACCATTTTAGAAACTATTGCAGAAGCAGCGAAAGTACGCGGCACAGGTATAGCCAAGCGAACCCATGAATACCTGGCGAAAAAGATGTTCGAGGCCAAGGCCGTCATCGCACTGACGAAAGACGGACGCTTTGCTGGCTTCAGTTACATAGAGACATGGGAAAACCAGCAGTACGTCACGACATCAGGTCTGATAGTCCATCCCGATTTCCGCGGCCTGCACATCGCCAAGCGTATCAAGGACATGACCTTCACGCTTGCTCGCACCCGTTGGCCTCACGCCAAGATCTTCTCGCTGACCAGTGGTGCTGCCGTGATGAAGATGAACACTGCACTGGGCTATCAGCCCGTCACCTTTGCCGACCTGACCGACGATGAAGCTTTCTGGAAGGGTTGTGAGGGATGTGTCAACTACCCCGTTCTGCGCGAACGCAACCGTAAGTTCTGCATCTGCACTGCCATGCTTTTCGACCCCACAGAACATCTGCCTGTTAAGTTGCCCGACGAAGTACTGTCGCGCATCAAATACTTACAAGAATTAGAAGAGCAGCAAAAGGGATAAGAAGGAGTAAAAGGGTAAAAAAGTAAAAAAAATAAAAAAATGAGTAACAAGAAAAAAGTCGTTGTAGCATTCTCTGGAGGACTCGACACCTCCTACACCGTGATGAAACTGGCCCAAGACGGGTACGAAGTATATGCAGCCTGCGCCAATACCGGCGGTTTCAGTGCTGAACAGCTGAAGAAGAACGAGGAAAACGCCTATAAATTGGGTGCTGTGAAATATGTGACCCTCGACGTGACGCAGGAATACTATGCCAAGTCGTTGAAATACATGATTTTCGGCAATGTGCTGCGTAACAACTGCTATCCCATATCTGTTAGCAGCGAGCGTATCTTCCAGGCTATCGCCATTGCCCGCTATGCCAACGAGATTGGTGCCGATGCTATCGCACACGGCTCTACGGGTGCTGGCAACGACCAAATCCGCTTCGATATGACCTTCCTCGTGATGGCTCCCGGTGTGGAAATCATCACGCTGACCCGAGATAAGAAGCTCACCCGTAAGGAGGAGGTTGACTTCCTCAATGAGCACGGTTTCTTCGCTGACTTCACCAAGCTAAAGTACTCTTATAACGTAGGTATCTGGGGCACCAGTATCTGCGGTGGCGAGCTGCTTGACCCCACACAGGGTCTGCCCGAGGAGGCTTACCTGAAGCACGTCACAGCCAAGGAGAACGAGGCTCTGCTGAAGATTACCTTCGACAAAGGTGAGATAGTAGCCGTGAACGGCGAGAAGTTCGACGACCGCATCAAAGCCATCCAGAAGATTGAGGAGATTGGTGCCAGCTACGCCATCGGTCGCGATGCCAACGTGGGCGACACCATCATCGGTATCAAGGGTCGTGTAGGCTTCGAGGCCGCTGCTCCAAAGCTTATCATCGAGGCTCACCGCCTGCTGGAGAAGTCAACCCTCTCTAAGTGGCAGCAGTACTGGAAGGATCAGGTGGCCAACTGGTACGGTATGTTCCTCCACGAGAGTCAGTACCTGGAGCCCGTCATGCCCGATATCGAGGCTATGCTCACCTCTTCACAGCGCAACGTCACCGGTACCGCCATCCTTAAACTCCGTCCTTATGGTTTCGAGACCGTAGGCATCGACTCTGCCAACGACCTCACGAAGTCTAAGCTCGGCGAGTATGGCGAGACCCAGACCGGATGGACTGCTGACGAGGCCAAGGGCTTCATCAAGGTCAGCTCTACCCCACTCCGTGTTTATTACGGCATTCACAAAGACGAGAAGAGATGATAAAAGTAGGTATTCTTGGTGCTGCAGGCTATACGGGTGGTGAACTCATCCGTGTGCTGCTCAACCACCCTGAGGCAGAGATTGTCTTTGCCAACTCTGAGAGCAATGCTGGCAATCCCGTCAGCGACATCCATGAGGGATTGGTCGGGGAAACCGACCTGCACTTTACCGACGAGATGCCGTTCGACCAGGTTGATGTGGTGTTCTTCTGCTTCGGCCACGGCAAGAGCGAGGCCTTCCTCAAGGAGCACACCATCCCCGAGAACGTGAAAATCATCGACCTGGCACAGGATTTCCGCATCAAGGGCAACCACGACTATGTCTATGGCCTTCCTGAGATCAACAAGGCCGAGATTGCCAAGGCACAGCACATTGCCAATCCCGGCTGCTTTGCCACAGCCATCCAGTTGGCTCTGCTCCCTGCTGCCAACCTCAACCTTCTAAAAGAAGATGTTAGCGTCAACGCCATCACCGGCTCTACAGGTGCCGGACAGAAGCCGGGTGCCACCACTCATTTCTCATGGCGTGTAGACAACCTGAGCATCTACAAACCCTTCCAGCACCAGCACATCGCCGAAATTCGTCAGTCGCTGGCTCAGGTACAGGGCTATCTCGATGCCTCTATCGATTTCATCCCCTATCGTGGCAACTTCGCCCGCGGCATCTTCTGTACCGCTGTGGTTAAGACCCCTGCCCCAGTTGAGGATATCATCGAGGCCTACAAGGACTTTTATGCCGATGCCTCTTTCACCCACTATACCGACAAGCCCATCGACCTGAAGCAGGTGGTAAATACCAACAAGGCTTTGGTGCATTGCGAGAAGTTTGGCAATAAGCTCCTCATTACCTCTGCCATCGACAACCTCCTAAAAGGTGCCGTTGGTCAGGCCGTGCAAAACATGAACATCATGTTCGGCATCGACGAGACTTCAGGACTACGTCTGAAAGCCAGTGCTTTCTAATCTAAAGAGGTCTTCGTGTAGCCTCAAGGCTATATGAAGACCTCTTTAGCTTTATTCTTTCACAAAGTCCAACTCCATTTATAATTTTTCGTCTGCCATCGGCTTTATCATAGACTCTATATACTTAACCTCATCCGAAGTCAAATCGTATTTCTTGAATAAGTCTGCATCCGTCCAAGGATGGGTGAAGTCCTGCAAAGGAACAAAACAGTATGTACTGCTGGTTCCGTGCTGGCCAATTTTTGCTAAGCTTAGCATGAATCTGGCAAAACGGGTACGCAGGTAATCAGACAGATGCTGGGCAGATTCTTCATTTAAGTTCAAGTCTGCACCTACCACCAAAAACGATTCAGTACAAACAGTTTCAGGAGCGCCCACAAATGAATTCTGATTATCGTCACGAAGTTCTGTCCCGATATTATTGGATTCAGGAACAAAGACTTTCCATTTGTCAATCCACTGTTTGTGAGAGGTAATATATTCTTTTTCAACGTAACCTACTCTTCCTCTATTCCCATAGCATTTGACAGGATTTGAACATTCGGCGGGAGTGTTCTTGAATCGTGGATCGCTCACAAAGAAAGTTCTCAACCCAAATGCCTTTGCTGCAGATATGTAATCATCGAGAAATCCGTCACCACTGGCAAATACTTTTTCAAGAATGGTCACCGCCCTACTATTGCGGAAGAATATATCCATGTTCTCCATCTTGAATGGGCGACGGCATGGGTAAATGTCATTATTGCTGTAATGGGTTACCACATTGACAAGATTCTTTATATTATCATACTTTCTATCGCGCAGGAAATAACAGACACCGCCACGATTATTCGTATAAGGGAAAACGTCCTCTGGATGCCAGAAATCGTGCAGCTCGCGTATGCATTTATCGTTCAGCATCTGATTGCGGAATCCATCCAAGTTCTTTCCTCCTGTCATCCAGCGTGAAGGCATAATCATCACATAGTAGGGTAATTGGCAGCCGTTAAGAGCATTGACAAACTCATTGTATAGCGGTCGGGAGCTTTCTCCGGCCCCACCATCATGCTCCTGATAGGGTGGATTGCCAATGGCAGCAGTGAAATTCAGTTCCATAATTTTCCGCGTTATTTCTTGTTGCTTATTTGGGTTTATTAAATCGAAAGAAGTATAAGGGTATAAGATGTTTTCTGTTGGAATACCCATGAGTTTGAACATCTTACGTGTACATTCATACGTTACACCAGATGTGGGAATAGTGAAAATATTCGACTTCACATCGTCACCAAACCGTTGTATCAGCGCATATTCAAATTCACCAGTTTTTCCTGCAAAGCAGAGGAAACGGGAGTCTGCTGTCACATCGTCGGGAAAGAGACTCACCATAGCTGTGGCAATGTCAGGCTTCGTGGTCACCTCGGAAGCAGACAAGCGGGTCAACTGCTTAAGAGCAGTCTTTATATCGGCATTATTGTCATGCCCGAGCTCGTTGGAGTTATGAATCTTGCCATCAAGATTACTCAAGGCCATCGGATTGATTGCTTTTCTAAAAAGATTCAACTCCGTTACAGAGATATCAAGATGATAGGCAATGGATTGGTTGGCTTTATCTGCTTTAATGCCTCGGATGATGTCACCCAGCGAGTGGACTTCAGTCTCTGTAAGATAGGCAAAGAGAAGAATCTTAAATTGATAGGTCTTCAACTTCTTCACCAATACACTTTTCGCATCAGCCTCTTGCTCATTAATAATCTCGTTTGAAGAGGGTGTCTGTTTTTCGGTAGAAGAGGTGCCTTCATCGTCAGGCAATTCTATGTCATCTCCATCACCCTTAACAGGTTTTTGTTTGAATAGCCCTTTTTGTCCACCAAATTCCGGTTGTTTATCTAGGATATTCAGAATGGCTTCATCGCGAAACAGGTTTTCATCCACCGTCAATTCCTCTGCCTCATCATGGAGACTATGATTGGAGGAGTATTCACGGATGTAGTCGATGATATCAACAGCCTCGACCTCCTTGATTTTATCTTTATTCATTAATATGATGGGCGAGACTTGAAGTTCAAAGGCCAACTGGTCTTCCAAATTTTCATTCCCACGCAAATCCCTGTTGGTGTTGCCTATGAGCGTCTTTTTGTGTTGCATCACAAACACGCGTGTCGGGTCGAAATCCACAAGTAGCGTCTGCGGTTTCATGTTCTGAATAATTTCCCCCTTATCATCTGCACTTCTGATGGTCTTCAAGTATTTATTCTGCAATCGGAAGATTGCTTGGTCATAGACCTGTGCCGAAGAGGTGTCTCGTAGGAAAATCATCGTATCCCACTGCTCCACCGTGCTGCCTGTGAGCATTTTCCCTACGGTCAGCGTGATAGTTTTCTTACCCTCTTTCTCAAACCTGTCGATGTCTGCAACCACTTGTTCTGTTGACGTTTCATATCTCCCAGGACACTCAAAGCCAGAGATATTTAGAATTTCATAATCGTTCAAGTTATCAAAACCACGTGTCTTCAGCATTTCCTCCATTGCGTCACATGAAGCTCTGAAGGGGAGCACCATCACAATGTGACGGCACATATTGTTTTCCTTGATTTTAGGATAAGCCAAGAAACTGAAAATGCCATCTTCTACATACTTGTCACCTGCACCATGTCTGCCATCTATAGCAGCCAGCAAATCATATACTTCTTGTTCATGAAGGAATTTCTTGTGGTTGATTCCTTCTCTGTCTTTCACAGTAGAAACGGGCTTAAACAGTTCGTTCAATTTATAATCCACACCGTCTTTGGCTATACTTTTCAACAACCGTTCCGAGGATTCGTTAAGATTGAACGCAAACCGTATCATTTCCGGAAAACCGTAGTAGGGATTCTTCCACTCGTCCATCGTGTCAAGGTTTTCAGCATCCCAAGTTTGCTTTGCCTCAATAATGTCTCTATACTGAATATTGGCAATAATATCCTCTTTCTGGAATTCTCCGTCTAGAAGGATTCTATATGGGGTTCCTGAGAGATGGAGCGTCACGCGAGGAGTGAAGAATTTAAGGCTCTCATTCAGTTCTTCAAGAGTGTTGTCATAGCCTTTCTCCTCTGAACGATAGTTGCCGCCGACTGCTTTCAACACTTTGCCAGTCTCGTCAGATCGGGCGGCAAAATGGCTTTCATCCACAATCAGGAGGTCTATTTTTCCCTGTTCATTCAAACTGAAGAGGTCTTTATGTCGCTCCTTTATCGTTTTGCCCTGCAAATCTTGAAGAGTGAGGAATACAACAAGGTTTTTCCCCTCGGTCAGAGATTGAGAGATAATGTCGGGATTGGCTGTAAGATCATTGGCATTCAAGAAGGAATAACCTTCCAGAATTTTGGGTCTTTGTACATTCTTTTGCCATTCAGCCTTAACATCGGCCTTACCACTCACCACGACAACCAAACGAGCCTCCATCTTCTTGGCACAACACAATGCTGTAAAGCTTTTACCAAAGCGCATCACCGCATACATGAGAAGATTCTTGCGGCCGTTTTTTACAGCTTTCATGAAGTTGTCTATGACCGTTTTCTGATTATCACGTGGTTCCCAATCTTGGTTACGTTCATATATACCTTCCTTCAATGGCAAACGATCCTCTACATTGTAAAATGTATATTTACGAACCTCCTTACCAAAATCAAAATGAATGTCCTCGATGGCATCCTCCACATCTTCACGTTCTGCATCAGAAAAGAATTCGTTGGAACGATAAACACCCCCTGCGAAATCATCTTCTTCTGCTCTTCGATGGCCGTTTTCTATGAGAAAATCATGAACAGAGTAGTCACGGAAGAATGTTTCGCTATCCACCATCGCCTCTTGCTCAAAGACAGGTGTCAACCCTTCATAATGTTTGCGCCATTCCTCAAGACGGATTCGCACCGGACGGTACGTGTCTCCAACCTTCAGAAAGTTGGGAACAGTATTTGTCTTAAAAGCATAGATATACGGTTTTACCCGACCATAAATCCTACCGTCTATGATTTCCAAGCCTTCTTTCATCATTTCTGCATTGAAATAATATCCACAAAACGTCCTGTCTCTCCATCATCACAATTAATCTTTCCCGATGGTGTCCAGGAACGGATGATGCTATAGATACCATTATGCTTGTTAACATCTTTCTTTGCGCAGCCTTCGCAGGGGCGATGTTCGACCTCATCTTCAAAAAGTCCTGCCTTAACAATGGTTTCCTCGTGACAGCTGCCAGGAATGACGTTCTTTAAGCCATCCATCTGCCACAGATTCCACGAGATAATATAAGCCATGAAGTGTAGGGTTTCCAAGGGCGGGAACACTTCAAAACGGGCTTGATAGTAGTCAACAAACGTAGCAAGCATGGATTCACGAGCCAGAAGCAAGTTATCACCTTGCCACTCGTAACCGTATATAGCCTTAAATGCTGCTTGAGTCCATAGGAGCCATTCTTCATCGTCGTTTGTATTCTCACAAACTATGCGCATTTTTCGGTCAACAATTCCAATTCGGCACTCCAAAGGAATAGGATTACCCGTAGTGGTATCATAGCGACTTGTCAGGAAAGGTGCCTCGCCGCAAGTAAATTCCAGATAATTTGCTCGTACATAATCCTGCCATGTCTTACCATTAGGAAACTGTATAGGACCGGTGGTCGGAATCCAAGTGTGATGGATAGGATCTTCAACATTGAATACTTCTTCACGTCCGAACCATGCCTTGTCAAGCAGGTTTGCCATTGAGTTGCATACCCATGACGGTGTGAACACCTCAGCCATCCTCTTCGTTCGTCCCACTTGCTCTTTCCACGTCTTAATGACTCGTGGCTGGATGACATTATTATTTTCTCCAGTAATCAGTTCTGGAGTAATGTGTTTGTGGAAAGTGTATGAATCACCTAATGCAGCATAGTCATCCGTCGCCCAGATGATATTCTCACCTGTGGTTCTGTCAATGAGCAGCATGTCAAGTATGCCGCCGCCCATTGCCAACAGCTCATCTTCTTTTATGTCTATGCCGTACATCATTCTTCCTAATTTGCTACAAAAGTACGAATTATCCTTGAGACTAAGAAAACAACCTCGGAAAATATACATCTTTTAGCAAATTCTTTAAGCAAAAAGATACATTGCGAACTGTCAACTGATAGAATAGATCATTCACTATTTCTTATAGGAAAAAGGATTATAGCTATAATTTTTGCAATTATAGCTACAATTTCCCAGAGAGAGGGTGCCACTCCGATATAAATTTTGGCCAGAATTCAAAAAATAACCTTGATTCGTCTGTTGCGCCAGATACGCCAACTGCGCACCCGTCTCAATCAGATACGGGTCGCTTTCCGTTCCTGTACCTCCTGCAAACTCTGTGGCTACAGTGCCGTCCCATACGTCTTGGGCACTCATGGTTGTGAATGGCAACAGAATGGCTGCCAATAACAACAAAAATAGAGGTTTTGTTCTTTTCATATTGGTCATAGTTTTTTTGATGATGCGATTAATAGTAATGATACAGGCAACAAATATACGACAAAAAATCGGAACTTCCAAACAAATAGGGTTCTTTTTTCAGCGGAAGGCATCACGAAAGTCAATAGAGAGCCTGAAAACTGAAAAATAATTACAGATTCGTTCGTTAAATGGAATTTTTAGTGTAACTTTGCAAGCAGATAACAACAAAAACGTAACAATATGCAATTATTTGACGTTTACCCACTGTTCGACGTGAATATCGTGAAGGGACAGGGATGCAAGGTTTGGGACGACAAAGGCCAGGAATACATGGACCTCTACGGCGGTCATGCTGTGATTAGCATCGGCCACTGTCACCCGCACTATGTGGAGAAAATGACACAGCAGTTGCAGACGCTGGGCTTCTACTCAAACTCAGTGCAGAACAAGTTGCAGGTGGAACTGGCTGAGCGGTTAGGAGAAATCAGCGGTTACGAGGACTATCAGCTATTCTTGGTGAACAGCGGTGCCGAGGCCAACGAGAACGCACTGAAGCTGGCATCGTTTAAGACGGGCAACATTCGCGTGCTGTCGTGCGAAAAGGCGTTCCACGGACGTACCTCGCTGGCGGTCGAAGTGACCAACAACCCGAAGATTGTAGCCCCCATCAACGATAACCATCACGTGCGCTTCCTGCCCCTCAACGACATTGAGCCTTGGGTACGCGAACTGACTCGCGGCGGCATCGCTGCTGTCATTCTGGAGTGCATTCAGGGTGTGGGCGGCATTCAGATGGCCACACCCGAGTTTGCTCAGAAGTTGGCCTATGCCTGCAAGCGCTATGGTGCTGTATTGATTTGCGACGAGATACAATGCGGCTACGGTAGAAGCGGAAAATTCTTCGCTCACCAGTGGCTGGGCATCAAGCCCGATATTATCACCGTGGCAAAAGGCATCGGCAACGGATTCCCCATGAGCGGCGTGCTCATCTCGCCTGAGTTCAAGCCCGTCTACGGACAACTGGGTACTACCTTCGGTGGCAACCACCTGGCTTGCACCGCTGCCCTCTCGGTGATTGACGTGATGGAGCAGGAGAACCTGGTAGAGAACGCTCGCGAGGTGGGCGACTATCTGATGGAGAAAATTAAAAAATTAAATAATGATAAGATTAAAGAGGTGCGCGGTCGCGGTCTGATGATTGGTATAGAGCTCTACACACCGCAGAAGCCCGTACGTCAACGCTTGGTTTACGAGCAGCACGTCTTCACCGGCTGTTCGGGCGAGAATGTGCTCCGTCTGTTGCCGCCTCTGACTTTCACCAAGGCCGAGGCCGACGAATTTGTAAAACGATTAGAAGCAGCTTTGTAAGTGCGGAAGCCAATTTTTCACTTTTACCTTTTACCTTAGAATATGAAAATATCAATGATAGGTGCAGGCGCTATGGGTGGCGCCACCGTAGAAGGCATGATGAAAGCCGACTACTTTGACAACAAGAACATCACCGTGAGCGACCCCTCGGAGGCCGTTCTGAAGAAATTCGTTGAGCAGGGTATCAGCACCACGACCGACAACGCACAGGCTGCAAACGTGGCCGATGTGGTCATCGTATGCGTAAAGCCCTGGCTGGTAGAGCAAGTGCTGACAGGCATCAAGGAGAGTCTGAACCCCGAGAAGCAGATTCTCATCGTCATTGCCGCTGGCGTGAAGTCAGCAAGCATCCAGGAATGGCTGGGCGCAAAGTGTCCCCCACTCTTCCTCTGCATCCCCAACATCGCCATTGCTCAGCTGGCATCAATGACGTTCCTCGTTTCTGTGACGGGAAAACCGTCACACACGGAGACGGTGAAGGCAATATTCGATGCGATGGGAAATACCTTGTTTACTGACGAGGCACACCTGGCAGCAGGCACCACCCTCGCCTCTTGCGGCATTGCCTACGCCATGCGTTATGTCCGTGCTGCCAGCGAAGGCGGCGTGGAACTGGGCTTCAAGGCCGACCAAGCCAAGGAGATTGTGATGCAAACCATGCTGGGTGCCGTGAAGCTCTTGGAAGCCAGTGGATTGCACCCTGAGGCAGCTATCGACCTGGTAACCACCCCTGGCGGCGTGACCATCAAGGGACTGAACGAAATGGAACATGCCGGATTCACCTCGGCCGTCATCCGGGGTCTGAAGGCAGGAGCGAAGTAAGTAAAAAAGTTAAAAGGTGAGAAGGTGAGGATCGTAGGTTGTCTTGTCTTTCTACTTATTTTGCTCACTGGCTGCAGCGAGGGAAAGTATGAGGAAAGGGATGGTACGGTGTACTATTCCTATTGGACGTTCAGCTTCGGACAGCGTTCTGAAGAATTGCCGGAGGTCGATGCTGCGACATTCGAGAGCGTGGAGGACTGGCTGGGGCGCGATGCGGCGCACGTCTATTTCAAGGAGAGACTCGTCAGCGGTGCCGACCCTGCTACCGTGAAGGCCAAGGACTATCCGCTGTTCTGCGATGCCAACGACTATTACTACAAAGGCGCACCGCTGCATATCACCGATATACGCTCGTTCGAGGTCATCGAATTGGACGATATACGTATGTGGGCAAAGGACAGCCAGACGGTCTATTTCGACAGCCTGCATGTGAAGGATGCCAATCCTGCCACGTTCCGTATCTTGGACTTTCTTGAGGGCAAGGATGACCGGCACGTGTTCTACCGGGAAGAAATCCTGCCCGATGCCGACCCGAACACCTACGAGGTGCTTGGCCTCTATTCGAAGGACAAGAGCCACGTCTGGTACTGTGGTAACTTGGTGGAGGATGCCGATGCCGCTTCGTTCCATCTGGACAAGGAAGAGGAAGGGGTGGACAAATATGGCTCGTTTCTTAATGGCGAACGAATATAATAAGTTTAAAAGTATGGATGAACAACTGAAACAGATAGGTGAGCGTCTGCGCGGTCTGCGCGATGTGCTCGACATTCCTGTCAGCGAAATGGCCGACACCATCGGCATTTCATCGGAGAAGTATGAAAAGATAGAGGCAGGCGAGATGGACATCACCATTTCGAACCTGATGAAGATAGCCCATAAATACGGTGTCTCTACCGAAGAGCTGATCTTCGCTGAGTCGCCCCACATGAAGTCGTACTACGTCACACGTAAGGGACAGGGCATGAGCATCGAGCGTACGAAAGCGTATAAATACCAGAGTCTGGTAGGTGGTTTCGTGGGGCATAAGGCCGACGTGTTCATCGTTACCGTAGAGCCCAAGCCCGAGGCACAAGTGGTGTACAAGAACTCACACCCCGGACAGGAGTTCAACCTGGTGCTCGAAGGTAAGATGGAACTCTACATCGGTGGCAAGACCATCGTATTGGAAGAGGGCGACAGCATCTATTTCGATGCCACAAAGCCCCACGGTATGCTGGCTATTGGCGACAAAGCCGTGAAGTTCTTAGCATTTACAGTGGAATAAAAGACTCACCCCCAACCCCTCCCTGTGAGGGAGGGGAATATTTACCTTATAAAAAAGAGAATGGAAAAAGAGACGATAAAGCAGACGCTATCTACTCCCCTCCCTCACAGGGAGGGGCAGGGGGTGAGTCTGCTGAATAGATTTTTAAAGCAGACACATTTCGAGTCCGTTGAGGATTACAATAAGAACCTGGAGTTCATCATCCCCGAGCACTTCAACTTTGCTTACGACGTGATGGATGCTTGGGCAGAAGAGGCTCCGGAAAAGTTGGCACTGCTCTGGACAAACGATCAGGGAGAAGAAATTCGTGCCACCTTCAAGCAACTGAAAGAGCAGAGCGACCAGGCCGCATCATACCTGCAGTCATTAGGCATCGGCAAGGGCGACCCCGTAATGCTCATTCTGAAGCGCCGCTACGAGTGGTGGATCATCATGCTGGCCCTGTGCAAGATTGGCGCCATCGTGATTCCTGCCACCCATATGCTCACCAAGAAAGACATTATCTATCGTAACACACGTGCCTCTGTGAAGGCTATCATCTGCGTGGACGATGCCTACGTCACGGAACAAATTGGTTTAGCAATATCAGAAAGCTCGACGCTGAAGAATGTCATCGTTGTGAGTGAGCATACCAACGCGGCAGCAAATTCTTCACTCTTCACTCTTCATTCTTCACTTTGCCATGACTGGCAGGCAGAATGGCTGCAGGCACCGAAGTTCGTTCGTCCTGCCTTCGTCAACAACAACGAAGACACAATGATTATGTACTTCACCAGCGGTACCAGCGGCGAGCCGAAGATGGTGGCTCACGACTACCTCTATGCAATGGGACACCTCACCACAGGCGTGTTCTGGCACAACCTGCACGAGGGTTCGCTGCACCTCACCGTAGCAGATACCGGTTGGGGTAAAGCCGTTTGGGGCAAGTTCTACGGACAGTGGTTTGCTGGTGCAACTGTCTTCGTGTTCGACCATGAGAAGTTCAATGCCGACACGCTGCTGCGCCAGATGGAGAAATATAAGGTGACCTCGTTCTGTGCACCTCCCACCATCTATCGTTTCATGATTCGCGAAGACTTGTCGAAGTACGACCTATCGTCACTGCAGTACTGCTGCACAGCCGGCGAGGCACTGAACCCTGCCGTGTTCGATAAGCTGAAGGAGTTGATAGGCCTGAACATCATGGAAGGCTTCGGACAGACGGAGACCACTATGACCCTTGGCACCTTCCCTTGGATGACACCAAAACCAGGCAGCATGGGTATTCCCAATGCCCAATACGACATCGACCTGCTGCGTGCCGACGGCACCCCCTGCGAGGATGGTGAGAAGGGTGAAATTGTGGTCCGCGTAGGCGACAAGAAGCCCGTGGGCCTCTTCAAGGGCTACTATCGCGACGAGGAAAAGACCCGCGAGGCTTGGCACGACGGCATCTATCACACCGGTGATATGGCTTGGCGCGATGAGGACGGTTACTACTGGTTCGAGGGTCGTATCGATGACGTCATCAAGTCATCAGGCTACCGCATCGGGCCGTTCGAGGTAGAATCAGCCTTGATGACTCACCCCGCCGTTGTGGAGTGTGCTATCACAGGTGTACCCGATGATGTGCGCGGCATGGTGGTCAAGGCTACCGTGGTACTGGGTAAGGAATGGAAGGACAAGGCAGGCGATGACCTTATAAAGGAACTTCAGCAGCACGTCAAGAAGGTGACCGCCCCCTACAAATACCCTCGTATCATCGAATTCGTCGATGAGCTGCCCAAGACCATCAGCGGAAAGATTCGCCGCGTGGAAATCCGCCAGAAAGACTCCAACAAGTAACCAACTCTCCATTTTTGGCCAACGCATCATTTCAAATAGATGCAAAAAAATGCCGATTCCCTCGATGGAAATCGGCATTTTTAATTCACCTTTCTTACTTCTTCACCTTTTTACCATTGAAGATGTATATTCCCTTTGTTGTCGGTTCCCCGCTGAGTTTGCGTCCGTCAATCGTAAACCACGCACCAGCCTTATTCGTGTAATTCGTGAAATTCGTGGTTTGTATTTCCGTCGTCTCCCCTTCTCCGAAGTTCAGCTTGAAGGCACGCACGCCGCTGTTCGCGTCACCCACCTTGAGTCCGTTCAGCTGGAAGTAGGCGCGGCAGGCAAAACAACAAAATGCGACAGAGACCACGGTGCGGTCGTGCAAAGACCACGGCATGGTCAAGTAGAGACCGATGCTTGGTCATGCTGTGACCGATGCTTGGTCATGCTGTGACCGATGCCTGGTCATGCTGTGACCGATGCCTGGTCATGCCGTGACCGATGCTTGGTTATGCAGTGACCAATGCTTGGTCATCGGATGACCAGATTTCTGTCAGAAAACTGGTCACTTCTCACTCCTCGTCATCCCAGTCGCAGCCACGGCTGCGGGCATCGCCGCTGCCGCCGGAGACGATTGATTTGAATACGTTGCCACTGACGCTGTGTAGGCTATCACTGAGGAGTAGCACACTGCTTTTGATGATCACTGACTCCATCTGAGGCTTTAAGTATTCCTTTTTCATATTGCTTACATTAGTTCACATTATATTATATGAAGATTTTTCTTGACCATTCTGACGTAAACAGACATGAATGGTTGTGCGGGCATTTAAAAGCGTCATGGACAAATAGAAAAATGAATTATCTTGAAAAGATTGAGAATACCAGCAAGGGTATGGTGAACATGGATAGCAACGTGGTGATGAACGTCACCTCGGCTATCAGAGTTGTATCTCGGTTGTATTTCAAGCAGAGGATAGTACCATAGGTTGCTACAGGCATGGCTATCACCACCGTATTAATACTGGTCACGTAGGGGTCGAAGCCGAGGGCCAGACACAGAAAATGGACACCAACCGGCAATAGTGCCAGACGGAACAATGTCGTGGCATAGACCGTCATATTCCCCATCAAAGCCCGCAACGGCAGTTGCGACATCGACGAACCGATAATCAACAGGGCTGCCGGCACCGTGATGTTACCGATCATCGTGAGGGGCCGACTGACGTATTCTGGAATATTGTCGATACCGAAAGCCACAATCAGCATGGACAGATAGGCAGAGAGCATCGGTGTGCTGTAGAGCACCTTCTTATTGAACCGTTTTCGGTCGGTGCCTTGGCCGCCCGTAATCATCATGGTGCCAATGGTAAACACGGCAAACGTGTTCACCACATTCAACACGGCCGCATAGAACACCGCCTGCTGTCCGAAGATGCTCGCCACTACAGGATAACCCATGAACCCTACATTACCGAATACTAAGGCAAAGGCCACCACGCCACGGTCATCTACGTTACGGGCCAGTAAGCGTGAAAGGCCCCATGCCGCCGCTGTCAGCACCAAGTATGTAAAGGCACTGATACCCAGCAAGGGCAGGATATAACGACGGTCGGGCAGTTCGCCACCCATAGAAGATGCCAGAATCAACGCAGGACACGTCCAGTTGATTACCAAACTGGATAATTTACGGTCGAACTCGCCTCCCATATAATTCATTTTGCCTGCCGCATAACCTACTACGACAATGACAAAAAGGGTGATCATCACTTCAAACATACAAATAAAAGTGCTACTTTCACATTCTTTTTCTTAATGAGGGTGCAAAATTACAATTTTTCTTCGTAATTTTGCACCGGATTGTTATTTTATTGAGAAAAAGGATAAACAATGGAAAGAAGAATCGTCGTAAAGGTTGGCTCAAACGCACTGACACGTGCTGATGGTCGACTGGATGTGACACGTATGTCGGCACTGGTAGACCAGATAGCATGGTTGCGTACCAAAGGGTGCGAGGTGATTCTTGTATCATCGGGTGCCGTAGCTTGCGGTCGTCGTGAACTGGATATTGAGCATGAGCTGGACTCAGTGGAACAGCGGCAGTTGTTTTCCGCACTGGGTCAGGCCAAGCTCATCGGCCTTTATTACGACCTCTTCCGGGAATATCATATCCACGTAGGGCAGGTACTTACCATGAAGGAGAACTTCCAGCCTGGCGAACAATACCGCAACCAGCAGGCCTGTATGCGGGTGATGCTTGAGAATGGTGTATTACCCATCGTGAACGAGAACGACACCGTGAGCGTTACTGAGTTGATGTTTACCGATAACGATGAACTATCAGGGCTCATTGCCCAGATGATGCAGGCCGACACGCTCATTCTGCTCTCCAACATCGACGGCATCTATACCGGCAATCCTGCTGACCCACAGTCACAGCTAATAAAGGAGGTGGAACCAGGTACCGATCTGTCGCAGTACATACAGACAGAGAAGAGCTCTGCAGGTCGTGGAGGTATGCAGTCGAAATATGCCACTGCCTCTAAGATTCAGGCCGCAGGTATCCGAGTCATCATTGCCAATGGCAAGCGAGAAAACATCCTGATAGACCTCTTTGAAAATAAAGACCAAACACCGCATACTGAGTTTAAGGGAAAAGTGAAGAGTGAAAAGTGAAAAATTTGCTTCCGCATAAATAAGATGAAAGAGATATTTGAAAAGGTAAAGCGTGCCAGCAAGAGTCTGGCATTGCTCAGCGACACACAGCGTAACGAGATACTGAATGCTGTGGCAGATGCTATTATCAGTCAGAAGGAGAGAATCCTGAAAGCTAACGCTGAAGACTTAGCCAAGATGGATAAGTCGAATCCGCTCTACGACCGATTGCAACTGACCGACAGCCGGTTGGAAGGTATAGCCAGCGATATGCGTAACGTAGCCACCCTGCCCTCGCCACTTGGCCATATCACCAAGCAGAAGACGCTGCCTAACGGACTTCGTCTTAGTCGTGTGAGCGTACCTTTCGGTGTCATCGGAATGATCTACGAGGCTCGCCCTAACGTAACCTTCGACGTCTTCTCGCTTTGTTTCAAAAGCGGTAATGCCTGCGTGCTGAAAGGCGGTAAGGATGCCGACTGTTCTAATCGCGAGGAGGTGGCCATTATCCATGAAGTGCTGGAAAAATATTCTTCACTCTTCACTCTTCACTCTTCACTTAAAGATGTTGTAGCACTGCTGCCTGCCACCCATGAGGCCACAGGCGAGATGCTGAATGCCGTAGGATATGTAGACCTCTGCATTCCTCGTGGCGGACGCAAGCTCATCGACTTCGTACGCAACACTGCCCGCATCCCCGTCATCGAAACAGGTGCCGGCGTGGTGCATATCTATTTCGATAAAGATGGTGACTTGGAGAAAGGAAAAGCCATCATCAATAATGCCAAGACCCGCCGCGTCAGTGTATGCAATGCGCTCGACACACTGCTCGTCCACAAAGACAGGGAGGGTGAACTGGACGAATTGCTGGCGCCAATGAAAGGAAAGGTGGAGTTCTTCTTCAACGATGAGAGTCACTACGACACAGAATTTATGGACTACAAGATGAATGTCGTGACCGTCAACTCACTGGAGGAGGCTCTCAATCATATCGACCAACACGGTAGCGGACATAGCGAGGCCATCGTCACCGAGAATGAAGCAGCTGCCCGCAAGTTCCAAGCCCATGTCGATGCGGCCTGCGTCTATTGGAATGCGCCCACATCATTTACCGATGGTGCCCAGTTCGGTCTTGGTGCAGAGATTGGTATCTCTACACAGAAGTTAGGTCCTCGCGGTCCCATGGCCCTCGAAGAGATATGCACCTACAAATGGCTGATTGAGGGCGAAGGACAGATAAGACCCTAACAACGTAATAACGAAATAACGATATAACGACAATGAAAAGCTTCATAAACGTACAAGACCTCGGTCCTCTGGATAAGGCAATGGCTGAGGCATTTGAGATTAAGAACGACCGTTTCAAGTATCAGCATCTGGGTAAGAACAAGACCCTGATGATGATTTTCTTCAATAACTCACTGCGCACACGCCTCTCCACCCAGAAGGCTGCCATGAACTTGGGCATGAATGTCATCGTGCTCGACGTGAATGCTGGTGCCTGGAAGTTGGAGACCGAACGTGGTGTTATCATGGATGGCGACAAGAGCGAACACTTGCTCGAGGCTATCCCCGTGATGGGTTGCTACTGCGACCTGATTGGTGTTCGTTCGTTTGCCGGACTCACCGACCGTGAGTACGACTATGCCGAGACAGTGCTGAATCAGTTCATCAAATATTCAGGCAAGCCCGTCTTCGCTATGGAGACAGCCACCGTACATCCTTTGCAGGCTTTTGCCGATTTGATTACTATTAAAGAGCATTGGCAAGCCCCCTCGGGGGCTGTAGGGGGGGCTAAACCCAAAGTTGTTCTGACCTGGGCCCCTCACTGCCGTGCTTTGCCTCAGGCTGTGCCTAATAGCTTTGCAGAATGGATGAATGCCGCCGAGGATGTGGACTTGGTTATCACGCATCCTAAGGGCTATGAGCTCGATCCGAAGTTTGTAGGCAATGCCCGTGTGGAGTACGACCAGAAGAAAGCCTTCGATGGCGCCGACTTCATCTACGCGAAGAACTGGAGTAATCCAGGTGTGACGAACCCCGCCGACTACGGAAAGATTACCTGCGAAGACCGCTCTTGGACGGTAGATACCGAGCATATGTCATGGACCAACAACGGTAAGTTCATGCACTGTCTGCCAGTTCGCCGTAACCTTATCGTGACCGATGATGTGATTGAGTCTAAGAACTCATTGGTGATTCCTGAAGCAGCCAACCGCGAGATCAGTTGCTCAGTTGTCCTGAAACGTATGCTTGAAGCCTTATAATCACATCTATCAATTAAGCATTAAGCATTGAGCATTAAGCATTAAAACATGGACATATTACCTTTCTGGGCGTGGATCCTGTTCTACGTCTTAGTATTTATCATGCTGATTGCCGACCTGAAAATGTTCGGCAAGAAAGGCGAACATGAGGTCAGCATCAAGGAAGCGCTGAAGATGACTGGCGTCTGGATAGGCGTATCACTCATCTTCTGTGCTGGCATCTATCTGCTCTACCCCGTTGAACCTCATGAAAAAGCAATGGAATTCCTTGCTGGCTATCTCATCGAGAAATCGCTCTCGATGGATAACCTCTTTGTATTCCTGATGCTCTTCTCGTTCTTTGGTGTAGATCGGAAATACCAGCACGAAGTATTGTTCTGGGGCATCTTTGGTGCCTTGGTGCTCCGCAGCATCTTTATCTTTGCTGGCGCAGCGATGGTGGAGCAGTTCGAATGGATATTAGGACTATTCGGTCTGTTCCTGCTCTACACGGGCGGAAAGATGTTTGGGCATAGCGATGAACAGCAAAGTGATCCGTCGCAGAACTTTATCGTCAAGCTATTCAAGAAGTTCTTCCCTGTGACCGACCAGATGCATGGTGAAAAGTTCTTTGTGAAAGAAACAAGTGCGGAAGCAAACTCTTCACTCTTCACTCTTCACTCTTCACTTAAAGCAACGCCTCTTTTCATCACCCTACTTGTCATTGAGACCACCGATGTGGCCTTTGCCGTAGACTCTATCCCTGCCGTCTTCTCTGTGAGCCGTGACCCATTCATCGTGCTCACTTCTAACATCTTTGCCATCTTAGGCCTGCGTGCACTTTATTTTGCACTGGCAGCTGTGGCAAAATACTTCACTTATCTGAAATACGGGCTGGGCATCATCCTCATCTTTGTAGGTGTCAAGATGCTTTTAGCCATGAACGAATACATCAACGCCGGAGCCGCATGGCTGGGCTTCGACCTGAATATGCCTCATATCGAAGTACCGACTATCTGGTCTCTGGTCTTCATCTTTGGCACCCTGCTACTATCGATGGGATTATCGTATGTAGTCACTAAGAGTAAATAATAAAACAGATATGTTATCCCTTGAATGCGACTATGACAACGGGGCCCATCCTTTAGTGTTGGAGGCCCTTGTAAAACACAACGATGCACGTCCCACGCCTTACGGTTTCGATGATTTTTCGGAACATGCAAAGCGTCGTATCCGTCAGGCCTGCGGACTGCCTGATGCTCAGATCTTCTTCCTTACTGGAGGTACGCAGGCTAATGCTACCACCATTGACTCCATGCTCTATCAGTACGAGGGCGTTATTTGCGTGGGCACTGGTCATATCAACGTGCACGAGGCGGGTGCCGTAGAGTTTACGGAACATAAGATCATCACCCTGCCCGATACGCAGGGAAAGATGGATGCCCGTGTGCTGAAGAAATACCTGGACGACTTCATGGCTGACGGCAACCGTAACCACGCTGTACATCCAGGCTTGGTATATATCACCTTCCCTACGGAACTGGGTACGCTCTACACCGCACTCGAATTGGATGCCATCTATCAGGTCTGTCGCAACTTCGATATTCCACTTTATATCGACGGAGCTCGCCTGGGCTATGGTTTGATGGCCGATGGTTGTGACATCACCCTGCCCTATCTGGCACGCCATTGTGATGTTTTTTATATCGGTGGCACAAAGATTGGTGCGTTGTGTGGTGAGGCTGTCGTGTTTACCCACGGCAATGCCCATAAGCATTTCTTCTCTATCCAGAAGCAGCATGGTGCAGTGATAGCCAAAGGTGCTCTGATTGGTCTGCAGTTCGAGGCACTATTCACCGATAATCTATACTTTGACTTAGCGCGTCATGCCATAGAAAAAGCCATGCAGATGAAACAGCTGTTCCAAGAGCATGGCTATGCCTTTTATCTTGACTCACCAACAAATCAGCAGTTCGTCATCCTGCCTAACGAGGAGATCACCAGACTCTCACAAAAGGTGCAGTTCACCCATTGGGGACCCTACGACAACCATCACACCATCTGTCGGTTCGTCACCAGCTGGGCCACTACCGATGAGGATTTGCAAGCCCTCAAGGGTTTTCTGACAAAGTAGCTATCCCTCTGTCAGAAAGAGAAAAGATAACAGGACACTTTATCCCACCTGCGGGCAAGAAGGTCAGAAGGGCTTATCAGGAAATTCAACATACCGCAATCGTGGAAGATGAGGTTCCATCGGTCATTCTCGTCAATCTGAAGAAGTGAGCGCATATCGGGCAGTTCCTCACGTACCTCTTCTATATAAGGGATACCTAACAGACGGGTACTGTCATCGTACGCCTTACCTACTGAAAAGGTGATGGCTTCGGCAGGCAATGTGGCTGACGTACCGTCTTCATTGACGATGTGGTGGGTATGCAGATCATTGCACGATGGGGCGTAGATAACTTTGAAATACTCGGGTCGCCACAATCCCATACCAGGAAAAGTCGGTGCATCAATGTCGCCAAGATAGTAGTCAAGGGCCGCAAAGAAATAGAGCATCCCCTCGTGGGGCAACAATCCCTCGGGGTCAAGGGACGCAATATCCTCACAGCGAATCTGACAGACGAAGGTCAGCGGGTCATCCCAAGTGTCGCCGTCCTCGCAGACGGTTACCTCCGGATAGTCCAGCTCCTCAGGCATATCAGGCTCTCCCCACCACTTGCTCTGACCGAAGAGTGCATCATCCGCAGGGTGAGTCTGAATCTTTATTCCTTCCATGTCAGTTCGAGTGAATAGTCATCGCCATCATACACACAGCCGTCACTGTATTCGCGACCTTCTATTTCATGTGAGAGATGCAGGGGCTTGTCGGGGCGCAGTTCGTATTCCTTGTTGTAGTATCCAATGGTGATGCAGTCCTTCTTGATGCTGATAATCTCGTAGCTCCAGAAACCGTCGAAATTCAGGCGACCAAGCTTGGCCACGATGTCTTCCTCTTTGTATTCCCAATCGGAACTGCCTCCGATGCTCCATGAACTGTGTCCGCTCTTGGCATGCAACATTATCTCGCCGGCAGGCTGCTTATCGTCGCTGACATAGACACCGTCGATAAAGATGCCCTCGTAGCGGCGTTCGCCGTGGCGACAGTCTCCTATGAGTACTCCCTGTCCGTCGGGGCGGTTGTTCTTCACCTCGCCATCATAGACCCATTCCTTATATTTGTATTCGATGTGTCCGTCCTTCCATACGTTGGCCTCCAGTTCATCATCTACGCCAGTAGGGTCTGGCAGCGTCACCTTAGTCGCTGCACGTACATCGCGCTGCCATTTTTGCTTATCCGTCAGTTCGCCTTTCTGCCAGTGTTCTTTGCGAGACTTACCTGTCTTGGCACGATACACCTCAACATAGCCATCATACGGCTTGAAGTCGCGCACATCGTCGCCATCGTGCTCCAGGATATCGCCATTGGGCAACTGTGTGGTGACGTGGGTAGAGAGCTCATAGATATGCTTGTTATACTGATTGGCAGTGTAGTTTCCGCCCCGCTGTTCGATGCGATAGACATCCTTGCCGTCGCGTAGCGTCAGTCGGAGTGTCATGCAGTCCTCCTGACTCGTCTCGTCAATCTCGAAATCCTCTACGTCATAATGGAAGATCTCGTCGGGACCCGAATAGCGCACGATGCTGTCGCCGGCATACCACTCCTCCACCCAAGTTTTTTTGCCAAGGAACAACTCAAAGCCGTAGCGCTTGCCACCTCTCAGGAACATGGCGATAGAGTCTGGTCCCTCAGGGTGATGGATGCGAAACACGCCGTGCAGTCCCCACCATTGTGGCTTCTTGTCCTTCGACGTGTGAATCCAGGCCCGCTCGATGTAGCTGCCGTCGGCAAACTCGTAGCGTCCGTCAGCAGCATAGGCTGGTCCGTTGATACTGGCATAGCTCAGGTGGAAAGCGCCTTTGAAGTGATCACCATTGGGATACAACACTTCACCGTCGCCAATAGGCCCTGCCAACTTCTCAAGAATGGTGTCGGCCAGCTGCCAGTCGCCTTTATAGACGAGCTCGGTGCTGATGAGTTTCACGTAGTAAACATCACGGCTGATGACACCATAGCCCACATTGGTCTCTGTGCATTCTATTTCTACCTCTTCGCCCACCTTGATATTGATGGTCTTGCCACGCAGTTCCAACTCAAGATGCTGTCCGTCGTAGGCGGTTACGATAGGGGCTCCTACACTGCTCCACCATTTGGGCAAGGGCTGGCCGACCACGATATCTTCTTCATCCACTTCAATGTGCTTGATGGGTGTCTTGCTCACCGTAGCACCACGATCCATGTAGCTGTTATAGGTGTTGATGAAACATGCTGTTGCCATAGGTCTCAAATATTGATTAGTCAAACATTACTCTGGGATTCAGTTCTGAGGGCGAGCGCCACATGATGCCTCGTTCTGCCAATACCTGACGCAACGTGCTCCAATAGCCGAAGCAGAAGCCCATGCCGCGAGGCGTGTCGCCCAACCGTCGGTCGCACTCCTTTTCCACTTCGTAGTAGTTCTCTTCCCACTTTGGCGTACGCTGAATAGGGTCAGACTCCAGATGGCGGTGATAGAGTTTGCGGAACCACTCGCTGCTGACGTGCTCTGTGTCTATATAGTCCGACAGACGCTGGATGTCGTTGACAACCTCTTCCTCGGTGGGATAACGCTCTGAGTCATGCTCGTCTGACTCCTTCACCAGTTGCAGTTTATAGTGAAGGATGCTCAGCACCAGTCGCGGCACATCATATTCCGGCAACTGCTGGATGATGGCCTCGCAGGCCAATGCCTTACCCATTGGTGTCTCCTCTGGGTCATCAAGGTCTTTGAGCAGTTGTACGCACTCCTTGGCCAACGGGATGTTTTTCCACATCCTCATCTCCTGTGAGTTCTCGCGCATCTGCTCCACATTCTTAATGATCCTTTCGGCTCTCTTCTTATTGTCCATAGCGGTAGCAAATTATTCACCTTTCACTTTTTCACTCTTCACTTTCCTCACGCCCACGCGTCAAACCGTCCGTCATCATCGTCCTGGGTCGTTTCCGGTTCTCCTATCACCTCATTATATTTAGGAATCCAAAACGTCTCCAACTCCCTCTTGTGTCGCAACAAGAAGGCCGGATCGTTGACACGATGCAAACCACGCAATGCATCCTCGTCACCAGAACTATAGCGGGCTGCCCGAAGCCATAACTCGCCGATATCGTAAGGACTCATTTTCTCTGGCCACTCACCGTTTTCGGCCAGTTCGGCAACCTTCATCAAGCAAGTAGTATGTCCCAGCTGAACACCCCGTTTCAGATAGGCAGACCATTCAGCTTCACCTCCATGGAAGGCCAATTGAGCGTAGTAGGTAAGATACCAGAGGTAGTAAGCACACCACCCTTCGCCACGATTCAATCCGATGTGCAGATTAGCTGCAACCTCCTCGTGATGCCGTCTTCCTTGATAGTTGGAGAGTTGTTTAAATTCCTCTTCATCCATATCGGCTCCGAAAATACAACAGAGTCCACTGCCCTCCAGGATACCTTTCTCCATCAGACTGTCATGTAGGGCTACGTTGCCACGTTGTTTGTAGAGGTAAGCCATATAATAATAGTCATCCAACTGTCCCTTGGCAGTAGACAGTTCATATTGCTTGATGGCATCATCATTTCTGCCCATCTGTTCATAGGCATATGCCAGCAGCGAGTACCACATAGGATCTACGTCTTCCGACTCATTCAAGCGTTGCTCTATCTCTTGTGCGACCTTCTCTGGTTCTGGCTCACAGAACATACCATAGATGCGTCGGCGTGCAAACTGCTGGGCAGCCCGCTCACTGCCTCGCTTCAGAGCGGCTTTGAGCAGTTTCTGACACTCATCGAGGTCCATGATGTTTTCCTTCGTTTCACCATAACGCCACATCAGCGCATAGGCTGCCAGTGCATCGGGTATATATTTCTTTGTCGAGAGGAACAGTTGCTCGGCTTCGCGCATGGCGGTGCCGGTGGGTGCGTTATAATACAGCCAACGCCCCAAGCCATATGCTGCAAAGAGGTCTTCCTTTTCGCTCATTTTCCGTAGCAGTTCCACATCTTCTTCTTTCAGTCGCATGATGCGTTCCTTGGTACGGAAGCGACGCAGGAATTGCTCGTCATGGGTCACCGTCAGACTTGCATTCTCTGGCTTCGCATGAAAAACACCAAGATACAGCTCAAAACTCGTATAGTCCATGCCGTTCTCGTCCAGTTTAACCGAGGGTTCGCCAGGTCGAACTGTGATTTCATAATTTCCGTACTTCACCGTCAGCGTATGTTCGTCGAAGGCTTTCACAACGACACGGCTAAAGAGATGTCGCCACGAATTGCTCTGCGGCAAACGAGTATCTGAAAGCACCCCGCCCACCACAACGGGATATTGCGGCTCCGGGTTGTCCTCACGAGGCCGTTCAAACTCTATACTGTGGTACTCCTGATGGCGGTCGGCACGCCAGTAGATGCTCAGTTCAGCAGTAGTCCATGTCTTTTGTTCGGTATCATTCATGTTGCTCTAAAATAAGTTTCCGGATGACAAGTCCATCGTAGGTATTGACGGTAAGCCAGAGGGAGTCGGCATCAACCCCAGTGAGAGGGATGCTGACATAAGTGCGTTGTGAATAGTATTCCGGCACATCTCCCTGATTATGATAAAAGGTAAGGCGGAGTGTCTTGGTTCCGTCAGCGTTTTGGTACAACGTGTCACGGTTGCACCCAATCCTTTGGACAGCCTCATCATCGGCAGTATATCCCTGCCTCAGATAGATTGAGAGATTCAGATATTTCCTCGATTTCCCCATCCAGACACTCTCCAACTTCACAGGGTCTGTCTTCATGCTGTCTATCTTATGTGGCGAAAAGGCCATCACCTTGTTCAATCCCTTCACTTCAGCCTTATCACCATCCTTGGCATAATAGAAGATGGCACGATAGACCGTGTCAGCCTTGGGCATCATTTCAGAAGAAAACGGGTTGCTGACCGTAAACTGCTCACCATCGTCGGTGATGAATCGCGTCACCTTTTTGTCAGATGACGTGAAGCCGTCAGCCATCTCTGCCACGACTGTAGACAATTCCCCTTCTCCCTTCTCGTAGGCATCCTGCGTACAGGAGATTAGAAAAGGTAAAAAGGTAAAAAGATAAAAAAGTAAAAGACTTCTCTTCATTGCGGCAGCAAATTTTTCACTCTTCACTATCCGCTTTACCCTTATTGATAGCGGGATTGGCATACATTTCCAACATCTTATGACGCAAGAATGCCTCATCCTTATTTGGCAGTTTTATCTTTGCCAATTGTCCCTTCAGATATGACTCAAACCGCTGACGGTCAGCTGCGGTATAGTGACTGCTCTGTTCTGCGTTGCCATTCAATTCATCCAAGGCAATGTAATTGCAAGGATAGAGCGTATAGCCTCGATGAATCTCCTGGTCCATACGCTTTGCCAACTGAGCGAAGAACTCATTCTTTGGCAACTCGCGAAGTTCTTCTATCCACAGGTTGATGGGCGTGCCGCAATGGTATCTGACGCGTCCTTTGTAACCGAAGATACCGGTCTTCATATTGTCGAGGTCGTCCTGCTTGCTCTTCTTGAAAGCGGGGTTGTCACGTTTCTGTTGGAACTCCTGTGCCTTCAAGTAGTCACAGGGGTCGAACTCATAGCTGATAGTCAAGGGAACGATATTCAGTTCCTTCAAGTCACCACCCATAGCCATCATCTTCAATACCGACTCCTGCGTACGGTCATCAGAGTCTTTGGCACGTCCTTCACGCTGCGCTATCCAGATATTTTCACGCTTCTTTGTCACAGCGAAATGGATATAGCGGCTCATCAACTGACTGCTCTCAAACATCTCGTGAGCCGTCAGGCCGCGACGCACGGTAAAGGCTTTATTCATCCTCACCAGACGCTTGATCCAAGGATAGATCAACAGGTTGTCTCCAATGCCAATCTCCACCGTTGTGGGATAACCGTTCTTGAACAGCAGCAGATCCAGAAAGGCAGAGTCGAGCACGATGTCACGATGATTGCTTACAAAAGTATAGCGAGGAACTTGCTTATCCGCAGGAAGTTGAGAGTCATCGAACGTGCATCCATCCGTATGCTTGCGGATGATGTAGTTCACCACAGGCTTCATAAACCGCTTCTGGAAGTCAAGGGGGGATTTCACTCCGATGAAAGCCAGGCGCAGCAAACCATTACGAAGGAATTTAGGCAGCCAGGGCGCAAATCCCTTCATGATAAGACTAAACTGGCGGTCGTTCAACAAGTCGTTGAATGCCTGATTCATCTCCTCAGGCTCATAGGGACGAATCTCGTTAAATTCGTCCAATTGAGAATTGAGAGTTGAGAATTGAGAATTATGATTAGACTTTTCCATTGACATCAATTATTTATTTTTTCCTTCATTGTTTTTATTATTTTCGTGAGAATACAAATGATTTCCTCATTATCACGATGCATAGAATCATATCCTTTCTGAGTAATATATCCACCACTTAATAGCTTTTTTAGCCAATATTCTGTTTCATCAGACTCCTTGAGGGCAATATTAAGTTTGTTTATGAAATCTTTACCACCTTGAGCATTCCTGCTTTCTGAAACATTTGCGCCAATGCCCGTTCCACTTCGCAATATCTGTTTGGAAATAACTAATTCATGTCTTTCCTCTGTAAGATACTTATACAGCTTAAGAATCCTATCAGAAAAGGCATCGGCCTTTGTCATTATGACATTTTCTTTCCTTGGCAGCATCTCAAAGAGCAGAACTAATCATAATTCTCAATTCTCAACTCTCAATTCTCAATTTTTTAGAATTGATTTTCTACGATATCTGTCAGCACATCCTTCATATCCAGACCTGCTGCACGCACCTGCTGGGGAATGAAGCTTGTGGGTGTCATTCCTGGCGTTGTATTGATTTCAAGCATTGAGATCTGCTGGTCTTTCGAGATGATATAGTCTATACGAATGATACCATTGCAATGCAGGATGTCATAGATATGACTGGTTATCTCTGCCACACGCTTGGCAGTCTCTTCAGGGATTCGGGCAGGCGTAATCTCCTTCACCTGACCATTATACTTGGCATCATAGTCAAAGAAGTCGTTCTCGCTCACCACCTCGGTTGCAGGGAACACCACCGACTTGGTCTTGGTCTTATAACATCCTATGGATATCTCTGTTCCTTCAAGGAACTGCTCAATCATCACCTCGTCGCTCTCCAGACTGGCCTTACGCATAGCGGCAGCCAACTGATCGGGCTTCACCACCTTCGACACGCCAAACGAGCTACCGTCGTTGGCAGGCTTAACGAAGCACGGCATACCCACAATGTCGATAATCTCTTTCTTGCTGATCTTCTTCTCCTGACCGCGACGCACCAGCACGCTATCGGCCACCTTCACGCCAAAACCACGCAGATAGTTGTTAAGCACGAACTTATCAAAGGTCATAGCCTCAACGAGCACGCCACTGGTGCTGTAGGGAATATGAAGGATCTCCAAGAAGCCCTGCAGGATGCCATTCTCACCCGGTGTGCCATGAATGGTGATATATACATAGTCGAAGGTATGTTTTTTCCCATTCTCCTTGAACGAGAAGTCATGAACGGTCATGCGTGTGGTGGTACCATCATGCAAAAAGACCTGCCAATCGGTACCTTTCATCTCGACCACATAGACATTATAGCGTTCCTTGTCGAAAAACGAATACAGCCCCTGAGCCGAGCGTAAAGACACATCGTGCTCAGAGGAGTCGCCACCACATACGATGGCAATAGTGCGTTTTATTTGTTGCATAGTGTATGATTATATATTTTCTTTTATTTCTTGAGTCTTCAATCGGTTACGCCACTTTTCCACCACAGCATTCATGTCGTCGGGCAGCGGACTGGTAAAATCCATCTGCTCGCCCGTTCGCGGATGCACGAAGCCCAGGGTACGAGCATGAAGTGCCTGACGCGGACAGAGTTTAAAGCAGTTCTGTATATATGCCTTATACGAGGCTGTGCGCTCACCTCGCAGAATCTGGTCGCCACCATAGCGCTCATCAGCAAAGAGCGGATGTCCTATATGCTTCATGTGGGCTCGGATCTGATGGGTGCGCCCTGTCTCAAGCACACATTCCACCAACGTGGTGTAGCCATAGCGTTCCAACACCTTGTAGTGAGTCACTGCCGGTTTGCCCGTTTCTGAATCTGGTGGAAAAACAGCCATACGCAGGCGATCCTTGGGGTCGCGTCCTATATTCCCTTCTATACGTCCCTCGTCTTCCACGAAGTTGCCCCACACTAACGCATTATAGCTGCGATGGGTATTATGATAGAAGAACTGTTTTCCCAAGTTCGACTTTGCCTCAGGCGTCTTCGCCACCACAAGCAGCCCACTGGTGTCCTTGTCTATGCGATGAACCAGTCCCACCTGCGGGTCATTGGGATCATAGGTGGGCAGATTGCGCAGGTGCCAGGCAATGGCATGAACCAGCGTACCGTGGAAATTGCCACAACCGGGATGAACCACCATTCCTGCCGGCTTATAGATCACCATCAGGTCGTCATCCTCATAGCGTACGTCCAGCGAGATATCCTCAGGCTCTATCGTGGTATCGAAATGCGGACGGTCGAGCATCAGCGTAATCACATCGCCCGAACGTACCTTGTAATTGCTTTTTACGGGACGGTCGTTGACAAACAGGAAACCGGCATCAGCAGCCTGCTGAATGCGGTTACGCGAAGAATGCTGGGTATGTTCGGTCAGATATTTGTCAATGCGCAAGGGTACCTGTCCGCGGTCTACCTCTATCCGCAGATGCTCATAGAGAGGCTGACTCCCGGCGGGTTGTTCTTCACCCCCCAGCAAGTCCAGGTCATCATCCTCAATCAGCAGTTCTACGTCTTCGTTCATTCAAGCACCTCCAAGAAATCGTCAATATCGTCGGCAGAGATTTCACCGTTGCTTCCTTCAGTCTCCCCTTCACCCAGTTCCTCCAAGTCCAATTCCTCGCTCGTACCATTGTTGCCAATAATCAAGGTCAGTTCCGAACCAATGGGAACAGCATCGCCATTCACCAGGTTACGTCCACGATACTGGATACCATAGACCCAGTCTTTCTCACCGTCAATCATCTTAGGCGACAGCAATGTGAATCCAAGCGATTTCAGGCGCGCCTCGGCCTCACGGTAGCTGCAGTTGTCTATCAGGTCGGGAATCTTCTCACACGGCATTGTCAGCGAGTTGATGGTCACATAGATTACCCTACCACTCTTCACCTTCATGCCAGTTCCTGGATTCTGCTGTATGATAGCACCGGCTGGCAGACCTTCCACATACGACGAGTCATTGGCTATCACCAAAAGACCCACAGAATCCAGTTTATGAAGTGCCTCCTGATGAGTCATGCCATAAAGATCGGGCACCTCGATACCTTCACCTTGATGCGTATAGTAATCCAACCACCATTTTACTCCAAAGAACAACACGACGACGGCCACTACCATAGCCGCCAAGTGGAAAATCCATGTGGAACATCCCCCTGCAGTCTTCGCTTTCTTTTTTGCTGCGGATTTCAGAATATTATTATCATCCATACAAAACTAACTTTCTCTGTTTTGTTGGCAAAGTTACGAAAAGTCGAGAGCAAAACAAAAGAATTTATTCTTTTTTTTGCCGAGACGGAGTAACTTCGCGATATTTTTCGCAAAGTTACGAAAAATATCTCACCCCACAAAGGTTTTTGTTGAAAATATCCAATAAAAGAACAAACGGGGTGAAGTCTGATGCTTCATCCCGTTTATCGCTCATGTTCCAAGGAATGGTTTACTTTCCGTGGTGCTCGTCTGATACGGTCAACTTCTTGCGGCCCTTAGCACGGCGAGAAGCCAATACGCGACGGCCGTTCTTAGTGGCCATACGCTCGCGGAAACCATGCTTGTTCACGCGGCGGCGATTGTGCGGCTGAAATGTTCTTTTCATTGCTTTATTATTTGTTTATTTTATTGTTATTCACCTATTAAACATGGCAGTACACCATATTTCGGGCTGCAAAATTACACATTTCTTTTTAATTACACAAGTTTTTCTCAAAAAATTATGAATTATGAATTAAGAATTAAGAATTATTTCGTACCTTTGCACCCGAAAATAACAAAATACATCTTTTATATATTTATATGATTAACTCACAAGACATTAAGAAAGGCGTTGCCGTACGCATGGACGGCGCCATTTGGGTTTGCATCGATTTCCAGCATCGCAAGCCAGGTAAAGGTAACACCATCATGATCATCAAGTTGAAAAATGTTAGCGATGGCCGCGTGCTGGAGCGTCGTTTCAACATCGGTGAAAAGCTGGAGGACGTTGTCATCGAGCGTCGCCCCTACCAGTATCTGTACGAGGACCAGAACGGTCGTATCTTCATGAATCAGGAGACCTTCGAGCAGATTCCCATCGACAACGACTTGGTAATCGGTCACGAGTACATGAAGGAGAGCGACATCGTGGAGGTTGTTTCTGACACCACTGATGGTACCATCCTCTATGCTGAGATGCCCGTGAAGACCATCCTGCGCGTTACTCACTCTGAGCCCGGCATCAAGGGTGACACCGCTACCAACACCCTGAAGCCCGCTACTCTGGAGACTGGTGTTGAGGTTCGCGTTCCCCTGTTCATCAACGAGGGCGACCTGATTCAGGTTGACACCCGCGACGGTTCTTATCTGGCTCGCGCAAAGGAATAAGAATGAAATATTCCATTATCGTTCCTGTCTTCAATCGTCCTGATGAGGTCGATGAACTGTTAGAAAGCCTCTGCCATCAAGAGGCAAAGGATTTCGAGGTTATCATTGTAGAAGACGGATCGAAGAAACCATGCAAGGATGTCTGCGACAAGTACGCAGGCATCCTTGATTTACATTATTACTTCAAAGACAATAGCGGCCCAGGACAGAGTCGCAACTATGGTGCCGAGCGTGCCAAGGGCGATTGGCTCATCGTACTTGACTCCGATGTGGTATTGCCCGAAGGCTACCTCACAGCCATCAATTCTTCACTCTTCACTCTTCACTCTTCACTTAAGACTGATGCCTTCGGCGGTCCCGATGCCTCGCACCCATCTTTCACGCCTATTCAAAAGGCCATCTCCTATAGCATGACCTCGTTCTTTACCACAGGTGGCATTCGTGGTGGTTCTTCCCCCAAGTCGGGGGGAGTGAGGGGGGCTCTCGACAAGTTCTTCCCACGTTCTTATAATATGGGCATCCGTCGTGAGGTCTATCAAGAACTGGGAGGCTTTACCAAGATGCGCTTTGGCGAGGACATCGACTTCTCTTATCGCATCATCGAGGCTGGCTATAAGACAGCACTCATCCCTGAGGCTTGGGTGTGGCATAAGCGTCGCACTGACTTCCGTAAGTTCTTCCGTCAGGTATATAATAGCGGTATCGCCCGCATCAACCTTGAGAAGCGTCACCCAGGAACATTGAAACTTGTCCACCTGCTTCCCACCATCTTTACGCTGGGCGTTATCGGCTGTATTCTTTTGTTCGCATTAGGAGCAGGCCTCTACATCGAAGGCGAATTGCTTGATGCCTTCAATCTACGTCCCACAGACAACATGCATCAGGGCGTGGGCTTCGTATTCTGTGTTCTGGCATCGTTGCCCCTACTCTTCTATTGTTCAGTCATCTGCATTGACTCCAGCATTCGCAACCGCAGTCTCTGGGTGGGATTGCTCTCTATCCCCGCTGCCTTTACGCAGTTGATGGGCTATGGCTTAGGCTTCATTGTATCGTGGTGGAAGCGTTGCATCTTGAAGCAAGACGAGTTTACGGCTTTCGAGAAGAACTTCTACAAATAAAAACGATAAGCATTATGATGTTTTGAAAGAAATAGACTTTCCTAAGATTCTCGTTTTAAAACTGCAAGAATTCCTCGGGCTGCTACAATCCGAGAAAGATAATAAAGTATAACCCCAAAAACAAAGATGCCTATGGGCTGTAACACATTTTTTGTCGAACAGCCAGAATTTATTTTGAACGATAGCTACGCTTGATGCCATACGTCACCAAGCCTATCACCGCTCCTATCAAAACGCCTACAGCATCGGCAGCGAAGTCGAGCCACTCACCAGAGCGGTTAGTGGTGCATTGTTCCTGAACGATTTCTATGATGCCGCCCATCACCGTGGGAGCGAGCCATGCCCATAGGATGAGCTTTTGCTTGTTGAGCGACTGGTGATGGCGCAGGTATTCTATCCAGATAACGGCACACGTACCGCCATACATCACGAAATGGGTCCATTTGTCCAGGAAATTGATGCTCGGCAGTTCAATGTAATCTGGGGGCAAGAACCAAATAGAGAGATACCATATCAGGGCTATACAGAGCAACGAAAGGGGATAATTCTTAAGAAATCGCATCTTTTTCTTGGTTTTACTTTCAAACAGGTTGCAAAAGTACGAAATAATTCACAATTCGCTATTCATAATTCATAATTATTTTTTAATTTTGCACGCGAAAAAGAGATTTGAGGCATGAAATTTGAAGTTTAGGAATGACTACAGAGAGAGCAAATTTTGGAACCAAACTGGGTATCATCCTGGCTACGGCAGGCTCTGCCGTAGGACTTGGCAACGTATGGCGCTTCCCCTATATGACGGGGCAGAACGGCGGTGCCGCCTTCTTGTTGATCTATGTGGCGTGTGTCATCATACTGGGTGTTCCCTGTATGCTCAACGAGTTTATCATTGGGCGCAGGGCTCAGGCCAATACGGCACGGGCCTATTCGAAACTGGCTAATGGCACGCCCTGGCGACTGATAGGTTTATTCGGTGTCTTTACGGGTTTTATGATTACTGGCTATTACGTGGTGGTGTCGGGCTGGTGTCTGCAGTATATCTATGCCTCGGTGGCAGGCCATCTGAACGGTGATGCCACGTATGTAAAGACCTATTTCGACACGTTTGCCACGCACCCCTGGAAGCCGGTGGTATGGATGCTGGCATTTATGCTGCTGTGCCACTTCATCATCTTGAAGGGTGTTGAGAAAGGCATTGAGCGCGGTTCCAAGCTGATGATGCCGCTGCTGTTTATGCTACTAGTGATCATTGCCATCGCATCTTGTCTGCTGCCTGGTGCAGGACGCGGCATCTCGTTCCTGTTCAATCCCGATTTCTCGGGTGTCGACAGCAAGACCTTCCTTGGTGCTTTGGGACAGGCCTTTTATTCCTTGAGTCTCGGCATGGGCTGCCTGTGTACATACGCCAGCTACTTCAAACGCGACACACACCTCACAAAGTCGGCAGTACAGATAGTGAGCATCGACACGCTCATTGCCATTCTGGCAGGCCTCATGATCTTCCCGGCTTTCTTTGTCAGCTACCCCGATGCTGCCGACAAGCTGGCCAACCCGGAACTTGCAGGCCAGTATTCCGGACCGGGACTGGTGTTCATCACCTTGCCCAACGTGTTCCAACAGGCTTTTTCCAGCGTACCTTTAGTGGGCGAAGTCGTGGCATTGCTGTTCTATTCCCTCCTGTCGCTGGCTGCCCTCACCTCACTGATGTCGCTCCACGAGGTCAGCACGGCATTCTTCCATGAGGAGCTGAAGATTTCCAGACGCTGGGGAGCTACGTTGGTCACCGCATTATGCGCACTGATAGGTGTGTTCTGCGCCCTATCCTATGGCGACAGCCGCGAATGGCTGGTCTTTGGCGGGCAGTCGATGTTCAATTGGTTCGACTTCCTCACAGGCCAGATATTCCTGCCAACGGGTGGGTTGCTCACCTGTCTGTTCCTGGGCTGGTATGTGCCAAAGCATATCGTAAAGGATGAGTTCACCAATGGCGGCACCCTGCGTGGCCGTTTCTTCGGCATCTATCTGTTCATGGTGCGCTATGTATGTCCTATCTGTATTGTGCTTATCTTCCTCCATCAGTTTGGTGTGATATAAGACATGAGACTCAGCGACCTGTTTTACCTGAACCGTCACGACCGCAGAATCCTTTTGGTGCTGCTCTCGATAGCAGCTGTGGCTTTCGGGTTGATGTGGCTTCCGGGCATGGAGAAAGAACCCGAACCTTCTGGGGAGTCTGGTTTCACTATAGATACTAGTGATACCAGTTATACTAGAACTAAAGACATCCACCAAGCCAGTTACTACGCCCAGCCAGAGCACCCCGCAGAACGCTTTGCCTTCGACCCCAATACTGCCGACAGTACACAACTGCTCCGGCTGGGCCTACAGCCTTGGCAGGTGAAGAATATCTATAAGTACAGGGCTAAGGGCGGCATCTACCGTAAAAAGGAGGACTTCGCACAGCTCTATGGACTCACGGTGAAACAATATCGGGAACTGGAGCCCTATATCCAAATCTCTGCCGACTATCTGCCGGCATCGACGATTATCAAGGAGGAAAAGATTGTTTATCAGCGCGATACACTACGCTATCCAGTAAAAATTGCCGAAGGCGAGACCATTGACTTGAATATTAATGATACCTCTTTATATAAAAAAGTACCTGGAATAGGCAGTTATTATGCCCATCGTATTGCTGACTACGTCCAGCAGCTGGGAGGTTTCGTCAGCATAGATCAACTTGACGAGATAGAGGGTTTCCCGCAGGAAGCCAAGAAGTATTTTTCTGTGGGAACATCGCAAGTGCGCCAGTTAAATGTCAACCGTTTGTCGTTAACTGAACTGAAGCGTCATCCCTACATCAACTATTATCAGGCAAAGGCCATCACCGACTATCGCCGGCTGCACGGCCCCCTCCATTCTTTGGACGACCTGCGTCTTCTGCCAGAGTTCCCTGTAGAAGCTATCAAGCGACTGGAACCCTACGTCTGCTTCTAAGAAGACGTTTTTCCTGTTATTATTTGGAAGTTTCATTTATATTTCTTATCTTTGCCACCGAGTATGTTAGAAAGACAAGAATGTATAGACAGAATTTTGGCGAATGCTGACGAAATCATAGAAGATTTCGGTGTACGCTCGCTCCGCTTGTTTGGTTCTGTTGCGCGTAATGAGCAACACGAGACAAGCGATGTTGATGTTTTTGTCGATATGGATCCAGACCTCTTTCAGTTGATAGGCCTGAAGGAATACTTAGAAAACTTATTGGGGTGCGATGTTGATATCGTGAGAAAACATCGTAACAATAACGAGTTCTTGCTTAAACAAATAGAAAAAGATGGAATCGATATCATCAAGGAATCTGCCTCTCGTTTTGCATACGCTTAGCCAAATTGAACTGGCTATTGACAGGCTTCAAGAAAGAACGAAGAATATTCGTTCTGTAGATGATTTCCTATCTACACCAGGTGGAATGGAGAAACTTGATGCCGCGTGTATGGTGTTAATTGCGATAGGCGAATCCATCAAGAATCTGGATAAAGTTTCTGAAGGCAAACTCCTGTCTACTTATCCTACTATTCCTTGGAAAAAGGTGATGGGAATACGTGATATCATGGCTCATCATTATTTTGAGGTTGATGCTGACGTCGTTTTCGAAGTTATAAGTAAGAAACTTGATCCTTTAAAGAAAGCAATTTCGTTTTTCAAAGAACAACTATTGGACTAAATATATTAAAACTCCGAATCGCTTCCGATTCGGAGTTTTTTTAATTTTTCCAATAAAACATTTTGGATGTTTAGAAAATCTTTTTATCTTTGCAATCAAGTATCAGCGATGGACCTCAGTGGAGGTGGCTGGTATGATTTTAGTGGGTTAAACATTAGCGTTGGCTATTATTCAAAACGTTCAGAAACTTGCAGGTGAAAGAACATAGTGTTAGAATAGTGGTAACGCCTACTGCTATAGTGGGCGTTTTCCTGTTTTAATACTATAGGTTTCCTGCAAGTACCTTGAACGTTGGACGGGGATTCGTCCACTTCTTGTTTCTATATATGAGCAAGGTGCTTGCAGGGATATTTTGATTATTGGCTTGACGCATTAGTATAAATTGATAATATTAATGCTGACGATATGGCTAAATCGTTAATTGAGGAGCTGCCTCGTATAGTGAGTGAGGGCAGACGTGAAGCTGCACAGATACTGGAGCGGCTAAGTAGTGGTACGCAGATTGGTTTGCAAACTAATGAACTGGTGTTGCCAAGTAAAGATGTAAGCGGACTGTTCAAGGGCAGTACGCCGCAGATTCCCAATGCTTTTAATATGGCTGGGGGCGATGATGGTTGGATGAACCGCCTCATATATAGCGACAATCTTCTAGCTATGCAGGCGCTTATGAAGGAGGAAAAGATTGTTTATCAGCGCGATACACTACGCTATCCAGTAAAAATTGCCGAGGGTGAGACAGTCAACCTGAACATTAACGATACTGCTATATATAAAAAGGTGCCAGGCATTGGCAGCTATTATGCACGCAAGATAGCAGACTATGAACAGCAGCTGGGCGGTTTCGTCAGCACCGACCAGCTCAATGAGATAGAGAATTTCCCTCAGGAGGCCAAGAAATACTTCACCGCAGAGCCATCACAGGTGCGTAGGTTGAATGTCAACCGGTTGTCGTTGAAAGAACTGAAGTGCCATCCATACATCAACTATTATCAGGCGAAAGCTATTGTTGACTATCGCAGGCTTCACGGTCCGCTAAAATCTTTAAACGACCTTCACCTGCTTCCCGATTTTCCTGATGATGCTATCAAACGCTTAGAGCCCTACGTCTGTTTTTAGAAGTTCCATTGACAGACCCCCTCCTTCCATATAGTTCATAGCCTCAGCCCAAAGAAAGTGCGGGCATGCCATTTGTTCTGATTGACCACTACGACATCGTCATCGAAGACGGAGTTGTTCATCACAAGGGTGGCACCGGCAAAGTAGCGGGGTGAGAAGTTATAGACAATGGCGGCACGCTCATTGAAAATCATGTTGAAGCGCATACGCTGGGCCTCCTTACGCTCACCGTTGACCGTCATTTTGTTGCGGTTATAAACCACAAAGGTGGGCAGCATAGAGAAGTGGAGAAGCCATCGTTTGCCGAGCACCCAGTTGTAGCCGTAACCGCCGCCAATGCCGATATGACCGACATCAATGCTGAGTCCGCTTTAAAAAGTGGCATTTTTGAGATTCAGTCTGGTCTATGCGGCTATTCTGGGCGATACACGGCAAACGGCTCTCGCTGTGAAAAGATTTGTAAAAATCATCACAAGCCAGCCAAAAGTCTCTCTGAGAGGCCCGAAAAGGGCAAATATCGTTCTTTGAAATGCTGATAATTGGAATATAACCACCCTTCGGAGGTTCATCCACATGCAGCGGGCGTATGCCTGCATACGGTGCTTGAGCAAGCCCCTGTAGCGGGTCTTGCCGTTGCGCGTGTGGAAGCTGTACTGGAACATGGCGGCCTCGACATTGTTCCGCTTGTGCTGCTCCTCTAACGGCAGGCTCTCTATCTGCTTTCGTAGCTTCTGGGCTTCAATGTCCGTGTCCTCGAAATACCGCCAGCCCGTCTTGTTGTTCCAAGGTATCCTCCACCGCTCATGCTTACCTTTTAGCGTCTTTGACTTGACGGCCTCGTAGGTCTTGCCAGTGGCGATTTCCCTGACGGTCAGGCCGTCGTCGTGCTCGCGCGGAACCAGTTCCCAGCGGGCACCTCCCTGCATCTTGCCGGTCTTGAGCTTCATGCCTCCGTGACCCTCTGCAAATTCACGGTTCTCAGGACTCTGGTAGGCCCCGTCTGCGTACAAATCCTCCACGGCGGACTTCGTGACCCTCTCGCTGTTCCCGACGGCCCCCTCGACGAAATGGCAGTCGGCGAATGTCGCGGTCTCCACCTGCACGGATGTGATGATGCTGGGCTTCTTCATTTTGCCATCCTCGTTCCTCTCCTCCACGGTCTCCGTGATGTTGGTCACGTAGCCCTGCACCTTTTGGCCGTGCTTGTCGCGGTAGCTGGCATCAGGGTCGTTGGGGTTCTGGACGCTGTTGGCCGAGACGGTCTTCTTGTCGCGGAGCTGCACCTTCCCGTCCTCGCTGACAAGGTACTGCTCGCCGAACACGCGGTCAAGAAGACCATACAGGGCTGACTCCTTAGGGTAATGCTGCAGGATGTCATGGATGAAATCACCGATGGACTGGATATGGCTTTGCAGGGTGTCCGAATCCGAGCGGTAGACGGTCTTGGAAGAGTCTTCCCTGATGTACGCCTCCGCCTTCTCACGCAGGTTCTTCGGGAGGCTGTCGAGGATGTTGGCCTTGAGGAACTTCACCAGCGTCGTGTGTATCAGCTCATAGCGCGACTGGCGGGCGATGTTGCTCCCGATGAGCTTGCTGTCCATGCGGACGCACTTGCCGGAGATGTTCAGCATCTGCACCTGCTTGCCAGTGACCTGCTCGAAAACCTGCTGCATCAGGTCTATGCCCGTCTTCTCCTGGTACTCGCAGATGCGGCGGCGGAACAGGTACCAAGTGTCTATCGAGGGAGCCGCGTCGTCAAGGTGCTCCAGGCCAAGGGCCTTGCGCGTGAGCATGTCGAAGTCGCACTTCTCGAACAGCTCCTCGTCGCTGCAGCCGAAGCCCTCCTTCAGCGCGGACATGGCCACAAGGACACGGATGGAGGCATTGGGGCGGCCGCTCTTCTTGCCAACAGGGAACAGAACCTCAAACTGACCCTCGTCAATCTTGGAGGTCACAAGGCGGAAAAACATGTTCTGCCAAGCCTTTGGGTCGGTGTACTTCTTAGAGGCACGGTTGCACAGCTGCATCACGGGCGATGCAAACATATCGAGCTGGGGATTCCTTTCGGTCTTCTTGAACATATCGGACAGGTCGTTGATTCACCCTACAAAGGTACAAAGAATATTCCGCATATCAGCAGAGAAAGACATATTTATATTATAATAACAGTTGACTGATGAAAGGTTTACTTTTTAAAGTGGACTCAATGCTAATGTCAGGGGCATCAGATTTCCTGACTTTCAGTTGGTCGGTGGTCTCAATAGTGCCACCCTGATAGCTAATGCCTGCCAACCAAGAGCCAGCCGAACGGTGCTGGATGTAACTCTGACTGAACGATGCAGGAAAGGAAAAGCGGCGGTAGTTGAAGGTATAATAGCCCGCCAGGTTGATGACCTTCAGAGTGAGGTCGCCTGACTCCATTGTCTGTAGCCCACGATCATCACGGGTGATGTCGCCAGCCAGCGATTCCGACCGCTGATAGCTGAAATCGAGGCTCAGGCGGCTGCTGTAGTAGTTGAAATTGAACTCATAGTCCTTGTAGGCTCCGCTCATCTTGGCTGGATTGATGGCCACAGAGGCTGAAAGGCCACGATAGGAAACGTCGAAGCTCATCGTGGTCTTATGGCTCGTTTTAAGGTCTGCCTTGCAATAGATGTCGTTTACCGTTCCCTTCGCATGGAAGTCGTTTCCCGTTTGGTTCAGCTTTACCTTCAATGTCAATTTCCCCTCAGGACGAGCGACGTAGTTTGTGTCATAGGATGTCTTATAATATCTTGCCGTGAGCGTGCTATCTATGCGCATCCTAATTTGTCTATCAGTCTGTGCCCAAGTGATCGAGGGTAACAAAGTGAAGAGTAAAAAGAACAGAAGTCTCATAGGCGACAGGTGATTCCTATTTTAGTTTCAAACGTATTAGCATGTACCGTACTATTCTGATGCAGAACCTGGCTCTTGTCATAATAATAGTTGTAGTGCGTACGACGGCTATAATATGAACCAGAGAGGGTGAGAGACCACTGGCGGGCCAGGTGGAATTCCATCACAGGGTTCACCACAAGCAGTGCAGCATTACTATTGTCGCCTTGCACGTTCAGGTAATGCAGGTCGGCAGTACCGTCAGCATAAGGCTGCAAGTCCTTATTCTCATATCCCTTCCAGGTGTATAAGCGGAAGTACTTGGCATTGAGTACAAAGCGACCGAGTTTGCCAAAGTCAACCTGTGTCTTTGACTTGATGCTGAATCCACTGCCCATGTTATAGTCGCGCTCGATGACATTAAAATAGTCACTCTTAGTACCACCTAACAGTATGCCACTGAGGAAAACACGTTGTTCGAGTTTGGACATTCGGCCCGTATGTGGCAACGAGAGAATGAAGCCAGGACCAAAACCTGCCGCCTCGCTGATACGATAAGGCGTCAGCTCAGAGCCATTCTCAATGGGTTCGGCATCGTAGTAGTTAAAATGCTGGTATATACCAAACTCACCTGCCATATCCTGACCGTCGGCGATGGTCTTGTCAAGGATGGGCGTACTCCACAAACGGCCTACAATGTTCAAAGTATTAACGAAAGGCTGTCCACCTCCAAATGAGGAATTCATCTCTATGTCGAAGAAGTCGTAGGGCATGGAATGACGCTCACCATCGACAGCGTTTCCATAGGTCAGCGTCATGTTGACATAAGGAGCGTGGACACCACGGAACAGGGCACCATCGTCAGCCAGATAACGCCAACCAACGCTAAGCGATACGTCAACGGGTATCTTGCTATAGTCATGATAGCGATAGTGGTCGTGACGCACGCGCCATGCATCGCCACTAAAGATACGATGCAAGCCCTGAATGGGGTTGATGATGGCAGCAGCAGCTTCGCGCAGGAAACGACGGGTTCCCATATCGCGATCATCGAGGACGGTGAGGCTCAGACGATGGCTCATCTCACCAATAGCCATACCACCACAGCTGGTGGCAATCACATCGTTGATAGCTGGTGGCTCAGTCTCACCCAAGAACTCCCACATCAGCGAACCGCCAAGAGCGTATGCACCCGACTCCCAGAACGAGAGACCATTGGTGCGTGCGGCGTTGAAGTAGAGGTTGCCATGATAAGGATGGGCAAACAAGTTGGTAATGAAGAAATCATTATCCCACACCATGCCGTCGGTGAAGTTGCGCTTCAGGGTGCGTAGCGTGGTCTGGGCAAAGTCGGATTTCAGCGCATAACGGTCGAACAACTGCACACCCACATTGATGCCGGTAGCCTCGGCAGCGGCCTGCCAATAGCGTTTCTCTACAGGCAGTGCCATCGTGGAGTCAGCATAGACCACTGCTTTTCTCTTCGCCTCCCATGCACGCTTCCACGTATCATGCTGGTCACGCGGCTGTCGGAATGCCAATCCTAATTCCACCAACGGTCTGCTATGATAGCTCTCGTTATGGTTGTAATAGCGTGTCTCCTCCCATCCTACTGAAGCGAAAGCACCCAGCTTACGGCTTATCTGGTAGTCGGCATTCACACGGGCCTGCAAGGAATAAAGGCGCGCAGGCTTGTCGCTGCTGTTTTGCTCGAAAGTCTCCACATGATAGAGACCCAGATCAGCGCTCAGGCTCCATTTCGGCGACAGTTGATAGTACTGTCCCAAACGATAGAACAAGGCTCCTGAGAACTTAGAATCGAGACCCATATAGTGGGTACCAAAGCCGATAATATTGTAAGTACTCTTATTGCGATAGCGTAGAGCAATATTACTCTTGTTTGCTGAACCGCCAAAGAGCATCAGGTCAATATCGGTATTCGGGTTCACGTTCACCAAACCAATCTTATGCCCAATGGTGTCGTACGACAGGTTAACCAGACCCACCTGCCATCCACGTGGATGCCTGCTCACTACGTTGAATACACCCATCTGCACACCGTTCAGCGTGTCGGCATAGTTAATGGCACCCCATTGCCAGCCTCGCATCTCATCCAATGACACATTCAGGATGCCACTTAGCTGTAGACCACGATTCATACCGCGGGTGATATTGGTGACACCGCCAAGCTGCAGACCATTGAAAACACCGACCGATGTGTTTGAGACACCAGCAAACTGCACACCACGACCTCCATCTGGGGCTACAGACGAGATGATGCCTAACTGAAAGCCCTTAACTGAGTCCTGAGTGCTTACAACGCCCACAGGGAAATTCTGCGCCTTTATTTGTACACTCATGGCAGCCATCATAACGACTGCAGCCAGTAATACAACACGGTGGCTGAATATCTGTTTTAACTTGAGTAACTCTTCTTTCATAACAAGAGTGGTTGTAGTCACAAAATATAGTTTTATCGATTTGTTTGCAAAACTACAAAAAAAAATCCAAACTTGCAATAGTACGAACAACATTATTGGAATTAAAAACAAGAAAGTGGCTGAAAATCAACCACTTTCTTTGCTTTCCGACTTTGTTCATGTCGGGATGAGGCGCCAACATGTATTGAGACTGAAATTTATCATTTTTGTTATACTTTTACATAAACGCCTGAATTACAAGAGAAACAGAAATTAATCAATATAAGCATAATGATAATTTGATATAAATCAATTTATAATATCACGCCAAAAACACGCCAAAAATTAAGTGTTAAAATCATAATTCTTTCCT